>JAPPHB010000056.1:0-75858 GCA_028821195.1 Gammaproteobacteria bacterium
GGCTCGGCTCGGCTCGGCTCGGCTCGGCTCGGCTCGGCTCGGCTCGGCTCGGCTCTTAACGGTCGGCGATAATCAATACTCATGGCCCTGTCAACTCCCTTCCGGCGGCGCGGCTTTCTCGAACCCTCAAAAGATAACCGATGGCTTCCGCCACGGGCAAACGCCATCCCGCTCGGCAAGGCCGTCCCGAGCGGGATCCGGCGGAGCACTTGAGAGCCAGCGCCACGGCCGACAGGATTGCCGTAGTCTGAGTCGTTAGAGACTTGCCCTGGGCTTGAGAGTGTGTAACTGTTACACAAGACATTGAGAACCCCTCGGAGGAGAACAGCGTGGCTCGACGTGTCAACATCATGATGGACGAGGAGGCGTGGCGCGTGATCGAGCGGTTGCCACGCGGTAGCCGAAGCCGCGCCGTCAACGCCGCGATCCGGGAGTGGTCCGAAACCTCGAACAGGCGGGAGGCCTCCGCACGGATGGATGCGCTGCGCGCTCGGCTGCCCGCCGTCGAAACCGACCGGATCGTCCGGTGGATACGGGAGGAGCGGGAGCGGCGGCTCCCGTGATCGTCACGCCGGACGCATCGGTTCTTCTCAAGTGGGTTCTGCCGGCCGAAGACGAGCAGGACACCGACGCGGCGCTCGCTCTGCGTGACGAAGCGACGGCCGGGACCCTTGATCTGATCGTTCCCCAACTCTGGATCTACGAGGTGGGAAACACGCTGGCGAGGCGGTTTCCCGAGGACGCCGCCGAATTGCTCGCATCGCTTGCGGACTTCGGCCTGACCGAAGCGAAGCTGGACGCAAGCTGGAGAGGCCGCGCCGTGTCCCTGTCCGTGAGGTACGGTGTCGCGTTCTACGACGCGGCCTACCATGCCGTGGCGCTCGGCCTCCGGGGCGTGTTCGTGACGGCCGACGAACGGTATGTGCGCCGCGCCTCGGGGGCTGGGGGCATCTCGTCCCTTCGGCTCTGGCGGACACCCTGAAAACAGGTCCGAAATAGGAGCGGGAGTTCCCGCAGTTTGAGGCGATTTCCCCGCCAAATCAGGGAGACGACAGCCGACGCTCTTCAAGGGTAGGAGGCGCAGATCGTGCGGCCCTGTATGACTTTAGACGATTCCCTACCCTGATTCTGGCTACCTTCAGTCCGCTGGGCGGCCGTCTGACCGTCGGCCCGGGTTTGTCGGCGAACATCGAGGCCGGCCGCAGCGCGTGGGCTCCCGATTCGGGTCCGGCACATGGCGCCATGGTCAACTTCTCAGTGCACTGGTAGCGGGATCCCGGGCGGGTCGGCCGGCGCCAGGCGGGCCGGCCCCCCGCGTTCCTCAATTTTCGATTGATCCGAGCCCGTCCGGGTCGTAGGGCAGCGGCTCGGTCGTGACCCCCGCGTGGTCCACGGCCAGCGCGGCCTCGGCTCCTGCGGCACAAGGAACCCCTCCGATGTGCCATCGCCGAGGATCCTCCGGCAGATCCTCGACCGCCAGCAGTCCCTGCGCGGCGCCGGGAGTCGGATCCACGGAGAAAGACCTTAGCGGGTGTGTGAGGCCGAAACCCAGCGCCTTCAGAAACGCCTCCTTGCGGGTCCAGATGCGAAAGAAGAGCCGCCGCCGCTCTTCCGCCGGGGCCGCGTGCAGGCGAGCCGCCTCGTCTCGTGCGAAGTTCTTGTCGGCGATACCGAGCACGAGGCGCACAGTGCGCCTTTCCTCGATGTCCACACCCAGCCGGCCCGAAGCCGCCACGGCGATCATGAGCCGGTCCTCGGAGTGCGACTGGTTGAAGGAAGGGCCACCGGGCAGGAAGGGCTTCCCCTTGTCCTCGTAGTGAAAGCGGACGGTCTCCGGGGGGATGCCGTTCAACTGCCCCAGCACGCGGCGCAGGTGCGCCTGGGCGACGGTGTAGCGACGGCGGTGCCGATCGTACACGAAGCGGTTGGCGCGCTTGCGTTCGCGCGCGGAGAGGAGCCGGCGGGCAGCGGCCACGATGTCCGCGGGGACATCCAGCCGCCCCTCCCAGATGTAGACGACGCCTGGCTGGAGGTGTGGGATTCTCGTGGTCATGTGCCGTCGTCGGGGGCGTGAGGAGCCGCGCATGCGGGCGGCGTATGGCGCGAAGTCCACGGTCGATCAAGTATAAGATCACAACCGCGGGGAAGATCGGCCAAGCCTGCGGGACCCCGTCGCAACCGTCTTCCGAGGAGCCATCCCGATGTTCGTCACGCCGACTTCGCGCTCGTTCAGGCGCGCCGCAGCCGTTGCCCCCTGCATCCCCCTCGCCCTGGCTGCCTGCCAGGCCGCGCCTCCTGCGGAGGAACAGTCCGGCGAGGCGCCGATGGCCGCGGAGACGCTGGCGCCCGAGTACACGCTCGGCCCCGAGAACTCCCACAATCGCTGGAGTTCCACGATCCCGCCCCAGCTCACGGTTCCCTCCGGAGCGGTCGTCGAGGTGTTCACCAAGGAGGCCTCCGATGGCCAGATCACCGAATCCACGACCGCCGAGGACCTGGCCAACGTCGACTTCGACCTGATCCATGCCCTCACCGGGCCCATCTACGTGGAAGGGGCAAGCCCGGGCGACATCCTCGCCGTCACCCTGCACGAAATCGAGGTCCAGGGCTGGGGATGGGCCGGCATCTTTCCCGGCTTCGGGTTCCTGGCCGACGAGATCACCGGGCCGTGGATCCGGGGCTTCCCGATGGAGCCCGGCGCCACGGAAGTCGCCTTCAACGACGACATCACGATCCCGCTGGCGCCGTTCGCCGGGGTCATGGGGGTCGCGCCCGACACCGACTCGATGCTCGTGACCATCCCGCCCCGCACCAACGGCGGCAACATGGACAACCGCCACATGATCGCCGGGACCACGGTCTACTTCCCGGTTCAGGTCGAGGGTGCGCTTTTCTCCATCGGCGACGCGCACGCCGCCCAGGGAGACGGCGAAGTGTCCGGTTCCGCCATCGAGACGCCCGTGCGCGTCGTCTTCGAAGTCGAGGTCATGGAGAACACGCGCGGCATGGTCGAGCCCCAGTACGAGAGCGACGACTTCTACGCCGTGACCGCCTTCGCCACCACCATCGACGAGGCGGCCCGCAAGGCCACCCGCTACATGATCGACTACCTGGTCGCCGAACACGGGCTCACGCGCGAGGAAGCCTACGTGCTCTGCTCGATCGCCGGCGACATGAAGATCTCGGAGACGGTGGACGTGCCCCACATGCTGGTCAGCATGCACATGCCGAAGGGGATCTTCTGAGGTGTGAGGGGCGTCGCGGCATTATGCGCGCCAGAGGCGGCGATGACGATGGAACGGATGCCCGAATTCAGGACGCTTCAATTCGGCAACGCCCGTCCGACCGTGATGTGATACACCGTCTGCTGCCGCTCGTAGATCACGAGGACCAGCCCCTCGGACTGCGCCTCCAGGAGCACCCGGCTGAAGATGGCTCCCAGTTCGCGGGACTTGCGGCCCGAGACCGACTCCAGCGCCAGATCGACGAACCGCTCGACGTGCGGCGCGAACTCAGACGGGACGCCGGCGAGAATCTCCGGTGGCCGCTCGGCCGGGGGTGCGAACGCGGAGTAGGAGAGGTCCACGGTGGTGCCGAACTCGTGTGAGCTCACGCCGGCGGCTGCGTTCGGGTTCCTGCCCCGCAGCCGTGCCTGCCGCTCCGACGTGCGCAGGGCGCTCGTGACCTCGATGCGGTACGGCGGAAGCCCGATCTCCGCGAGGCGTTCCTGGAAGCTCCGGCCCAGCTCCTCGAGCAAGGCGGGCACCTCGGGCACCATGTACGTGGGGGAAGTGCCGGGGCGAACGATCCAGTGGGCGGTGCTGTCCTCGAGCTCAATCAGCCGCCCGGCCGCGACAAGTGAGTCCCGGGCCGCGCGGTCGGCTACCCGCACGCCCAGTTCGCGGGCGCGGGCCACGTGCGACGCGTTGAGGAAGCGGCGGAGCGCGTTCTCCTGTGCCGTCGTCATTACCGGGAGGGGAGAGAGGATGCCGTTGGCCCGGTCCGCCTCCCGTTCCGTGAGGGAAAGCGCCTGTGACAGGGCTCGCTCGATCTCCGCGACCGTGGCGGCCCTGGTCGCCTCCACCGCCGCCTCGACCGCCGCCTCCCTCTCCCGTTCCGCTCTGCCGCACGAGGTGAGGATCAGGGCCAGAAGCGCAATCCAGGCCGCTCTGGAACGAAACGCAGCCGTGCCGCCGGTTGTCATCGAATTCCTCCAGTTCAGCGGGTCGCAGGAACCGTCCACAGTGTACGGGTTGCGACGCTAGACGCGTCGATGACCGCAGGCAAGGAGCAGAGAGCAATGACGCAAGGCGGATTGCACCCTCGCTCGAGCCTCGTCGGAAGGGCCCCGCTCGCGCGAGCAACCGGAACCTGTGCCCCTCCATCCGATTAGACAGACAGAGCAAGCACGTGTCTCGATCCCGTCCGAACCGCCGATGGCCATCGACCAGCTCCCACTCGTCCGGCGGCAGCCGCATCGCCGCATACCGCAGATAGACCACCGTACCCGGGTCCGAGCCACCCACGCGCTGAGCGCAGTCTTCCTTCTGATATTCGGCTTCGCCGCCGCGTCCCCCGCGCGGGCCCAGATCACGGGCTACGTCCTGAACGAGGAGGGCGACCCCGTCGCCGGTGCCGCCATCGAAGCGTGGGCGGCGGACCGCAAGATCGGAGGCCGGCTGGCCAACGAGGACGGCTCGTTTCGGTTCCCCGCGGAAATGACGGGACGGATTCGCGCCCTGTACGCGGGACAGCTCGGATACCATCCCGAGGTGGTCCAGATCGAGGATGGCGTCGACGCCTACGAGATCCGCCTCACCCGCGAACCCATTCCGCTTCCCGAGTTGATCGTGGATGCGGAACGGGCCCGTTGCGCCGGCGGGGAGGATCGCGAAGCCCGCCGCCTGTGGGAGTACGCCGCCGCGCGCTACAACCAGGGTCTGGACACTCTGGGAGTGGCCACCTATCTGGCGTCCGTGGAGTCCATCCTGCCGGAGGGCGAGGTGGGAACGGTGCAGGCCGCGGGCGAGGCCGTGGCTCAGCGCGGCTCCTCTTCCCTGCTCCGCTTCAGTTGGCGGCGGCGCATCGAGCGCGAGGGGTACGCGTACCAGATCCGGAGATCCACGCCCGAGCAGTCGTACACGTCCTGGGTCTATCCTCCGCTGGAGGCGGATTTCGCCCCGCACTTCTCGGGAGAGTTCTTCGGCGACCGGCATCGCTTCCTGTTCGACAGGTCCGACGAACCCGATGACGACGGGAGCGTGACGCTGGTGTTCTGCGCGCGCGACGACGACCACCCGTCGATGGAAGGCACGCTGGTCATTGGCCCGGACACGACCATCGCGGTCGCCCAGTGGCTCTTCCGCACCCCGGAGCCGGTGGAGCACGCGGGCGGACGCGCGGTGTTCGGCCCGCTCGCGGACGATCCCGACGACTCGTATCTGCTTCCCATCGAGGGCGTCTTCTGGCGCAGGTCGCCGCCTGACAGCTACTGGCAGCGGTACCAGAAGTTCGAGCAGTGGATGGTCGCGCAGGGCGACTCGGTGCCTTTCCTTCCCAAGAGGCCGGGCGGAGATTAGGGCGGGCTCCGGGCGCGCCGGAGCGACAAGCCGCCAACCTCACCGATCACCGCCATGAGACATCTCTCGACGGGATGGCCGCGCCTCCCTTCTCCGTACCCCGTCGTCCTCCTCCTCTTCGCCTGCGCCGAGGCCGCCCCCCAGCCCCAGCCGCCGGGCGACGGGGACTGGGTCGCCTACGGCCGCGACGCCGGAGGATCCAAGTACTCGCCGCTCGACCAGATCACGACCGCGAATGTGGCCGACCTCGAGCTGGCGTGGAGCTGGGAGACGGGCGAGCAGCCGATTTCCGGGCCGCTGTCACCGATCCGCGGCCAGGAAACGCGCCCGGGCAACTTCGAGACGACGCCGCTGGCCTTCAACGACACGCTCTTCTTCACCACGGCCTACAACCGGGTCATCGCCCTCGAGGGCAGCACGGGACGCCCGCACTGGGAGTACGACCCGCGCACCGTGGAATGGGGCCAGCCGCCCAACGGCACCGGCTTCGTGCACCGCGGGGTGGCCGTGTGGAGCGGGCCGGGCGAGCGGCGCATCTTCCTCAACACGCGCTGGCGCCTGATCGCGCTCGACGCCGCCACCGGCGAACCGATCCAGTCGTTCGGGCACCGGGGCGAGATCGACCTGACCGAACAGCTGCTCTGGCCCACCAACCGACTGCACTACACGCAGACGTCGCCGCCGGTGGTCTTCGAGGACCTCGTGATCGTAGGCAACGGGGTGTGGGACGGCTTCGTCTATCCGCGTGACCCGCCGGGGAACGTACAGGCCTTCGACGTGCACACGGGCGAACTGGCGTGGTCGTTCAACCTGATCCCGCAGCCCGGCGAGCCCGGGAACGAGACCTGGGAGGACGGCAGTTGGGACTACACAGGGCACACCAACGCCTGGGCGCCGATGGTGGTGGACGAGGAACGTGGGCTCCTGTATGCGGGAATCGGCACCCCGTCCAACGACTACTACGGTGGCCACCGCCTGGGCGACAACCTGTACGCGGAGTCGCTGGTCGCCCTGGACGCGCGCACCGGCGAGCTGGCGTGGCACTTCCAGACCGTGCACCACGGGCTGTGGGATTTCGACCTGCCGGGCGCGCCGGTGCTCCTGACCGCGACGGTCGACGGCCGCGAGGTCGACGCGGTGGCCGTGGCCGGCAAGACCGGCTTCGTCTACACCTTCGACCGGGAGACCGGCGAGCCTGTGTGGCCCATCGAGGAGCGGCCCGTCCCGGCGAGCGACGTGCGCGGCGAGGTCGCCGCCGCGACCCAGCCCTTCCCCACCTCCCCGCCCCCGTTCGCCCGCCAGGGGTTCACCCCCGACGACCTCATCGACCTCACGCCGGAGCTGCGGCGGCGCGCGGAGGAACTCACGGCCGGCTACCGTTTCGGCCCCCTCTACGAGCCGCCTTCCATGGAAGGAACCATCGCCATGCCGGGCATCCTCGGCGGGGGCAACTGGGGCGGCGTGGCGGTGGATCCCGCCAGCGCGGTCCTGTTCGTTAAGTCGTCCGAAGAGGCCAGCCTGCTCAGGATCGCACCCGCCAACCCGGCTACCACGGTGGCTGACTACGCGATCGACCGCACGTCGTCGAGAACCCTGACTGTGGACGGGCTGCCCATCTCCAACCCGCCCTACGGCACCATTACGGCCATCGACATGAACGGCGGCGCGATCCTCTGGCAGGAGGCGGTCGGCGAGCGCCCCGAGATCGCGGGCCATCCCGCGCTGGCAGGGCTCGACCTGCCCGCCCGGCTGGGGGTGGTGGGGGCGCCCGGCCCGTTCGCGACCGCCGGCGGCCTGGTGTTCCTCACCGGCGGCTCGGACATCCTGTACGCCTTCGACGCTCAGAGCGGTGAGGTGCTGTGGGAGGGTCGGCTGCCCGCGCGGGCCTACGCCAACCCGATGACCTTCGAGACACGCGACGGCCGCCAGCTCGTGGTCATCGCGACGGGTGAGCGGGAGGGAGCGGCGCTGCTGGCGTTCGGGCTCTAGGATCAGCCGGACGGCTCTCCCGCAGGAACTCCTCGGCTCCCTCCGGGAGGAACAGCTTGTCCGAGATGTCCGCGATCTCCTCGGCCTCCCTCCAGGCCTTCTCCAGTAGCCACAATTCGCCTTCCAGGGCGCGTCGCTCCTGTTCTTCGTGGAGGGCCATCTCGAGGGCGAGCTTGTGGGGCTTGGGCATCTTGTTCACGTAGCCTGGCACGCCCTTCTTGTCTTCGAAGCGCTGTCCCTCCGCGATTCTCGCCAGAAAACGCTCCGGATGTCCGGTGGTCTCGATGAGCTCCACGGCGTTCTGCACCGCACCGCTGGCTCCGCCGGACGCGTTCATCCTCGGGAGGATCGCCGCTGCGAACCGGTGCGCTTCGGCGCCGTCGTGCCAGGTCTTCCGTTTTCCTTTGCGGATCTGAAGCCTGAAGCCCTGCTCGTCGTCGGCGGGCCGGATGCGCGTGCCCAGAAGGTCATGGTTGTTGAGCTTGATGACACGCTCTGCTTCGGGACGCAGTTTCACGACAGTGCGCCGACTCCGCCAGACGTTGAACCAGTTGGGCACCTGGCTGATGACGCCCGCGCCCACGCCGGCTACGGCTCCGCCGACCACGATGCCTCCGATCACGACGGCCACGGCCGTCCCATACAGGATCGTACGTTTTCGCCGCCGCCCGAACTGGTCTCCGTAGCGCCAGGCCGCGAACTCGGGCCGCATGGGCTCGCCGATGCGCACCAGGGTCAGGCCCTCGGGATGACGCGCCAATCCGATGTTGTCCGTGGAGACACGGATGCGGGTGTCGCGGAAGAGCCGCTCGCAGTCTTCAACCGCCTCCCAGCGCTCCTCGAGCGGCGTCAGGTTCCAGCGCTCGCACTTCGTACAGACCACCCAGAGGCGGCCCCGGACGGCGTCGAAGGCCAGCCTCCGCCCAACCGGGAACGACTCCACGACCTCGTTGGCGCCCAGAGGCTTCCGGCAGAACATGCATGTGGTGTACATGAGTTTTCGACGTGCTCAGGTCACCAGGTCCGAAGGGGTCCAGAGTAGTTCTGTACGATGTCAATAAGACGACCGAGGCGGCTTCGGGGTTTCCCTGCTCGTGAAGCCGACCACCACGGGACGACTATCCAGGACGTGGAGCCAAAGACTGCGGATTCATGGCCACCCCGTCAACGTCGGACTCGGCGCGTATCCGGTCGACCGATTGGTCGGCGTTCCTAAAGCCCCATCAGCCCGAAACGCCTCCATAGATCGTCGAGCCACTCGATCTCGTCCGGCGTGAGTGGTCCTGTTGAGCGCGCGTGCCACCACTCCATGACCTCCGTCTCGGCAGCTCGCAACGCCGGCGCCCAGCCGGCTGCCGGCCCGGAGCCCTGGTCCGCGAACAGCTTCGCTCTACCCATGAAGAACGCGCCTCCGAGCGACGCGAGCGAGATGGCTCGATCGGCCTGCGGCGTGACCTCCGGTGGTCGGGGCAAGCCCAGCCGCAAGTATGGTAACGTCCAGTTGTTGGGCTCGATCACACCCGCAGGATTCTCCACGACCACCCACGCGTGCAGGACCGATATCCCGGCTTCCTCCCGCGCTTGAACGGTTGAACGAGCATCGTGCAGGCCATGGTCCTCGTGATCCGTGCGGTGGCTCTCCATGTCGAGTCTGCCGGAATGGACGTGCCATGCGTCACCCTCGAATGGGTTCGGCGGAGGAACCTTGCCGTTTCCGGAGGCCACCACGTATCCGAAACCGATTCCCACCAGCGTCTCGCGCCCGTCCACAACCGCGTACATGAGGATTTCGGGTCTCGCCGCATCGATCTCGCCGTCGAACAGCCGCGCGAGGCTGACCCAGTGACGCCCCATCGCCGGCGCGTCGGCACCCACTGGCCGGAATCCGTCCGCGACGGCGTTGGTCACGCTGCGGTATGTTTCGGTCGCGTGGCGAGCCTGGCGGAGGAAGGCGGCCTGCTCCTCCGACAGCCCGCACCATGATGACCGAGATGCGCATGACACCTGATCCTGCGCCCGCACCCCGCCAACGTCACCAAAGGCCCACAGCAACACAGTCAACGGGACGGTCCAATGCAGCGCCCCAATACGTGCTGTTGGTCCTGTATGGACTTGGTTCCGGATCGGGGCGGGGTCTTGCGGCCACTCCATCATGAGCCGACCACGACGAGTTCGGACTGTCCGAACACTTCGAGAAGGCTCTGGAGCTGCGCATCGTCGAGGCCGAGAGGATATCGGCTGAACAGGGCCATCGCGCGCTGGCGTACTCCATCTTCCTGCAGCGGTGGAATGGAACCAAACCATGGGCCGCGGGAACGGTCGACGCTGGTCTTCGCCCCCACGTCGTCCTCGAAGTCCAATTGCGTCATCCGGTCGTAGGGTATCAGCGTCAGCTTCGTTGTCTCGTCAGAGAGGATGAGGAAACCGTCCGTCCTGACTGCGATCAACTCGCCGGCGACGATGCGCTCTCCGCCACCCGCCTGCACCTTGATCGTGGCTTTGGTCCCCACAGGGGACACGCCGACCTCAGGCTTGGAAAGAAATCCGATCTTGGTTATCTCACGTGTCCTCGGTTGACAGCCAGCACCCAGCACAAGGATCAAGGCCAGAACGGAGACGCCGCCGGGGGAAGCCGCACACCTGGTCATCATCACTCACCTCACCGGGATGCGGGTTTCGAAGAAGCTCTTCTGGAACTCGTCCTTCTCCTCCAGCCATCGTTCCATCAGGCGTACGATCGTCTCGCCCGAGGGACGAAACTCTTCGAACCCGTTCGACGATCGAATCCAGTCCGGCTGGATCCATTCCGTGTAGTAGCCCTGGCTGGAGAGGAAGAAGGTCCTCTCGCTGTCCGCGTAGGCTCCGAGCGGTTCGGATTCGAGCGAAAGGGCCGTCCCGGGACCCGTCACCAGATAGTCCTCGTCGGGCAATGCCAGTTCGGCTGCGAGTGCAGGATCGTGGTCTCCACCCATGGGCGTAACCCGAGCGAAAGATGCCACGGTTGGCTCTGCGAACTCTACGTCGCCGGCGAGTCCGGCAAAGTCGATCCGCCATTCGTCAGCAAGGAAGGAGAGGCGTACCCGGAGTCGATCGTCGTCGGGAACCGGCACCTGAATGGCCACCTCGTCCCAGGCGAGGGGACCCGTGTCCGCCAGACGAGCGACGCGTTCCCAACCTCCGGGGCCCCGGACGCTGATCTCAAGTCCCATCGTCCGTTGGAACCATTGGCCCAACTCCGCTGCGTCTCCAAGGTTCGCCATGTCCGTGCCCAGCCAATCCAGGGCCTTTGCGCCCTGCGACGCCAGCATCAGGTCGTAGAAGAGGATCGTGTTGAGCAGACTGTTGCGCAGCCGCAGGACCAGCGCGGCGGACGGGGTGTCCGGCCGGGGGAACACCAGATCGATGTGGTCGCGGAAGTCCTCGGGCGTCGCGCGTCGAATCCGCTCGTCGGAGGAAAAGAAGGCCGTACCGTCCCTGGCGCTCAATTCACCAAGGCGATCCGTGCCGTCCCGGTCGATGCCGCTGGTGGCCTCGGTCATGTCGCCTACGACCAGGATCCGGCCCTCTTCATTCGGATAGGCCGCCCGGTCATTCTCATGACGTACTTCAAGAAGCTCGAGATGATTAATGTAGTGCGTCTCGAAAGCTTCGTTACGCAGTTCGAGCCTCACCACCCCGTTCGCATCCGCACCGACACCGATCCGGTCCACGTCTCTTCCCTCGAACAGGGGCGCGATACTGTACGAGAAGGCCTCCGCCTCCAGGACCTCTCCGGATTCGTCGTGCGAGTAGATCGTTGGACATGAGCCAAAGCACTTCGCGCCGGGGGCACTGCATACAACGACAAATGCACCCCCAAGAACGATGCCCGCAGCTATGCCCACCGTCGGGAGCATGTCGACATCAGCCCGAGCCGACTCGAGTCCGAGCAGGTCGTCGAGTGCGAGTGCGGAGATGGAATCGGAGCTGGCGAGATCCAGCGAGTACCGGATCCCCGCGCCGAAGACCGAGTCCGTCGTGATCCGGGCTCCGTCCGGGAACACCGCGATTCTACCGTCCGTCAGGAAGGCCTTCAGCGACGATTCGACCGTCGTTCCCACCACTTCGCGAGGAGCCAGTAAGTCGACCTGAACTGTGGCAAAAACACAGGAGGAACCCAGCACTGCAACCGCCAACCACATGAATACGTTACGATACTTGATCGGATCCTCCGTGAGCGCAGCGTTCAGGGTCGGAAGCTCCAAGCGGACGAGGTCCAATAGCGGGGCACGCGGCGGCACGCCCGGTCACCGCAATACTCGTATCGACGAGATTACGTCGTCCCAGTTCCGAATTGAGTCTTGTGGGATACCTAATGGCGGTAGTGGGATCCGGCTGAGGTCCGGGATGTCGGACGTGACGGTGAGGCTGTCCCCCCGGAAGGTATCGTGCACAAACAGGACCGCCTGCCATCCATCGGCGACTCGGATGGAAGAAACGCAATCGGTCCAATATTCCTGACCGAAGATCTTGGTGGCGCACTCCGACGCAGCGGGTCGAGGCTCGTCATCCACCAGCGAGAGGTCGCTCACGTCGCGGACAAAACTGCGGTACGGACCGCGGTAGTCCGCGCGCGCGAATACGAGGATGCCGGCGCTCGGGACGAGTCCGGCCGGATCGGTCGGATCGATCGGACTGCCTTCACAGGCTGCGAGCAGCATCAGCACGAGGAACGAGGCTGTGAGGCGTGTTTCGTTGAGCATTTCAGAATCCGTCAGCGGATGCCGGACCCTCGCTCCGCCATCCCGGCAATCAGCTGGTTTTGCGGCATGCGCTCGATGAGAGCCCTCTGTCTGGTCTCATCCAGTTGCTCCCGCAGATTTGCCCGCAGCGCGTCGCCGGCCTGCCCGGTGACACCGGTCACACCGGCCGCTCCGTCTCGCCCGATGCACTCCTTCAGGTTGACGGTGCCGCCCGCGGACGTGCGTTGTGGATTCACTCGCAGCCGCCAGAGGTTTCCCTCGAACCGCCACCATGCCGGGATGCAGCCCGAGAAATGGTTTCGGCGGACGTCGCCGGCGGGGAGCAGGGGCAGCGAGCCTGTCAACTCGTTGCCTGCAATGGAGATGAAGCTCTCGACCTCGTAGAAGAAAAGGCTATCGAGCTCGGCCGGCGCCGGCCCTGAGAATCGGTTGTTGTCCGCGAACAGGAAAGCCAGAGGGTATCTGTCACTGTCCCAGTCGTGCAGGAATGCGGACCGCACGAATTCCCCCGATATCGGACCCGACAGGTCGTTGTCGTCCAGCCACAGGACTTCCAGTGCCTCCAGGTCCCCGAGTTCCGGCGGGATCGACCCCGTCAATTGGTTGTCCTGCAGTTCCAGCGCCCTGAGGCTGTAGAGCTGGCCCAACTCCGGCGGAATCGAGCCCGTCAACTGATTGCCGGAAAGGGACAGGTCCATAAGGCTGGACAGGTCGCCGAGCCCCGGGGGGATCGACCCCGTGATTTCGTTGTCGTTGAGGAGCAGGAACCTGAGATTGGCGATGTTGGTCAGCTCCGCCGGGATTTCGGTCAGTTCGTTGTGGGCGAGGCTGAGGACCTGGAGGCTGGCGAGGCCGCCAAGTTCCGATGGGAGGTCAGCCAGGTTGTTTCCCGACAGGTACAGCACTTCGAGGTTGGCCAGGTTGCCAAGTTCCGACGGGATGCTGGTCAACTTGAGATCTTCGAGGGTCAGTACTTCGAGGTTGTCCAGGTCGCCAAGTTCCGGTGGGATGGAACCCGTCAGCCGATTCGCGCCTAGCCACAAGGCCACGAGGCCATCCAGTCCGCCGAGTGCCGATGGGATCGATCCTGTCAACTGATTGTGGCTAAGCGCCAACGCTTCGAGGTTGGCCAGTTCGGCGAGCTCGACCGGGATCGATCCTGTCAACTGATTCCCGGCCAGCATCAACGCCTCGAGATTGGCCAGCTCGCCGAGTTCGGCGGGGATCGATCCCGTCAGTTGATTCGAGACCAGGTACAACGAAGCGAGATTGCCGAGATCGCCCAGCTCCGCCGGGATTGAACCCGTGAGCCCGTTCTCATCGAGATCCAGGAACTCGAGGCTGGCAAGGTTGCCGAGTGCCGCCGGGATCGACCCCGTCAGTTGGTTTGCCCAGAGATTCAGCCGAACGAGGCTGGACAGGTTGCCGAACTCCGCCGGGATCGACCCCGTCAACCGGTTGAAAGAGAGGTCCAGGTCCTCCAGGTTGCCCAGACCGCCCAGTTCTCCCGGGATTGAACCGGTCAACCGGTTTTCGGGGAGTTGCAGCTCCACCAGTTTGGTCAGGCTCCCGAGTTCCGGCGGAATCGACCCGGACAGGTTGTTGTAAGGCAGCCACAAGGCCTGCACCCGGCCGGCCGTGTCCACGCCGACGCCTTCCCAGTCGGCGATCGACGGTTCGGACATCCAGCCGCCCTGGTAATCCCAGTCCGGACCTCCGGTGGCGTGATAGAAGACCTCGAGGATTTCACGGTCTGTCAGCGTATCGGTCACCGCATTCCGAGCCTGCGCCTCGGCGTAAGGCGCGGCTTCAGCAATGGGTGCCACTACCTCTGCGGCGTCTGAAGTGCAGGTCCCAGGCACGAGGCACGCCAATGCCACACTGGGCCAGAAGCGTTTCAACATTGGTCAGCCTCCGTCATTCACTTTCGCCCCTGCGGCGACCTGCCTGACGCGATCATAGTATCACGGTGCCCTTGCTTCAACGATCAATACATGATCGACAGGATTCCAACGGTTACCATACAGAGACTTCACCGGGACGCGCCAAGGATGAGGATGTGGAGTTGGCATGCGCACGGGTATCCCCTCTTCAGGGGACACCCGGGAATGGGAGGGAATGCTGGCGCGTCCGAAACGAGGGTTTCCCGTTACCGGGTTGACCCTCGGAGGATTTCCAGCGACATGACCCTCCGCACCAACTCGGTCTGCTTGCGAATCCCCAGCTTGCGGTAGACCCGCTTGAGGTGGGTCTTGACCGTGCTCTCCGCGCAGCCCAGCGAAGCCGCAATGCCGGGTACCGTCCGGCCCGCCGCGACCGCCACCGCCACGCGGCTCTCCATGGGAGTCAATCCGAAGAGCTTTGCCACCAGGCCCGGATCGACCCGGGGTCGGCGCGCTGGGTCCACGACGAGCACCAGTGCCCCGACCTCGCCCGCACGACGATCCACACCCATGCGCCGTGCGGGATGGATTTCAAGGATCAACGGCGTTCGATCCTTCCTGCGCGTGATCCCCATGGAACCCCCGACGCCCGGAACACCGGACCGGGGCAGCGCCTGGGCCAGCAGGCGCTGAAGCTCTTCGTTTTCCCCTCGGTGCCCGCAGCTCAGTACACCTTCCGCATCACGGAGCCCATCGCGCTCGACGAGGATGCCCCTGGCGCGGTCGTTCGCCTCCACGATGCGTCCATGGCGATCCAGCTGGATCGATCCCACCCGCCCGTTCTCGAGCAGTCCGGCCAGCGACGCGGCCAACGCCCCGGCATCCGCTATCGCACGGCGAACACGCGCGGCCTGGCGTATGTGAGGCGCGAGGAGCCGGATGACCCGGACCTGATCGTGCCCCCATCCTTCCCGCTCGGTAGAGTTTCCGCAGGACCAGACGATCGCCGATCCGTCCAACCCGTGCATTGCGGTGAAGAACCCGTTCTGCGTGCTGTTGGCCACGCGGAACTCATTGTATGCAGCGGATGTCTTCATCTCCTGGTCGGTGTAGAGATCCGACTTCCAGGCCAGCTCTCCATCGTCCAGTCCGGCGAGCCGTGGAATCGCTTCATCCCGCCAGTAGTAGTCGCGATAATACAGCTGGCGCAGATCGTCCCGTGATTCCGCCCCCACATAGAACCGGGACAGCAGAAGCTCGGGCTCCCCCCCGGGACCCATGTCCAGGTGCGTAATGCTCTGGCCGGTTGTCCGGATCAAGTCGTTCATCGCGCCGGCCGCGGAAGCCCAGCTGACGCCTCCAAGCGCCGCCTCGTACAGATGCTCCACGACCCGTCCGAACCTGTCCGCTCCGACCATGCCCTCTACTCGTTTCGGTTGCTGCAGACCGCCACACCCAAGCCTGCCCGGAGATGACCATGGCCGTCACCGATACGTCGCCGTCCGCCACATTCTGCGACTGGCTCGCGATTCCCGGCCTGTGTTCGTGATACTACCGTGATCGCCGAACAACCTGCAAGCGCGACCGACGGGCCCGGACCTCCTGGGCGCGCCGTTCCGGAGCTGCCATCCTCGGAATCGAGGGACTTGAGCACCACCCATGGTGGATCGGGGCGGGCATTGTGCGTTGGAAGTGACGCCGGCATGGACCCGCCGGCTACTTGTGCTTCATGCCGCCGTCGTGGCAAGGTGCTGCACCGGCCTTGCTCGCGGACATCGACAGCAGACTGATATCTACTGGTATCATAACTGACAACTACTGACATCTTCATGGGAGCAGAACCATGGGTCAGGAAACCACGGCACTCATTACCGACCCGATGGGGGTATTCGCCTTCCTGGCCGCCATCGTGGCTCTGGTCTTCTGGGTCTCGGAGCTGCCGCGCTTCCGCAAGGTGTTCGAGGTCATTCCGCCGGTCATCTACGTCTACTTCCTGCCTATGCTGACCACGACCGCCGGGATCACGCCCGCCGAATCCCCACTCTATGGCTGGACCGTGCCCTACCTGCTCCTGTTCGCGCTCCTGCTGCTGATGGTCTCGGTGGACCTGGGCAGCGTCTTGAAGCTCGGAGGGACGGCGCTCTTCATGGTCGCGGCCGGCACGGTTGGCATCATCATCGGGGGCCCGATCTCGCTCATGATCTTCAGGGACATGCTGCCCCCGGACGCGTGGACCGGCTTCGCGGCGCTCTCCGGAAGCTGGATCGGGGGGACGGCCAACATGGTGGCCATCGCCGAGAGCGTGGGGACGTCGCCCGACGCCATGGGGCCGGCGATCGTGGTCGACACCGTGGTGGGATACGGCTGGATGGGGGTGCTGATCGCGATGGTCGGGCTGCAGGGCCGCTTCGACGAGCGCACGCGCGCCCGCACCGGCGCCATCGAGGAGACCAACCGGCGCCTGGAGGCCATCAACCGGGAACGGCGCCCGATGTCGCTGCGCCACGCGGTGGTCATGATCGGGTTCGGGATGGCGTGCGCGGTGGGCGCCCGGGAGCTCGGCGCGATGCTCCCGGCCGTCGGCGATCCCACCATCATCAGCGGCACCACCTGGGCGATCCTGATCGTCGTGACCGGCGGGCTGATCCTGTCGTTCACGCGGCTGAGGGAGCTCGAGACCGTGGGGGCGTCACATCTGGGCTACACGGCGCTCTACCTGCTGCTGGCGGGGATCGGGGCCCAGGCCGACCTGAGGGCGGTGCTCGACACTCCTGTCTACCTCGCGGCGGGAGCCGTCTGGATCGTGATTCACCTGGTTGTCCTGCTGATCGCTGCCCGCATCGTGCGCGCGCCATTGTTCTTCGTGGCCACCGGAAGCATGGCCAACGTCGGGGGGGCGGCGTCCGCGCCGGTGGTCGCGGGGGTGTATCACCGGGCCATGGCCCCGATCGGGCTGCTCATGGCCGTCGCGGGCTACATCCTGGGGATCTACGGGGCGCTCGCGTGCGCGTGGCTGCTGGGTCAGGTAGGGGGTTGAGGATCGCGGGGCGGCACGCCGGACGTGCGCCTGAGGCGGTCGCGGCCCGGAGGTCGGCGGGCCGGGTTGGCACACTCCGGCCGCCCGAGCGCTCCCTCGGCATGTGCCTGTTGCTCCTCGCCGCCGCCTGCTCCCCTGCCCCGGCCGACCCTGACCCCGCGCTGGTCGAGGCCATCGACTGGTATACCGGGGTAGCGGGAACCGTAGACGACGCTCGCGCCCGCGAATTGTTCGAGCAGGCGGTCGACCGCGAGGGCGTGCTCTCCATGATGTGGCTTGCACGCGTCCATTCCACCGGGCGGATGGGTTTCCCCCGCGACCAGGAACGGGCGCGCTCGATCGCCGCAGGGGTCATCGCCGACGTGGAGCGCGCGGCAGAGGCAGGCGTGCTGGAGGCGGTCTTCCTGATGGGCACCGCCTTCGACGAGGGGCTGGGCAAGCCGGTCGATCCGGCGCAGGCCGCAGCCTGGCACCGCCGGGCCGGCGAGCGGGGGCACGTGCTGGGAGCGCACAACCTGGGGAATCAGTACGCGGCCGGGCGGGGTGTGGAGGAAGACCATGCGCTCGCGGCGGAATGGTGGCTGCGAGCCGCCGAGCGGGGAGACGCGATCACCCAGCTCCGGCTCGGCGAGGCCTACGAGGCCGGCCGGGGCGTGCCACTCGACCTGGCTCGGGCCCGGGAGTGGTATGGGCGGGCGGCCGCAGCGGGCAACGCGCAGGCGCGGGAGGCGCTGGAGCGGCTGGGGGGATAGGGGCGTATGCCTTTACATCCGGGAAGGGGCAATCACGAGATATAACCCCTCTGTGTGGCGCGCCGCCCACCGATCGCGACGCGTGGAGAGCATGCGGGTCCGGTACAGGACGCTAGCCGTCTCGGCCGTACCGGTCAAAGAACGCGTCCGTTCCGGCGGGCAGGAAGAGATTGTCCGAAATCGCAGCGATCTCTTCGGCCTCCTTCCACGCCTGTTCAAGGATCCACAGTTCCCCTTGGAGGGCCCGGCGTTCCCGCTCTTCGTGAAGCGCCATCTCCAGCGCGAGCGTTGTGTGCTTCTCCAGTGCGCTCAACTGCACTCCGGCGGGTGAATATCGATACTGTAGAAGGTGGGCGAGGCTTCGAACGATTCTATCCGGCTGCCCGGCGCGTTCGATCTTTGTCACGGCAGCCTGCACCGTTTTCCGGGAACCCCCGTCGGCATTGACCCGCGGCAGGATGGCATGGAGTACCCGGACGGCGTCCTTGCCTTCGAACCTCTCCTACTTTCCGCCAACAAGCCCCTTGGCCTTCACTTCAACACTGAAGTCGGATTCGCCCCCCGACGGACGCAGGCGAGCCCAAAGAGCGCGGAAGCGGTTCATCCACCGAAGTCGCCCGTCCTCCGGGCGAAAGAAGACCGACGGGCGGAACATGTTCCATCCGTTGATCGATTGGTAGATGAACCCCCCGAGGCCGATGCCCCCCAGCCCCGCCAGCGCTCCTCCCAGTACCATGCCGCCGGCTCCCGCAAGGACCGCCGCGGTTCCAAGTGCCACGGCGCGCCGACGCCTCCGCCCGAACTGGTCCCCATACCGCCAAGCCGCAAACTCCGGCCGCAACGGCTTTCCGATCCGAACCAGTTCCAGCCCTTCCGGATGCCGCGCCAGCCCGATGTTCTCGGTAGAAGTGCGGATCCTCGTGGCGCGAAAGAGCTTCTCGCACGTTTCCAGCGCCTCCCATCGCTCTTCCAGCGGAGTGAGGTTCCAGCGCTCGCAGCGGCGACACACAACCCATAGCCTTCCCCTCGCCGCGTCGAAGGCAAGGCGGCGACCGACGGGGAACTCCTCGACGACCTTGTTCGTCCGGAGCGACTTGTTGCAGTACATGCAGGTCGTGTACACGGCGTTCGCGAACGATTGGATTCAGAGGAGCAACTCGGCAGGTATCATATTTGCCCATCGCATTCTGCAACGGCAACGGTCCCACACACTCGAAGGTTGACAAAATGACGGCTCTCTCGTCATTTTGCCCGCCAATATGACGACTCTGCCGCGATTTCTCGCCGCACCGCGCGGGAGCTTCTTCCTCTTCGGCCCACGCGGAACCGGCAAGACGACCTGGCTGCGCGCACAGTTTCCAGACGCGCTCGTGGTAGATCTCCTGCGCGCCGAGGAGTTCCGCCGATTCGCGGCTCGCCCGGAGCGACTGCGTGAACTGGTCCGCGCCGTCCCACCCGGCGGAGATATCGTGGTGGACGAGATCCAGCGCGTCCCCGAACTCCTGAACGTGGTGCACGAACTCATGGAGAGCGGAAAACGGTGGCGGTTCGTCCTGACCGGCTCCAGCGCACGGACGCTACGCCGGGGAGGAGTCAACCTTCTCGCTGGACGCGCGATCCTGCGGACGATGCACCCCTTCATGGCGGGGGAACTCGGGGCCGGCTTCAACCTGAGAGCCGCTCTGTCGCTGGGAACCGTGCCCACCGTCCTCTCCTCCGGCGATCCCGCAGGCGCGTTGTCCGCCTACGCATCTCTCTACGTGGAGCAGGAAGTGCGTGCCGAGGGGCTGACTCGAGACGTGGGCAGCTTCTCGCGGTTCCTCGAAGCCATCGCGTTCTCCCACGCGGCGACGCTCAACGTCAGCGAAGTTGCACGCGAATGCGCGACGAGCCGGTCCACCGTGTCGGGCTATGTCGAGTTGGTCGAAGACCTGCTGCTGGCGTTCCGCCTTCCCGTCTTTACCCGGCGCGCCAAGCGACGCCTCGTGGCGCACCCGCGCTTCTTCTACTTCGACTGCGGGGTCTTCCGCAGCCTGCGTCCCTCGGGTCCGCTCGACCGGCCCGAAGAGGTCGCCGGCCCCGCCCTCGAGGGACTCGTCGCACAACACCTGCGCGCATGGCTGGCCTACTCGGAAACGGACGGAGGGCTCTACTACTGGCGCACCCGGGCGGGGGCCGAGGTCGATTTCGTCCTCTATGGAGCCACTGGCATCTGGGGCATCGACGTCATGAATGCCGACCGTATCCGTCCCGCCGATCTCCGGGGGCTGAGTGCCTTCGGCGACGAGTACCCCGAGGCCCGGCGGCTCCTGCTCTACCGCGGCGACCGCAGGCTGGTCAGAAACCGTGTGCTCTGTCTGCCTGTCAGTGAGTTTCTGGCGAAGCTGGATCCAGCCAGGGAACTGGAGGCTGTCGTCGCGTCAGCATAGGTCCCGGGGCCAGATAGCCGGCTGGCCCTTCAGGTTGACGGGTCCGAAGTCGCGCAGATCCAGGGTCGCGATCGCCTCCGCTTCCAGCCGCTCCGCTACCGCCATGACGACCCCGTCGACCAGCCCGAGCGAGAGGTCACCGTAGGCGCGGCCGAGCTCCAGCGCCCTACGCACGTCGGCCCACGCACCCCATTCGACGGCGAAGCACCTCTCCTCCAGGTCGGCCTGGAATGCCCTGTGCACGGCCGCGCCGAGTGTCCGGGGAATCAGGTAGTCCAACTCGGGGAGAATCGCCCACGGCAACACCCATCGGTCACCACAGGCGTGGAACACCTCCGCCAAAGCTCCGTGGGAACGACTGCGCCGATCGAGAAGTCCCAGCAGGGCACTCGTGTCGGCCACGATCACGGGGCCGGATCCCAGGACTCAGGGTCCGGCCGGTGCTCTGCGGCCGGAGCGGCCCCGCTGTGCTCCGCGTCCGCGAGACCCTCTGCACCGAAGCCGTCCATCATGTCCTCGTACCGCTCGGCCAGGTCGGCAACGCCGCTGTCTCCCATGCCGATGGACCGTGGCCATCGACGCTCGGTTGCCCGAGCCGCGTACTCGGCCACCGCCTCGCGAACCAGTTCCGCCGCCGAACGCTTCTGATCGGCCGCCAGCGACTTGAGCGTGCGGTAGTCGGCGGCATTCAGGTACACGGTGGTCTTGATCGTCTTCATGAAATGTATGGTATATGGTAACCATATATATGGCAATTGCGGCGGCCGGGGTCAATCAGTCGGCCGGTACTTCGCAGCCGCCTGATGGAGCGCCCGGAACACGACTCCGCGATCCCCGAGCCTGTGGTGAAGTTCACGCTCCAGCCCGGCGATCGGGTAGAGGTTCTGGGGCGCCCGGTCGTCCTTGTGGGGCTCGGAGGCGAAGCGCGGCAACACCGCCGCCGTCGCGTCCGCGATCCTCCGAACCTGCTCCACCTCCGTCTCCGGCCAAGCCTCGCAGCGGACGATGCCCGCCCAGGGGTGCCCGCGCGCTTCCGTGAGGCGCAGATACCACGAGTATCGCGTCCACTTCGTCTGAATAAGGAACAGGGGAGTCCGCTCCCGGGCGGCGAGCCGCGCCACCACCGCGCGCGCAGCCCCGGTCAGGTACTGGACGCGGTGGGTCTTCACGTAGCCGATGGCCCCCGGGATGCGCTGACCGCCGCGCAGGGGACCGTCCATCAGCATCAGGGCACCGGGATGAAGAGGGGGATGGGCGCCGTTGGAATCCGAGCCGAGGCCGACGCGCGCCGAACGGCCACGCGATCGCGTGGCGCCCCACCCGCCCGCAACCTTGACCTCCAGTTGGCCCATGCGCTCCTGCAGGCCGTTCACCAGTTGCTGGATGTCGTCTTCGGCCACGGGGCAAGCGGTGAAGGTCCCCACCCGGGTCACCAGATCCGGCACCCCGGCCCGTCCGAAGAACCCGCGGCGCACCTCGGCCGCCACGATCTCGGCCTTGCGACCGCAGCGCACCATCCCGGCAGCGTACGAGGCGCAGATGCCGAGACTCGGGTCACCCGCGGCGCTCATCCAGACGCGCGCCTCCATTCGGCGCACGCCGTCGATAAAGTAGACCCTCGCGGGGACGGCCGCGGCTTCTTCGGAAGGGAGCGGGCGCCATTCGCCCTCGGGAAGTTCCACGCCGGCGTCCACCTGCTCGGCCGGGATCTCCTCCCGCTCCATCTCGACCGGAGAGCCGTACTCCGGGGACCAGCCTTCGATGGCGAGGGTGTCGAAGCGCTTCACGTCTCGACCCGCTCCACCGAGGACGAGTTTCCCGCCTTCTTCACCCGGTACTGGACCGGAACCCGGTCGGCCAGCTCTGACACATGGGTGACGATGCCCACCATGCGCTCGGTGCCGAGTTGCTCGATGGTGGCCGCGACGACATCCAGCGTCTCCGAGTCCAGCGTGCCGAAGCCCTCGTCGAGGAAGAGCGCTTCGAGCTTCGCGCTCCCGCGCGCCGCCAGTTCAGCCACCTGCTCCGCCAGCGAAAGAGCTAGCGCCAGCGAGGCGAGAAAGGTCTCGCCCCCGGACAGCGTTTTCGCCAGGCGCGGCTCGTCGGCGTTCCTGTGATCGATCACCAGGAATTCGTTCTTTCCGGAGAGATCCAGCGAGTACTGGCCGCTGGAGAGCTCTCGCAGCCGCGCCGTCGCCCCCTGGACCAGCCAGACCAGGATCTGATTCTGTAGCCAGGCGCCGAAGTGCTTGGCGTTCAGATGGTTGCCGAGGTCCCGAGCGACCAGCGAGCGCTGGTGCGCCTGTTTCCGCTGCTCCTCGACGCGCTCTCTCTCCCGGGCGGCTTCGCGAAGATGATCGAGACCCTTGCGGGCGGCTCCCAGCTCTTCCGCGCACTTCTTCGCGGGATCTTCTTCGGGTCCCAGGGGGAGGCCGTCGTGACCGCACCGTTCCCGGAGCCGGGCATCGAGGCCGTCCTTTCCCGAGGAGGCAGCCCTCCGCGCCGCGTCCGCCCGGGCCATCGCCTCCTGCGTTGCCCCGTACTTCCGGTCGGCCCATTCCGACAGCCTTGTCCAGGAGCCGGCCAGGTTACCCTCGACCGAAGCAGGCGGCTTCATCTCGGCTACGACATCGCGAACCGCGCGGTACTCCGACCACGCGGCATCCAGGCGCGCCTGCTCCCGCTCCAGCTCCTTCTTCGCGTGCTCGTGGGCCCGCCGCGCCGGCTCCTCTTCCACGCCCGCCCTCCGCAACGACTCGTCCGCCGAGCCGATAGCCTCCAGGAGGGCGGCGGTTTCCTCCGGGGTGGGAGCCTCTTGCAGGTCAGCTCTCAGGTTCGCCGCGAAGGCCTTCTGCTGCCTCAGCGTCGCGCTGGCGCTCTTCAGCCGGCCGTCCAACTCCGCTCGCTCCCCGGCCGCCTCCTCAACGCGGCGCGCCAAGCGCTCGACGCCGGCTTCGCTCGCTGCGATCTCGGCCATCAGCTCGGATATCTCTTCGTCCGTGGGAGACCCGGACAAGGACTCTCGCAGGGATTCAGCCGACTGCACGCGGAGCTTCAGGGTGGTCTCACAGGCGGTCCGCGCCGACCTGCGGCGATCCCTTTCGGCACGGGCCTGGGCTGCTTCGTCTTTCGTCGCCTTCCTCCGCTCTCGAGCGGCGTCCAGGTCCTCGGGAACGTCGTGGTCGGGGAGATGGGCCACATTCCGGAGACAGACCGGGCACGGCCTGCCCTCCTCCAGGTGGTGAGCCATATCGGCCGCGCTGTGCGCTACGCGGAGCGCTTCAAACGCCCGCGCGGCGGCCTCCATCGCCCGATCGGCTTCGGATTTTCGGCCGTGCGCCGCGGTGTACGCCTGTTCGGCCAGCCCAAGGTCACGGCCTGCGCGCTCGATGTCGTCCTCCGTGCTGGAGAGCTGCTTCCGTTTCTCGCGGACGCCCTCAAGCTGCGATTTCCCGGGGAGCCGCCCTCGCGCATCCCGGGCCTTCGAGAGCTCCGCTCGGGCCGACTTGTCATTCGCAACAGCTTCGGCAGCGGTCTCGGCCGCCGCATTCAGCTCGGTCCGGGTGCGATCGATCTCCGTGTCCAGGCGCCCCAGATCCGCCCTCTGTTTCACGACCTTGTCAACGGCTGCCCTCTCCGGCAGCGCGGCTCGCGTCGCCTGGGCGGCGCGCAAGCTCGCGGCTGCGGCTTCGCGGGCCTCGGAAGCCCGGCGGAGTTCCCGCTCGGCTTCCCTGTGCGTGGTCGCGAGTTCGGCCATGCTCTCCGGAACGCAGACTTCCGCCAGCAGCTCCACCTGCTCGGCGCCCTTCGACCACCGCTCGTCCGCGGCCTCGATCGCCGCAGTGAACTCCATCAGTTGGCCCGAAACGCCGTCGATGTGCTCTCGGAGTCCGTCCAGCGTCGCGACGCGGGTCTCGGCGTCGCGAACGGCGTCCGAGGTCGCGTGAGTCAGCGCGGATTCAAGCCGCCACTGAAGATTGGCGACCCGGTTTTCTTCTTCCTTCCACCGCCGGTTCGCCGCCTTGCGCAGCCTCTCGTACAGACCGAGCCCAAGCAATCGCTCGAGCAGCTGCTTGCGCTCGCCGGGTTTCGCCCGCAGGAAGGCGGCGAACTCGCCCTGCGGGAGCACGACGCACTTGGTGAAGTGGTCGAGGCCCAGCCCGATTACATCGTTCTGGACGCAGGCCGAGAGTTCGGACTCGGTCGCCGCCAGGGTCTTCGCCGGACCGCCGTTCGCGCTCTCCTCAAGGCGGGCTTCCTTCGTGGTGGCGCCGGAAGCGGTGCGCTGGACGACCCGGACCGCCGAATAGGTCCTGCCCCGCGCCTCGAAGTCGAGGCGAACCCTCGCGCGGACCATGCCCTGGCTGATGACCGGGGCGATCAGGGTGCGGTTGTCGTAGCGTGGGACCGAGCCGTAAAGGGCGAAGATCATCGCGTCGATGAGGCTCGACTTGCCGGACCCCGTCGCTCCCCTGAAGACAAAAAGGTCGGTATCCTCGAAGCTCACCTCCGTCCGCTCGCGAAAGGAGGTGAAGCCCTCCAGCTCAAGCCGTAGCGGACGCATACTCCTCGTCCAGCAGCTCGTCGAAGAGTCCGGCCAGCTCTTCACCCGCGATGTCGCGCTCCTTCAGATAGCGCCGAAACTGTGTCCGCGGATCGCGCAGCTTGCGGGGATCGACGGGCTCGTGACTGTCTCCGGCTCCATTCGGACGCGCCACGATTACGTCCACGGCATGCGGGAACATCCCACGGACCCGTTCGGCGAGGCCGGGTGAAGGCGCCTCCTCGACGATGACGCGGAGGAAGTCGTCGCCGGTCGTGCCCTCCAGGGCGTCCAGGTCGAGACTGCTGCCGCGCAGGGTGCGAAGGGCCCGCCCCGACGTCAGAGGGATCTCTCGCACGCGCGCCGGGCGATTCGCCGCCGCCTCGACAATGAGCACGCAATGCTCCCCATGGGTCTCTCCAAAGTCCAAGGCGAACGGCGATCCAGCGTACCTGATGTACTTGTGGGAGATCTTCTGGGGCTTGTGGATGTGGCCGAGGGCCACGTAGTGGGCGCTGGTGGGGAAGATGTCCGCGGAGACGTAGTAGTCGAAGATGTGAGCTTCCCGTTCGCCGCCTCCCATCGCCGCGCCCACCACCGTCAGGTGGGCCACGACCAGGTTGACGGTGTCGGCGGAGAAGCTCCCGCACAGCGCCCGCGCGATCTTGCGGCAGCGGTCGCTGTATTCCTTCTGGTGATCGTCGGGGTCACCGCCCATGAGCGCTTCCGCCGTCACGATCCCGCGCTTCGACTGGAAGGGGAAGAGCGCGATGCAGGCGGTCTCGCCGGATTTCGTGGGGACACGGACCACGCCACCATCGTCCGGGCGCGCGACCCTGGACGCGGCCGTGACGTTTGTGAGTTCCAGGAGTGGCTTGACCGCGGCCAGCCGCCGCGGGTTGTCGTGGTTGCCGGCGATGACGACCACATGGGCGTCAGTGCGGGCCAGCCGCAGCAGAGCGTCGTAGACGATTTGCTCCGACTCGGGGCTGGGCACGGCGCGGTCGAACTGGTCGCCGGCGACCAGCACGATATCGACGGCCTCCCGCTCGGCGATGGCGACAATCTCGTCGAGGACGGCCCGGTGCTCGTCGGCCCGACTGCGCCCGCGGAGCGTCTTGCCGACATGCCAGTCCGCGGTGTGGAGGATCTTCACCTCACCTTCACTCCAGCCCCTCGAAGGGATCAGGGCCGCCAACGCCGCCGTCATCTCCTCCATCGGCATCTCCCGCCTCATCCGGCCGCGTGGCCCACGCCGGGAACGGGAACTCGAGCACCAGCGGGACCGGCAGCTCGGGCTGCGACAGGATCATCGTGCCCGGCTTCAGAATGGTCGCGCGCTGGCGCTGGGCCGTGGGCAGGAAGGCGTACTCGGGACGCCCGGCTTCGGCGCTGTCCAGCCGCCCCGCCACCCGGATCGAGGAGTTGGCGATCACGCGACGCTCCACTTCGCTGGCGGTCTGCTGGGCGCCGATGAGGATCACGCCGAGCGAGCGGCCGCGTTCGGCCATGTCGAGCAGGATCTCCTTGATGGGGCTACGGCCGTCCCGGGGCGCGTACTTGTTCAGTTCGTCCAGCACCACGAAGAGCAGCGGCCTTCGCGAGCCGGTCTCCTCCTTGTCCTGGAAGGTCTTGCGCAGCACGACGCCGACCACGAAGCGCTGGGCGCGCCGCGACAGTTTGGCGATGTCGACCACGGTCACCTGCTCCTGCATGCCGATGCGGTGCTTTGCCGGGTTGGGCACATCGCCCCTGATCAGGTGCTCGGCGTCCCGGCGGGCCGCGTAGAGCCGCCGCACGAAGGCGTTGATGGTGCCGCCGCCGATGGAGCGCCCCGCCCAGTCGGGCTGATCGGCAGGATCCTCCACGCGTTCGCGGATGGCTTCGATCAGGCCGCCGAAGGTGCGGCAGGTGGTCCCTACGATCCGCACCCCGCCGTCGTCGAGAGGCGTGGCGTCCCGCCGCAGCCGCGCCGTCACGTTGTGCACGACGATGGTGTACTGCTGGCGCTCGTCCTCGGCGTCGGCGAACAGGAAGGGGAGCAGTTCGTCCCGGCAGAAATCCGCCAGCGTCCAGAAGAACGAGGTGACCCCGTGGGCGCGGCTTCCGGTGCGGGGCGCGGCGGAAGGATCCCGGGGACGCGGAGGCGCCCACAGCTCCACGCTCCGGAAGGGTTCGGCGGGGAGCTCCAGCGCAGCGTAGCGTCCCGCCTGCTCGGGATCGAGGTTGCGGTTGGACTTGTCCAGGAAGAGCAGATCCTCGCCCTTCACGTTGAAGATCAGCGCCTTGGTGTTGTGGGCGCCGCCGCCCAGCTGACCCGACGTGAAGAGGCTGTGCAGGAGGAAGACCGCATAGCTGGTCTTGGTCGCCACCCCGGAGACCCCGCTGATGTTGACGTGGGCGCCCCGGGTGCCGTCCAGGAACTCCACGTTGGCGTACACCACCTCGTCGTCGCGCGAGAGACCCACCGGGACCTTGCGTTCCATGCCATCGAAAAAAAGCGCCTCGTCGCGCTCCTTCCCGACGGCCTTGCGCACCATCTGGCCGGGCACCGGCGGCACGAACACCTCGGGCTCGAAGCGGGTGGCCAGCACCTTGGCCGCCTCGGTCACCTGCGCCGGGAGCACACCGTCTTCAATCAGGAAGACGTCGCTGTCGAAGCGTGCCCCTTCGTGCCGGACGCGCAGGTCGGCCACCATGCCGTAGATGCGGATCGGATCGTCCCTGCCGGGGAGGCTCCGCTCGACCACAACCACGTCGTCGAGCTGAAGGAAGGTCCCCTCGGCCACGGCCACCCAGAACTCGAGCGGCGTCGCCGGATCCGTGCCGATCACCCGGCCGACCGGGATCGATTCGCTCACGCGGGAACCTCGCTCCGGTCAATTGTCATCCATGGCACTCCGTGCGGGCACGCCGCTCGCGCCGGACCTGCCGGCCGGCGCACCTGGCTCCCTTCCCTTCACACCGTCTGCCGCGCCCCCGCGAGCGGCCCCACCAGCGGCCGGCCGATGTGGTCGGCGATCCCGCGCACCTGGGCCATCATCTCGACGAATTCCTCCGGATGAAGGGACTGGGCTCCGTCCGACAGCGCCTTCGAAGGATCGGGATGAACCTCCACGATGAGGCCGTCCGCCCCTGCGGCGACCGCGGCGCGCGCCATGGGCGTCACCTTGTCGCGAATGCCGGTGCCGTGACTGGGATCGGCAATGATGGGCAGGTGTGAGAGCGACTGCACGACCGGGATCGCGGCAAGGTCGAACAGGTTGCGCGTCTCTGTGTCGAAGCTGCGCACCCCCCGCTCGCACAGGATGATGTTGGGGTTGCCCTCGGAGAGGATGTACTCCGCCGCGAGCAGCAGCTCCTTGATGGTGGCGGCGAGTCCGCGCTTCAGCAGGACGGGCCGCGGTGACCGCCCCGCGCGCCGCAGCAGCGGGTAGTTCTGCATGTTGCGGGCGCCGATCTGAACGATGTCGGCGTACTCTTCCACCGAATCCAGGCTCTCCGGGTCGACGGCCTCGGTCACGATCGCGAGACCGGTCGCCTCGCGGGCGCGGGCCAGGAGCCTGAGGCCCTCGACCCCCAGTCCCTGGAAGGAGTACGGGGAGGTACGCGGCTTGTAGGCGCCCCCGCGCAGGATGGTGGCGCCAGCCGCCGCCACCCGCTCGGCGGCCTCCATGATCTGCCCCTCCGACTCCACCGAGCAGGGGCCGGCCATCACGGCGACCTCGCGCCCGCCGATGACGGTGCCGTTGGCGAGCGGCACCACGGTGTCTTCCTCGCGCCACTCACGCGAGACCTGCTTGTAGGGGCGGCTGACCGGGATGATCTCCAGAACCCCCGGGAGTCCCACCAGCCGGGCCTTGTCGACCCGCCCGTCATTGCCGACCAGGCCGATCGCGGTGCGCTGGCTCCCGGGCATGGGACGCGCCTGGTACCCCATCGCGTGGATGGTGCTCACGGCCCCCTGGACCTCCTGGGACGTGGCATTGTGCTTCATGACGATGAGCATGTGGGTCTCGTGGTTTTGATATGGCTACGCGGACGCCCCCGCTTCGAGACGAACCCCTACAACGGAACTCACCCCCGGTTCCTCCATGGTGAGCCCATAGATCCAGTCGGCCGCTTCGATGGTGCGCGGATTGTGGGTGATCACCACGAACTGGCTCTGCTGCTTGAACTCGCGCAGCAGCTGAACGAAGCGGTCGATGTTGTTCTCGTCAAGCGGGGCATCCACTTCATCGAGCACGCAGAACGGACTGGGCTTCACGAGGTAGATGCCGAAGAGGAGCGCGAGCGCGGTCAGCGCCCTCTCTCCCCCCGACAGCAGATCGATGCGCCGGGTTCTCTTGCCCATTGGAGAGGCGTGGATGTCGACCGGCCCGCTCAATGGATCGTCGGGATCGCCCAGGCGCAGATCGCACTCTCCACCCTCGAACAGGCGCTGGTGGATCCTGCGGAAGTTCTGGCGCGCCGCCTCGAAGGTCTCGAGGAACAGCCTGGTGGCGGTCTGGTCGATCTCGCGGATGGCGGCGCGCAGGTCGTTGCGCGCACGCTCGAGGTCATCGCGCTGCCCGGTAAGGAATGTCAGGCGCTCGTGCTGTTCGGCGTGCTCCTCGATGGCGAGCATGTTGACGGGGCCGAGGCGTTCGATGCGCTGCACGAGCCCGGCCAGCTCCTCCTTCAGCTCGGCGGGGTCTCCCTCCACCGGCTCCGACATTTCGACCAGCTTCTCGAAGGGTCGCGCCCACTCCGTCTCCACGCGCTCGCGGATGAGGACGATCTTCCCGCCGAGTTCCCGCTCCTCCAGGCTCAGATCGTGGTGCCGGTCGGAGGCGGCCCGCTCGGCCGCGCGCGCGACTTCGACCCGCCGGTCCACCCGCTTCTCCTCCTCCTTCGCCCGCTCGAGCGCCGCGTCGTCCTCCCCGAGCCTCTCCTTCGCCCGGTCACGCCGCTGGAAGAGCCGCTCGACCGCCTTGCCGCCCCGCGCGAGCAGCGCGCGGGCTTCGGACAGTTCGCGACCGAGCTGCGCTTCCTCCTTCTCCAGGCGCGCGAGCTGCGAGGAGGCCTGTGACTCCGCCCTGCCGAGATCGTTCAGACGGTCGTCGGCGCGCGCCAGTTCGCCCTTGTGCTGGTTGGATTGGATGGCCAGCCGGGCCTCTTCCACGCGCGCCCGTTCCCAGTCTCCCTCCGCCACCTCGAGCACCTCGGCCGAGCGCTCTCCGTCACGGCGCAGGGCGGCGGCCTCCCCGGTCAGTTCGTTGAGTTCTTCCTGCTGCGCGCGCTCCCGGGCGGTCGCGGCGGCGATGGCCTCCCGGGTGTCGCGGACACGCTGCGCCAGATCGTCGCTGTCGCGCGCGAGACGGGTGTGGCGCTCGTCGTGCGTGCTCCGGTCGGCCCGGACGGCGCGGAGGTCGTCTTCCGCGCGGGTCAGGGCCGCGCGCCGCTCTTCGAGCACCTTCTCGGCCCGCGCGACGCGCACCTGCGCCGCCTCGCGCGCTTCCCGGGCCCGGGAGGCTTCCCGGGCGGCGGGGACGGCGGCCTCCTCGAGAGCCGCGAGCTTGCCGCGGCGTTCGAGGAGGCCGGCGGTCCCGGCGGGGTTGCCGACAACCAGAACGCCGCGCGCGTCCACCGAGGCGGGCGGGGCAGCCTTCACGGCCTCGCGGGCCCGGGTCGCGGAATGGCTGTCCTGCCCGGCCGTCCCGGCCCCGCCAGCCGAGTCCACTGCCTCGGCGCGGTCCACGCCGGCCAGCAACACCCTCACCCAGGAGGCGCCGGGGCCTTCGGGGCGGAGCTCGCCGAGCAGCGACCCCGGCGGACCCGGTTCGCCGGCCTCATCGAGCCGGAGCAGCACGATCCCCCCGCCCTCCGTCCACTCGCCCGCAAACCATCGCCGCAGACGCGAGGCGGCTTCGCCGTCCGCCACCAGCAGCGCCTGCGCCAGATGACCCAGATACGATTCGGCAACGGCCAGCGCCCCTGCCGGACCTGCCATGCACTGCGACAGCGTCCCCAGAACCAGGTCCGGATGCGCCTTGCGGGCCGCCCGCACCACGGGCTCGTAGCCAGCCCCATCCCGTTCCATGGCCGCGAGGGCCGTCCGGCGGGCCTCGAGGGCGGAAGCCTGGTCCGCTGCCTCTACCTCCGCGGCTCGCACCCGCGTCTGTGCGGTGCGCGCCTCCTCGAAGTCCTGCAGCCCCTCGTTCACCCCTTCGCGCGTCCGCGCAACGGAGGCCTCCAGCCGGACCATCCGGTCGTCCGACTCCCCGCCCTCCCGGCGCATCCCGGTCAGTTCGAGCTCGGTCTGGGAGGCCCGCTCCTCAAGCCGGACCAGACGGCGGCGCAATTCGTCCAGCCGGGTACGTGAGGCGGCGACGGTCCCTTCCATGCCGGCCACCCGGCGCAGCAGTCTCCGTTCCGCGCCGCGCGCCTCCGCGAGCGCCGCGCGCGCGCGCCGGAGCCGTTCCCTGGTGCCCGCCGTAGCTTGCCGCGCCTGTCGCGATTCCACGCCCACTTCGGCCAGTTCGGCCGCGATGCGGGCGCGCGATCTCTGCAGCTCGGCCAGTTCGCTCGCCAGTTCATCTGCGCGCGTGCGCGCCGCGGCCTGATCCTCGCCGATCTGCCCGAGTCGCCGCTCCGCGTAGACGATGCGCTCACGCGCGACGGCCAGGTCCCGCTCCCAGCGCACCAGATCCTTCTGGATGCTGTCCAGCACCACGGCGGCGTCCGCGCGCGACTTCTCGGCCTCCAGGCTTCGCACCCGCGAGGCCTCGCGCTCGGTTTCCGCGGTCCGCAACTCGATAAGCGTCGTCTGTTGCGCCTCGTCCTCGCGCGCGAGGAGCTCCCGAACTCTCGTCAGCCGATCCTCGAATTCCAGGAGGTCCACCGAAACCACCGCGACTTCGACCGACAGGCGCCGCTTCCTCAGATCCTCGTAGCGCTGCGCCTTCCCCTTCTGCCGTGCCAGGGAGCGGACCTTGGTCGCTACCTCGGCAATCACGTCCTCCAGCCGCTCCAGGTCCAGTTCGGCGCGGGCCAGCCGCCGTCCCGCGATCCGGCTCCGGTCCTTGTATTTGCCTATGCCCGCGGCTTCCTCGAACAACCCCCGGCGCTCCTCCGCCCGTTCCGAGAGGATTGCGTCGATCATTCGGCTCTCGATGATCGCGTAGGCGTTGGCGCCGAGTCCGGTGTCCCGGCAAAGCTCCTGGACGTCGCGCAGACGACATGTCGTGCGGTTGATCGAGTACTCGCTTCCCCCATCGCGATAGACGGTGCGTCCGATCTCGACCTCGCCGAAGGGAACCGGGAGCACGCCGTCCTCGTTGGTGACCCGGAGGACGACCGATCCGCGGTTGACGGGCCGCCGATTGACCGTGCCCTGGAAGATCACCTCTTCCATGCGTGAGCCGCGCACAACCGTGGGCCGCTGTTCGCCCAACACCCAGCGAACCGCGTCGCTGATGTTGGATTTTCCGCATCCGTTGGGGCCCACGATCGCGGTGATACCCTCGTGGAACACGATGTCCGTGCGCTCGGGAAACGACTTGAACCCGTGCAGTCTCAGCGAGGCGAGCTTCATCGGGCGAAGAACCCGCTCACCCAGGCCAGGAGGTTCTCGAAGAGCTCCCGGAGCCGATCGGCCCCGGGCACCTCGGCGATCCCGGCATTGTCGACCCCCATCAGGATCATCGCCGCCGCGAACAGGACGAGCACTGCGAACGCCGAGATGCTGAGGCCCCGACCCCGGCTTCGGGAGCCGGTCCCGGGCCCCGCGTCGTCCGCGGGCTGCTCGTGGGCGGAAGCCGGAGCTGCCGGAGCCGACTCCGCTTCGGCCTTGGTGGGTTGCTCTGCTTCGGCTCTGGCGGGTTCCGGCGCTTCGGCTTCGGTGGGTTCCTCCGCCTCAGCGTCGTCCTCGAATCCATCCCACAGCGAATCCCGATAGGTCTGGCTCCCGAGGCGGTTCTCTTTCTTTCCGGTCACCATCGTGACCGTAGTACCGTTGGGTGCCGGACCCAGCAGAGCGACGGCATCCCTGAGTCCCACCTTCCCCAGCGCGGCCATGGGCTCGCCTTTGCACGCCAGCACGATCGAAGGTGTGCCGCGCGGATGGTAGGGCGACTCGGCAACCTGATAGGTGACGACCGTGACACCGCCCTCGACCAGGGTAGCAAGGAGACGATGCCACGCCGTCCGGTCGAGCAAACTGTCCGAACTCGCCACAAGCGTCCCCGCCGTTGCCACCCAGAACTTCTCTTCGTTGGCGGGGCGAGCGATTCGCCTCAGGGAAGCGCCGTACTCGATGGCGTCGGTGATGCCCTCGAGATTCGCGGCGTCGAACGCCCGGTGCAGACGGGGCTCGTCGAAACACAGGTCGACAAGCAGCACGCGTGCGCCCCGGGAGGCCCAGTTCCCCGCGATCGCCACAGCGGCGTGGGCGGCCCAATCCTGGTGCCGTGCCCCGGGCGTGGCCCGAACCGCGACGACGCGCCCTTGCTCGGACCCGACGGGAAGATCGAGTTCCGAGAAGCCGGCGGGGATGTCCCGGGAAAAATCGAAGGGTTGCAGTTGCAGCGCGGAACGGCCGCGTCCGGCTCGAGCGGATGGGGCGGCACGGGGGTTCATGGCGGGCCGAGCTCCGCGTCTGCCGCAAGCTCGTGCCTGGGCGCATCCCCCCAGAGCGCCTCCAGCTGATAGAACGACCGCACCTCGGGGTGAAAGACGTGGACCACGAAATCGATGTAGTCGATCAACACCCAGCGGGCTTCCCGGCCCCCCTCGGTGTGCGCGGGGCGGGTACCCTCGTTGCGCAGCTCCTTCGTGACGTGGTCCGAGATCGAACGGACCTGGGTATCGGAGGTTCCGGTGGCGAGCAGGAAGTAGTCGGTGGCCGAGGAGATGCCGCGCAGGTCGAGCACGACCACGTCGCTGGCCTTGCGTTCGAGCGTCAGTTGGGCCGCCCGACGGACCGCGGACGGCAGACGGAAATCACCGGAGGAGGCGGCGTCGACCATGCGAAAGGCGCCCGGCGGGCTCAGCTCGTCCTTTCCACGTGCACGGTCACATTGACTTCCACTTCCGCGTGGAGCCTGATCGGGACTTCGAAATCGCCAAGCATCTTGATCGGTTCGGAAAGCAGGACGTGCCGCTTGTCGAGAACGAAGTCCAGCCCCGAACCGACCGCGCGGTCGGCGATGTCCGCCGCCGTGACCGAGCCGAACAGCTTGTCGGACTCGCCGGCGCGTGCCCGGAAAACGAGGTGCATGCCCTCCAGCCTGGAGGCGCGCCGCCGTGCTTCCAGGTAATCCTTGCGAGCCCGCTCCTCCGCTCTGCGCTGCTCCTGCTCCAGGCGTCGGACGTTGGCCGTGGAAGCTTCGTAGGCGAGGCCGCGGGGCAGGAGAAAGTTGCGGGCGTACCCGGGCTTCACGTTCACGACATCGCCCGGTTCCCCGAGGCGGTCCACGGATTCCTTGAGGATCAGTTTCACCATCCACTCCTGTTTTGTCGAAACATGCGGGCCCGCGCCGGGAGGCGCCACGCGGGCCGGTGGTTGTCGGTCAGGTTCGTCGGGCCCGTGCGCGGATGTCCATCCAGGTGTCGCTCAGCCCGATCAGAAGCGCCACCGCAAAAAGGAAGGGTGCCAGCAGCAGGAAAGCGAGCGCAAGCAGGACCCATCCGAGAGCCGAGACGCCGCGAGTCAGCGTGACCGCCACGCCGGCGCCGCGCAACGCGTAGAGCGCGCCCATGAAGGCAAGCAGGTTCAGTCCCACCCGGCCCGCGGCGCCGTCGGGCTGCACGATGAACAGTGCCGCGCCCGCGACCAGCAGCCACACCAGCTGGTCGTCGAACCGGAAGTCGCGCAGCTCGCCGAGGCCTTCCCCGCTCCCGCGCACGATGCGGACGTAGATCCACCAGGCGGTGCCCAACGCGGCCAGGGAGGACAGTCCGAGCATGGCCGGGAACAGGTTGCTCTGCCACTCCGCCGCCTTGAAAACCGTGGTGATCACGGTCCCGGGGAGCGGAGTTCCGTCCCGGAGGATGCGCAGCGCTTCGAGGGACGTGCTCACTCCGTCGCGCAACCTGGTCGCCACCATCCCGTCGATAATCGCCCAGCGCCGGGGGCTCAGCCCCAGTGCGGCCCATGCGCCGGCACCGGAAATCGCGAGAGCCAGCAGGGCACGGGGCAGAAACTTTCGTTCCGGCCAGCGCAATGTCACCGCGGCAAAGCAGCCGCCCAGTATGATCGTCCATCCACGCTCCACGTACCACAATCCGGATCGCGTGGCGCCGGCCAGGGCGACCACCATCCCCAGGGCGCCGGCCATCACGGGCAAGGCCCGTTTTGCGGGCGAACTGAATACGAGACAGGCGAACGGGATCAACACCAGGACGAGGGGGCCGAAGACGGAGAATATCAGCGTGGCGACAAAGAGCGCTCCCGCTCGTCCCCAGCCCCGCAACGGGGTCCTCGCCCGGACCACGGGCGATGCTATCCCTCGTGACGGCGCACGTAGGGAAGCAGGGCCAGGTAGCGCGCCCGCTTCACCGCCCGCCCGAGCTTGCGCTGAAATCCGGCGGCCACGCGGGTCGTGCGCCGGGGCAGCAGCTTGCCCTGCTCGGTGACGAAGCGCGACAAGGTGGCTACATCCTTGTAGTTCAGGATGGTGATCGGGGGGCCTTCGATGCGCCGGCGGTGACCGCGCCCCCCGGAGAACTCGGGCGGGCTCGTTCGCGACCGGGCGTCATCTTCCGGTTCCCCGTCCTTTTGCGGGTCGTCGGCATCGTCCTCCTTGCGGGACTCCTCGGAAGCACTGGAAGCCGCGGGGGGCTCGGCCACGACGGACATGCCCGTGGATGGCTGGCCCTCGTTGAGGACAATGAGATACCGGAGCACGCCCTCGTCGAGCTTCATGATGCGCTCCAGCTCGGGCAGGCTCGTGGGATCGCCGAAGAACTGCGTCACGACGTAGTAGCCGGAGGTCTGCTTCTGGATGGGGTAGGCGAGCCGCCGGCCGCCCCAGTGGTCCACCACCCCGATTTCGGCGTCCCCGCCGGATACCAGGCCATGGAATCGCTCCAGCTTCTGCTGGATGGCGTCCTCGCCCAGGGCGGGGTGGAAAATCAAAACGAGTTCGTAGTCGCGCATGGTCTCTCCCATGGTCCGCGTGTTGACGGGCCTCGCTCCCTGGAGCGCTGTTCGCGGAAGGATTCGCTCCGGGTCCGAGGCGGGATCGGCACGGGAATATACCCAACTCGACCTGAGCTTCAACCCGGGGGCCTCCGCGAGGCGCGGGTCGGGCCGGGACGACGTCAGCTCTTCTTCGCCGCCGCCTCCTGCACGGCGAGAATGAGCGACGGGTAGCGGCTGAACGCCCAGCGCGCCTCCTCGACGTCGAGCCGTTCGCGGTTGGTGTGCGCGTAGCGTTCCTCCCCGGGGGCGAAGCCGATGGTCGGAATGCCGAACACGCCGCAGGTCCAGCCTCCGTCGGTTGCGAAGGTCCAGGGACGGCAGCGGGCGGCCGTGTCAGGGGCGCCGCGGCGCCCCACCGCGCCCGCGGCCGCGGTCACCACCGCGTGATCGGGTTCCATGAGAAAGCCCGGCGTAAGCAGGTTGCGGTCGGCGGAGCGGCCGGTGTAGGAGGTCTGGCGCTCCGAGGCGAGGCGGCATTCGATGGCGTAGCCCGCGGGCACATCCGGGAGCACCTCGGCGATCGCGTCCTTGACGCGCCCGATGAGGCTCGCCTCGGTATCGGTGGGCAGGATGCGCCAGTCGAGCACCACGATCACTTCGTCGGGGATGACGTTCGGGCTCTCGGGGCGCACCCGGACGTCGGTGGGCGCGAGGCTCGCGGGCCCCAGAACGGGATCGGACTCCTGCCGCCGCGCGAGAGCGGTGACCCCGGTCAGCACGCCGGGCAGCAGGTCGAGCGCGTTCCGGGCCCGGTCGGGGGCGCTGGCGTGGCTGGCGAGACCGCGGATCACGACCTCGAGCTGCGCCCGCCCGCGGTGACCCAGAGCGATGTCGCCATAGGTCGACTCGCCGATGATCACCGCCGCGGGGTTCACCAGGCCCGACCGCACCAGGTGCTCCATGCCCCAGCCGCCCCGCTCCTCGTACACCACCTGCCCCACGATCACGTCGCCGGGCGCGCGGTTCGCGAGGGCGGCGGCGGCGTAGACCTGGAGCGCCATGGGCCCCTTGATATCCATCGCCCCACGGCCGTGCAGGTGGCCGTCCACGACATCGCCGCAGAAGGGCGGATGCTCCCATTCCTCGTGCGCCCCCTCGGCGACCACGTCGAGGTGGCAGGAGAGCATCACCGGCGGTGCGTCGCCCCTTCCCTTCACGACGCCGGCGACGCTGCCCAGCCCGTCGACCTCCACCCGGTCGAATCCCAGCACGCGCATCTCCTCACGGAGGCGGGCGGCGACTTCGCCCTCTTCCCCGCTCATGGAGGGGATGCGGATCAGATCCCCGGCAAAGGCCAGGGCGTTTTCGAAGGTCGGCTCGCGGCTCATCGGCTCAGACTCCGGAGGGCAGGCGCGGGGACTATCCGGGGAAGATCTCCAGCAGATCCTGCATCCATGACATGCCGATTCCGCCTTCCTCGTGCACGCGCACGAGCCAGGGGGCCAGCACCAGGGCGACCACGCTCATCAGCTTGATGAGGATGTTGAGCGAGGGACCCGAGGTATCCTTGAACGGATCTCCGACGGTGTCTCCCACGACCGCGGCCTTGTGGGGCTCCGAGCCCTTGCCGCCCATCGCCCCGCCCTCGATGTACTTCTTGGCGTTGTCCCAGGCGCCCCCCGCGTTGGCCATGAAGAGCGCCATGAGCACGCCGGTCACCGTCGCGCCGGCGAGCAGCCCGCCGAGCGCCGCCACGCCCAGGGCGTAGCCGACCACGACCGGAGACAGCACGGCGATGACGCCCGGGAGGATCATCTCGCGCAGCGCCGCGCGCGTGGAGATGTCCACGCAGCGGGCCGAGTCGGGCTTGTTGCGGCCCTCCATGATGCCGGGGATCTCGCGGAACTGGCGGCGCACCTCCGCGACCATCCCGGCCGCGGCCCGTCCCACGGCGGTCATGGTGAGCGCTGCCACCAGGAAGGGTAGCGCGGCGCCCAGGAATAGGCCGATCACGACCAGCGGATCGACGATGCTGATCCCGGTCTCCTGCAGGCCGACCTTGGTTGTGTAGGCGGAGAAGAGCGCGAGGGCGGTGAGTGCGGCGGACCCGATGGCGAAGCCCTTGCCGATCGCTGCCGTGGTGTTGCCGATCGCGTCCAGCGAGTCGGTGATCCTGCGGGTCTCCTCGCCGAGGCCGCTCATCTCGGAGATGCCGCCGGCGTTGTCCGCGACGGGCCCGTAGGCGTCCACGGACATGGTCACGCCCACGGTGGCCAGCATGCCGACCGCGGCGATGCCGATGCCGTACAGTCCCGCCGCCATGAAGGAAACGAAGATGGCCACGCAGATGAGCAGCACCGGGATCAGGGTGGACTCCATGCCCACCGCCAGCCCGGTGATCATGTTGGTGGCGGAGCCGGTGTCGCTGGCGCTGGCGATCCGGTGCACCGGCTTGCCGGCCGTGTAGTATTCGGTGGCCAACCCGATGAAGATCCCCACCAGGGTGCCCGCGAGGATCGCCCAGAAAGGTCCCATCGGCGAATACACGGTGTCGACATCGGCCAGTTGAAGGTCGAGCGATCCGACGATCAGGTACATCGCCACCAGGAACAGGCCCGCGGCGACGAAGGTGACGTTGCGCAGGGCACCGGCCGGGCTGCTGCGTTCCAGGACCTTCATGGCGGCGATGCCGAGCAGCGATGCGACCAGCCCCGCCATCACCGTTAGCAGGGGCAGGGCCACCGTCTCGGCGACGCTGGCGGAGGTGAGCTGGGATGTCGCCGCGATGGCGATGGTGGCGATGATCGACCCGACGTACGACTCGAAGATGTCGGCGCCCATGCCGGCCACGTCGCCGACGTTGTCGCCCACGTTGTCGGCGATGGTGGCGGGGTTGCGCGGATCGTCCTCCGGGATGCCCGCCTCGACCTTGCCCACCAGGTCGGCGCCCACATCCGCCGCCTTGGTGAAGATGCCTCCGCCCACCCGCGCGAAGAGCGCGATCGAGCTGGCCCCCATCGCGAAGCCAGCGACGATCTCGGAGAAGCGCGGGAAGTCGCTCGTGCCGGGAATGGCGCCGGCGGCGAAGATCCAGTAGAAGATCCCGACTCCGAGCAACCCCAGAGCCGCCACCGAGAGACCCATGACCGCGCCCCCGGCAAAGGCGATGCGGAGCGCCTTTCCCTGGCCTTCGGTGCTGGCCGCGGCCGAAGTGCGCACGTTGGCGCGCGTGGCCGCCTTCATGCCGAAGAAGCCGGCGAGCACCGAGGAAACGGCCCCCGCCACGTACGCCACCCAGGTCCACCCCGGAATCGCCACCGCCAGGAGAATGGCGACCAGCACCACGAACCCGGCCAGCACCGTGTATTCGCGGCGCAGGAAGGCCATGGCCCCGTCGTGGATCTGGTCGGCGAGGTCGATCATGACGGCCGAGCCCGGGTCCTGCCGCCTCAGGTAGGCGAAGACGCCGCCGGCTGCCGCGAGCCCGAGGATGCCGAACATCCAGGCCCAGTTCGCAAGGGGTACCAAGTTGTTCATCGGGTCCGTTTCCGGTTGGGGTTGGCGGTTCGGGTCCCCGCGTAGCGCGGGCGGGTCATCGGTTGTAGGCGTTCATCACGGGCTCGATGCCCTCGCACATCCACAGTCGGGCCGCGGCCGCCAGCTCGCCCAGCAGGGCGACCACCTCGCCCTCGTCGTCTTCCGGCATGGGGGAGAGCACCCAGTCCGCCAGATCCATGTCTTTCGGACGGGCGCCCACGCCGATGCGCAGCCGGGGGTAATCCGTGGTGCCGAGCACACCGGCCACCGACCGGAGGCCCTTGTGTCCGCCGGCGCCGCCGCCGGGCCGCAGGCGCAGCCGCCCGACGTCGAGGTTGACGTCGTCGGCCACGACCAGAAGGTCCTCCGCGAGGCGGAACTCCCCGGCATCGAGATACGGCGCCAGCGCGGCCCCGCTTCGGTTCACCCAGGTGACCGGTTTCACCAGGTGCACGAGGTAGTCATCGACGAACCCGTCGGCCAGCAACGAGGCCGCGGTTCTCTCGAAGGGCCCGAGATTCCAGTCGTACGCCAGGCGGTCGATGGCCCACCATCCGACGTTGTGGCGCGTGGCGTCATAACGGGCTCCCGGGTTTCCGAGACCCACGATGACCTTCAACTAGGACTCCTCGACATCCTCGCCGGCTTCTTCGACTTCGCCGACCTCCAGAGCATCCTCCTCTTCCTCAGGCGCCCAGGCTGTCGCGATGTGACAAACGAGGGTATCCCGGCTGGAGAGCAGCTCGACGTCGTCGGGAAGGGCGATGTCACCGAGCCGAAGCGACTCTCCGATGCCCAGTTGCGAGATGTCGGCCTCTATCGACTCCGGTATCCTTGCGGGCGTGCAGCGCACATGCGCTTCGTGCGCGGCGATGTCCAGGCGACCGCCGGTGCGGGTCCCTTCCGGAGTGCCGGAGAGCGTGATCGGGACGTTCAACTCCACGGCGACGCCGTGACGCAGACGCATGAAGTCGACGTGGATGATGTCGGGGCGGAACGGATGGGTCTGGATCTCGCGCACCAGCGTCCGCAACGTCTCTTCACCTCCGATGTACAGTTGAAGAACCGTGTTGGCCACCGGTATGGACTGGAACAGGTTGACTGCCTCCTGTTCGTCCAGCGAGAGCGGGATGGGGTCCATGTCCTTGCCGTACACGACCGCCGGGATACGCCCCGCTCGCCGCAGGCGGCGTGCGACGCCCTTGCCGGTCTTGTTCCTGCGGCTCGCCTGGAGGGATGCTTCTGCTACGCTCATTTCGGGCTCGTCGTCGGTTTCAGGAAGCTGTAAGGGGAGATTGGCTGTGCGCATCGATCCACGCGCCTGCCGACGCGGGATCGCCGTCACCGGCCTCAACCACGATCGGCGCCTCGCGGGCCGGCATCCTGAACAGCTGGCTCACCGAGGCGTTGGAGTGAATGTAGCGGATGGCATCGGAGAGAAGCCCGGCCACGGACAGCACCTTGAGCTTGGGGAAGCGCAACTCCGGGGCGATGCCGATGGTGTTGGTGACCACGACTTCCTCGACCGGCGCTCCCTGCAGCCGCTCGGACGCCCTTCCCGACAGGAGGGCATGGGTTGCACAGGCATAGACGGCGGCCGCCCCGCGTTCCTTGAGGGCGTAGATGCCGTTGGTGAGGGTGCCCGCGGTGTCGACCATGTCGTCGACGATCAGGCAGGTCCTGCCCTCCACCTCGCCCACCACGTTGACCACTTCCGCCACGTTCGCGGTGCGCCGGCGCTTGTCGATGACCGCCAGGGACGCCCCGAGGCGGCGCGCGAAGCCGCGCGCCATCTTCGTGGACCCCGCATCCGGCGCGACGACGGCCAGATCATCCAGGTTCATGTCGCTGAAGTACCGGGTCAGCACGGGCGCGGCGTACAGGTGATCCACGGGGATGTCGAAGAATCCCTGGATCTGATGCTGATGGAAATCGACGCCCAGCAGCCGGTCGGCCCCGGCCGCGACGATCAGGTTGGCGACCAGCTTGGCGCCGATCGAAACCCGCGGCTGGTCCTTGCGGTCCTGGCGTCCGTAGCCGAAATAGGGCACCACGGCAGTGACCCGGGCGGCCGAGGCGCGGACGGCGGCGTCGACGAGGAGCAGGAGCTCCATGATGTTGTCGGCCGGCGTCGTCGTCGGCTGGATGATGAACACGTCGCGGCCGCGCGCGTTGCGGTCCAGCCGGACGAAGATCTCGCCATCGGCGAAATCCCGCACCGTGGCGCCGAAGGCCGACTCGCCCAGCCTCTCCCCGATCTCCGCGGCCAGGGGCCGGTTGGCCCGGCCAGCCAGGAGCAACAGCGGACCGCGGCGGTATTGGTCGTCCATGGGGGCGTCACCGTAAGCTGGCGTTCAGGGGGCGTTCGACGTGACGGTAGCCGTTAAGTGTAGACACCCCGGAGAGAAGCGTCAACGCGCGCTTTGCTCGGGCGCAAGCGCGCCCGCGCTACCCGACAATCTGCACGCGCCGGCGTCGTATCACGGGAGCCCAGTCGTCGACGCGGAGTTCCAGCCGGAGCTCGTAGATCCCGGGTTCCAGGTTTCTGAAATCGAGATCGACGGAGCGGAAGTGCGCACCCGGTTGCGCCGGGCTCGGCTCGATCCACTCCAGCGTCAGGGGATCCCCTCTCCCCACCAGCCTCAGGAACTCTCCCAGCCGGCGGAAGAACGACCGGTCGAGCGGCTCGACTCCGAGGCTGTAGGCGATCCGGCTTTCACCCGTTCCGAGCCCGTAGGCCTCCCACGCGACCGCCAGCTCCTGCAGCCCGCCGAGCGCCAGGGAAGGCAGCGCATGTTCCACGACGTCATCGACCGACTCGGGCATCCGGTCCGGAGCTTTGATGATCAGGAAATCGGAGAGATCCGGGATGTCATCCGGATGCGGACCCAGCGCGAGGTCTCCCCGAAAGCGCGCTCCATGGCCGGCCCGGCGGTCGAGGGCTTCCACGCTGTACACGTAGCTGCCGAGCGGCACCACGAGCGAAAGCGTGCCCCTGTCCGAAAGCATCCGCTGCGTCGGCGGACGCGCCTCCCCGGTCGTCTCCGCCCAGGGCACCAGGAACAGTCCCGCCTGAACATCGCGCCGATGCTCACTCCCTGCTTCCGGGCTGCCCGGGCCGGGCACTGCTCCGGACGTGTCCCGCGGTTCGAACCGGAATGGCGCCACAACCAGCAGCGAGTCGCCGCGCCGGAAGCGGGCGAGCACGGTGTACATCGTCCCCAGTTCGGGGGCATAGGATGGCGCATACGCGCTGCGAGGCCGTTCGACCGGGTCGCCCCAGACCATGCCCGGAGGCAGGCTGGCAACGCCGGTCAGCACGCCGTCCGGGGGCATGTACCGCTCGGAGTGGGGAGGATGGCGCCCGGTCACCCGCGGAGTCATGCTCGATCCGCTGGTGGGCACGTATCGGGTCCAGCTGGTTTCCTGCCCGTAGCGAATGGCCAGTTCATCCAGGCCGGATGTCCACGGCAGCCCGTGGGGATTGCGCGCGCGCCGCTGAATGCGGCTCACGGAGTGCCGGCTCATATGTTCGGTCCAGCGGTCGTTGCCGCGCACCAGGTAGTAGGGATCGGCGAGCGCCCACAGCCTGCGGGTCGCAGCCTCGCGCGCTTCCGGACCGAGCCGGTCCAGGCCGGATTCATCCGTCCTCTCCAGCAGGAGAGCCAGTGACAGCCACTCTCCGGCGTCGCGCGGATCCATCGCTGCCAGCGCCAGGCGGAAGCTACGCTCCGCGTCCTCGAACCGCTCCAGCCGATGGAGCGCGAGACCGTGCAGCAGGTGGCACAGGTCGAGCTCCGGAGCGGCGCAGTCGCGGGCAACCTCGAGCGCTTCGTGCGCCCGACCCGCTTCCACCAGGTAGAAGACGCGCTGGCCCGCGATCCAGCCGTCGCCGGGCAGCTGCCGCGCGGCGTGCGCGAGGGTATCGAGAAGTTCCTCGCGCGCCACGGTGATCTCCACGGCCTCCGGATCCGGCTCGTGGTGATTGTCTCCGTGCCAGTAGCACATGCGGCCGATGAGTTCGTCGCACGGGGAGGAACCGGGCTCCATGGACCGGGGCAAATGCTGCACGCGCACACGCTCGAAGCGCCGCTGCGCGTCGCGGGCCCGGTCGTGGATCGCGGAGGAATCGGGTTGAACCGACGCCTCCTGCGGAGATGGATCCGAGGGCAGGTTGCGTTCCTCCCGCGGAGGAACCGCGGCCGCAACGGACGACACTGCAAGGGTCGCGGCCAGCGCGAGCGTGGCGGGGGCGAGAACCGGACTCGCGATGAGGGCTCCTCCTTCGAGGCGGGAGCGGATTGGCCCGGGTGGATTCGAACCACCACCGCCGGTTCCAAAGACCGGTGTCCTGCCATTAGACGACGGGCCACCCACGATGGCTCTCGGAATCCTACTCGTGCGCCGCTGCGGTCTCAAGAGTGAACCGGCGCGCGCTACGTCGGTTGCAGCGCGGGAAACCTCGAAAGGGTGGTCGTCAGATGGACGTGTCCGTCTCCGTGCAGCGGCTGGATCTGGCGGTGAGCTCGCGCGGCCGACTCCTCGTGCGGGTAGACCGCGAAGATCGTGCTGCCGCTGCCCGACATGAGCGCCAGCAGGGGCGAGGTGTCGCGCAGCGAGAGCGTCGTGTCGCGGAGGTCGGGGCGGACGGCGAAGATGGGCGCCTCGAAGTCGTTGTGGGCCATCCCGGCCACGGTCGGCCAGTCCCGGCAGCGGGCCGGGGTGAGGGGGACCGGCTGAACGGCGGACGGCAACTCCACGCCCCGACGCCGCCCGCGCGCGAGCAGGCTGTACGCCCAGGCCGTCCCGACCCCCTCCGGCGATCCCACCAGAAGCACAGGGCGGGGCGGCAGCGGGGGCAGCGGCGTGAGGTGGTCGCCTCGGCCGCCACCCAGTGCGAGCGGCGACGGCGACAGGAAGAAGGGGACGTCGGCGCCCAGGCCGCGCGCCATCGCGGTGAGCGCGGCCCCGCCGACGGGCGGTCCGAACAGCTCATCCAGGCAGCGGAGCGTCGCCGCCGCGTCCGAGGAACCTCCTCCCAGCCCGCCACCGACCGGAATGCGCTTCTCCAGCCGGATGGCCACCCCGCCCCGCTCGCCGCGCGCGTCGAGGTACGCCCGTGCCGCCCGGTACACCAGGTTGTCGCGCGGGTCGCCCAGGTCGGCGCCTGTGACCTCCACGGTGATGCCCGCCCGAGCGCGCTCCACCCGCAGGCGGTCGCACAGTCCGACCGCCGCGAAGAGGGTGTCCACGTTGTGGTACCCGTCGGCGCGCCGCCCGCGAACGCGCAGCACGAGGTTGACCTTGGCCGGAGCCTCGACCACGACCGCGCGCTTCACAGCGCCGGGACCGCCTCTTCGCCGCCCTTCCGCGCCAGCCCGATCTGCCGGAACGAAAACCCCATGCGCCAGAAGTACCAGAGCCCGATCGCGGTCACGGGAATGAACGTCGTGACGTGGTACCCCGCGGCGAACGCGAGCGCCGGGTTCTCGCCAACCCCGAGGACACCGACGAGTGCGACCCGCACCGCGGCCTCGAACGGACCGAAGAATCCCGGCGCCGAGGGCAGCGCGACCGCCAGCGCGGTGATCCCGTTCAGGAAGAGCGCTTCCGCATATCCGGCATCGATGCCGAAGGCGCGGAAGCCAAGCCAGAACGACGCCGAATGCCAGAGCCAGAAGGCCAGGCTCCACACCGCCGCGCGCGCCACCAGCATTGGACTTCGGAGCGCACCCAGCCCCTCGACGAGCCCGTCCAGAATGGACAGCGCCCTGTCCCCGGCGGTGTCCGGCAGCCGGGAAGCCAGCGCGCGAGCGGCGGCCAGCACCACGTTCGGACGCGCCAGCACCAGCGTGACAACCAGGATGACGATCGCAAGCACGGCCAGGAACCCGGCAACCGCGCCCCCGACAAGCTCGCCGGCGAGCTCCGAGTCCGCGCGGAACCCCGGCAGCGACAGCGACACCAGCAGCAGCGCCACAACCGTGATGCCATCGAAGAGGCGTTCGACGACGAGGGAGGACAGGCACGCGGAGGTCCGCATCTTCGCCACGCGCGCCAGCGACCAGGCGCGGGCGAATTCGCCGGCACGGGCGGGCAGCAGGTTGTTGACCATGAAGCCGATGGCGGTGGCGGCAAAGCGGGCCCGCAGACCGGTCCGCGACCGGAGCGGGGTGAGCAGCACCTGCCATCGCATGGCGCGCAACAGGTAGCCGGCGGTCGCGACGAACACCGACGCCAGCAGCCACCACGGGTCGGCGGCCGCCACCTCGGCGGCAATGGCGCCCAGGTCCTCGCCGCGGAATACCCACCAGAGCAGCAGGGCGCTGACGGAAAGCCCCAAGAGGGGCTTCCAGGACGATGTCACGGGCGCGGCCTCAGAAGCCGATGGGAGGCAGCCAGCCCTCGGCGCTCATCATCCCGGGAGCGCGCCGGATGATCTCCTTCATCTCCCGCACCGCCCGCTCGAGCCCCACCAGCACCGCGCGCGAGACGATGCTGTGACCGATGTTGAGCTCCTCGATCTCGCCGACCGCGGCCACCGGGACGACGTTCTCGTAGGTCAGCCCGTGCCCGGCGTGCACCGCCAGTCCCGCGGCCCGCCCGGCGCGCGCCGCCGACACCAGGCGATCGAGCTGCGCGGGACGGCCTTCCATGTCCGCCAGCGCGTACTCTCCGGTGTGCAATTCCACGGCATCGGCGCCCAGCTCGGCGCTGGCTTCGATCGCATCCTCGTCCGGGTCGATGAAGAGCGACGTCCGGACCCCGGCGTCCGCGAGCCGGCCGAGCGCGTCCCGCATGGCGGTGCGCACCTCCGCCGAACCGAGCGCCAGTCCGCCCTCGGTGGTGACCTCCTCGCGGCGCTCGGGCACGAGCGTGGCCTGCATCGGCGCCAACTCGCACGCCAGACCGAGGATGTCCGGGGCCGTCGCCAGCTCCAGATTGATCCCCGTGCGCGCCGTCTCCATGAGCAGCCGCACGTCACGGTCGCTGATGTGGCGGCGGTCCTCGCGCAGGTGCACGGTGATCCCGTCGCAACCTCCCAGTTCGGCCAGCACCGCCGCACGCACGGGATCGGGTTCGTCCGTCCGGCGCGCCTGCCGGACGGTGGCCACGTGATCGATGTTTACGTAGAAGCGCATGGCGTGCCTCAACCGGATGAAGGGACGATGTCCTCGGACGCCGCTCCAGAGGCGACCTCCAGGATATCGATGTCCCCGCGGGCCTGGAGGCGGCCCAGGGCCGGCGCGGGAAGTCGGGCCGTGACCATCAGGGCGGAACCGTTTCGCGTCGTCCTCACAACCTCACCCTCGCGATAAAGCGCTGCAAGCGTCCCCCCGTCGGTCACCTTGAGCACCACCTGCACGCTCTGAAGGGCTGCCCGGATGCGCGCCAGCAGCACGCTGCGCAGCCGCTCGAGCGTCTCCGGCCGGTAAGCCGACAGGAAGACCGAGGGAGTATGCTCTCGTCCCCGAACGCGTTCCCTCAGCACCTCCTCTTCGCCGTGGGTGATGAGGTCGGTCTTGTTGAACACGAGCACGCGGGGCGCGTCCAGGAGGTCGAGCTCCTCCAGCACCTCGTGCACGGCGGAGAGCCGGCCTTCCCAGTCGGGAGCCGCGGCATCCACCACATGCAGGATCAGATCCGCTTCACGCGCCTCCTCGAGCGTCGACCGGAAAGAGGCGATGAGATCATGCGGGAGCTTGCGGATGAAGCCCACCGTGTCCGTCAGCAACGCCTGGTGCCCCTCTCCCACAGGCACGACCCGGGTGGCGGAATCGAGAGTGGCGAAGAGCCGGTCCTCCACCAGCAGGTCGGCGCCCGAGAGCGCCTTGAGCAGCGACGACTTGCCGGCGTTGGTGTACCCGACCAGCGCCGCTCGGAAGGAGTTCGCGCGTCCCTTGCGCTGGGTGGCGCGCGACCGGGCGACCGCCTCCAGCTTGTGCTTCAGTTCCGAAATCCGGGTGCCGATGAGGCGCCGGTCGGTCTCGAGCTGGGTCTCGCCAGGCCCTCTGAGCCCGATTCCGCCGCGGATGCGCGAGAGGTGGCTCCACATGCGCTTGAGGCGCGGCAGCAGGTATTCGAGCTGCGCCAGCTCCACCTGCATGCGCGCTTCGCGGGTGCGCGCGCGGGTGGCGAAGATATCCAGGATGAGCTCGGCACGGTCCATCACCCGGATCCCCAGGAAGTCCTCCAGGTGGCGAGCCTGATCCGGCTTCAACTCGTCGTCGAAGATGACCAGGTCGGCCTCCGCCGCCCGCGCCGTCGCGCGCAGCTCGCCAGCCTTGCCCTTGCCGATATAGAAGTGGGGATGGGGGCTGCGGATGCGCTGCTGCACCGTCCCCACGACATCCGCGCCGGCGGTATCCGCCAGACGGGCGAGTTCCTCGAGGTGCTCGCGCGCGGTGACCTGGCGCATGCGCCCGCGGGGCGCCCCGACCAGAATCGCGCGATCGGTCGTGGGGCGATTGTCAATGAATCGATCAGGTATGGCAGCGCCTCCGTGGGTGGCGGGCTTCCCCGGGATCGTTCCGCCTGCGCCTGCAAGCCTCGGGACCGGGACCGCCTGTGGCAAGTTCAGGCGTCCGGCCCTCGCCTACGTGCCGGAGACCGGCGGCGGTTTCGAACCGCGCTCTTCCCCATGCGATGAAGCCCGGGCACGCAGGGATCTGAAACGCTCGAGTCTCGCCCCGATACTCCGTTCCTCGCCCGCGGTCCCGGGGGCATAGAAGCGCCGGCCATCGAGCTCGCCGGGGAGGTAGCTCTGCGCGGCGACGCCCTGCGAAGCATCGGGATCGTACTGATACCCGGCACCGTACCCAAGCTGTTTCATCATGTCGGTGGGCGCGTTGCGCAGATGAAGGGGCACCGGCGCCCCGGGCGTCTGCCGCGCCGCCTGTCCGGCATCGAGCCACGCCCGATAGAGGCGGTTCGACTTTGGCGCCGACGCCAGATACACGACGACTTCGGCCAGGGCCAGCTCCCCCTCGGGTGAGCCCAGGAAGTGGAAGGTGTCGCGTCCGGCGAGGGCGACCGCCAGCGCCCGGGGATCCGCGAGGCCGATGTCTTCGGAGGCCATGCGCACCAGTCGACGCGCGATGTAGCGCGGGTCCTGCCCGCCCTGAAGCATGCGCGCAAGCCAGTAGAGGGCGGCGTCGGGGTCGCTGCCGCGCACCGCCTTGTGCAGGGCGGAGATGGTGTTGTAGTGCTCCTCGCCCGCCTTGTCGAAGTGCGAGAAGCGGTGCTGGGCCGCCTGCCGTGCGTGCTCCAGGGTGATGGCGCACCCGGCACCGGCCAGGTCGCCAGCCCGTTCGAGCACCCCGAGCGCGCGCCGCGCGTCCCCGTCGGCGCGTTCGGCGATCCAGTCCAGCACGCCCGCGCAGGCGTTTTCCGGCACCCGCCCCAGACCCCGCTCGTCATCCTCCAGCGCGCGCCTCAGAATGTCCGTCAGTTCCTCCGCCGAGAGCGGTTCCAGCACGAACACCGGGGCCCGCGACAAAAGCGGACGGATGACCTCGAAGCTCGGATTCTCGGTGGTCGCGCCGACCAGGCAGACCACCCCCTCCTCGACAAAGGGGAGGAAGGCGTCCTGCTGCGCCTTGTTGAAGCGGTGAATCTCGTCGCAGAAGAGGATCGTTCCGCGGCCGGTCGCGGCGATGCGCTCTCGGGCCTCGGCGATGATCGCGCGGACGCGCGCCACTCCTTCGGTCACCGCCGAGAACGCGACGAAGGCGGCATCGCCGCGGCGGGCCAGGAGCCGCGCCAGCGTGGTCTTGCCGCTGCCGGGCGGGCCCCAGAGGATCAGGCTCGAGAGAGCCCCCCCCTCGAGCATGCGCCTGAGCGGGCTTCCATCCTCCAGAAGACGCGCCTGTCCCGCGAACTCGGCGAGTGTGCGCGGGCGCATGCGGGCTGCGAGCGGGGCCCCGGCTCCGGCCGTGGATGCCCGTCCTGGACGTGTGTCACGGCCGGCCGGACCCGCTCCCCGCGATCCACCGGAGCCCACCCCGGTGCCGACATCGCCGAAGAGCGTGGGCTCGTTCACGCGGGCCTCTCGGAGGTGCGCGACGCCCTGGCCCGGGCGTCGACGAAGCGCCGGGCGCGAAGTGCCAGAATCGGACCACGATTCAACGCCGGATTATCCAGGACCAGATCGAGCAGATGAGCGAGCACGGCGCCGAAACCGGGACCGGGCCGCATGCCCATCTCGATGAGATCCCGTCCGCTCAGCGCCAGATCCGCGAGCGCGAGCGGAGGATCCATGGCCAGCTCCGTCCGGACCGCCCTCCAGCGGGCGAGCACGGCGCGCTCCGGGTCCCGGGCTCCCAGAGCGGTCTCCAGTCGGGCACGGGCGGTCCAGATGCGAAACAGGTGGCGGCGGTCCACTTGCCGGGTGTGGTGCAGCCAGCGGCGCAACGCCGGTCCGGCGCCGATTTCAGGGCTGGCCGCGACCGCGCGCACCAACGCGCTCACGGCCTCGGTGTCGGCGCGGGAGTAGCGCAGGCGCTCCATCAGTTCAGCCGCGCGCATCCCTGCGCGCTCCTCCGGAGGCAGTTCTCCGCCCAGATCCCCCGAGGGCACGTCGATCCCGCCCAGGAGGCATGCCAGACGTGCGAGCGGGTATCTCCGGGAGACGATGTCCACCATCTGAAGGGCGGCGCTCCACGAGTCGAGCCGGCCGTCCTCGCGCCGGTTCAGGCATCGCGCCAGCTCCGGGTAGAGGATGGGGAGGACGCCGGACGCGGCGTACAGAGAGAGTGCGCGCGATGGATGCGCGGAGCGGAGGGTCTTCGTCAACTCCTCCCGCACCCGCTCGGGCGACAGGTCCGCGAGATGCTGCCGGTGCTCACAGAGGGCGGACCACGTTTCCGGCTCAACGGCCAGGGCGAAGCGTCCGGCGAAACGCAGCGCACGCAGGATGCGCAGGAAGTCCTCCGCGAACCGCGTACTGGCGTCTCCGACCGTGCGCAGGATCCCGGCGGCAAGATCGTCGGCGCCGCCGAAGGGATCGCGCATCTCGCGGCGCAGAGGGTGCCAGGCGATCGCGTTGATGGTAAAATCCCGCCGCGCCAGGTCCTCGTCGATGTTGTCGGCAAACTCGACCGTGGCTCTCCGGCCGAAGGTCTCCACGTCGCGCCGGAAGGTGGTGACCTCGTACATCTCCCCTCGAGTGAGGACCCCCACGGTTCCGTGCTCCAAACCGATGGGCACGACCCTCCGGAACACCCCCCGCACCTGCTCTGGCCGGGCGCGCGTGGCCAGATCCCAGTCGGCGTCCGCGCGACGCCCCGCGAGCGCGTCCCGTACGACGCCTCCTACCGCCCACGTCTCGAAGCCGGCCTGCTCGAGTTTTCGAATCACCCACCGGACCGGGTCCGGGGCGGCCGGCTGCTCCCTCCCCTCCGTCACTGCCAGGCAGCCGCGCAGCGATCCAGAATGAGGTGCAGCCCCGAGGCGACCTCCGGCTCATCGACGGCGGCTTCGCAGGCGTACGTGAGAAGCGCGTCCGCCGCGAGGAGCTGAAAGGCCGCGTGGCGGTCGAGCTGCTGCGCCACGTCGGCGCGGTCGAGCGCGGCGATGCCCAGGTCGGCGAGGCCGGCGACCGAGACGGAAACCTCGCCCTCGACCGCGAGCCACTGCTTCAGCCCGCCCGGTGTGGCCGGACGGCGGGCGTCGAGCCAGTCCCGGAGCACGGTCACGGCCGGCCGCCGCGGCCGGAGAGTTCGCGCACCACCGACTCACCCGCCGCCAGCGCCTCGTCAAGCCGGCTGGGATCCGCGACACCCGCCTGCGCCATGTGCGGCCGCCCGCCGCCGCGCCCCCCCACCACCGCCGCCACCCCCCGCACCACCTCGTCCGCCTTGATCCCCCGGCGGATGAGAGCGGCGCCGACGAAGCTGAACAGGGTCTGCTTCCCGCCGGGGAGTTCGGCGGCGACCACCGCCACCCCACTCGGCTCGGCGGCCAGGAACTCGTCCCCGTAGCTGCGCACCTCGTCCGCGCGGCGCGCCCGCATCCTCACCGCCCGGTAGGCTGCCCGGAAGGGGTCGCCGTCGCCGAGGGTGAGCTCGCTGGCCACCACCACGGTTTCGCGCCCACCTCCCGCCTTGCTCATCTCGTCCAGCAGCCGCTCGAGCTCCTTCTTCTCGTCGATGAGCTGGCGGGTCCGCCGAACGGCGTTGCGCACCGGCGTCCGCAGAAGGCCGGATACCTCCTCGAGCTCCGCCTCGATGGACTGATAGTGCTTGAGGGCGCCCGGCCCGGTGACCGCCTCGATGCGGCGCACGCCCGCCGCCACGCCGCCCTCGCTCACGACCTTGAAGAGCCCCACTTCGCCGGTATGGCGCAGGTGGGTTCCGCCGCACAGCTCGATGCTGATGCCGGGAATCGTGATCGTGCGCACGCGGTCGCCGTACTTCTCGCCGAAGAGCGCCATCGCGCCCGCCGCGATCGCCTCGTCGTAGGTCGATTCGCCCACCTCGACCGGATAGTCTCGCCACACCGCCTCGTTGACGAAGGACTCCGCCTGCTCGACCTCCGTGGCCGTCATCGGCCCGGAGTGGGCGAAGTCGAAGCGCAGCCGGTCCGGGGCCACCAGCGACCCCTGCTGGGTCGCGTACTCCCCCAGCACCGACCGAAGCGCCGCGTGCAGAAGGTGAGTCGCGGTGTGGTTTCTCTCGGTGTCGTGCCGGACGGCTTCCGGGACCTGGGCATGCACGGCCAGCGGCCCCGAATCCAGCGGCGGCGGATCCCCGTCCAGCGGCCCGATCAGCGCCGTTCGGCCCTCCACCCGTTCGACCCGCTCGACGGTGAGGCGCCACCCATCACCGGTGACCGTGCCCCGATCGGAGATCTGGCCGCCGGCCTCCACGTAGAACGGGTTCTCGCGAAGCTGCATGCCCCATTCAGCGTCGCCCTGGCGCACCGCGATGACGTCTGTGGCCACCCCCCGATGGTCGTACCCTACGAAGGTCTGCTCGGCGTTCGAGTCGACTTGCCGCCAAGGTCCGATCTGGCCCAGGCCGCCCTCGAACTCCGGGACGCCGATCGGGACAGTCCGACTCCGCTCCCGCTGTCTCTCCAGCGCCCCCTCGAACCCCTCCACATCCACCGAATACCCCCGCTCGCGGGCCATCACCTGGGTGAGATCGAGCGGAAAACCGAAGGTGTCGTACAGGCGGAAGGCTTCTTCGCCACCGATCACGTCGTCGTGGGCGTTGGACGCGGCAACCTCGAAGCGCTCCATCCCCCCTTCGATGGTCGTCAGGAAGCGCTCCTCCTCCCCCCGCGTGATCGACAGAATGTGCCCCGCCCGCTCGACCAGCTCCGGGTAGGTCTCGCCCATGGCCGCGATGACCGCGTCCACAACCTCCACCAGGGTGGGCTCGCGGCGCCCCAACAGCCAGGCGTGCCGCACCCCCCGCCGCAGGATCCGGCGCAACACGTAGCCCCGCCCCTCGTTGGACGGATAGACCCCGTCGCCGAGAAGGAAAGCCACGGCGCGGCTGTGGTCGGCAAGCACCCGGTAGCTCACCCCCTCCGGCGCATCCGGGTCGTATGGCCTCCCCACGACCTCGGCCGCGCGCTCCAGAAGCGGCCGGAAGAGATCGATGTGGTAGTTGGAGTCCACCCCCTGCAGTACCGTGGCCAGGCGCTCGAGCCCCGCGCCGGTGTCGATGGAGGGCGCCGGCAGCGGGTGCTGCACACCCTCCTCGTCGCGGTTGAACTGCATGAACACGAGGTTCCACAACTCGAGGAACTCGCCTCGCTCCCCCTTCTCCTCGAACTCGTCGACGGGCACATCCACGCCCCGCTCCGCCCTCGGCCGCAAGTCGTAGTGCACCTCCGAACACGGCCCGCAGGGCCCCGTGTCGGCCATCTGCCAGAAGTTGTCCTTGTCGCCCAGCCGGTAGATGCGCGACCGCTCGAGCCCCGCCACCTCGTGCCACAGCTCGGCAGCCTCGTCGTCGGTGTAGTGCACCGTCGCGTACAGCCGGTCGGGATCCATGCCCAGCTCGACGGTCAGGAAGTCCCAGGCGTAGCGGATGGCCTCGCGCTTGAAATAGTCCCCGAACGAGAAGTTCCCCAACATCTCGAAGAAGGTGTGGTGGCGCGCGGTGCGCCCGACCTCTTCCAGATCGTTGTGCTTTCCGCCGGCGCGGAGGCACTTCTGGGAGGTGACCGCGGTGCGGTGCGGCGCAGGCTCTTCGCCCAGGAACACGCTCTTGAACTGGACCATGCCCGCGTTGGTGAACAGCAGGCTGGGATCGTTCCCGGGAACCAGGGAAGAACTCGATACTACGCCGTGTCCGCGCTCTGCGAAGAAGCTCAGAAAGCGCTGGCGGATTTCAGCAGTTTCCATCTGCAAAGGGCCAGGTGCGGGAAGGCGCCGCCGCCCGATACGGGACGCCAGCCCCTAGAATAACCGCGCCCCGCAGCCGGGCTCAATACACCCCACCCGCTTCCATCGTCGTCTTACGCGACCACGCGCGCTCTGCCGGCCTTGCCGACCGGGCTCCGGCGCGGACCCGCGGAGGGTGCTTTCCCGGTATTGGTGCGAGGAGCCTTCCCGGAAGGCGCGGCGCCCTTCCCGTCCTCCGCCGGCACGACCTCCTCATCGGGCCGATCCAGACCGAGCGCGATGCGCACCTTGGCCTCGATCTCGCCGGCGATGTCCTCGTTTTCCTCCAGGAACTTGCGGGAGTTGTCCTTGCCCTGGCCCAGGCGCAGGTCGCCGAAGGAGAACCAGGAACCGGAGCGGGAGACGACCCCCTTGTCCACCCCGAGGTCGATCAGCAGCGACGAGTGGCTGATGCCCAGATCGTACAGAATGTCGAACTCCGCCTGGCGGAAGGGCGGCGCGCACTTGTTCTTCACCACCTTGACGCGAATCCGGTTGCCCAGGAACTCCTGGCCGTCCTTGATGGCGCCGATGCGCCGGATGTCGAGCCTGAGCGAGGCGTAGAACTTGAGGGCCCGGCCGCCGGAGGTGGTCTCCGGGCTTCCGAACATGACCCCCACCTTCTCGCGAATCTGGTTGGTAAAGATCACCGACGTGTGCGAGCGGTTCACCGCCCCCGTCAGCTTGCGCAGGGCCTGGCTCATCAGGCGCGCCTGCAGCCCGACGTGCGAGTCGCCCATCTCGCCTTCGATCTCCGCGCGCGGCACGAGCGCCGCCACCGAGTCGATGACGATGACGTCGATGGCGTTGGAGCGGATCAGCACCTCGGCGATCTCCAGAGCCTGCTCGCCGGTATCGGGCTGCGCCACCAGCAGCTCGTCGATATCGACCCCGAGCTTGCGGGCGTAGCCGATGTCCAGGGCGTGCTCCGCGTCGATGAACGCCGCGATGCCGCCCGCGCGCTGCGCGTTCGCGATGACGTGCAGGCAGAGGGTGGTCTTGCCGCTCGACTCAGGCCCGTAGACCTCGCTGATCCGTCCCCGCGGCACGCCGCCGATTCCGGTCGCCGCATCCAGATTCAACGAACCGGTGGAGATGGATTCGATCTGAATTCGGGATGAGTCCGACCCCATCTTCATGATCGCCCCCCTGCCGTGGGCCCTCTCGATCTGCGTGAGAGCGGTCTTGAGCGCCTTGTCCTTCGAGTTGGTCTGGATCTTGCGAGCCATCGCTGTATGTCTCCGTCGGGTTCGCGTGAACGAAGAGGTGCAATCCAAGATACGAGACCCGAACAGAAAGCGAAAGGGCTCGCGCGGGATGGAACATAACGGGTCTCCTTTGACACCTGGAATGTCAGTTCGGGACGATCTCGGGACCCCGTTGCGGATCCACGGCAACTGCTGTTCTCTTTTTGCCAGGAGCCGCCCCGACCGGCCCGCGCTGATTGGTGCAAAACACTCGCTGGAGCTGCCAGAAAATGACCACAGGAAAAGCTCTTCTTGCGTCCCTGCTCGCCTGCGTGCTCGCGGCGTCACCGGTCGCCGCGCAGGACATTACCGACCACGCGGACTTCACCCGGATCCTCCAGGACGTCGTCCAGGCGCCCCGGGTGGACTACGCCGCCCTTCAGGACCGCCGGGCGGACCTGGCCGCCTACCTGGATCAGCTCGCGGGCACGGACCTGGCCGCGCTCGAGTCGGCGCCCGACCAAGTCCAGCTCGCGTTCTGGATCAACGCGTACAACGCCTGCATGCTGGACCGGGTGTCGGCGAACTATCCGATCCGGAAGAACGCCGGCCTGGTCGGTTCGATCCGCAACGCGTTCGCGGACCGCCCCGACAACTCCGTCTGGCAGATCCGCGACGTCTTCACCGGAGCTTTCTGCGACGTCGCAGGAGCAACCCGCTCCCTCGACGAGATCGAGCACGAGATCATCCGGCCCACGTGGGGTGAGCCGCGCATCCACTTCGCGGTCAACTGCGCCGCACTCAGCTGCCCTCCGCTGGCGGCCGAGGCCTACGTGCCGGAACGCCTCGACGACCAGCTCGATCGAGCCGTGCGCGGGCTGGTGGAGAATCCCGAGCACTTCCTGATCGACCGCTCGGGCGCCGGATCCCTCACCCTGAACCGGGTGCTTGACTGGTACGGCGGCGACTTCGGAGGAACAGACGGCCTGCTCGACTTCTTCGCCCGGTACGTGTCCGAGGAAGATGCCGAATACCTCCGGAACCCGGGTCTGGACGTGCGCTTCTTCGAGTACGACTGGACGCTGAACGACCTCGACCCGTGACCGGCGCCACCCTGGGGGTGGTGATCCCGACGATCGACGAAGCGGGTCATCTGCCCCGACTGCTGGCCGACCTGGCGGAAGTTCAACTGCCGCTTCGTGTCGTCGTTTCGGACGGCGGTTCGGCCGACGACACCCTCGACCTGGCTCGCGCAGGAGGCGCTGTGTGCGTGTCCGGGCCCCGGGGACGGGCCGCTCAGATGAACGCCGGCGCGCGCGCGCTCGACACTCCCTGGCTCCTCTTCCTGCACGCCGACTCCCGGCTCCCGTCTGCCTCCCGCTCGGCGCTCGTCTCCGCGCTCCAGTCCGACAACGGCCCGGCGGCCGCGTATTTCCCGTTCCGCCTGAGCGGGCCTGGCTGGTTCTGGCGCCTGGTCGAGACCGGACAGCGCGTGCGTGAGCGCCTGACCGGCCTGGTGTACGGCGACCAGGGCCTGCTGGTACGGCGCGAGGCCTTCGAAGCAGTCGGCGGCTATCCCGAACTGCCCCTCATGGAAGATGTGGAGATGGTTCGCCGACTGCGTCGCTCCGGCAGGATCGCGCGCCTGCGCGGGCCTCTGCTGACCAGCCCCAGAACCTACCAGCGCCTCGGAAGATGGAAGGTCTGGCTGCGCAACGGGGCGGCCACCTCCCTGTATCTGGCCGGCGTCGCGCCCGAACGCCTGGCGCGTTGGTATCCCGAGCGCGTCCCGGCATCGGAGAATGGGCACAACCGGTGACCCGCGACGTGGAGCGCACCCTGATCGTCTTCGCGAAAGTGCCCCGTCCGGGGCGCGTCAAGACGCGGCTGGCCGCCGCCATCGGGGACGTCGAGGCCGCATCGCTGTACGGCATCATGGGACGCCGGGTGCTGGATGGCGTTCGCGCCGGGCGCTATCGCCTGGTCGTCTACATCGATCCTGCGAATGAACTGGCCGCGGCGCGTGAGTGGCTGGGAGCTGCGGACGTCGGTTTCAGACCTCAGGAAGGCGATGACCTGGGCGAGCGCCTGGCCGAAGCCTTCCGGCGCGAGTTCCAGCGGTCGCGGCAGGTGTGCGCGATCGGCACCGACGCCCCGGCGGTGGATCGTCGCGTCGTCGAGCGCGCCTTCGATGAACTCTCGGCGAACGACCTCGTGCTGGGTCCCGCGCTGGACGGTGGGTACTACCTGATCGGCGCGACCGCGTGGCGGCCCGAACTCTTCCGCGACGTGCCCTGGAGCACCGAGGGAGTCATGACGGCGACGCTGGCTCGGGCCCGAGCCCTGGAGCTGCGCACGGCCACGCTCGAGCCCTTGCCGGACATCGACACCGTCGAAGACCTGGAACGGGCGAACGCTCCCGCGAGCCCTCAGCCGCGCACCCGCGCCGGCAACTCGTAAGGCTGCCAGCGTCCCGGGGTCACGGGCACGTAGATCATCGGAATCGGGTCTTCGCCCGCCGCGGCGGACTCCGCGAAGAGCGGGACGCCCAGCCACTCGCCGACCCGGGTGATCGTGGTGCAGTTCGGGCTGATCTGCTCGCCGACCTTCTCGTACGGGTAGTCCCCGTGCTCGATCTCGCTGTCGTTGTTGAACCACTCGGCGTCCGCCGCGTAGACGCCGCCCAGCGCATCCAGCGAAATCACTTCCGCGCCTTCGGGCGTGGCCATCACCGTGCCGTTCTCACCCGTCGCCAGGCACAGGGTCCGCTCCATGCTGAGCTCGATCGGGATCTCGGTGGTGCGCTCGATGACGACGGTATCCGGCGGCGGAGCCGGGAGCTGAATCGGCTCGGGACGCGGCATCAGATCGGGGCTGCACAGCAGGCCGCCGCCGCCGGGACAGAGCGCCAGCGAAGCCATCACCCCGAAACGGGAGCTGCGGTATATGGTGGAGGTCTCGACGTGCTGGATTCCGAGCACGTAGGCGCCCGCCCGAATCCCGCCGACATCCAGTTGCAGCCCGGTGTTGAAGTCCCATCCGTCGTATTCGCCCATGAGGTTCAGGAGGACCCCCTGGGAGAGCTGGACATGCAGCGCGGTGGCCGCGAGCCAGCCGTGCGAATAGCGCCTTCCGTACCAGCCGAGATCGCTTCCGCTCCCGCCGAACATCCCCGTTCCGTACCCCAGCCCGAAGGTCAGGTCGTGCTCCGGAAGGGCGTCGCTGTCGAGGCCGGCGAGCTGGAAGGACCCCATCACGTAGGGCGAGAACGAGGTCGACATGTCGTCAACCAGGCCTCCCTCGTATTGGTCGTAGAACCGGATGTCGGGGAATCCGAGGCGCGGAGGAATGTGATCGCGCCCATCTCCGAAGGAAGGTCCGCTTACGAAGCGCGTGCCCACCGCCAGCCCGAACCCGGACGACTCGGGCTTCACCAGCGCGACCCGGCCGAACGCGCCGATCATGTTCCCGCCGTTCTCGGCATCTGCGAAATTCTGGAAGGAGGCGCCGAGTTCGACGCGGTCGAAGAGGCCGACCGCAACCGATGCGTCCTGCAGCCACTGGCTCCACTCGCCCGAGAGACGACCCTTTTCGATCCCTCTCTGCGATATGAACACGCGCTCGTCGACGCTGATCCCGAACCCCGAATAGGTGCCCGTGATCGCGAGATGCGGGAGCGTGGAAGCAGCCGGAACGTTGAAGAATCCGGAACCGTACCGCAGCGTGCTGCCCATCTTTGTGCTCTGGGCGTCGAGCGGCTGAACCTGGGAAGCCCCGGCCAGCGCCACGAGGAACAGCACCATCCAACGTCCCCGATTCTCACGTCGTCTCATCCTGTCACTCCCTGGGTTTGCGCTCCGGAGCTCTGCCGCCCCATCGGATCTTCGGATTGCAAAAAAGCTAGCCCCGGCCAGTTCGGAAGGCCAGCGAGCGGGAGGCGATTCAAGCATCGCGTTCCCCGGTGCCCCCGTCCTCCAGTCCCCGCATCCGCCGACCGATGGAGAACATCCAGCCCAGGAGCAGCAGCCACGCCAGCGCGTAGGCGATGAACACATACCAGTAGGGACGAAGTGATTGCTGTGCCAGGACTTCGGTGCCCACCTGGGCGACCAGAGGAGCCGAGGATGCCAGCGACGCAGCCAGCGCGCCAAGGACGATTCCGGGTCGGGAACGGAAGATGTGCATGGTCGATTTCCCTTAGGCTGCCCGAGTCTGTTCGCGCAAGGCGAGGGCGCGCTGATAGCGCATGTGCTCGAGGCCGTATCTGAGGCAGAAGACGGAGAAGAAGATGAGGGTGAAGGCCAGCAGCCCGGTCATGAGGGTGATCAGCATATCCCCGTCCAGCGTCGGCCCTTCCTCGACATTGAGCACCACCGGCTGGGGATGGAGCGACGGGAACCAGAGCACGCTCACGTGGACAAGCGGAATCAGCAGCGCCCCCAGCACGCCGATCACCGCCGCCATGCGCTTGCCCGCCTGCCGGTCCTCGGCCGAAGCGCGTACGAGGAAGTAGCCGACGAAGACGAACCACATGAGCAGCGTCAGGGTCAGGCGCGGCTCCCAGGTCCAGGGCGTTCCCCAGGCGTACGCCGCCCAGAGCGGTCCCGAAGTGAGCATGATCGCCCCGAAGATCAGCCCGCCTTCGGCCGCCGACTGCGCCGCCCAGTCCAGCCGCTCGTCGCGCAGCCAGAGATATGCGGCTCCGCACAGCGCCGTGATGCCGAAGGCGAGGAAGGTCACCCAGGCGGAGGGGACGTGCACGTAGAAGATCCGCTGCACGATCCCCATGGTGCGCTCCGTCCCCACCCAGAAGAAGACCAGCCAGTGGAGAACCAGTACTCCGGCGACGCCCAGAACCCCCAGAACCGTCGCCATCCATCGGATGCGCGCGAGTGACATCATTCCTCCACCACGTATCGAAACAGAATCGTTCCCGCCGTCAGCGCCACCACCGTGAAGGCCGCCAGCAGATAGAGGCTGCCCTCGACCTCCTGTACGGGACGCGAAGCGAAGATGCGGCCCGTGGCCGTGACACCGAAGATGACCACAGGAACCAGGAGTGGAAAGATCAGGATGGGAAGAAGGGTCTGTCCCATGTTCGTCTGCGCCGATATGGCGCTGAACAGCGTGGTGACGGCCACGAACCCGAGGGTAGCCACACCCAGCACGCCGGCCAGCAGGAGGGGGGCGTTTCCGTAGTTGAACCCGAAGAACAGCCAGTAGGCCCCCAGCGCGACGACCTCGATCAGGGTCACCAGGATGAAATTGGAGACCACCTTGGCCAGGTATATTCCATCCAGCGGGACCGGGCTGGTGAGCAGGCCCTGAATCGCGCCCTGCTCCCGCTCCATTTCGAAGGTCCTGCCCATGCCCAGCATGCCTCCGAACAGGATCGTCATCCAGATCAGGCCGGCGGCCAGCAACTGCATCCGCACCAGCCCCTGATCGATCGCGAAATGAAAGAGGACGGCTACCAGGACGGTCAGCGCGCCCATCGCCGCGAGCCGTTCTCCGGTGCGCACCTCCAGCAGGAGGTCCTTGCGCACGATCGCCGCCACCTGCCGCAGGTAGACGGTCACGCCCTTCCCTCCACCGCGCGCCGATAGGACCGTTCCAGGCCAGCGGCATCCAGATCGGCCCGCTCGGCTTCGAACACGAAGCTGCCGCGAACCTGGATCGCCACGCGGTCGGCCAGCTCGAGCCCCCGCCCCAGATTGTGCGTGACCATGACGACCGTGCGGCCCCCTTCCTTCAGCGCCGAGAGCAGCTCCTGCAGCATCGCGCCGGCGTAGGCGTCGAGACCGGTGTAGGGCTCGTCGAGCAGGACGATCCCGGGGTCGTGAAGCAGCGCGCGCGCCACCGCGAGCCGCTGCACCGTGCCCCGGGACAGCGTGTCCACCGGGCTGTCGGCGTAGCGCTCGAGGCCGACGTCGGCCAGACGGTCCGGCACCCGCGAGTCCAGGTCGCCGAGGCCGTGCAGGCGGCCGTAGAAGCGGAGATTCTCGCGGGCCGTCAGGCGGCCGTACAGAAAGCTCAGGTGCGACAGGATGCCGATCCGGGCGCGCGCCGCCCGGTCTCCGACCGTAAGGGGAATCCCGGACACGCGGACCTCCCCGGACGTCGGGCGGAGCCCTCCGGCGAGCAGCCGCAGGAGGGAGGTCTTGCCCGCTCCGTTGGGGCCGAACACCGACAGAAACTCACCGGCGCCAAGGCGGAAGGAGACGTGATTCACGGCGCGCACCGGCCCGTAGTCCCGCACCAGCGACGCGGCCTCGAGGACCGGGAGGCCGGCGCGGGAGGCGGCAGCGGTGGCGGGCATCAGCTCATCAGCCCCGCGCGGCCGGCGCGGCCTCCTCCCCGCGCTCCGACTCAAGGCGTCGGCCGCAGGCCGCGCAGAAGAGCGCCACCTCCGGGTTGGCGCTGCCGCAGCGGTCGCACAGCGTGCCCGCTCTCAGGGCGGCCCGATACGCCGCGATTTCCTGTTCGAGGTCGTCGGCCACGGTGTCCTGCGCGGGCGGAGGGCGACCCTCTGCCTGCTCCCGGCTTTGCCGCACCTCCTGCAACGCATCCAGTGCCTCGCGCGCCAACTCGTCGCGCAAGCGGCGATAGTCGCGTTCGTCGATCTTTCCGGTCGCGAAGTCGTACTCGACGTCGCGCAGCGCCACCAGGCTCAGGTGCCTGCGCGCCTCCGCCTCGGTGAACTCCTCGTCCAGGCTCACGAGAGGCGCCTTCTCTCCACTGAACACGGGCTGCACGACGTAGAGGACCACCGCGGCCGCGACCAGAACTGCCCCCAGAACGATCATCATGCGCTATGCGGCGGCGGAGCCAGCGGCAGGAACCGGACGGAACGCCAGCCCGGGTCAGACCTTCGCGAGCCGGGCGCTCGCGGGCGTGGCCTGGACCTTGCGCCGGGCGGGTCCGCCCGCGCCGGGCCAGAGGGCGATCAGCGAACCGAGGGTAATGACCAGCCCGCCGTACCAGATCCAGCCCACCAGGGGCCGCACCAGCACCTGGAAGACCGCGCCCTGGGCCGAGGACTCGTTCAGAACGGCGCCCTCGAAGTCCTCGACCCCCGCGAGGATGACGTACACGTCCTCGAGCGGGGTCGAGCGGATGCCGACCTCCCGGATCGGCTGGTCCGCGGTCGAGTAGATGCGCTGCTCGGCGGTGATGGTGCCGAGCCGGCGGCCGTCCCGGGACACGTCCATGAGCGCCACCCACTGCCACATGTTGGGGGTGCGCGACGAAGACAGGCCCTGGTAGGTCAGCACGTATTCGTGGCCGTAGGGGGAGGCCGCCCGGATCTGGTCGCCGGGCTCGACGCTCTGGTCGACCTCGGTGTGGAAGGAAGCGCCCGCAAATCCGGCGAACATGAGCACGATGCCCACGTGCACGATGTAGCCGCCCCAGCGCCGGCGGTTGCGCGCGATCAGATGCAGGAAGGCTCTGCCCAGCCCCTCGCCTTCGATGCGCGCCCGCGCCCGGGTGCCCTTCCAGAACTCGTTCACCAGAATGGTGAGCACGAAGCCGCAGATCGCGAAGGTCGCGAGGGCGTAGAACCCGCGCATGCCGGCGATCATGAGCCCGGCCACGACGGCTGCCGCCATCAGCAGCGGCGACACGAAGTTGCGCTCCAGGTTCCGGCGCGTCGCCTTCCGCCAGGCGATGACCGGCCCGATCCCGGTCAGCGCCAGCAGCACCAGCCCGATCGGGATGTTGACGCGGTTGAAGAACGCCGGCCCGACGGCCACCTTGGTCCCCGCGAACCCCTCGGAGATCAGCGGAAAGAGCGTACCCCAGAGCACCGCGAACGCCGACCCCAGCAGGATCAGGTTGTTCATCAGGAAGGCGGATTCGCGCGAAAGGAACGACTCGATGGTGCGTTCCGCGCGCAGATCGTCCTTGCGCCACAGGATGAGGAGCAGGCACGCCATCGTGGCAACGCCCAGAAAGGCGAGGAAGATGTAGGCGATGCGCGTGTTCTGCGCGAAGGAGTGAACCGACTCGATGAGCCCGGAACGCGTAAGGAAGGTCGCGAAGATGGTGAGCAGGAAGGTCAGCGAAACCAGCGACAGGTTCCACATCTTCAGCATTCCCCGGTGCTCCTGGATCATCACGGAGTGGAGGAATGCCGTCGCGGTGAGCCAGGGCAGCAGGGATGCGTTCTCGACCGGATCCCAGAACCAGTATCCGCCCCAGCCCAGCTCCTCGTAGGCCCAGCGCATGCCGAAGATGATGCCGTTGGTCAGGAAGAACCAGCTCAGCAGGGTCCAGCGCCGGGTCACCACCAGCCAGCGCGAGTCGGTCTTGCCGGTGATCAGAGCGGCGACGCCGAAAGCGAACGGCACCGAGAAGGAGGTGAAACCCAGGTAGAGCGTCGGGGGATGAATGGTCATCCAGTAGTTCTGGAGCTGCGGATTCAGCCCCTGCCCGTTGGCGGGCGTGAACGGCAGTCTCTCGAAGGGGTTCACGTCGGCGAAGAGGAGCACGCCGAGGAAGAACGCTGTGATCGTGAGCAGGACGCCCACCACCGAGGGCATGAACTCGCGGTTCCTGCGGCGGTTCTGGAAGACGGCGATGCTTGAGAAGAGGGCGAGGAGCAGCACCCAGAAGACCAGCGATCCGCGCTGGCCGGCCCAGAGCCCGGTCACCTTGAAGTAGGTTTCCAGTTCGCGGCTCGAGTACCCCCACACGTACCGGTACTCGTAGTGCTCTCCGACAAACGCCAGGATGATGCCCAGCGAGGTGAGGCAGAGAAGGAAGAAGACGGCGTAGACGGACCGCTCGGCCGAGAGAACCAGGTCGCCGCGCTTCCGGTGCCCGCCCACGAAGGCGAGCACGATGCCCCAGATCGAAACCGGCAGAGCCACCCAGAGGGCGAACTCCCCGAGCAGGATCATCCGGCCATCTCTTCCGGCATCGCCTCGTAGCGGCTACCACACTTGGTCAGCACGGTCGTGGCCTCGAAGACCCCGTCGCGCCGGAAGCGTCCTTCGATGACGACTTCGGTCTCGTCGCTGAAGGTGTCCGGGAGGATGTCACGGTACTCCACCCGGAAGCTCGCGTCCTCGCGCGCCAGGTCCACCACCGAGAAGTAGTGCTCGAACGCGCCCTCGGCCTGGTAGCTCCCCTTGACCACCCGGCCGCTCACCTTCACGCCGATGTCGTGGAAGGTGTCGTCCTCGGCCACCTTCGCCATGAGTTCGACCGGGGTCAGGTAGTAGACCATCGCCTTGTCGAAGCCCGTCCAGATGAGGAACGTCACGACCATCGCGACGCCGACCAGACCGATATAGAAGCGGCTGTTCTTCATTCGCTGCGCCCCTTGTGTCCCGTTGTCCCGCACCTGGCCCGACGGCGTCAGGTCCGGTCTTCCCGGCGTTGAATATATAGGATGGAGGTGCGGTTTCTCAAACCTGGCCGGGTGGGTCTCCCTCGCTGGCCCAGCTGCGCGCGGCCGCGACCGCCCTCTCCCACCCGGCGATGAGTGCGTCGCGTTCCTTGGAGCCCATCGCGGGCGAATAGATCTCGGGATCTCCGGAGGATGCCGCCAACGCCTCGCCGTCCGGCCAGATCCCGGCCGCGATTCCCGCCAGGCCGGCGGCTCCCAGCGCGGTGGTCTCCACCCGGGGTGCGCGGCGCACGGGCACGCCCAGCACGTCCGCCTGGAACTGCATTAGCCAGCGGTTGCGCGCGGCCCCGCCGTCGGCGCGCAGTTCCCCGGTGGCCAGCCCGGCGTCCTCCTCCATGGCGCGGATGACGTCGGCCGTGCCGTACGCCATCGACTCGAGCGCCGCGCGCGCCAGGTGCGACGCGGTCGTCCCACGCGTAATGCCCACCACCGTGCCGCGCGCCTCGGGGATCCAGTGGGGCGCGCCCAGCCCCACGAACGCGGGCACGAAGTAGACTCCGGCGTTGTCCGCCACCTCGCGGGCGCGTTCCTCCGATTCCGCGGCGTGTTCGAGGATGCCCAGGCCGTCGCGCAGCCACTGCACGGACGCGCCCGCCGAAAAGATGGATCCCTCCAGGGCGTACGCCGGGCCGCCGCGCGCGTCGCAGGCCAGCGTGGTGAGCAGCCCGTTCTCGGAAGGGACCACCTCCTGGCCGGTGTGCAGCAGCAGAAACGCCCCGGTGCCATACGTCACCTTGGCCCGGCCGGCCCGGACGCAGCCCTGTCCGAAGAGGGCGGCCTGCTGGTCCCCGACCACGCCCGCAACCGGAACCTCCCTCCCCAGGTGCTCGCCGCGCGCGATCCCGAAGTCGCCCGAGCTGGAGCGCACCTCGGGCAGGATGCCCGCCGGGACTTCGAGCAGGTCGGCGAGCGACGGATCCCAGGCCTTGCGGTGCAGGTCGTAGAGGAGGGTGCGCGAGGCATTGGTGTGGTCGGTGGCGTGCACGGCACCGCCCGTCAGCCGCGCCACCAGCCAGGCGTCGATGGTGCCCGCAGCCAGGTCGCCGGCTTCCGCCGCCGCCCGCAGCTCCGGGCGCTCGCGAAACAGCCAGGTCAGCTTGGTGCCCGAGAAGTAGGGATCCAGAACCAGCCCCGTGCGCCGGCGCACCTCGGACTCGTGGCCGCCGCGGCGCAGTTCCGCGCAGATCGACGCCGTGCGGCGGTCCTGCCAGACGATGGCCCGGCACACCGGCTCGAGCGAGGCGCGGTCCCACAGCACCACCGTCTCGCGCTGGTTGGCGATGCCGATGGCCTCCAGGCGCGCCTCCCTTCCGGCGTCGTCCAGCGCCGCGCGCGCAACCCGCCGGGTCACCCGCCAGATCTCCTCCGCGTCGTGCTCGACCCGGCCCGGCCGGGGAAAGTGCTGGGTGAACTCCGAGTAGCCGCGTCCCAGGATCCGTCCGTCGCTCGCCACCACCAGGGCCGTCGACCCGGTCGTGCCCTGGTCGAGGGCGAGCACCGCACGTTGTCTGCTCACGGCTGCGCTCCGGTTCCCGGTCTCACGCCCCCTGCGGATGCCGTTGCCCTGTCACCGAACCCGTAGGGGACGCCGGCGGCGCCCAGCAGCCCCACGAGCAGCGGCACGGGCAGCCCGACCACCGTGAAGTAGTCGCCCTCCAGCGATTCGACCAGCACCGCCCCGGTGCCCTGTATGGCATAGGATCCGGCCTTGTCCATCGGTTCCCCGGTGGCTACGTAGGCCCGGGCCTCCTCCTCGCCGAAGGACCGCAGCCACACCGTGGTTCGGGAGACGCCGGCGTGCACGCACCCGTCGGGCTCCGCCAGCGCCAGCGCGCTGACCACCTCGTGGGCCCGCCCCGCCAGGCTCAGCAGCATCGCGACCGCGTCATCGGCGTCCCTTGGCTTTCCCAGGATGGTCCCGTCCCGCACCACCACCGTGTCGCCCCCCAGCACCAGCCGTCCCGGCCGGCGTCCCGCCACGGCGCGTGCCTTGCCCTCGGCCAGACGCCGGGTATGGGCGACGGGATCCTCCCCGGCCAGAACCTCCTCGGGGATGTCTGCAGGATCGACCTCAAAGGGGATGCCCAGCATGGAGAGCAGGTCCGCCCGCCGGGGCGACCGGGACGCGAGCACGAGGCCGGGGGGCCGCCCATCCGCTGGCCCGCCGGTCATCGTTCCAGCACCAGCGTGACGGGGCCATCGTTTACGAGTTCCACATCCATCATGGCGCCGAACACGCCGGTCTCGACCCGGCCCGGAGCCTTCTCCCGCAGGAGCGCCACGAAGTCCTCGTAGAGGGGCACGGCCACATCGGGCCCCGCGGCCCGTATGAAGCTCGGCCGGCGTCCCTTTCGGGTATCGCCGTACAGCGTGAACTGGCTCACGATCAGAACGTCGCCGGAGACATCCCGGAGCGACAGGTTCATCCTGCCCTGCGCATCGTTGAAGACGCGCAGCCCCAGCACCTTGTTCGCCATCCACTCGAGCGCGTCCGCGCGATCGTCGCGGGTGAACCCGACGAGCAGCAGGAGCCCGCCGTCGATGCGGCCCACCACCGACCCGTCGACGGTCACCGAGGCGCGCGCCACGCGCTGCAGGACGATCCTCATCCCGCGCCTCCCGCCCCGGCGGGCGTGACCCCCCGTCCCCGTGCCATCACTCGACCGTGACCGACTTGGCCAGGTTGCGGGGCTGGTCCACGTCGCAGCCCCGCAGGACGGCGATGTGGTAGGCGAGCAGTTGAAGCGGCACCGTCGTGAGCACGGGGCGCAGGAAGGGCAGCGTGTCCGGCACCCGGATGACGTGATCCACCTTGTCCTCGAGCTCCGAGTTGCCCTCGCTGACGACGGCGATCACGCGCGCGCTCCTCGCCTTCACCTCTTCGATGTTGGAGACGACCTTCGGATAGACGGGGTCGCTCGGAGCCAGGATCACGACCGGCATGGCCTCGTCGATCAGCGCGATCGGCCCATGCTTCATCTCGGCCGCGGGATAGCCTTCGGCGTGGATGTAGCTCACTTCCTTGAGCTTGAGCGCCCCCTCCAGCGCCACCGGAAACTGGTAGCCGCGGCCCAGATAGAGGAAGTTGGGCGCGTCCTTGTAGGTGCGCGCCAGCTCCAGAATGGAATCGTTCAGCTTCAGGACCTCCTCCACCTGTCCCGGAAGGGCCTGCATGGCCTGGACGACGCGGCGCCCGCCCAGCAGCGAGATCTGCCGGTGCCGTCCCATCCACAGGGCAAACAGCGCAAGCACCATGAGCTGGCTGGTGAAGGCCTTGGTGGACGCCACCCCCACCTCGGGTCCGGCGTGCAGGTGGCAGCCGAAGGCGGTCTCGCGCGCGATGGACGAGCCCACCACGTTGACGATGCCCATGGTGCGGGCTCCCCTCCGGCGAGCCTCGCGCAACGCGGCCAGCGTGTCGGCGGTTTCTCCGGACTGGCTGATCGCGGCCACCAGGGTGCGCTCGTCCAGAACCGGGTTCTTGTAGCGGAACTCCGACGCGTACTCGACTTCGACGGGTATGCGCGCGAGATCCTCAAGCATGTACTCGCCGATCAGCGCCGCGTGCCAACTGGTTCCGCACGCCGTCATGACCACGCGATCCAGCGAGAGCAGCTCCTCCCGGTGCCGTTCGATCCCGCCCAGGCGAGCCATTCCGTCGGCCTCCAGCAGCCGCCCCCGAAGCACGTCGCGCAGGCTGCGCGGCTGCTCGAAGATCTCCTTCAGCATGAAGTGCTCGTAGCCGCCGCGCTCGATGGCGGACAGGTCCCAGGTCACCTGATGCACCGAGCGGCGCACAGCGCCCCGCCCCATGTGGTAGACCCGGTAGCCGGTGCGCTCGAGCTTTGCGTAGTCCCCGTCCGCGAGGTAGACGACATCGCGCGTCTGGGCCACCACGGCGGCCGCGTCGGAGCCCACCAGGTACTGGCCCGAAGCTCCCACCCCCAGCAGGAGCGGGCTCCCCTGGCGCGCCGCGACCAGCTTGTCCGGCTCGTGCGCGGAGATCGCCGCGATGCCGTAGGTGCCCTCGACGCGCTCCAGCGCGAGCGCCAGGGCTTCCTCCAGCGGGGATCCCTCCTTGAGGAAGAAGTCGACCAGGTGCACAACCACTTCCGTGTCGGTATCGCTCCGGAACCGGTAGCCGCGCGCCTCGAGCCGTCGCCTGAGCAGGGCCGCGTTTTCGATGATGCCGTTGTGCACCAGGGCCACGCCGCCATCCTGACTGACGTGGGGATGGGCGTTGCGCTCGGTCGGGGCCCCGTGGGTGGCCCAGCGCGTATGGGCGATGCCGCAGCTCCCCCGCAGCGAGTCGGGGCCGATGGCCGCCTCAACCTGCCGCAGCTTGCCGGCCCGCTTCACCACGCTCAGCCGGGCGCTGCCGTTGACCACCGCGAGACCGGCCGAGTCGTATCCGCGGTACTCCAGGCGCCGCAGGCCTTCGAGCAGCACGGGGGTCGCGTCACCCGGACCCACGTATCCCACTATGCCACACATTTCCTTGCCGATGATGGTGTTGTTCGGATGCCCCTGCGGCCGCCAGCCAGCCTCCCCGCGGGTGTCACGGGGAAGCTACCGCGCGCGCATCGCGGTGGGAACGCGCCAGCCGGGAAAGCTCGCCGCGCGCATCCTCCACGAGAGCCCGCGCCCGCTGCCCCGCACGCGCTTCCGCGATCAGCCGCACCACCGGCTCCGTTCCGGAGGGCCGCACGTGCAGCCACTCGCGGCGGTCGGGCCAGGTGAGCCGCAGCCCGTCGGTGCGGTCCCGGTCGGCGCCGGGCCAGCGTTGCTGCAGACGGGCGTACGCGGCCTCCAGCGTGTCCCTGGGGAAGGCGACCTTGTGCTTCACGATGCGGTAGGCCGGATAGGCGGCGACGGCGGCGGCCAGCGAGAGCTTTTCGTCGAGCAGATGCTGAAGCACGAGCGCGGAGCCGACCAGCGCATCCCGCGTGTGGTGCAGCGCGGGCACGACCACCCCGCCGTTCCCTTCCCCGCCCACCACGGCTCCCTCCGCCAGCATGCGGCGCACGACGTTGATCTCGCCCACGGGCGCGCGCAGCGTCTTCGCCCCCGCCGCGGCCGCGGCATCCTCGACCACCTGGCTGGTGGAGAGGTTGGTCACCACGAGGCCTGGACGCCGACGGGTCACGGTCGCCGCCGCCAAAGCCAGGGTGAAGTCCTCGCCCACGGGAGCACCGGTCTCGTCCACCAGGGACAGGCGGTCTACGTCGGGGTCCACCGCCATTCCCAGGTCGGCGCCGGAGTCCCGCACGAGTTCGCCCAGAGCCCCCAGGTTCTCCGCCGTCGGCTCGGGGTCGCGCGGAAAGCGCCCGTCCATCTTCAACCCGATGCCGTGCACCCGGCACCCCAGCCGCTCCAGCAGCTCCGGCATGACCGCACCCCCCGCCCCGTGAACGCAGTCGAGCGCCACGGAGAACCTCCGTGCGCGCAACGCGGCAACCTCCACAAAGAGTAGGTCCAGCACCGCCTGCAGATGCCGCTCCGCCGCCCCCTCGTCCCGCGTCACCTCACCGACCCGATCCCACGACGCGCGCGGAATCTCCTCCGCGAGCAGCTCGCGAAATCGGGCCATCCCGGGTGCGTCCAGGAACACTCCCTCGGCGGTAGCGAACTTGAGGGCGTTCCACTCCGCCCGGTTGTGGCTTGCGGTGACCGCGATCCCGCCTGCCGCTCCGCCGTCGCGAACCGCCATCATGAGCGTCGGGGTGGGGACGATGCCGACGTCGACCACGTCGCACCCCACCGACGCCAGTCCGGCGGCGGCGGCCGCCGCGAGCATGGGCCCGGAAGTCCGCGAGTCGCGTCCCAGCATCACGGAACGCTCTCCGCCCTCGGTGCGCAGGAATGCGCCGTACGCCGCGGCAAGCGCCGTGACCAGTTCGGGCGTGAGCGGATCTCCCACCCGGCCCCGGAAACCCGAGACGCTTACCATGAGATCGGGCGGAAGAACGATTGGCATGCCTGGCGAACCTCTCTGGTGGTCGGCGGGACTCGCCCGGCGCCTCGCCGCTCCCGGTGCTCGGGCGGATTCATGCACGGACTGCTACATTCGGGCCTGTGACCGCTGTCCAGAACCCCTTCGGACGCATTTGGGATCCATGACCCAACCCTCTGCACGGACGCAATCGCCCGAACCTCGCCTCGCGACGCTCGCGATTCACGGGGGACAGGCGCCCGAGCCGCACACCGGCTCCATAATGCCCCCGATCTTCCAGACCTCGACCTATGTACAGCCGGGACTGGACCAGGGATGGCCCTGGGAGTACGCGCGTGTCCAGAACCCTACCCGCGAAGCCCTGGAACGCAACGTCGCCTCCCTGGAAAGGGCGTCCCACGGCATCGCCTTCGCGAGCGGCATGGCCGCCATCGACTGCGTGGCGCGCCTGCTGTCGGCCGGCGACCACGTGGTCTGCGAGGAGAACACCTACGGCGGCACGACGCGGCTGGCCACCCAGGTCCTGAACCGCGCCGGCCTCTCCTTCTCGTTTGTGGACTCGAGGGATCCGCAGCGAATCCGCGACGCGCTCCAGCCGAACACGCGGCTGGTCCTGCTCGAGACCCCCACCAACCCGATGATGCGCCTGTGCGATCTGCGCGCGGCCGCCGACGCGACCCGCGACGCCGGCGTTCTCCTGTGTGTCGACAACACCTTCGCGACGCCCGTCAATCAGCGCCCGCACGAGACGGGCGCGGACATCGTGATGCACTCGACCACCAAGTACCTGAACGGCCACAGCGACATCATCGGCGGCGTTCTCACGGTGCGCGACCCCGACCTCAACGAACGGCTGCGCTTCCTGCGCAAGTCGACCGGCGCCGTGCCCGGCCCCATGGACTGCTGGCTCTGTCTGCGCGGCACAAAGACCCTCCATGTGCGCATGCGCGAACACAACGCCAACGGGCTGGCGATGGCGCGCTTCCTCGAGGCTCATCCGGCGGTCGAAGAGGTGCACTATCCGGGCCTTCCCTCCCATCCGCAGCACGAACTGGCCGCGCGCCAGATGACCGGGTTCAGCGGCATGGTGTCCGTCACCCTGCCGACCGAAGACGCGGTGCGGCGGCTGGTGGAGGGCACGCGCATTTTCGCACTAGCGGAAAGCCTGGGAGGTGTGGAGTCGCTCATCTCGGTCCCCGCGCTCATGACTCACGCGTCGGTACCGCGCGAGCGCAGGGAGGAGATGGGGGTAAGCGGCCGCGTGGTGCGGCTGTCGGTGGGAATCGAGGACCCGCAAGACCTGCTCGAAGATCTCGACCGGGCCCTTGGGCGCGGACCTGGCTGGTGATGGCCTTCCGGCAATACGGCGGAATTCGTGCCGAAACCTCGGTTCAGGGCAGGGCGTACGAGAACCGACCACGGCGGGGGGTAGCCCGGCGCGGTCAACACGAATACGAGGACGCCGGCAGGCGTCCGCCAAAGGAGAATCACCATGGACGGTTCTGACGCAGACCGTGCGGGCGGCGCGGCCGAGAACGCCAATGGAAACGGGGGCGCGCCCCACGCGAACGCGCGCCGCATCCTCACGAGCATCTCGTCGCGCTCGTGGGAACATCCCGCGGATCGCGCGGCGCTCGCCGCGCTGCGCAAGCTCCCCGTCTTCGACGAGGTCCTGAAGTCCCTTTTCGGCTTTTTCGGCGAGAAGCCCATCCGGCTCGCGTTCCAGGCAAACGCCCTGCGGGTGAGCGAGCGCCAGTACGGGCACATCTACGAGCGCTACCGGGACATCGTGGAGACGCTGGACACCGAGGAGTACCCGCTCTACGTCTCCCAGACGCCCCTCGCCAACGCCGGCGCCTACGGCATGGACCAGCCCTTCATCATCCTCAACTCGGGGACGGTCCTGATCCTGAACGATGACGAGCTGTCGTTCATCCTGGGCCATGAAGTGGGCCACATCATGAGCGGCCACGTGCTGTACCGCACGATGATGGTGCTGTTGATCCAGCTTGCCAGCCTCGGGTTCCCGATCGTCGGACTCGCCGCGCGGGCCGTGCTCATGGGGCTGCTGGAGTGGTCCCGCAAGAGCGAGCTCTCCTCGGACCGCGCCGGGCTGCTCTCCATCCAGGACGCGGATGTCGCCATGAACGCCATGATGAAGATGGCGGGCGGCGGCACTTCCTCGAACCTCGATCTCGGCGAGTTCGTGCGCCAGGCCGAGGACTACCGCGAGGGCGGAGATGTGGCCGACCACGTCTTCAAGGTGCTCAACCTGCTCGGCGTCACCCATCCGTTCTGGGTGCTGCGGCTCTCCGAGATACGGAGCTGGATCGAGAGTGGCGAGTACGACCGGATCGTGGCGGGAGAGTATCCTCGCCGCGACGACCCCGACCCGTCCTACCGCGACGACATTTCCTCGGCGGCCGAGGCCTACGCGGAGGAGGCTCGCAGCTTCATCGGATCCATGCGCGGGGCGGCCCGCAGGATGGGCGACTCGATCCGGGACAACATCCGCAGATAGCCCCGGGACCACTGGCATGCGCATTCTGATCGTCGGCAACGGCGGGCGGGAGCACGCCCTGCTCTGGAAGCTCCGCCGGGACGCGCCCGCTGCCGGTTTCTACGCGACGCGCCCCAACGCCGGGATGGCAGGCATGGCGCGGGCGGTCGACATCGCCCCGACGAACGTGGAGGCGCTGACTTCCTGGGCGGAGTCGCATCGGATGGACCTTGTGGTGATCGGCCCGGAAGTCCCGCTCGCGCTCGGCCTCGCGGACCGCCTGGAGGCTGCGGGCGTGCCCGTCTTCGGGCCCTCGAAGGCGGCGGCGCGCATCGAATCGAGCAAGGCCTTCGCCAAGGACCTCATGAGCGCCGCGGGCGTGCCTACGGCCGGCTACCGCGTCTTCACCGACGCGGCCCGGGCCGAAGCATACGTGCTGGAGGGGGGCGGGCCGTGCGTGGTGAAGGCTTCGGGCCTGGCGGCGGGAAAGGGCGCGATCGTGTGTGACGATTCGGACGAGGCCTGCGTCGCGATCCGGCAGATGCTCGTGGAGGGAAGCATGGGCGATGCCGGACGCGAGGTCGTGATCGAGGAGCGCATGACCGGCGAGGAACTCAGCGTCTTCGCCCTCGCCGACGGGGAGCGGGCCGTTCCGCTGGTCGCCTCGCAGGATCACAAGCGTATCGGAGAGGGCGACACCGGGCCCAACACCGGCGGCATGGGGGCGTATGCGCCGGTCTCTCTGGCCACCGACAACCTGATCGCGCGGGTCGGCGACGAAATCCTCGATCCCGTGCTGTACGCGCTCGCGGAGGCTGGCTGTCCCTTCCGCGGACTCCTGTACGCCGGCCTGATGCTTACCAACGAGGGGCCGAGGGTGGTCGAGTTCAACTGCCGCTTCGGGGATCCCGAAACCCAGGTCGTACTGCCTCTGCTGGAGGGTTCCCTGCTGGATCCGATGATGGCGATTGCCGACGGGAGCGGACTCGCGGGACACCGTGCCGGCACCGCCGGGGGAGCCGCGGTGACCACGGTGCTGGCGGCTGAAGGATATCCCGGGTCCTACCGGACGGGCGCGGCCATGGAGATCCCTGAATCTCTCGCGGACGACCCCGACGTGCTTCTCTTCCACGCCGGCACCCGGCACCACGAAGGTGCGGTGCTGACCGCGGGAGGCCGCGTGCTCGCCGCGACCGGGCTCGGCCGCACGCTGGCGGAGGCCGCCGAGCGTTCCCGGCGCGCCGCACGCGAGATCCGTTTTGAAGGCAGGTACTTCCGGTCCGACATCGGATGGCGGGAGCTGGCGAGGAACTGACTTCTCCTCCGATGCCGGAGCCGGACGACGCCCGGCGGTACAACTTCGACAACCCTGCTTCGTGAACAAGGGAAACCATGATCATTACAACTACGCCAACGCTTGAAGGACGTCCGGTGCGCGACTATCTCGGCATCGTCACCGGCGAGGCGATCATCGGCGCCAACATCTTCAAGGATCTGTTCGCGGCCGTCCGCGATGTCGTGGGTGGGCGCTCCAACGCGTACGAGCGCGCGCTGAGCGATGCCCGCGCGCATGCCCTGCGCGAGATGGCCGAGCGCGCCGCCGACCGGGGCGCCAACGCAGTCGTGTCCGTCGATCTTGACTACGAGGTGATCAACAACATGCTCATGGTGACCGCCGCGGGCACCGCTGTGGAAACCTGAGCGTCACCGCCCCGTCCCCCACCTCCAGCCGCCGGAGTCAGCCTGCCGGAGCTTCCTGAAGCGGAGACGATCGCGCGCGGCCTGGCACCGCATCTCACCGGCCGGATGATCTCCGGCGTGCGGGTGCCCCGCCCCGATCTGCTGTCGGAGCCGGCTGGCGCCTTCGCCCGCGGGATGGCCGGCGCCGAGATCGACCAGGTGGGCAGACGGGGCAAGAACGTGGTCTGGTTCTGCTCCCCGGACACGGTTCTGGTCATCAACCTGGGGATGACCGGCCGCCTCCTGTATCATCCGCGCGGCGACCCCACCCCGCTCCCCATCCACACCGGCGTCACCTTCGATCTGGCGGGCGGCGACGCGGCCGTCTACAGCGACGTGCGCCGATTCGGGCGGTTGCGGCGCTTTTCCGGCAGCTCCTGGCGTCGCTGGTCGCGCACGCTGGGGCTCGAACCTCTGAGCCGTTCCTTCACGGCCCGTCGTCTGTCGGCCGAACTCGCCCGCTCACGCTCACCGATCCGATCGTGGCTGCTCGATCAGCGGCGCGTAGCCGGAATCGGGAACATCTATGCCAACGAGGCGCTGTTTCTCGCCGGCATCCATCCGGCCGTTCCGGCGCGGGCGATTCCGGCGGCGAAGGTCGCGCCCCTGCACCGAGCCATACGAAGAGTACTGCGGGCCGCCATCGCCGCCTGCGGCACGACCCTGCGGGACTACCGCGACCCAGCCGGGCTGGAAGGATCGTTCGGCCCCCGTCTGGTGATATACGGTCGAGAAGGTCAGCCCTGCATGAAATGTCCGGGGGTTGTCCTGAGGACGGTGATCAGCAACCGATCGGCGTTCCACTGTCCCCGCTGCCAGCCGCCACCTCAATGACCAGCACTGAGCGAGCTGCCGGGATTCTCGCGACCGCGGTCCTCGTTTCGTTCGGTTCGCTTCCCGAGCGGGCCTCGGGCCAGGACGGCATCGTCGTTCCCGACCTTCCCGTGCACGAGTTGACGCTCGACAACGGGCTGCGGCTCATTATCCTCCCCAAGCCATCGGCTCCGACCGTGGCGTTCGTCGTCGAGTACGCGGTGGGGGGCGTGAAC
>JAPPHB010000056.1:75958-103133 GCA_028821195.1 Gammaproteobacteria bacterium
GCCATCGGCTCCGACCGTGGCGTTCGTCGTCGAGTACGCGGTGGGGGGCGTGAACGAGACGCTCGGCACCACCGGCACGGCCCATCTGCTCGAGCACATGCTCTTCAAGGGCACAACCACGGTGGGCACCCGCGACGTGGAAGCCGAACGCGATCTGTTTGCGCGCATGGACGCCGCCCACGACTCCCTGCTGCTCGAGTCGTCCGCCACCGCCCCCGACACCGCACGCCTCAGGACGCTCCGGGAGCGCGTGGAAGCCTATGAGGGTCAGGCGCAGGCCCCCGTCGTCTCCAACGAGTTCAGCCGCATCCTCACGAGAAACGGTGCCCGCAACCTCAACGCGACCACCTCCTCCGAGGCCACGACCTACTTCGTGGAACTACCGGCCAACCGGGCCAAGATGTGGTTCCTGCTCGAGAGCGACCGGGCGCACAACCCCGTCTTCCGCGAATTCTACACCGAGCGCGACGTGGTCATGGAGGAGCGCCGCACCCGCGTGGACACCAACCCGGGGGGCCTGCTCTATGAGGTCCACCTGGGGACGGCGTTCCTGATGCATCCGTACGGGGTTCCGGTGGTCGGGTACATGTCGGACCTGGAGCGGCTGTCGCGCCACGACGTGGAGGAGTATCACCGCCGCTACTACGGCGCCCGCAATGCCGTGGTCGCCATCGTGGGCGACGTGGTGCCGGATTCGATCGCGGCCTGGGCGCGCGACTACCTCGGCGACGTCCGCCCCGGCGACCCCCCTCCTCCCGTGCTCGCCGTCGAGCCTCCGCAGCGGGGCGAGCGCCGGGTGGAACTGGTGATGGACGCCGAGCCGCAGCTGCGGGTGGGTTGGCATACGGTGAGCGGTCATCACCCGGACAGTCCGGCGCTCACCATGCTGGCGTCCGTGCTGTCGGGACGACGCACCTCCCGCCTCTACCGCCGCCTGATCACGCAGGACCGCCTGGCCGCCGCGGTCACTGCGTCCACGGTGCCCGGATCGCGTTTCCCCGGACAGTTCGTCGTGCATGTAACCCCACGCGCGCCGAGCACCCCCGCGCAGATCGAAGCCGCCCTCTACGAAGAACTCGAGCGCCTGGCGCTGGAGCCTCCCGAACAGAGGGAGCTGCAGCGCGTGCGCAACCAGTTGGTGGCGTCCGGCGTGCGGCGCCTGCAGTCCAACCTGGGGCTCGCGCTTCAGCTCGCCAGTTCGGTCACCCTTTACGGAGACTGGCAGACCACATTCGAGCGCACCGCCCGGCTCTACGACGTCCAGCCCGCCGACGTGCAGCGCGTGGTGCAAACCTACTTCACGCGCGACAACCGCACCGTCGCCACCCTCGTGAAGCGCACCGGGGAAACCGACCCGTGACCGGACTCGGGCCGGGACGACAGGCGGTCATCGCCACCCTGCTCGCGGCGGCGGCTGCGGCGCCGGAGGGAGCGAATGCGCAGCGGCCGCCCGCCGACCGGGAGGCCATCGAGGCGCTCCGATTCGCCCCGCTGTCCTTCACGCCGCCCACCCCCTCGCAGCACGAGATCGAGGGCGTGACCGTCTTCTTCCTGGAAGACCACTCCCTGCCCCTGGTGAACGTCTACGCGCGCTTTGCGGGCGGTTTCGGACTCCTCGGCCGCGAACTGTACGCCGCTACCACCGCGCTTCCCTCGCTGCTGCGCTTCGGGGGGACGATCGAGCTGCACCCCGACTCCGTCGACGAACAGGTCGACCAGCACGCGCTGCAGCTCGCGTTCGGATCCTCGGGCGGGAGCACCTCCGCGACCCTCAACTCGCTCAGCGCCAATCTCGAGCCCGGCCTGCGCCTGTGGAAGGACATGCTCCTCAATCCCCGCTTCGATTCGGTGCAGGTCGAGGTGTGGCGCGGCCAGGAACTGGAGAGCGCCCTGCGCCGCCCGGACGACCCGGGTCGTCTGGCCTTCTCCGAGTTCAACCGCCTCATGTTCGGCGACCACCCCATCGGCTGGGAAATGGCACCCGGCGATCTCGAACCGGAGGATCTCTCGCGAAAAAACCTGCTCACCGCCCATGGTCGCATCCTGTGTCGGAACAACCTGGCGCTGGGGGTGTCGGGCAACCTGGAATGGGAGGAGGTCGAAGCTCACCTGCTCGAGTTCCTCTCCGGATGGCCGGCCTGCGAGGAGGAGCTGCCCGAACCGCCGGTGCCCGACATCCTGGACGATCCGGGGGTCTACCTGATCCCGCGGGAGCTGGACCAGACAACCATCGTCATGGCGCACCGAAGCTCCATCCGCCAGGAGGACTCTCGCGACTACTTCGCCTCCCGCATCGCCAACTCCATCCTCGGATCCGGGGGCTTCTCGAGCCGGATTCTGAACCGGGTGCGCACCGAACTCGGCCTGTCCTATAGCGCGGGCTCCTTCTGGACGACGCCCGACGACAACGACGGCATCGTGGGCGCGCTCACGCGAACGAAGAGCGAGTCGACGATCGCCGCGACGCGGGCGATCCTCGAGGTGATGGACGAGATGCGAAGCTCGCCTCCCGCGCGCGGCGAGGTGGAAGCCGCGGTCGAAGCGGCCAGCAACGGTTTCTCCTTCAACTTCCAGGGAGCGATGCAGGTCGTCTCCCGGCGCGTGCTGCACGACGCCCAGGAGCTGCCGGAAGACTGGCTGGAACGGTACGTGGCGGGGGTGCAGCGAGTCTCCGCAACCGACGTGCACAACGTTCTGCGCAGGCATCTGGACCCCGGCCGGATGGTCATACTCATTCTCGGGGATCCCTCCCGGTTCGACCTGCCCGTCGAGACGCTCGGGGAAGTGACGACCTGGGAAGTGGAGGGAGTTACCGATTCGGTTCCGCCGGTCGGACCGCCCCCCGGGTGAAGCCGGGCCATCCGGGGTCCGCCGTCCCCCGAACTACCTCACACCGACGTGGATCGCCGCGATCCCGAAGGTCAGCAGTTGCCACCGCACCGTGCCGAATCCCGCGTCCAGGAGTCGCTGGCCCAGGACTTGCGGTCCCGGGAATTCACCGACCGAGGCCGGCAGATAACTGTACGCCCAGCGGTGCCCCGACACGATCCGGCCGACCGCCGGAAGAATGTGCCGGAAGTACCAGAGATATGCGGCCCGGACGATCGGGTTCGGAGGAGTGGTGAATTCGAGAACGACCAGCGGGCTCCCGTCGCGCAGCACCCGGCGCAGTTCCGCCAACCCCAGCTCGAGGTGGGAAAGGTTGCGCACCCCGAAGGCCACCATGGCGCCATCGAAGGATTCGTCGGCGAAGGGCAGACGTTGCGCGTCCCCGCACAGCGGATGGACGGGCAGACGAACGCTTTTCCTCCCGCCCCGGCGCAGCATGGGTTCCGCGAAGTCCAGCGCCACCACCCTGCCCCGGAAGTCCGGGCGAGTCGCCAGCTCGATGGCCAGGTCGCAGGTGCCCGCACAGGCATCGAGGTATCGGGCCGAATCATGACGGGCATAGTCGAGCGCGCGCACGGCCCGGCGACGCCACCAGCGGTCGACGCTCAGGCTGAGCACGCGGTTGAGCAGATCGTAGCGTGGCGCGATGCGCGAGAAGATCTCGTGCACCTGGCGCGCGCGATCCTCACCCGACGACGGCTGACCTCCGGAAACGTTCATCATCAATTCTCGTACGGGACGGCGCGAACCTCATCCGGCGGATGTCCTTGAACTACCAGAGCGTCGAAGACGCGGAACTCGTCACCCTCGCCGCCGAGGGTCGGGAGAGCGCCTATCGCGAACTGCTCTCCAGATATGAACGTCCCGTCTTCTCCCTCATCTACAGGATGGTGAGGAACCGCACCCTCGCCGAAGACCTGGCGCAGGAAGCCTTCATCCGCACCTTCAACGCGATCGATACCTACAATCCCCAATACAAGTTCTCCAGCTGGATCTTCAAGATCGCAAACAACCTGACCATCGATCATCTGCGCAAGCGGCGCGTGCCCACCGTTTCCATGCACGGCGCGCCGGACGCGGTTACCCCGGAGGCCCAGGCGCGCACCAGCCTGGTGGTGCAGTCGCCCGGAGAGAGCCCCGAAGAGTACGTTCAGAACCGGGAGCTCGCCGGCCAGATCGAAGCCGCGATCGGGGAACTGCGCGAGGAGTATCGGGTGGTCGTGCTGCTCCGCCACATCGAGGGACACACCTACGACGAGATCGCCCGCATCATGGATATCCCGCTGGGCACGGTAAAGACCTACCTTCACCGGGCCAGGGCCGAGCTCAAGCTTCGGCTCGCCGAGGCATGATTCGATGCGCATGGACGCGAAACTTCCCGCGGGTTCGTGCCGTACGCCGGGGGAACCGATGGACGGCATGGATGCCTGGAATACGATGACCCCGGATCCTGGAGATCCCGCGAAGATGGCAACGCCACGACAGGCGGAGGCAGGGAAAGGCCGCAGATGAATTCGGACCGATCCAGCTACGGCAGGCATCTGGACGATGACGCGATCCAGGGCCTGCTCGACGCCGCTGAAGGACTTGCCGACGCGGAGACCGCGTCCGCCCGCAGGCATCTGGCGGACTGTCCCGAGTGCCAGGGCCGGGTCGATGCCTGGCGGAAAGTCTTCGGCGAGCTCGGCCGACTGGGGCGGTTCACCCCCCCCGGCCGGTTCGCCGAGCGGGTCCTTTCCGGGATCGATCTCCCCGGCGAGGCCTCGAGTTCCTCCCGGGCATGGTCGTGGGTCCGGCTGCGCCGCTGGCTGACCGGACGGGCCGCGGACACTCATCTCTCCGGGAGGCGGCTGCAGGAGCTCGCGGACGGTGGGCTGCCCCGGAGACGCGCCACCCTGGTGAAGGCGCATCTTGCGACGTGCGGGGACTGTGAGAGCAGGCTGGCGGGCTGGCGGCGCCTGGTCGCCACACTGGAAGCCCTGCCCTCCTTCGCGCCTGCCGCGGGCTTCGCCGAGACGGTGATGGCGCGCTGGCGGGAGGTGGCCGAAGAAGCCGCTGGCCGGAGCCAGGCTGCGCAGAGGTGGCGGCTCCTGCCTCGTTCGCCGCGTGGATGGGTGCTCGCGGGGACGCTGACCAGCATGCCGGTTGCGGCATTCGCCGCGCTGGCGGCCTTCCTCTCAACCGTCCCGCAGCTTACCACCGGCAGCCTCGTCACCTATCTGTGGTGGCAGGCTCGCGACGCCCTGTCGGCGTTCGGCAGCTCGCTGCTGGCGGCGGTCATGCAGAGCGGGGCGGCCTTCCGGGCCTATTCGCTCGCAGAATACCTGATCGCGTCGCCTGCTACCGCGGTCGCGGCCGCGGCAGGCTTCACGACCCTGATGCTCAGTTCCATCTGGGTTCTTCACCGCAACATCGGCTTCCCCCGTTTCGCGCTTCGCCATGTTTACAGCTGACCCCTCCCGCCCCGCCGGCCTGAATCCGCTGTTCGGCGCGGTGCTCGCGCTCTCGGCGGCGGGCGCGGCGCAGCCCGCCGGCGCTCAGGAGCGGCAGGTGGTATCGAACCGCGTGACCGTGTCGGACGTGGATGCGACCCTGTCGCTCGAGTTCGATTCCGGCCCGGCCCTCGAGATTTCCTTTCAGAACGGCGAGATCCGCGTCGACGGCGAGGAGGTAGGCAGCTACCAGGCGGGCGGGGAGCTCGCTGCCTCATGGCGGTCCCTGCTCTCCGAGGTCGTTCCGCTGGATGACGGACCCCTCGCCGAAGCCCTGCTCGCGTGGGAGCCCGGAGCACAGTTGAGCGGTGACGCGCGAGCCGTCGCCGAGCGGGTCGACCGAGCGCTGCAGGAGGCGCTCGCCGGTCCGCAGCCGGAAGAGAGTCCGATGCCGCGGATTTCGGGGAGCGCCGAGGTGGGAGGCATGGCGCCGGCTCTGGTTCCCCCGCTGCTTCGGCTCCTCCTGCAACGGGGCCGGGTGCTGGAGGAGGCGCTCCAGGACGTCGATCTGACGGAGCTGTCGCTTCATCTGGGCGAGGACGTGACCGTTGACGCCGGCACCGATATCGAGGGGGCCCTGCTCGTGGTGGAGGGCGACGCCACCGTTTCCGGGGAAGTCTCCGGCGACGTGGTCGTGGTCGAGGGGACATTGCGCATCGAGGGTGACGCGTACATCGGGGGCGAGGTGCGCGTGATCGACGGACAACTGGAGCGCGACGGGGGGACGGTGGAGGGCACCATCCTCACCGTGGACGCCGGCGACGTCGCGGGAGCGGGGATGGTGCCGGATGCGGCGGCTTCCGGGGACGAGGAGCGCGGCCCGCCCTCCCGTCAGGGTGAAGCGCGCGCCCGGCTGCCTTTCCGCTACGTCACATCCGGTCTGAGCGGTCTCTTCGGGGACGTGTTCTGGCTCGTGGTCATCCTGGCCGTAGGGACTGCGGTCGTCCACTTCGCCGGAGACCGGCTGCAGAACGTGGCCGAAGTGGTGAGAGCCGCTCCCGGACGGGCCGCGCTGGTCGGTCTGGCAGGCGGCTTTCTCCTTCTGCCGCTGTGGGTGCTGGGAGGTCTCGCTCTCCTGGTGTCGATCATCGGCATCCCCCTGCTGGTCGCCTGGCTGCCGCTCTTCCCCCTGGCCGCACTCCTGGCCGGTGGGCTGGGATACCTGGCCGTGGCGAGCGTTGTCGGCGAGTGGCTGGCGCGCAAGGGCATCCCGGCCCTCGACCGCTTCCGGCCCTCGAACCGGCTGCACGTGCTGGCCGTCGGCCTGGCAGCACTCGTTCTTCCGTCGGCCCTTTCTCACGTCACGGAAATGGGCGGGCCGACGCTCGGTTCCTTCCTGAGCGGGCTGTTCACCCTCGTCGCGGTGGCTACCGCGATGATCGCGCTGATGCTCGGCTTCGGCGCCGTGCTGCTCACCGGGGCGGGCCGCACTTCCGACCCGGGCAGGATGGCGGCGACGTACGGCGGGGGGATTCGGGCGACGCGGGCGTGGACCCGGAGGCGTTCCCGGCGGCGCTCGCGCGAGAAGCCCGGACACCCCGACGACGGAGGCACCGGTGAATAGCAGCAGTCCGTGGATGAATCCGCCCGTGCACCGAGAGCGGCGAGGCGCCGGGCTGGCACGACTGACTTGCGCGGCCATCGGAGGGCTGGCCTGCACGGCGACCGGACTTGCGGCCCAGGATTGGAGTACCGTGACGGCATCGCGCCAGCTGGGTGGCGAGCGGGAGATTGAGGTCCAGGTGGAATATGGAGCCGGCGTCCTCGACCTGCGTCCGGGGGAGCCCGGCACCCTGTACCGGATGGAGCTTCGATACGATCGCGATCTCATGGAACCGCAGACGCACTACGAGGACGGAGTCCTCGAGATCGGCATGGATCGCGTCGGCAGAGGTATCCGCATGGGCTCACGCGACGGATCGGGGCGACTGGATCTGGAACTGTCGCCGGAAGTTCCCCTGTTGCTGGACCTGGAGTTTGGCGCGGCGCGGGCGGACCTGGATCTGGGAGGGCTCGCAATCCGGGAGTTGAATGTCGAGACGGGCGCATCCGATACGCGCATCGAGGTGTCGATGCCCAACCCCGTGGAGTTGGAACTCGCCTCGTTCGAGGCGGGCGCGGCCAACCTGGTTGCCACCGGACTCGGCAACCTGAACGCCGACCGCATCCGGCTGGAGGCGAAGGCCGGCAAGGCGACCCTGGACTTCGACGGGGAATGGCAGCGCGACGCCGATGTGGATCTCGACCTCGACCTGGGCGCGGTGGAACTTCGCTTTCCGCGGGGCCTCGGCGTGCAGCTGGTGGTGGATGCGCTCCTGACGTCCGTGGATGCCCAGGAAATGTTCAGGCGAGGCGACAGCTACTACTCCGCGGACTGGGATGGCGCGGAGACACGGCTTACGATCGAAGTCGACGCGCACATCGGGGCGATCGACGTAGTGTGGACCCCATGACGGGTTTCGTCATCAGGATTCGGGCATTGGGCCCGGGGAGATGCTCGACATGATCAGCGCCCTGCTGACCCTGTTCGCCGTTGGCCTCGTGACGCTGCTGGTCGTGGGAGTGCTGCTCGCGGTGGCGGGCACGGTGTTCTCCATCGGCTTCGGCCTGGCCAGCTTCCTGCTCTTCAAGGTGGCCCCGATCGCACTCCTGGGGTATGTGGTGCTCCGCCTGATCGCGCCCCGCAAGCGCAAGGAACTGAGTGAAGCCGACCGCAAGTGGCTGGAAGGATAGCCGCGCAGGTCAGGCGGGTGGCCGCGCCGGCGGTCGCCAGGCGATGACCTCTTCGATCTCGGCGATCAGGTCAGGGGCGGCGAACGCCCCTACCGGAGACGCACCCAACCGGTCCAGATCGATGTCCCTGGCAAGCAGCGGCGCAAGCGACTCCGGATAGTCGCGCACCATCACATGCGCGGGCATCCGCCGGATTCGATCCGGGCCGACGCGCGGAAGCGGGGACCACCTCAACCGGTCCCCTCGCGCAACGCCACCACCACCTGGTCGCAGATTCGGTTCAGCGCCTGCGCAACCGGCGACGACGGCCGGCCCACCACGGTGGGCAGCCCGTCGTCGCCCGACCGCCGAACCGCGGGGTCCAGCGGCACGGCGCCCAGGAAGGGTACGCCCTGCTCCCTTGCCAGAACCTCCCCTCCGCCCGTGCCGAACACGTCCACCGGTTCACCGCAGTGCGGACAGGCCATCCCGCTCATGTTCTCGATGACGCCGATGATCCGCGTGTTGACGCGCTCGAACATCTTGATGCCGCGCCGGACGTCGGTGGTGGCCACACCCTGCGGGGTGGTGACCATGATGGCCCCGTCGAGGTTGACGCTCTGCACCAGCGACAACTGGGCATCGCCGGTGCCTGGGGGCATGTCGACAAGCATGACATCCAGAGTTCCCCAGCGCACCTGCTCCAGGAACTGCTTCAGGACGCCCGCGATCAGCGGGCCGCGCATGATCGCCGGCTGTTCGTCCGCGAGCAGGAATCCGAGGCTCATGAGCTTGACGCCATGGGCCTCGAGCGGCTCGATCATCTCCTTGCCCTTGCCGCCGGACACGCTCGGCCGGCGGCGTTCGCCGAACATGACCGGGATGTTCGGGCCGTAGATGTCGGCGTCCAGAAGTCCGACCCGCAGGCGGCGGCGCGCGAGCGCTGCAGCGAGGTTGGTGGTGACCATCGACTTGCCCACGCCTCCCTTGCCCGAGCTCACCGCCACCACGTAGCGGGTGTCGGCGAGGATGCCCGGCCGGGGGGTCGGCGCGGGTACCGAGCCGGGAACGAGGCGCGAGCGCCCTGCAGGCGCGGGAGGCGGCGCAGGCGCGCCCGCGGGCGGCGAGGAACCTTCCGGGGCTGCGGGGCGGCTCGGCGCGCTCTTGGGGAGCTGGACGTTGACCCGCACCCCCGACACGCCGCGCACGCCCCCGGCGGCGGTGCGGGCGGACTTCACCAGCGATCCGGGGTCGTCCGGCTTGAGCTGGAAGGCGAAGCGCACCTGCCCTCCTTCATCGACCTCGAGCTGCTGAACGCGTCCGCTGGAGACGATGTCACGCCCGCTGGCCGGGTGCCGTACCCCGGACAGGGCGTTCGTTACCGCTTCGATGAGAGTCTGCTGCGACATACCCCGCCCAGGACGAAGTGCAGGTGGGATGGTGAAGTGGCCGTGGAATCAGACGGCGGCTACCCTGGTAACCCCCGGAACCCGGTCCTTCAGGCGCCGTTCGATGCCTTCTCTCAGAGTGAGCATGGAGATCGGGCAGGTTTCGCACGCGCCCATCAGGCGAAGCATGACCACCCCTTCCGCCTCGTCGTAGTCGATCAGCTCGACGTCGCCCCCATCCTGCCGGATCGCGGGTCTCACGGTCTCGAGGACCTCCTCGATCTTGTCCGTCGCCAGCATGATTCTCGTTCTCCTCGCCCACCCGTCCGCGCTCTCGATCCCGAGCGCGGGCGGACTCCGAAATCGCCCGAAGTTTAGGCAGCGCGCGAGGTCGTGGTCAACCTCGCTTCGGTTCCGGCTGCGACAGCGACCGCTGATGGAGCGCCCACAGGATGGCGGCGGGAATCACCTCAGCCGCGGTCATCCATAGCCGGGCGGCGATCGCGAGCACGGTGGCCGGTCCACTCCCGAGTGCAGGGGCGAGGATGGCGACCAGGAATCCTTCGCGAACACCGACACCCGCCGGCGCGAAGAGCATCAGGTAGCCCGCCACGTACGCCGCCGCGAACGCCGAGCCGGCGTGCACGGGCGACAGTGCCATGCCCAGGCTCGCGGCCAGGATCCAGAAGGATGCGCCCATGGCCACCCAGGCCAGCGCCACCTGGAACAGCCAGCGAAGCACCAGAGCGGCGGTCAGGTTCGCGGGAGCGGCGGTGCGGACGATGCGAAACCACAGGGCGACCGCCCAGTGGAACAGGGAGGGAACGGCAAGCACGAGCACGAGCAGGCCGGCCGCCACCCCGGCGCCGGCCAGTCCCCAGCGCGGCAGCGGCACGGGTCCTCCGACGAATGCGCCGAGCCCGATTGCGCCGGCGGCCATCAGCCCTGTGCCCTGCACGATCACCGCGGAGGTGGCCGAGACTGCCACGGGAACCCCCTTCCCCTTCGCCAGCGCGGCCATCCCGGCGATCGACCACACCTTTCCGGGCACGTACCGGCCCATGTTGGCGATCATGAAGATGCTTACGGCGTCGCCCGCAGACAGCCGCGGCCCGCCCAGCCCGGTCACCACCCCGCCCCAGATCAGGCCGCTCAGGGCGTAGGCGGCGAGCAGGAGCAACGTCGAGCCGATGAGCGGAAGCAGCCGGGGGCGGGCGAGCACATCCTGCCACTCCCGCAGTTCGGCCACGGTCAGCCCCACCCGATCAAGGATGAACCAGGTGACGATGACCGTGAGGACGACGCGCGCCGCCAGCGAAAACCACTTCTTCAGGGCTTCGCACTCCGGGTCGCGCGGCGGGCCGACCAGATGCCGACCGCGTTGGCCGCGAGCAGCCCGGTCAGGATGATGAAGCCCAGCCAGAAGCTGCGCAGCACCACGTCGGACCGGTACCACAACTCGACCTCGGATTCCCCTGCCGGCACGGGAACGGCGCGCAGGGTGTGGTAGGCGCGCAGCACGGGGGCGTCGCGGCCGTTCACGCTCGCATGCCACGCGGGGTACCAGTTGTCTGCTATGGCGAGCAGCGCCGGCGCGGAGGAGCGGACGGCCAGCCTCATGCGGTCGGGGCCGCGCTCCAGCCAGTCGACCTCGCCCGCGACAGGCGCGCCCGGCAGGTCGACGGGCGATGGCTCCGCCAGCACCACCTCCCCTGCGGGGTCGAACGCGGGAGAGAGCATGTACGCCATCGCCTCGTCGTCGGATCTGACGACGGCGCTTCCCACGAGGCGCGCGCGCGGAAGGCCGGCCTCCACGAAAACCGTCTCGTAGATGCGGCCGTCGGGCAGTTGCGTCCGGCTGAAGACATTCCCCTGCGGCGAACTCCCCATCTGCAGATCGGGCCAGAGCAGGTAGCGCACGTTGAGCAGCCTGCGGATGTTCTCGCTGCCGTAGAGGTTCATAGGCTGTCCCGAGCCCACCATGCCGATGAGATGGCGGTAGCGGGCCAGGTCGTTGGGGTGGTGCCCCCCGGCGAGCTCGATGCCGTAGAGCGCGGGCATGAGGTCCTGGCCGGCGTTTCGGAACGACAGCATGCGGTACGGTTCGGAGCTGCCGGCCTCGCGGTCGAGCACTGCCTGGATGTTGGCATCCGGGGCAGACCAGCGCTCGAAGTCGATGGTCTGGATGAACACGCGGTCTATGCGGTAGGCGTCCAGTGCGACCACGGCGACGAGCGCGCCGAGCACGATCCCGGGCGCCACGTACGCCCTTCGCAGCGCCCACACCGCCGCCGCCACGGCCCCCGTCAGAAACACGGCGATCCAGGCACCGGTCCCGATCCAGGGCAGCGCAGCCGCCAGCGTCTGGCGCCTGGCCTCGGTGATTCCGGGATAGAGGACGGAGGTCCACAGAGAGGTCAGCGCACCCGCGGCGGCGAGCAGCGCGATTGCTCCCAACGTGCCGGCAGCGACCAGAACCAGCCGCTGGACACGCCGTCCCAGTTCGGGATCGCGCACGCAGGCGAAGATGCGGTCCACCCCCAGCGCCGCCAGCGTCGCCGCGCTGAAGGCGACCAGGTAGGCCGCCTGCGATGGCGCCCGGAAGAGGCTGATGCCGGGCAGGAGCTCGTAGGCGATGCGCCAGACCGGCGTATGGGTGCCGAGAGCGAAGAGAAGGGCGGTCCCGGCCAGCCCCGCGAAGAACCAGCGCAGTCCGCGCAGGGGTCCGCCCACGAACGAGATCGCGGCCAGCAAGAGCAGTACCAGGCCCGCGTATTCGTGGTTGTGCTTGAACGGATTGCGGCCCCAGTAGGTGTTGTCGGCCCAGCTTCCCGTACCGCCGATGTTGGCTCCCGCGAATTCGGGGATGACGAGGGAGAAGGCCTCCTCCGGGTGCAGCGACCACGAACTGGACCACTCCAGGGCGGCTTCCTCGTCGAGCGCTTCGGAGGTCGCGGTGCGCCGGGAATCGGCGGTCACGTAGTCGATGGCCGGCAGGAGCTGGCCGCCGGCGATGAGTGCGCCGGCGATCGACGCCGCGAGAAACAGACCGAAGCGTGAGGCCGCCCGCGACCGCGAGCCGGGGCGCGTCCCGGCGGCATTCACATCCGGGGGATGGTCGCGGTCCGCCGACACGGCTTCCGGGCCGGTCCCGCGCAGGATCTGAATGCTGCGGAAGATGGCGAACATCCCGGTGGCACCGAACAGGAAGTACGCCATCTGGAAGTGCGGCGTCAGGATCACGAGCGCGATCACCAGGGCCAGCCAGGTGAACGACTTGAGGCCGGGCCGCAGGAAGTGGCGCTCCGTCGCCCAGAGCAGGAGGGGGGTCAGCGCGGTGACGAACATCTTGCCGTCGTGACCCGCAAAGACGAGCCCGACAAAGACCGGGGCGAGCATGTAGCCGGTTCCCGCGACCAGTGCGGCGGCTCGGGAAACCCCGAGCGCGCGCACCCACATGAACATGAAGAAGCCCGCCGCCGCCACGTGAACGACGAGCTTCCATCCGAGGGCCCGGTAGGGCTCCACGAGGATGAGCAGCAGAAGAGACGGGGGGTAGAAGGCATCCGCCCCACTGAGCGCTTCCACGAAGGGGGTGCCCCCGAGGAACTGCGGCAGCCATCCCGGGATGCGGCCCAGTTCGGCCAGGGCGTCCGCGTAGATCGCGCGTGCCATGTAGCCGCCGGCCAGGGTGTCGCTCCCGTAGAGCATCGCGCTGCTGAAGATGAACCCGCGGAAGAGGATCACCGTCAGCCCGAGGAAGAGGGCCCACGGAAGCCACCTGGGAATGGCGGGAGCGCCGCCTGAGGCCATCGGCGCCCGCGAAGGGGCGCTCTTCCGTGCCGAGGCTGTCTCTGCGCGCGGCGTCCGCGCCTGCTTTCGCTTGCCTCGTCGCTTCGCGCTCATCGATCTCGTCCCACGGTTCCGCGTCGCTTCAGCCCGCGCGCACCGCTCAACCGTCCCCGGTAGCCGCGGGCCCGGACCCTGCATCATCGCGTGTCCCGCCAGCCAACTGGCGTCGCAGCGCCTCGATCTCGTGCCGGACGTGGGCGATCTGCTCGCTGACCAGGCCGAATCCTGCCAGAAGGAACCCGAGCGTCTCCAGCAAGACCACCAACTGGATCAGCAGACGGTAGCCGAACGGGGGCACGTAGGGCTCGAATCCCAGCGCCGGATGCAGGTAACGCAGGTAGAGGGCACCCGCCGCAACCAGTCCTCCCAGTGCCGCCAGAGCCAGTCCGGAAGCACCGAACAGCAGCAGCGGCTTGCGCGAAAAGAACACCAGAAAGGCGACGGATGCCAGGTCGGTAACGCCGATCACCACGCGCCACAGCCCCTGGTACTTGGATTCGCCCGCCCTGCGGTCGTAGAGCTTGATGTCGATTTCGGTGACCGTGGCCCCGCGCCCGTGCGCCAGCACAACGAAGAAACGATGCCAGTCGTGCCTGAGCGTGAGCCCGTCCAGAATCTCCCGCCGAAACCCCTTCATGGCCGAGTTGAGGTGGGTGACCGGCACACGGAACAGCAGGCGCGACATGCGGTTGTAGATCTCCGACACCGCGGCCTTGTCGTAGTGGCCGATGCGCCGCCCGGAGACGATGTCCCACCCTTCGTCGAGCTTCTCCAGGAACCGGGGGATGTCGCGCGGGGAGTGCTGCAGATCGGCGTCGAAGAGGATGATGCAGCGACGATCGGTGGCGTTGACTCCGGTGACCATCGCTTCGGTCTTGCCCCGGTTGCGCCGATGGCTGACGACGCGAAACCCGGCCCAGTCCGCCGCCTCGCAGCGGGCCACCTCCGCCGTGCCGTCGGTGGAGCCGTCGTCCACGAGCACGACTTCACCGTCGAGATGGAACTCGTGGAAGGCCTCCCGCAGTTCGCGCACCAGGTCGGGGACCACCGGCGCCTCGTTGAATGCGGGAATGACGACCGCGAAGTCCCTTCTGGCCTGCTGGATCTCCGGTTTCAGATTCTGCCCCGGTCGGAGGGTGACGGTGCCGCGTGCGCCGCGCGTTGGGTGAGCGCGGTCAAGATGGTCTCGAAGGACAGGGTACGCCACTCGCGGCCCCCTCGTTCCGCGCCGTGGCAGGGCGCGGGAGGCACCGCGGGCGAGAGATCGCGGGGGCCTCGGCGCGGCCCGCGGCGGCCCCCCGGCTCAACCCTTGCGGTGGGATGGCGAATCGCGAGATTTGTCCCTGCCGGTCGGTGGCCGCGCCCTTCGCCGGGCTGCGCGAAGGCGCACCCGAGCCGGGCGACCACCGTTTTCCCGTCGCCGCCCAGATCCTCCATACCGTACCCGAGGCTGTCATGTCCATGGCCGGAACCGTCCGAGTCCCTCCGCCCGTCAACGAACCCGTCTTCGACTACGCGCCCGGCGATCCCGCGCGCGCGGCCCTCAAAAGCAAGCTGGCCGAGATGTCGGGACAGGAGATCGAGATCCCGCTGATCATCGGCGGGAGGGAGGTGCGGACCGGAAACCTCGCCACCTGTATTCTTCCGCACGACCACGGCCACGTGGTGGCGCGCTATCACCTCGCGGGTCCGGCCGAGGTCGAGGCGGCCGTGCAGGCGGCCATGGAGGCACGGCGTGACTGGGCGTCCTGGCCCTGGGAGGCGCGCGCCTCCGTGTTTCTGACCGCGGCCGATCTTCTCGCCGACCGGTGGCGGTCGACGATCAACGCGGCCACCATGCTCGGCCAGAGCAAGACCTGCCATCAGGCGGAGATCGACGCCGCCTGCGAGACCATCGACTTCTACCGCTTCAACGCCCACTTCGCCCAGCAGATCTATTCGGAGCAGCCCCACTCTCCCGGGGGCATCTGGAACTGGGCCGACTACCGGCCGCTGGACGGCTTCGTCTACGCGGTGTCGCCGTTCAATTTCACCGCGATCGGGGGCAACCTGACGGCTTCGCCGGCCCTTATGGGCAATTCCGTGGTCTGGAAGCCCTCGCACAGCGCCGTCTACTCCAACTACTTCGTGATGCGGGTCTTCGAGGAGGCGGGCCTCCCCCCCGGGGTCGTCAACTTCGTGCCCGGCGATCCCCGGATGGTGACCCGGGGGGTCATGGATAGCGAGAACTTCGGGGGCATCCATTTCACCGGCTCCACGGACGTCTTCCGCTCGCTCTGGCAGGCGGCCGCGGGTAACCTGCCCCACTACCGTTCGTACCCGCGCATCGTAGGCGAGACCGGGGGCAAGGACTTCCTGATCGCGCACGCGTCCGCCGATGCCGAGGCGCTCGTGACCGCGATGCTGCGCGGGGCCTTCGAGTACCAGGGCCAGAAGTGCAGCGCCCTGTCGCGCGCCTACATCCCGGAGAGTCTCTGGGAACGGATCGGCGACCAGCTCGTGGAGGAGACCGAGGGCATCACCATGGGCGATCCCGCCGACTTCGGGAACTTCATGAGCGCCGTGATCCACCGGCAGTCCTTCGACAAGATCGCCGGATACGTCGAGGGCGCGAGGAACTCGAACGACGCCGAGATCCTGGCCGGCGGGGAGGCGGACGACAGCACGGGGTACTTCATTCGCCCGACCGTGATCCGCGCGCACCGCCCCGACTACCGCACCATGTGCGAGGAGATCTTCGGTCCCGTCCTCAGCGTGTTCGTCTATCCCGACCGCATGTGGAGCGAGACGCTGGAGCAGGTCGACGGAACCTCTCCCTACGGGCTCACGGGGGCGGTGTTCGCGCGCGACCGCCGGGCCGTGGAGGACGCGCTCCACGCCCTCCGCTTCGCGGCCGGCAACTTCTACGTGAACGACAAGCCCACGGGGGCGGTCGTGGGCCAGCAGCCCTTCGGCGGCGGCCGGGCGAGCGGCACCAACGACAAGGCGGGATCGAAGCTCAACCTGCTGCGCTGGGTCTCGCCCCGCAGCGTCAAGGAGACCTTCGCCCCTCCGACCCGGTACCGCTATCCGTTCATGGCCGGCTGACGGGCCGAACCGGACATGGGCACAACACAGTCGAACGGACCGGGCGTGGCCTTCATCGGCGCCGGTGCCATGGGCGCGGCCATGATCGGCGGCCTTGCGGGGGGCAACGACATCGGTCGGGCGCGCATGATCGCGAGCGACCGCAACGAGGACCGGCTTGCGCTGGTGCGCGACCAGTTCGAAGTCCGGACCACCCTGTGCAACCGCGAGGCGGCCCGGGAGGCGGATGTCGTCGTCCTGGCGGTAAAGCCTCAGGTGCTGCCCGCCGTGCTATCGGAGCTCAAGGGCGGGATTCGGCAGGATGCGTTGGCGCTCTCGATCGTGGCCGGCGCCTCCATCGGCAACATCGCCTCGCTGCTGCAGCACCGGGCCATCGTGCGCACGATGCCCAACACGCCGGCCCAGGTCGGGGAGGGCATGACCGTGTGGACGGCGACTCCGGAGGTCTCGTCGGAGCAGAGGGAGCAGGCCGGGACCATCGTCGGGTCGCTGGGGCGACAACTGTTCGTCGACGACGAGCGGTTCCTCGACATCGCGACGGCCATCAGCGGCACCGGGCCGGCCTACGTGTTTCTCATGATGGAGGCGCTCATCGACGCGGCGGTCCATCTCGGGTTCTCACGCCGGGACGCACGCGAACTCGTGGTACAGACCATCCGCGGAGCGGCGATCTACGCCGAGCACCAGCCCGTCCACCCCGCCGAGCTGCGCAACCGCGTGACCTCGCCCGGGGGCACCACGGCCGAAGCGCTGTATCAGCTCGAGAAGGGGAGCTTCCGAACCATCATGTCCAAGGCCGTGGTTGCGGCGTTCAGGCGCAGCGTGGCCCTGGGCGAGATGAGCACGCCTTCCTAGCCGGCGACGCCGGGCGGACGACTCTTCGTCCGGCGCGCTACCCCGGCAGGAGTCTTAGCCGGGCGACCGTGCGCGCCTCCACCTCCGACCGGTCGAGCGGCAGGCGCCACAGTTCGCCGCGCTGCCAGCGCTCCAGCTGGTCCCAACTGTGGCGGTTGGCGGGACGGCCGGACTGCCCGCCGGGCAGGATGAATCCACCCCCGCGGCCGAGGTCTGCCAGGTCGGCGACGGAACGCTGGCTGGGCCCGGCGGTGACCTCGAACAGGGGGACGTTGCCCTCGAACGGGGAGGCGTCGACCGTGTAGTCGTCGCCCGGCCGGGGAAGACCGCGCCGGCCGAAGCCCAGCAGTCCGCCGATCAGCGGCACGTCCTGAAAGGGATGCGAGATGCGCAGGAGGTGGACCTGCCCCCAGGGTCTACCGCTCGCCTCGGCCGCCTCGAGCGCGGCCTGCCCGGCCAGGGAGTCCACTCCCGCCTCTCCCGCGTCGAGCGCCCGCCCGACCATGTATTGCGGGAAGTAGCCGAACCCGCCTGAAGCCGCGTAGAAGCGGGCGCGCAGCGCGGTCCCGAGCGCCTCCGCCCAGGCGTGGAAGAGCGTCGCCTCCGTGCTCTCCACCGTCGCGCGGCCGTCCCAGGCTTCGAGCGCGGCGGCGAGGCTGTCCAGCCCCGCGCGCCGAAAGGCGCCGGCCGCCTGGTCGCGGTAGCGGGCGATGAAGGCACTCCGGACATCCAGTTGAATGGCCCTCATCGACTCCGCGTCGTGGTCGCTCCGCGCCTCGATCAGCTCGGTGATGCGCTGGGCGCGGTACGGGTCCTCCCAGCGGTCCGGGGAGATCAGCAGCGACAGCGAGTCCCGGCCCTGGCGGTTGTTGGCCGTCGCGATAAAGCCGGACGCCGGATTGAGCAGCCGGGGATTGCGCTCGTAGGGCAGCGTCCCGGTCCAGTCGTGTTCACCGGTCCACCCGGGCACCGGGAGCAGGGGTGGACGGCCCGAGCGGCGCAGGGGAACGGCCCCGGCGAGCTGGTAGCCGAAGTCGCCGGCGGTGTCGGCGAAGACCACGTTCTGGTAGGGGCTGGTGAAGAGGGCCAGCGCGGCGATCAATTCGCCGGCGGAATTGGCGAGGTTCATCGCCAGGATCCCGTCGAAGGTCGTCGACGGGTCGTGCGCGCCCCAGCGGAACGACAGCAGTTCGCCTCCGGGCACCGGATCCACGGATGTCATGACGGGGCCGTGGCGGGTTTCGCGCACCACCATGCGCACCGGCTCGTCGCGCCCGCGCACCCGGATCGATTCCTCCCGGGCCCGGAAGGGCTCGCTCCCCTCCGGCGTCAGGTAGCGCGTGGAGTCGGCCGGATCCACTCGCTCGATGAAGAAGTCGGAGTCATCGACCATCGCGTTGGTGAAGCCCCATGCAACGCCGGCGGTGTGTCCCGCGATCACGCCGGGCGCGCCCGGCAGGCTCTGTCCGACGACATCCAGGCCGGGCGCGTGCAGCCCGATGAGGTACCAGATGTTGGGGTGGTCCAGGCCCAGGTGCATGTCGTTGGCGACCAGGGGCATTCCGGTCGAGGTGCGGGAGCCTCCGACGACCCAGGAGTTGGAGGCGCGCACGACGCTCGCCGCTTCCAGCGCGGTGCGGGCGGCGGCAGGCATACGCGCCGAAGCGATCAGGTCGGCGGAAACGGCGGGGGACAGAGCGTCCGGCGGCGCGACGGGACCGCTGGCGATTCCGCCACCCCCGGATACGGCGGTATCGCCGGCATCTCCGCCATCTGCACGCGCCACCGGACCATCCTGCAGAATCGTCACCCCCCAGTCGGGATAGGACGGCAGCAACTCCAGAACAGCTTCGTCTCCCGCAGTGGCGCGCGCGCCCGCCAGCGACATCGAGACCCCGTACTGTGACAGGTCCCAGGCCATGATCTTCTCGACCGCGAGCGAGTGCTCGAGCTCCCAGGTCTCGAAGCCGGCGCGCAGCAGGACGAACTCCGGCGGCAGGAGGCCACGCCATCCGGCCATGGCCGCGTTCACCCCGCGGGCGTAAGCCTCCACAAGCGCCCGGGTCCCTTCGCTGACGGCCGTCTCGCGCCCGGCCCGCGCGAGGCCCAGCGCGCGCAGGAATCGGTCGGCATCCAGGGTTTCCTCGCCGAACAGCTCGCTCAGACGTCCCTGGGCGACGCGGCGGAACATCTCCAGCTGCCAGAGGCGGTCGGTCGCGTGCAGGTATCCCTGCGCGAAGACCGCGTCGGCCAGCGAACCCGCCCACACGTGGGGCACGCCCAGCGAGTCGCGCAGGATCTCCACCGGCTGCACCAGCCCCGGAAGCACGAGCTCCCCGGACGCCGGCGCGGGACCGGTGGCCAGCCGCCTGAGCCAGATCGCGCCCGCCAGCGAAGCGAGCAGAGCCCCGGCGAGCGTCCCGAGCAGGATCCTCCGGATCAGGCGGCCCCTCTTCAGCGCGACACCTCCAGAGCCCGGCTGAAGTCGCGCTGCAGGTCCCGGACCTCTTCGAGCCCCACCGAGACCCGAACGAACCCGTCGGGAATGCCCGCCTGCGTCCTCTCCTCCGGTGTCAGGCCGATGTGAGAGGTGAAACGGGGCTGCGACACCAGGGTCTCGACGCCGCCCAGGCTGGGCGCGACCCTGGCCACCTCCAGATTTCGGCAGAATGCGTCCGCGCCCGCGCCGCCGCTCTCCAGCACGAAGCCCACCATGCCGCCGAAACCGTCCAGAAGCTCGCCCGCGAGAGCGCGGTCGGGGTGACTGGCGAGCCCGGGGTAGGAGACGCGCGAGACCCCGGGGCGGCCTTCCAGCCAGGCAGCGAGCTCCAGGCCGCTCCGGTTGTGGCGCGCCATCCGCACCGACAGCGTCTTGATCCCGCGCTCCAGCAGCCAGGCCGCGTGCGGATCCAGCGCCGGCCCGTACAGCACGAGCATGCGCTGCACGCGCTCGACCAGTTCCTGGCTGCCGGAGACCACCCCCGCGATCAGGTCGGAATGGCCCCCCAGGTACTTGGTCGCGCTGTGAATCACCACATCCACGCCGAGGCGGGCCGGCCTGAGGTTGATGGGCGAGGCGAAGGTGGCGTCCATCATGGTCACCGCTCCGGCCTGGCGCGCGAGGCGCACCGGGATGCGCGGATCGAACACGCGCATCACGGGATTGGTCGGCGTCTCCAGGAACAGGATGCGGGTGTTGTCCCGCATCGCCGACTCCCAGGCGCAGTTCTCGTCCGGATCGACGAAGGTCGTGGTCACGCCCCGGTGCGGCATCTCATCGGCGAGGAACGTACTGGTGGCGCCGTACAGGTGCTTCGAGGCCACGACGTGGTCCCCGGCGCGGGTGACGGCCAGGACGGCGAGTGCGGTGGCCGCCATCCCGCTCGCAACGGCCAGCGAGGCCTCGGTGCCCTCGAGCGCCGCCAGCTTCTTCGCCACCGCGACCTGGTTCGGGTTGTTGCCGTACCGGGAATAGCGCAGCTCGGGCGCATCGCCGGGCGCGTGCCAGAAGAAGGTGGAGCTTTGGACTACGGGCAGTACGACGGCTTCGCCGGGATGCGCCTCGGGGGCGCCGGCGTGGACACCCAGCGTGCCCGGACCCCAGGCCTCCCGCACCTCCGGCGAATCGTTCGTTCTCTCCTCCGAGACGCTCTTCATCCCATCAGACTCCTCATCAGATTGCTCAGCGCCAGATAGTCTCCCGACTCGGGCCGCCGGAAAACGAGTCCGCGCCGCGCGAGTGACTCCAGCGTAGCACGATCGACCTCGTCCGGAAGGTGTGCGGGGACATCCCCCGGAGAAAGGGCTCCCCGCTCCTCCAGGGAACGCCAGACCCTGGCATCGGCCTCGCTCGGCACGCCAACCAGCCGGCACGGCCCCGCCGCGGTTTCCGCCACGGCAGTGAGACGATGGCGTTCCAGCACTGCCTCGATCGGCTCCAGATGAAGGTCGCTCACGCCGCGCAGGACGAAAAAGGCGCGGGTGGCTTGCCCGGGCGGCTGGTAGTGCAGGAGCAGCTTCGCCACAACCTCGTCCGCGCACGAGAAATCCACCACGTGAACCTCGGAGAAATCGATGACCGAGAGCGCCATCTCTCCCGCGTTTGCGAGTTGGCTCTCGATGGCCAGCCGCACCGCGCGCCCCGTGGGCCGGGTCACCAGGTGGGCGTAGAGTGACGCCACCTGCCTCTGGACCAGGTGACGGAGGTCGATCGCCACCGGGTCGATGCCGAATCCGTTCATGAGGCCGGACCCGAGTCCGTCATGCGCCGCTCCTTTCCTTGCCCCGCTGCTTCGCCGGCAGAACGATGTTGATCTGGGCGCCCGGAAAATGCGCCAGGCCCTGCTCCAGAGCGGGGGTGTCGTCCCATTCCGGCACGTCGGCGATGCGCGCGGTCCCGCTGCGGATGGAGATGAGCCCGTCCCAACGCCGCACCTGCCTGCGGATCTGCTGGATTCCCTGGCCTCTTCCCAGGTCCTGGAAACGCGTGACGCCGTGCAGGAAGGCGGCCTCCAGTGCCCTGCCGTCCCCCCATCGCTTTCCGAAACGGCCGGCGTGTTCCGCCGCCAGCGATTCGCGGAAGCCGCGCCCCAGGTCCGACACGGCGATCACCAGCATCCAGCGGTCCCGGCGCTTTGCCCAGTAGTACGCCTGCGCAGCCACCCATCCCGGGGCCTCGGCATGTTCGATGATGTTCTGGCACACCTCCGAGAGCACCACCGAGAACTGGACGACGGTCACCAGCGGATACCCCAGGGTGCGGGTGAGGATGGTCCCCGCGCGGGTCTGTACGCGATCCACCACCGCGTGCACATCGCTGTTGGTGGTCACCGGGGTGATCTCGAGCAGCACGTCGGAGCTTGCGGCGATTTCGCGCGGACTCCGGATCTCGATCGAGAAGAAGCGTCGAGCCTGCTCGAGGAAACGGATGCGCGCCAGGTATCCGAGGACCTCCGCCTGCCGGGGAAGCCGCAGATGGGGCGCCTGCCCCAGCCGGCGCTTCAGGAGTGCGCCAGCGCTGAGGAGGCCGACAAGGCCCTGCGGGTCGACGAAGCGAAGGTAGCCCGCGTCGACAAGCGCCTTGCCTTCCGCGGCCTGCGCGCATTGCCGGAAGACGCTGTCCACGGTGGAGTAGTCCAGCGACGAGGGTACGCGGATCACATGCACCCGGCGAACTCCGGAGTTGGCGCGGCGGGACGGGCGGGCGTGGCGCGGTTCATCGGCGGGCGATCCGCCCCTTCAGGTGGAGGTGCAGCCCGCGCGCACCGCGATGTTCGACGTTTCGGGCGGCCATGGAGTTGGCGGCGACGATCGCGCGCTCGATGCGGTCGCCCTCCAGCAGACGAGCGAAGAAGGTAGCTCCCCATACGTCCCCGCAGCCAGTCACATCCCCTTCGCGCGGGCCCCCCGGGATGTCGATCTGCCGGGTAATGGCAGGAGCGGCGGTGGCCACCTGTCCGCGCATCGCATGCCAGGTCGAGGTGTCGGTCGAGAAATCCGGCGCCGCGACATATGCCGCCCCGCGCGGGCCCATCGTGACGGTGACCAGCTTCAGGTCCGGCCCCACCAAGTGCGCCGCCAGCCGCCACGGGTCTCCCGTTTCCCTGCCCAGCAGGGCGAACTCGTCGTCGTTCATCTGGACCGCGTCGAAGCAGCGCAGCCAGGAGTCCCGGAGCGGCAGCGGGCGCGGCTCGCGTTCGCCGTGGCGCCCGATGCCCAGGAAGAGGGAATGGAGGTCGGCGTAGATCGGGCCCTCGAACGCTTCGCGCAGCATCTGTGCGGTGCCCAGCTCCATCTCGAATCCCGAGATGAAGTTGACGTAGAGGGCGTCGCAGTCGCCGGCCAGAGGCCAGAACTCCTCCCAGCTCCATGCGGGTACCCCGCCGGACAGACGCTCGCAACGCCGCTCGTCGTCAAGGTAGCGCAGTTCCACGCGATTGTTGGGTTCCGGGACGATGCGGACGGCGCGGTGCGGGTTCACGCGCGGGATCTCGCTCAGGAACCGGAGCGCGGGCTCGGCAAGGTCCCGGCCCACCTTGAGGATGGGGACGATGCGCCAGTGCGGCGGCAGCGATGCGGCAAGGGCCTCGAGGGCGTAGCTCACCCCGCCCCACTCCTCCACGGGATCACCGCGTCCGTCGCGCAGATGGATGGTGTCCCACACAAGCGTGCCGACCACGCCGAGCCGGGGGCGTGGTGCCCCGGAATCGGGCGATCCCCGGCGGGAACCCGGGTCAGCCACGGGCCGGATCCGTCTGGAGGCCGAACACCCCCGCCGCCCCCACCACCCCGGCGGTGCCCGGGAGCGCTCCCCGCACGACCGTGCAGGCATCCAGCGCCGAGCGGAAGCGGGGGCGGCCGAGTTCCGCAGCGAGCGGGCCGAAGAACAGGTCGCCGGCCGCCGCCACCCCGCCCATCACCACCACCGCCTCCGGGCCGAGCAGGTTGACCGCGCTGGTGATCCCGGCCGCGAGCATGCATGCCGCGCGCGCCAGCACGCCGGCCGCGTAGGCGTCGTCCCCCGCCGCCGCCTCGTGCACGGTGGCGGCCGTGATGCGGTTCAGGTCGCCCTCGACCAGCTCGGGCAGAGTCGACCGCGTCCCACCGGCCAGCCCCTCGACCGCGGCGCGCGCGATCGCCGGCCCGGAGGCGTAGGCCTCGAGACACCCCCGGGCCCCGCAGGTACAGCGCCGGCCGCCGTACTCGACCGTCGTGTGCCCGATCTCCCCGGCGGCGCCGGTGGCCCCGGCGAAGGGCCGCCCGTCCATGACGATCCCGCCGCCGATTCCGGTGCCCAGCGTGATCCCCAGCACCGACCGGAAGCCGCGTCCCGCTCCTTGCCACCATTCTCCGTAGGCGGCGCAGTTGGCGTCGTTCTCCACGATGGTGGGCAGGCCGGTCGCGGCCTGGACACGGTCGCGCAGTGGAAGCCCGAACCACCCCAGGTTGTGCGACTCGAGCACCACGCCGCGGGCGCGGTCCAGCGACCCGGGCGCGGCGATCCCCACGCCGGCGACCGTGGCGCCCGGGCCCTCCGTGCGCGCCAGCCCATCCACGGCCGCGCGGACCATCGCGCCAACCTGGGCGATCACCGCATCTCCGCCCTGCCCACCCGCCGTGTCGTCCACCCGGAGCGCGCGCGGACGCCCTCCTTCCGCGGGAACGATCCCCACCGACAGGGTGGTCCCGCCGATATCGACCCCGGCATTCCACTCCGCCATCAGAGCCATCCCACTGGGTCCGCCTGCCCTCCACGACGCGCCCGACGAAGCATCATCGACATCTACTGATATTTACTGATGTTTACTGTTCAATAGACAGCACGGCTAGAAACGCCTCCTGCGGGATCTCGACCGACCCCACCAGCTTCATCCGCTTCTTCCCCTCCTTCTGCCGTTCGAGCAGCTTGCGCTTGCGCGTGATGTCGCCGCCGTAGCACTTGGCGGTCACCGCCTTGCGCAGGGCCTTCACGTTGGTGCGCGCCACGATCTTGGATCCGATCGCCGCCTGCAGCGCCACCTGGAACTGCTGGCGCGGGATGAGCTCCTTCAGCTTGCGCACCAGGTCGCGGCCGTAGAGTTGCGCGCGGTCGTGGTGGATGATGACGCTGAAGGCATCCACCGGATCGCCGTTCACCAGGACGTCCAGCTTCACCAGGTTCTCGGGCCGGTACTCCGCGAACTCGTAGTCGAGCGCCGCGTAGCCGCGCGTGCTCCCCTTGAGCCGGTCGTAGAAGTCCAGGACGATCTCGGCCAGCGGCAGTTCGAAGTCCATCTCCACGCGCCGGGGATCCAGGTAGCGCATCCCCTTGAACGTCCCGCGCCGATCGTGGCAGAGCTTCTGTACGTTGCCGATGTATTCGGCGGGCGACACGATGTGCGCGCGCACCCAGGGCTCGGCGACCGACTTCAGCTTGCCGCGGCCCGGCAGGCGGGTGGGGTTCTCGATGGCCAGCTCGCTGCCGTCGTTGAGCGTGACGTGATACTCGACGTTGGGCACGGTGGTGATCAGGCTGACGCCGAACTCGCGGTCCAGCCGCTCCTGGACGATCTCCATGTGCAGCAGGCCGAGGAAGCCGCACCGGAATCCGAATCCGAGAGCGGCCGAGGTCTCCGGCTGATAGTGCAGGCTGCCGTCGTTGAGCCTGAGCCGGTCGAGCGCGTCGCGCAGCGACTCATAGTCGTCGGCGTTGCTGGGATAGAGCCCCGCGAACACCATGGGGCGGACTTCCTTATAGCCCGGCAGCAGTTCGGTCGCCCTGCGGGAGGCCTCGACGACCGTGTCCCCCACCCTCGTGTGCGTGACTGATTTTATGGCTGCGACCAGGTAGCCCACTTCCCCGGGGTGGAGGGCATCGCGGGGCACGCGCGCCAGCCGCGTGTAGCCCACCTCGGTTACCTCGTAGGTGGCGTCCACGGTGCCGAAACCGATGTCCGTCCCGGGGCGCAGCACACCGTCCACCACGCGCACGCTCGGGACCGCGCCCAGGTACTGGTCGTAGTAGGAGTCGAAGATGAGCGCGCGCAGGGGCGCCTCCGGGTCTCCCTCCGGAGGGGGCACCCGTTCGATGACCGCTTCCAGGATCTCCGCGGCTCCGGTGCCCTCCTTGGCGCTCGCGAACAGCACTTCGGAGGGATCCACTCCCAGCAGGTCCGCGAGCTCGTCGCGGCGGCGCTCCGGCTCTGCGCCTGGAAGATCGATCTTGTTGATGACGGGGATGACTTCCAGGTCCGCGTCCAGCGCCAGGAAGAGGTTCGAGATGGTCTGGGCCTGGACGCCCTGGCTGGCGTCGACGACCAGGATGGCGCCCTCGCATGCGGCCAGGGAGCGCGACACCTCGTAGGTGAAATCGACGTGTCCGGGGGTGTCGATCAGGTTGAGCTGATAGCGCTCGCCGTCGCGCGCCGAGTAGTCCATGCGCACGGCGTGCAGCTTGATGGTGATGCCCCGTTCGCGCTCCAGCTCGTTGGAATCGAGCACCTGGGCGCGCATCTGCCGGGCGTCGAGCGCGCCGGTGAGTTCCAGGAGTCGATCGGCCAGGGTCGACTTGCCGTGGTCGATGTGCGCGACGATGCAGAAGTTGCGGATGCGGTCGAGCTGCACGGCGTCTCCTCCGCTAGCTTCGGCAGGCCGCGCGCACCACGCGCCGCATGATGTCGAGCGCGCGCTCCACGTCGGGCGCGGAGATGTCCCGGTGGGTCACGGCCCGCACTCCGGTCTCGCCCTGGGGCAGGAGGTGGAGCTCGCGTTCATGGCAGCGGAGCGCGAACGCGCCCGCCGGTAGTGCGGTCACCCGGAAGCGCACCAGGTTGGACTGTACGTGGTCGAGATCGACCTCCAGACCGTCGATGCGGGCAATGCCGCGCGCCAGGGCGCGGGCATTGGCGATGTCGGCCGGCAACCCGTCGCGGTGGTGCTCCAGCGCGTGCAGGGCGGCGGCGGCGAGGATTCCCGCCTGGCGGAAGCCGCCTCCGAACTGCTGCTTGAAGCGCCGCGCCCGCGCCACCAGCTCCCGCGAGCCCGCGAGGGCGGAGCCCACGGGAGCTCCGAGCCCCTTGCTGAAGCAGACGTTCACCGAGTCGAAGGGGGCGCAGTAGCGGGCCTCGGGGACCCCCTTGGCGGCAGTGGCGTGCCAGAGGCGGGCGCCGTCGAGGTGGGTCGCCAAGCCGTGGCGGCGCGCGGCCGCGCACACTTCTTCGACCTGGCCGAGCGGCCAAACCGTTCCTCCTCCCCCGTTGTGGGTGTTCTCCACGCACAGCAGCCGCGGAGGCGACTCCAGGTGGATGGGATTGAAGGGATGCTCGAGCTCGATGGCGTCGTCCACATCGGCGGCGGTGAACACGCCGCCACGCCCGGGGAGGGGCTTCAGGGTCACACCGCTGAGCGCGGCCGGGGCGCCCG
>JAPPHB010000087.1 GCA_028821195.1 Gammaproteobacteria bacterium
TGCCCTACATGGGGGTGGTGGGGAAGCGCGAAGCCGAGGCGGGGACGGTGGCGGTCCGCAGGCGCGGCGCGGGCAGGAAGCAGGTGGTCATGGACCGGGAGGCGTTCGCCGGACAGGTCGCCGAAGACATCCGCACGCGGGCGCGCTGGTGAATCGCGGCCCCGCTCCTATCTCCGCTGCTCCCGGCGGGCGCTGACGAAGCGTCGCAGCCGGCGCACCGCGAGCGAAAGGCCGGTCCACACCATCAGTGCGGCGGTCAACGAGAAGAGTCCCGCCAAGAGCTGGCCCCCAAGCCCCCAGTACTCCCCCGTGTGCGCGTACCGCAGGAATTGCTGCGCGCGCCCTGCAGGCGAATCGTCGGCGAAGGAGTCCCATGCGCGCGCCGCGCCGGAGGCGGCGTCCACGGTGAGAAAGCCGATTCTGTGAGGCTGGCCGGCGCGGCCCCCCTGCACCTCGACGCGGACCTCACGGTCAGCGGGGCGCGGCAGGTTGAGGATCACGGTCCGCCACCCCGGCGCCCATGCCTCCGCGGTTGCGAGCACCGCCCTCAGGTCCGGCTCCGCCACGGGAGCCGAGTCCTCCGGAATCGCCGCCTCGTCGAACCCCACCCTTCCGGACGCTGATCCAACCGCCCACGCCCCGGCGGACACCGTGTTTCCCACCATCGGGTAGACCCGATCTCCCACGGCCGGATACGACGTGATGACCCCCGTCGCCGCGATCACTGCCAGCGGCAGGACAGACCAGATCCCGACCACTTGGTGCCAGTTGAGGTCGCGCCCGGCACCTCTCGCCCCGGGACGGAGGAGGGTCGCGTTGGCGAGCGACCGCCGCGTGACGGGCCGCGGAATCCACAGGATCGGTCCGGTAAGCAGCAGAAAGAGGAAGGCCACGTTGACCGCTCCGGTCACCGCCCGGGCACGACGCACCGAGCCTCCCGAGACGTTGAACCAGCGGTGCCAGTTGTGAACGCCTTCGAAGAACCGCTCGAGTCCGTCCGGTCCCGTTGCCAACACCTGCCCCGTGTAGGGATTGACGCGGGCGTACCGGTCCCGCCCCTCGTAGACGCGCACCGGCGCGCGCGGGTCCGAACGATAGCTCAGCGAAGTCGCCGTGAACCCGGCCACCCCCGCGAGTCCCTCGGGAGGCAGCCGTTCCACACCTTCGGGCGCGGCCACGACATACCGCCGATCAGCAAGCGCCGTCACCACCTCCTGCAGCGACAGAACCACTCCCGTCGCCGCCAACATCAGGATGACCAGCCCGGCGGCCGCGGCCACAGCGAGGTGCAGCCAGAAGATGACTGCGCGGATCATCCGCACTTGACGCCGCCGGGTCGACGAAGCCGGCGCCCCGCCCGCCCGCGCCCCTATCCGCCCTGGTTCAGCGTCACGTAGCGCTCGAACCGCGCGACCTCGGTCTCGTCCACGTACTTCCCGATCTCGCGCCGGAACTGGTCCAGGTCGGTGTACGGACGGTACTCCTCGAACTCGTAGGCCATGCGCTCGCTCATCCCCGGAACGGCCATGATTTCTTCGCGGGTGGCGCTGTTCAGGTCGATAGGGACGTACACATACCGGGCGAGTCGCTCAACCTCGTTCTCGTCCACGTACTTCCCGATCTCCATGCGGAACTCGCCCATATCCACGTATGGGCGGTACTCTTCGAACTCGTGCGCCATCCGATCCCCAACACCCGGAATCAGCAGGATCTCGTCGTTGGTCACGTCATTGAGGTTGATCGGCAGCCAGAGCGCGCGGTAGGCTCCCAGCGCCTCCTTTTCTCCGATCGCCCCCGCCAGCACCGCGTGCAGGTCCGCCGCCCGCAGGTACGGCCGTCCGCCGGCAACCGCCGCGGCGGCCTCCGCCGTGATCCCCGGGACCGCGGTGAGCTCGTCTTCAGTGGCGAGGTTGGGGTTGGAGAGGACGGCCATTGCATCGGCGTTCAGACCGCCCATGGCCTCGACGCCCCCGGCGGCGGCGGGCTCGGACTCCGCCGCATCGCTATCCGGGGCACAGCCGGCCGACAGGAGCGGAATCACGGCAAGGGCGAGTGCTACGGCTTGACTGCGCGACATGCTTTCTCCGTTTCCTGTGGCGAGTCTCGTTGCGTGTAGCGCCAAAGGCGCGCCGAGCGCGATCCGAATAAAATGAGACTCATTCTCAACTCGCCCTGAAGATCCACAGGCAGGGGGATCAGGTCAAGTGTCCGGCACGTCGAATTCGATCGACCGGCATCGGTCCCGCGTCAGGCTTTTCGATGCTCGCCGATCGGGTCGGCCGCCAGGTCCGCTGGCAGCCGACGCTTGTCAGGCCTGGCCCCCGGGCCGTCGGGTGGTCACCACGATCGCGCCCCACATGTGGCCGGTCCCGTAGATCGTGGTCGCGTCCCGGGAGGAGAGGAAGCGGATCTGCTCGACGTCCTGTACGGGAATGCTGCGCAGATCGTCCAGCGCGAGCAGCTTCGCCTGGTCGACGTACACGGCCGGCTCCGGATTGGGGTTCGAGATGGTGGGGGTGCGCCGGTAGAAGAGCCACGATGGCCGCAGCTGCTCGACCGCCTGGTACGCGCTCTCGCTCAGAATCTGTTCCAGTTCGGGACGCGTGATGTCTCCCTGTGACGTGCTGCGCGCGGGTCCGGGGGCACCCACGACGCAGGCTGAGACGACTGCCAGCGCGAGCGGCAGCACCATTTGCAGCCACCGCCATGCGCCGGTCGGGCGGTCCTTCACCCGTATGGATTCCATGGTCACTCCTTCGAGCCGCGCTCCACCGTGGCCCTCAGGAGGCGGGTGAGCATCGGGAACTCGCGGTCGAGATAGTCGTTGCCACCCGCCACGATCGCGCTCTGGTCGCCGCGCCGCAGCCCGCCCCCGGAGCTCTCGCCGTACCCCGGGTAGATGCGGTCCACAACCTCCATCCCCTCCACCACCCGGCCGAAGGGCGGGAAGCCCTGCGCGTCCAGGCGGCTGTTGTCCACCAGGTTGATGTACACCTGTGTGGTGCGGGTGTGCGGCTCCGTGAAGGCGAACGCAATGGTGCCGCGCACGTTGCTGGCCAACACCGCGTCGTCGTCCCGGATGGTCTCGCCGATCCAGGCGGCCGTGACCTCGGGATCGCCCGCCAGTCCCCACTGCACGATGAAGTCCGGTACGGTGCGGTGGAAGCGCGCGTCGTCGTAGTAGCCGTGGCGCACCAGGTTGTAGAATCGGTCGGCCCCCACGGGCGCCCAGGCTCGCACCACCTCGATGGCGAAGTCACCCGCGCTGGTCTCGAAGCGAGCCAGGAAGGTGTCGGGAGCGGCCTCGCTCCACGCCGGGAGGGTGGGATCGAGCAGGATCTCGCGGGAGGAGAGGGCGGAGCGCTCGTCCCCGGGCGCGCAACCTGCCCCGACGAGCGCCGCCAGCGCCACCGCCCACCACCGCCGGCCGCTCTCGCTTCCAACTGCTGGAGCCACCGGCCACCTCACGGATCGGCATGGACGGCGGGCCGGCCCTGCACCACCCCGCCTGTCTGAACCTGACGCCGCCGGGAGGGCGTGTCCAATCCGTAGAGCGGCCCCCCCGGTGCCCCGCGCCGGCCACCCGCCGACTGGCCGCCGCTTGACACGAGTCGTAGAATCACCGTGGAGGCGTTCTCGGACAGTATGGACCCCCGCCAGGCGGCTGGCCCACGCGACCCGTTTCTCCGACGGGTCCACCTCCTGGCGGCTCACTCGGCAGTACCCGCCTCCAGAGGAGTACGCATGGGTAAGTTTCGTCCGTTCGCACGGGCGCTTGCCTGCCTGGCCGGAGCCTTGGCTGTGGTCGTTGCCTCCGGCACGCCCGCCGCTGCCCAAACGGGCAATCTCGTCGGCCAGGTGGTCAACGCCGAAACCCTCCAACCCCTCGCCGGAGTCCAGGTCTACATCCAGGGACTTGACCTGGGCACCGCCACCAACCAGAACGGGCGCTACATCCTGAGCGTCCCCGCCGGAAGCCACGAGGTCGCCTTCGAAAGCCTGGGCTTCGGCACGCAGACCGTGACCGCGACCGTCACCGCCGATCTGGCCACCGAGATCAACGTGTCGCTGCGCGAGGAGGCGCTCGCGCTCGACGAGATCGTGGTTACCGGCACCGCCGGAGGAACCCAGCGGCGGGCCATCGGCAACGTGGTGGAGACGGTGGACGCGGCCGCCGTGCTGGAGGTCTCTCCGGTCACCAACGTCCAGACGCTCCTGGCTCAGCGCACCCCCGGCATGATCATGCTACCGTCCGCCGGCCAGGTCGGCACCGGGTCGCCGATCCGCATCCGCGGCACCACCAGCATGTCGCTCGGCAACGACCCCATCGTCTACATCGACGGCATCCGCATGGACTCCAACCCGCGTGGCGGCCCGGGCGTGCGCGGCGGGGCTCGCGTCAGCCGTCTGAACGATCTCAGCCCGGAAGACATCGAGAGCATCGAGATCATCAAGGGTCCGTCCGCTGCCACGCTCTACGGCACCGAGGCCTCCAACGGCGTGATCCAGATCATCACCAAGCGTGGAGCGGTGGGTGCGCCCCGTTTCGACATCGCCGTGCGAAGCGGGGCCAACTGGCTCCAGAATGCGGCAGGGCGCGCGGGCGGAGACCCGAGTTCCTGTTACAACAACCCGGCATCGCTCGATGCGCTTGCCTGCGCGAACGGTCTCCAGTGGCGGAGGAACGCGAACACCGGGCAGCTCGAAGGATTCAACCTCGTCCAACAGGAAATCGACGCAGGCCGCCCACCCATCTTCCGCACCGGCCTTCAGCAGGGCTACAACCTGGGTCTGAGGGGAGGCACCGAGGACGTGCGCTACTACACCTCGCTCTCCTGGGACGACGACGAGGGCATCGTCGGCTACGACTACGCCACGCGTCTCAACGCCCGGGTCAACCTGGACCTGGTGCTCTCCGAGGACGTTTCGCTCAGGACGAGCACGGGATACATGCAGAACCGCGTGCGGCTGGCGCAGAACCGCGGCGGTTTCGGCGCGGAACCCTTCAGCGGCATCATCTGGGGATTCCCGAGCACGATCGAGACGCCCCAGCGCGGGTTCATGGTGGCGCCGCCCGAGGAGTGGTCGAAGCACACCACCCGGGCCGACAACGACCGCATCACCACGAGTCTGGAGCTGGGCTACAACCCGGCGGACTGGACCACGCACCGGCTGTCCGTGGGCATGGACCGCGGCGAGGCCGTCGACTGGGTGCTCATCCCGCGCCAGCCCGAGGGCCGTTCGCACTTCTGGGGACGGCGGGGTCTCGGCGTGAAGGATGTTGCGCGCATCGCAAACCGTTTTACCACGCTTGACTACAGCGGCTCGGCATTCCTGGACGTGCGTCCGGGACTGCGGCTCACCAGCTCCGTGGGGGTCCAGTACTACCAGCGCCAGACCTCCATCATCGAGGCGGAGGGGTCGGAGTTCCCGGCGGTGCCCATAACGACGGTGAGCGGCGGCGCCGACCGCGACAGCGGCGAGGACTTCACCGAGAACGTGACCCTGGGCGCCTACGTGCAGCAGCAGGTGGACTGGAACAACCGCATCTTCCTGACTGCGGCGGTGCGCGGCGACGACAACAGCGCCTTCGGGGCCGATTTCGACGCGGCCGTATATCCGAAGTTCAGTGCCACCTGGGTCGTCAGCGAGGAGGACTTCTTCGACGTAGGCTGGGTCGACCAGCTGCGGCTGCGCTCGGCCTGGGGAGCCGCCGGCCAGCAGCCGGGCACCTTCGACGCGGCGCGCCTCTACGTGCCGGGCGTGGGTTTCGGCGACCAGCCCGGCCTGCTCCCCGGCTCGTTCGGCAACCCGCAGCTCAAGCCGGAGCGCGGCGAGGAGCTGGAGTACGGCTTCGACCTGAGCCTGCTGGACGGACGGCTGGAACTCATCTTCAGCCGCTACGACCGCACCATCAAGGACGCCATCGTCCAGCGCCCGGTGCCTACCTCCACTGGCTTCTCCGGGAGCCAGATCGTGAACCTGGCCGAGGTGAAAGCCTGGGGGAACGAGCTCGGCGTCGACTTCCGGGCCGTCGAAAGCCCGGTCTTCAACTGGGACATCAGCGCCCAGTTCGCCACCATGAACAACGAGATCCAGGATCTAGGCGGACTGTCCCGCGTGCCGGCCGGGGGCCAGCAGTCGCACTACGAGGGCTATTCCATCGGCGCCTTCTTCGCCAAGCGCGTGCTGTCGGCGCAGATCGACGCCGGCGGCTTCGTGACCTCGGCGATGTGCGACGGCGGAACCGGCGTCGGCGGCATCGACTCGGGAGGCTCCGGCGTGGCCTGCGCCGGCGCGCCGGACGTGCACTGGGCCCCGTCCACGCCCACCTGGCAGGTCGGCATCACCAACAGTATCAGCATCAACAGCCTCCGCCTTTTCGCGCGGGTCGAGGGCAACGGAGGCCACTGGAACTTCAATTCGGAGCTCCGGGCGGCGCACAACATCGGCGTGACCGAGGCCGTGATCTGCCGCTGCATTCCCGAGGTACAGGCCCGGCGCCAGTACGAGAACAACACCATGGGCTTCCACGAGGGCGGATTCCTGCGCCTTCGGGAAGTCGGGGCGAGCCATACCATCCCCGGGGACCTGCTCACCCACATCGGCGCTTCCCGCGGGGTCATCAGCGTGTCCGCGCGCAACATGGCCATGCTCTGGACCAAGGCCCACGGATGGGGCACCTGGCGTGACGGCCGGGTGATGCCTCCCGGGGGATTCGGAGGAAGATGGTCCTGGGATGCGGAACTGCGCAGCACCGGCAACATCCGCGCGGATCAGCAAACCGTCATGCCGCCCTTCGCCAGCTTCACGGCGAATGTGCGCCTCAGCTTCTGAAGGAGGTGGAACCATGATCGACCTTCGAAGCAGCCAATCGAATCCGCAGCGGCACGAGGTGAGGCAAATGAGACGGTACAGCAAAAACATCGGATGGCAGCGCGACGACCGCTGCCGGGCAAAGAGTTCCTGGGCGATGACGGTTCTGACCGGCATTCTGCTCGCGGGAACGCTGGCCTGCGAATCCCTTCTGGAAGTGGAGATCCCCGGGCAGGTCGAGGACGCGGCGCTCGACGATCCGGCCCTGGCCGGCACCATGATGGTCAGCGCCCTGGGCGAGTTCGAGTGCGCCCTCAACACCCTGGTTCCCACCAACGCGTTTCTCACGGGCGAGTTCATCGCCTCCAACTTCTTCCTGAGCTCCAACGTCTGGGGCTGGCGCGGGGAGACGGAGATCCGGGCCACGTCGGGCGCCTGTTCGACGTCCCGGTCCGCTACCAACTACGGCTACTACACCCCGTTCCAGCGTGCGCGCTTCCTCGCGGAAGACGCCGTGCGCCGCATCACGGAATTCAGCGACGCCGACGTTCCCGACAAGTCCAACGTGCTGGGCACGCTGAACGCCTACGCGGGCTACAGCCTGGTGCACCTGGGCGAGAACTACTGCGAGATGGCGGTCGACAACGGGCCGCTCATGCAGCCCCGCGAGGTGCTGGGGCTGGCCGCGGAGCGCTTCACCACCGCGATGAGCCAGGCCTCGGATCCTTCCATCATCAACATGGCGAGGGTAGGCCGGGCGCGGGTGAACCTGGATCTGGGAAATCTCTCGGAGGCGGCGGCGGATGCGGAGCAGGTCCCCGAGGGGTTCGTGCGCAACGCGGAATACTCGACCGCGCAGATCCGGCGGGAGAACTCGACCTACAACCGCACCGAGACAGACTACCTCTCGGTGGGCTTCGCCTGGCGCAACCTGGAAGTGGCCGGAATGCCGGATCCGCGCGTGCCGGTGGTCAACACCGGGCGCAAGGGCCAGGACGGCGAAACCGACCAGTGGGACCAGCTCAAGTACACGGCGCGTGACGATCCCATTCCCATCGCCTCATGGCGGGAGGCACAATTCATCATCGCCGAGGCGCGCATGGGGCAGGCCGCGCTCGACGCCCTGAACCGGGTGCGGGACGTGTACGGCATTCCGCACATCCAGATGAGCGAAGTCGACAACATGCTCGAGACCATCCTGGAGGAGCGGAAGCGCACCTTCTTCCTGGAAGGCCACTGGCACAGCGACATGATCCGCCACAACATCCAGTTCCCGCAGGGAGTGAACCACAAGGGCAACAGCTTCCAGCCCTACAGTTGCATGCCGCTGCCCGACATTGAGGTGAACAACAACGTCAACCTCTCGGGCTAGATCGAGACAGTCTTCAGGAGTACGCACCATGATCGGGTTCAGGGCATACGAAATCGCCGCGGGGCGAGCGCTCGCGGCCATAGCCGTCCTCGTCTTCGCAGCATGTTCGCCGGCGGAGGAAGGGGCGCCCGCGGCGTCGGATGTGACGGTCGTCTGGGGCGGCGGCCTGTTCGACGGGACCGGGGACGATGTAGTGCCCAACCCGGGGATCGTGATGGCGGAGGGGCGCTTCCAGGCCGTGGACGCCGTGGCTGCATCGGAGGCGGTCGCGGCCGGGGCGAGCGTGGTGGAAGTCGGGGAAGGGGAGGTGATCCTCCCGGGCATGCTCGACCTGCACGCCCACTTCCACCTCGACCTGCTGGGGGAAGGCCGCGTTGACGAAACGACCGTCTACCCCGCGCTCTTCCTGGCCAACGGGGTGACCAGCACCTTCCCGAACGGGGAAGCCAGCCCGGACAAGATGCGCGCCCTCCAGGAGCGCCTGCGCTCGGGCGAGCAGGTGGGCGCGCGGCTGCTCAGGTCCGGGCCCTACTTCGGCTCGTCGCGGGTGGGGTGGGATCCGTTTTTCACGGCCGAGGAGGTCCACCGCCAGGTGGACGCGCTGGTCGAGGAGGGGGTGACGGGCTTCAAGGCCAAGACCATCCGGGCCCCGCAGTTGGAGGCGCTGATCGAGCGGGCCCACTACCACGGCCTCAGCGTGACCGGCCACCTGGGCTCGGGCTTCGGGGGCTCGGTCAACCCGCGCGACGCCATCCACATGGGGATCGACCGCATCGAGCACTTCATGGGCGGGGACGCGATGCCGGCGGAGCGCTCCGCCTACGCCTCGTTCGAGGGGATGACCCCGGACATGCCCGAGTTCGAGGGCATCGTCCAGCTCTACCTCGACGACGGCGTCAACTACAACGCCACCATGAGCGCGTACGGATACTCGGGAGGGCGCGATCCCGACATCTTCGAGAACTTCGCGGACGAGATGAGCTACCTGACCCCATACGCCCGCGAGCTCGTCGAGGAGCGCCTCGCCGCGGAGCCCCGGCAGGTGAGCGAGCAGTTCGAGCGCATCTACAACGTCAAGCAGCAGCTCGTCAAGCGCTTCTACGACATGGGGGGCGGGCACCTGATCACGATGGGAACCGACCACCCGTCCACGGGCGAGTTCTTCTCACCCTTCTCGGTGCACCGGGAGCTGGCGCTGTTCGTGAAGTCGGGGATCCCCGAGGCGGCCGTGCTCCGGTTCGCCACCAGGAACGCGGCCGAGGCCCTGCGGGTGGACGGGGATCTGGGCACCATCGAAGCCGGCAAGATCGCGGACCTCGTCATCCTCGGAGCGAATCCGCTGGACGACATCCGCAACACCCGCGACGTGCGCATGGTGTTCAAGGACGGGGTGGCGTACGACCCGGCCGAGCTGCTCGAGTCCTCGAAGGGCCGGATCGGTCCCCGCGGGCCGGAGGACCTGCCGGACTTCGCCGCCGTCGATGTGCCGCCGCCGGGAGGGGAGTGACGGCAGGTCGAACGGGCGAACAGAAACCGACCCACTACCGGTAGTAGGTTATCCCCTACCGGTAGTGGGTCTGTTGTTGGCTGCCGGGTCGCGGTTGGCGGCGAAGCCTATGCCGGCCGAGCCGTAGTTCCCTCGTGCGCGGCCGAGGTCCGGTTCCGGTTAACGGTGCGGATGATCGTGCGGCGCCTCGTTGTGGTGCGGCGCCTGCTCGTAGTGCGCCCTCAGCACGTCCCCGCCGAAGTCGTCGCTCAGATCGCGCCAAACCGAGTGTACGTGGTTGGCGTTGTTCTGGGTGTTGTCGTACTCGATGAGGAAATCGGGGGAGTGCACGCGGTAGTAGTGGCCGTTGCCGGCTTCAGTCGGCCCCGCCCACGCGAAGTAGAGTTCGTCGTCCGAGCCGGCGTCGATGCGCTCCATCCAGCGGCTTGCGGACTCGTCATCCATGTTGTGAACGTACTCGCCGATGAGCCGGTCGAGTTGCGCGCGCTGGGCGTCGTTGAGCGCTGAGGCCCTGATCCCCTCGTACGCAAGATCCACGGTGCGCTCGGCACCTGTGATGATATCGTCATAGGCCTCGCTGGCGATGACCGCGGACCCGCGCTGACTCGATGAGAGCATCGTCACCAGTTCGCGGGCCAGGTCTTCCTCGGAAGCCAGCAGACGCAGTCCGGCCTTGGGGCCCGAGGGCACTACGTGCGGGTTGCTTCCCATGAAGGCGGGACCGGTGATGAGGTTGTCATCCCCCGCGGATGAGAAACTCATCGAGATATGGTGCCCTTCGAAGCGCCAGGCCCAGGCACCGTCCGCGGACGGGGATCCGAAGATGGCGAAGTAGTAGTCCTCGGGATCGCGCCGCTCCTCGCGTCCCTCCATGATCCCGAGAACGCGCTCGAGTTCGATGATGCCGTTGGCCTTGAGATATCCCTGGGTGCTCAGCGCCGACTTGAGCAACTGATGGGCGGCGGTGCGCTGCGCGAGTGTCATCGCCTTCAGCGGGAGCCCGTTGCGCTCTTTGGGGATGAAGTGCCAGTTGAATTGCTCCGCGTCCCCGAGCGGGAACATGGCCCGGTCGCGGCCCTCGGCGTCCAGGGTGGCGACGAAGCTGGTAGCCGCGCTCGCGACTTCGTCGGTGGTGCTGGATACCCCGGCGAGCACGACCCCGCCCAGCGCCGAGGTCGCGGCCAGGATCAGGACCGGAAGCGCGATCGCGCGCCAGGACAGGTTCAGATTCTTCATGATGAGGCTCCTCTCTCGGGGACTGCGGGTCCGGATTATGCCTGTCAACTTGCCCGGAGTTTCCGAGGTCCCGCAAGTACGGGACTTCTTGACCATCCCCATCGGACCGGCTGACTTTACGCCATGATCGTTCCACGCCGCCGTATCATGCGACTCAGGGTCACCCGCCTGCGGGACCGGGACCGCGCTATGCGCCAGGATGTCGTGGCAGTCGAGGAACCCCTCGAGATCCGGGTGCGGTTCGCCGAGGGGGACGAGTGGCAGACGCGCAGCGTGTCGGTCACCATGCGCACGCCCGGCGACGACTTCGAGCTCGCGGCCGGATTCCTCTTCGCCGAGGGGCTGGTGTCGGACCGGCGCGATGTGCAGGAGATTTCCTACTGCACGGGTGACGAGCAGCAGGAGTACAACCTGCTGGAGGTGCGGCTGGCGCCCGACGCCTCCTTCGACCCGGGCCTCCTGAACCGCAACTTCTACATGACCTCCAGTTGCGGGGTGTGCGGCAAGGCGTCGCTCGAGGCCATCGAAGTGCAGGGGTGCGCGCCGGTCGCGGACGGCACGCTTTCGGTGCGGGCGGATGTGCTCAAGGCCCTGCCGGATGCCCTGCGCGCGGCGCAGCCTGTGTTCGAGAAGACGGGAGGCATCCACGCGTCCGGGCTGTTCGACCGCGAAGGGGCCCTGCTCGGGCTTCGTGAGGACGTGGGGCGGCATAACGCGCTGGACAAGCTGATCGGGCGGGAATTCCTGGCCGGACGGCTGCCCCTGGCCGACCGCATCGTGCTGGTGAGCGGGCGGACCTCGTTCGAACTCCTGCAGAAGGCCACCATGGCCGGGGTGCCGGTGGTGGCGGCGGTAGGCGCGCCCTCCTCGCTCGCGGTGGAACTGGCGCGGCGCTTCAACGTCACCCTGGTGGGCTTCACGCGCGCGACCGGGTTCAACGTGTACGCCGGGCGCGCGCGGGTGCGCACCTGAGCGAGCGTGGGCGCCGACAACGCGTGGGCGGTGGCGGACCTGCCGGCGCGGCGTTGAGCGGAGAGGATCGGCCACGTTCCCGGCTCTTCGGGGTGGTGCTGGCGGGAGGGCAAAGCCGTCGCTACGGCAGCCCCAAGGCGCGAACGCGGCTGGCCGGGGTGACGTTGCTGGAGCGCGCGCTGGCCATCCTGCACGCCGCCGGTCTGGAGACCGGGGTGATCGCCAACCGGGCGGATGATCTGCCGGCCGGCCATTCGCGCGCGGCCGTGCCCGTCCGCCCCGACCTCACGCCCGGCGCCGGCCCGCTCGGCGGGCTGCACGCGGCCCTTGCGTGGGCGCGGGAGCGGGGAGACGCGGGAGTCTTCCTGCTCGGGTGCGACCTGCCCCTGGTGCCGCCCTCCCTGGTGGCGCGCCTGGTCACCTGGTTCGACGCCGCGCGCCCGACCGTGCCGGCCAGCCCCGGCCCGCTGGGTATCGAGCCGCTGTGCGCCTGTTATCCCGTCAGCCTGGCGGCGACCGTGGAGGACTGGCTGGCGGCGGGCCGGTTCGGCATGGGGAAGTTCGTGCGCGCGCACGACCCGGTCGTGGTGGCCCGCGACGAGCTCGCATCCGTCGCGGGCGCGGAAGACGCCTTCCTCAACGTGAACACCCCCATCGACCGCGACCGCGCGGCCGACCTTCTGAGCCTGCAAGCCGGACCGGACTGACCTCGGCGATGCCATCGTCGGCGCCGGGCCTTCCGCTCAGAAGCCACCCCCCGTCGAGAAGCCGCCGCCCCCGAAACCACCCCCGGTCGAGAAACCGCCGCCTCCGAAGCCACCCGCGCCAAAGACACCGCCGCTCGAGCTGTGGACCGGCAGAAAGTGCTGGTTCCGCCCCAGCATCCGATGCACGTGCAGGGAAGAGTGACGCCCGGCGACGAAGCCGAGGAGCAGGGCGTTGATGTCGAGCCCGTCGTCGAAGCGCGAGCGGCGCCCATTCCAGTCGTCGGCCTCGAAGCGGTCGCGGATCTCCTCCAGGCCCGTCAGGCGCTCGGCGAGACGCGTGCGTTCCTTCCGGCGTCTGGCAAGCTCCGCCCGCAGTTCGGCCAGCCGGCCATCGATCTCGAGCAACTGCGCCACGAGGGCGTCGTCGCGCGGATCGCGGGTGGCCCGCGCCATGGCGACCAGCTCCTCGAGCGTGCGGCCCTCCAAGAACGCCTCCAGGCCGTCGATCGCCGACTCGTAGTAGGATCCGCGCTCGTCGTGGAGGGCGGCCAACTCGTCCGTGAACTCGCGCAGAGCGGCTTCGGCCTCGCGCACCGCGCGGCGTGCCGCCTCCCGCTCCGCGTAGAGCTGTTCGCCGCGCGCAAGCACCGGGGTGAGCCCTCTCCGGTCCATGACCTCCTCTTCCAGCCGGGCCAGGGGCGGAAGCGCCGCGGCGAGGGCCGTGCGATCCTCGTCGAGGACGGCTGCGGCGTGACCTGGAAGCGCGTTCAGGAAGTCGTAGCTGGCCCGGGCCTCCTCGTATCGCGTCACCTCCGCCACCCACCCGTCCAGGCGGCGGGTGAGCACATTGCCGGCGGCCCCGGCCATGCCGTAGCCCCGGCCCGCGAGGTAGGAAAACAGGGCGTCGCCCTCGTACCCAGGCACCTTTTCGGCCTGTTCGCGCTCCGCCGCCCCGTGGCGCTGCTCCGAGGCGGCCACCCGGGCCTCAAGCAGGCGCGCCCGCTCGAAGAGACGCTGCCACCGGGACATGGCCTGGAGCTCCTCGAACACCACCCGCGCCAGTCGGGCCCGCTCTTCGCCGGTCTTGTTCAGCGCTTGGGTCACAGATGCCAGCGCGGCTTCGGTCGCTGCGACGTCGTCGCGCTGCTCGGGAATCCGCGTCTCGACCTCGCGCAGACGGTCCTTCTTTTCGTCGAAGATGGCGCGCACACTGGACTCCATCCCGGCGAGGGTGGCCGCAACGGCGTCCTCCCGCATCGCCGGAAGATGGAACTCGGCCAGCGCGCGAATGGCGGCGCACCTGCGTTCGCCCGCCTCGCCCAGCGCCAGCTGCAGTCCGTCGATGCTTCGCTCCCGCTCGTCCAACTCACGCCGAACGCGTCGGATGCGCTTGACGATGCCGCGGTGGATGTCTCCGCCGGTCTGCATGGCTACCACTCCGTGATCTGGCCGATGTCGGCGTAGCGGCGCTCTGCGGTGACGAAACCTCTGGCCTTGAAGCCGAACTCCTCGTCGTCGATGATGCCGTTGTCCGCCCTGTCGGCGGCGACGCGATCGTACACCTCCTGCGGAACCCGCTCTCCCCATTGCCGCACGCGTCTCGTCTCGCCGTCCTCCTCGCTGCGAATCGTCACCGGCACCGGCTCGCCGTCGGTCCCCAGCGCCTGTACCAGCAGGTAGTGGTTGCGGATATCGCGCGCGCCGTCGGGATAGCGCCACGCACCCCCCGTGACGACGATGCGGTACTCCGTGGAGACCACGTCGAGCAGATTCCGATAGCGCCCCACCGCGGCGTCGAGCCCGTCGACGTCCCGGGCGGCGATGCGGGATTCGGCCTCGCGGGCGAGGTCTCCGGCACGCTCCCGGACGAGGTCCTCGGCGGCTTCCGCGAGCACGGCGGCGTGGAGACGGGCGACGTCGGCCTCGAGGGCGCCCAGGCGGGCGTGGCGCTCGAGCGCGGCGTCCGCCCGGCCGATCCCGGCCCGAGCCAGCTCCAGGTCGCCTTCAACGGCCGTGGTCCTCTCTCGAAGCCAGTCGAGATCAGCGGGCGCAAGGTCTTCCCGGGCGGCCTCCCGGGCGATGGGGTCGAGCGCTTCCTCGACGGCGGACAACTGGCTCCCGGCGGCCGCCAGGCTGGCGGCGAACTCATCGGCTTCCGCGGCGGGGAGGTCGGGCGGCGTACCTCGCGACACCAGGGCCTCAAGCTCTGCGAGTTCGGTGGCCCGCGCCGCGCCGATGTCGGCCAGTTCCCCCCTGAGGCGCTCAACGTCGCGCGCGAAGGCGCGCTCGGACATCATCCCGGCGCCCGCAATGCTCCCCCAGATGAGAGCCGCAACCGCGGCGGCCGGCAGCAGAACGCGCTTGGCGAGCCATCCGCGCCGTATGTAGAGAAGCGCCAGGCTCCTCCCGACACCGGGCGGCGCCGGCGTGAAGGCGTAGCGCTGGGAGAGGTAGTCGTCGAGCGCCTTCTCGATCGTCTCGCTGTCCACGAGGTCGCCCAACTCCTCGTACATGCGCTGTATGTCGCGGATCGCGGCGTCGCGGTCGAAGGCCTCGTGCTCCTCAAGCGCCTGCCGTCGCCTGTGGATGACCTGCGCGGCATCCATGACGCGCAGCACTTCGTGGGGAGCCAGCGGCGCCCTGCCTTTGTGAGTCATTCCGTTCACCTCAGCCCATAGCGTAGGCCGATGCTGATGATGGGCCAGAAGCTTAGCCACCCGCCGGCGTCGTCCTCGGCTTCCCGTCGCTCGGTCTCGAGGTCGGTGTGGAAACGGGCCGAGCCGAGCACCGCCGGATCCCCTGTCGCGGACATCTCGAATCCCGCGTCCATTGGAAAGGCGGCGCCTGCGTCCACCACGAAGCCAAGCCCTCGCGACCGGCGCGATCCGTAGCCGAGCAGCGCGTAGGGCGTGATCGATCCGGCGACCAGCGTCGTCGCCAGCGTGCGAACTTCGGGCTGCGTGTAGTAGCCCCCGCCTATGTCGATCGAGGCGCCGCTCCCGTAGGTGACTTCGTAGACCGGGTCGCCCGCGCGGATCAGCACGCCCCCCTCCGCGCGCAGGACACCGGACGAGACCTCCGCGCCAATCGTGAACATTGCGCTCGGCAGCGACAATTCGGCCGTCCGGTTGTCGGCGAGCCCGAACCTGCCGGTCAGGTCCAGGCCGAATCCGTAAAGACCGGCTCCACCTCGGAGCGCGAAGGTCTCGTTGAAGGCAACCCCGACATCGGCGCCCATGCCAAGCGTCCCCAAATGCGCGCCGAGAGCGATGTTCTCCTGCAGGGCGCGCGCGGGCTGCACGGGCGCGAGCAATGAAAGCACGGCGAAAAGGACCAAGGTAAGTCGCTTCATTATGGGCTCAGCGGGTGCGGACGTGGTGGATGCCATCACCGATGCGATGAATCGGTTGGCTTGTCTGTGGTACACCTGCACTCGGCGTTGGTGCACCCGTGCGGCTTGATGGAGGGGAGGTTGATCGCGTCCCCATCGGATCCGAAGTTGGAAGTCGTCCCAGCGTTGCATTCCTCTGGCCCACGGACCGTTCGATGATCCATCCCAATCCAGCCATCTCCCGCCCCTGCCCGCATTCCCGCCGACTCCTCGCCTCCACGCTCGGTTTCATCTGCTTCTGCATCGGCATCCTGGCCGTGGCTCCCTTGTCTGCCCAGGTCACAACCGAACAACTGGGTGCCCTGCGTCCCCGCAACATCGGCCCCGCCGTCATGAGCGGGCGCATCGTGGATCTGGCGGTGGCGGAGTCCGACCCCATCAAGTTCTACGTCGCCTCCGCGACCGGGGGCGTCTACAAGACCGGCGACAACGGCATCACCCTGGTGCCGGTGTTCGAGGACGAGGGCACCCACTCGGTGGGGGCGATCGCGCTCCACCAGCGCGACACCGCGATCGTCTGGGTCGGCACCGGCGAGCGGGCGAACCGGCAGAGCTCCTCTTGGGGCGACGGCGTGTACAAGAGCACCGACGGCGGCGAGACGTGGATGAACGTGGGACTTCGCGACAGCAAGCACATCGGGCGCATTGCCCTCCACCCCGACGACCCCGATCTCGTCTACGTCGCGGCGATGGGCCACCTGTGGGGTCCCAACGACCAGCGCGGCCTGTACCGGAGCGCCGACGGGGGCGCGACCTGGGAACCCATCCTCCAGATCGACGAGGACACCGGCGTGGTGGACGTGGCGCTCGACCCGGAGGACCCGAACATCGTCTATGCCGCCACCTACCAGCGCCGCCGCCGCCCCTGGGGGTTCCACGGCGGGGGCCCCGGGAGCGCGCTCTACCGCAGCGCCGACCGCGGCGACACCTGGGATCGGCTCTCGGGCCCGGGGATCGCCCGCGGGCTCCCGGATGGGATCCTGGGACGCATCGGCATCTCCATCTACCGGAGCGACCCGCGCATCGTCTACGTGAGCGTCGAGCAGGGCTACCGATACAACGCCTCCACCGCCTACACCGAGCGGCGCGCCGGCATCTACCGGTCCGATGACCGCGGCGAGACGTGGGAGTTCATGAGCGACTGGAATCCCCGGCCCATGTACGCGAGCCAGATCCTGGTCGATCCGAGCGACGACCAGCGCATCTACATGGTGAACAGCTATTCCTTCTCCGACGACGGGGGGCGCACCTTCACCGTGCCGCCCCAGAGCCTGCACGGCGACGACCGCCTGGTCTGGGTCAACCCCGACGACTCGCGCCACGTGATGAAGGCCGACGACGGCGGGCTCGGAATCTCCTGGGATCGTGGCCTGAGCTGGCTCTACATCTCCGACCTGCCGGTGAGCCAGTACTACCGGGTCCAGGTGGACATGGCGGAGCCCTACAACGTCTATGGAGGCCTCCAGGACAACGGTTCGTGGATGGGGCCCAGCGAGACGTATCGCACGGAGGGGATCGTCAACAGCGACTGGACCCGCCTCGGAGGCGGCGACGGCTTTGTGAATATACCGGATACGACCAACAACTATATCATATATACAGAGTCACAATATTTGGGACTATCACGGCTCGATATTCGGAGCGGGCAGCGAACCAGCATCCGGCCAGGCAATCCCGAGGGCAACATCGCGGGCCGGCGCAACTGGGAGACCTGGAGGGAGGTGGGCACGTTCGAGCAACAGCGCCTCGGCAACGCCATGGAGCCCGCGAACTGGGACGGTCCCTTCATCATCTCGCCCCACGACGGGTCCACCCTGTACGCGGGGACCCGGACCATGTGGAAGACCACCGACCAGGGGGATTCGTGGCAGGCGCTCGGCGACCTCACCACGGGCGTGGACCGGCGCACGCTGCCCGTCATGGGGCAGATGCCCGACGACCTCACGCCTTCCCTGGACGACGGCGTCCCCTATTACCCCACCATCTCGGCCGTTGCGGAGAGCCCGCTACGGCAGGGCCTCATCTACGCCGGCACCGCCGACGGCCGCCTGCATGTCTCGCGCGACGGCGGCGAGCGCTGGACCGATGTGGCCGCCCGCGACGTGTCCGACTCGGACGAGCCCTCCGTCCTCCCCGACTTTCCCGGCCTTCCTCCTGGGGCGTGGGTGAACGGAATCGAGCCCTCCCGGCACGACGAAGCGCGCGTCTACGCGGTCTGGAACAACTACCGCAACGACGACTACGCCAACTACC
>JAPPHB010000086.1 GCA_028821195.1 Gammaproteobacteria bacterium
TTACGGCGTGGACTACCAGGGTATCTAATCCTGTTTGCTCCCCACGCTTTCGCTCATGAGCGTCAGAACTGGCCCAGCTAGCCGCCTTCGCCACCGGTGTTCTTCCTGATATCTACGCATTCCACCGCTACACCAAGAATTCCGCTAGCCTCTACCAGTCTCCAGTCCCCCAGTATCCGCCGCCAGTCCGGGGTTGAGCCCCGGAGTTTCACGGCGGACTTAAGGGACCGCCTGCGAGCGCTTTACGCCCAGTGATTCCGAACAACGCTTGCGCCCTCCGTCTTACCGCGGCTGCTGGCACGGAGTTAGCCGGCGCTTCCTCTGGTGGTACCGTCAAGCGCACGCCCTGTTTGGACGTGCGTGTTTCTTCCCACCTGACAGTGGTTTACACCCCGAAAGGCTTCCTCCCACACGCGGCGTCGCTGCGTCAGTCTTTCGACCATTGCGCAATATTCCCTACTGCTGCCTCCCGTAGGAGTCTGGGCCGTATCTCAGTCCCAATGTGGCGGGTCGTCCTCTCAGACCCACTACGCGTCATCGCCTTGGTGAGCCGTTACCTCACCAACTAGCTGATACGCCGCGACCCCCTCGCCTGGCGGGAGCTTGCAAGCAGAGGCCCCCTTTGGTCCGCATCCCATGCGGGACGCGGATGTCATGCGGTATTAGCCCGGGTTTCCCCAGGTTGTCCCCCACCTGACGGCAGGTTGGTCACGTGTTACTCACCCGTTCGCCACTCGGCTCCAGGTGCAAGCACCTGATCCTCGTTCGACTTGCATGTATTAGGCACGCCGCCAGCGTTCGTCCTGAGCCAGGATCAAACTCTCCGTAAAAAAAGAAAGCTCGAACAGCTCCTAATCGAACGCCGATCTCGTAGATCGTCCGTTCGGAATCTACGTTGCTTGAACCCCTGTCCTCCTCGGGCAAGTGCCGGGAAGACGACGCGGCAGGACGTAGCGCCTGCACGCGAAAGGGGCCCGCCTCACTTCCTCGAAACCCCAATTTTCAAAAAGCTCCGGCACCATGTACGGGTTGCCGGAATCATGGACTCCCGCAAGCGCGGCATCGCCGGCGCTTCGGGAGCGTACGATGGTAACCCCTCTTGCCAGGGGAGTCAACCCGCGTTCAGGGGTTGCCGGCGGGTTCGGATTCCGGGACCGCGCCTCCGCGAGCGGCGGCCAGGAGTTGCCGTTTCGCCCTGGCTGCGGGGACCATGTCTTCCGCCAGCGATGCGGTGGGTATTTCATGCGCTTCGACGCGGTGTCCCCGGCGCAGGGTCAGGTACGCTTCCATGGCACGGTAGGCCGGCAGCCCCACCGAGCGCAGAAAATCGGCCGTGCCCCGGTTGCGGTCGACGACCCGCTGCCAGAATTCCCGCGCATCCGGCCCCGGAAAGGGTGCGGAGTCTTTCTGCGACTCGTGCCTGAAGATCGCCTGCACCTTGGCCCGCAGCTCCCCCTCCGAGAGGGGGACCAGCACGGTGGCCTCGTTCACGGTCCACTCCTGCCAGGCCCCGCGGTAGAGCCATAGCCAGGGCGCTTCGCCGGTGTAGCGTTCCAGTGCCCGCTCCACGGCTTCCAGGCACATCCGATGGGTGCCGTGGGGGTCGGAGAGATCGCCCGCGGCAAAGACCATCGAGGGACGCACCTCCTCCAGCAGTGCGGCCACGATCGCGACATCGGCTTGCGTGATCGGGTTCTTTCTGACCGTTCCCGTCTGGTAGAAGGGCAGGTTCAGAAAGCGGGCGCAATCACTTGAGAGCCCCAGAGCCTGGAGGCCGGCCACCGCCTCGCTCTCGCGGATGACGCGTTTCAGGTGCTGCACCACGACCGGGTCCCCCTCCCCGGGCTCCTTGAGCGCAAGTTCCCTCTCCACCCGGTGGAGAACGTCCCCCAGGGTCTCGCGGTCCCCGAGCTCGATGATGTCGGCGGTGCGTCGCATGAAGTCGAGATAGCGGCGGATCTCGTGGTCGAACACGGCGATGTTGCCCGAGGTCATGTACGCGACCGTCAGACGATTGCCGTTCTCGGCCAGCTTGCGCAACAGCCCGCCCATGGAGATCACGTCGTCGTCGGGATGGGGCGAGAAGACGAGCATCCTCTGGCCGCGCGGCAAGCGGCTCTTACCGCGGATCTTGGAGATCAGCGCGTTGAATACCTCGCCGTTGAGCGGTTCGGCCGACCCGTGCCGGGACACCAGCGATCCGAGGTGGTGCTCGCGGTAGTCGTCGGTGGAAAGGTGGAGGATCGGCTTGCCCGAGCGCCGGCTGAGCCAGACCACCGCCTCCACTTCGCGGCGCGGGGTCCATTCCACGTCGCTCACCAGCCAGGGCGTGCGGATGCGCGTCAGCTCGCCGGCGGCGGGCGGATCGAGGTACACCGTCGCGTGAGGATGCTGCTGCAGGAAGGTGGCGGCGACATCGGCGTGCACCTCCCCCTCGACGGCGCGTCGCACGATCTCGGCCTTGTGCTCCCCCGTCGCCAGCAGGATCACCTCGCGCGCCTCCAGAATGGTCTCCACCCCCATCGTGATCGCGCGGGAGGGCACGTTCTCCTCGCCGAAGAAGTCGCCGGCCGCGTCGGCCCGCGTTACGGCGTCGAGATACAGGCACCGCGTGCGCGACTCGCGCCGGGAACCCGGCTCGTTGAAGCCGATGTGTCCGCTGCGGCCGATTCCCAGAATCTGAAGGTCGATCCCCCCGGCCTCGCGAATGCGGCGTTCGAAGTCCAGGCAATGGTCCTCTACCTCGGCCTCGGCCAGATCGCCCCGGGGGATGTGGCGGTTTCCGGGCGGGATGTTGACGAAGTCGAAGAGGTGTTCCCGCATGTAGCGATGGTAGCTGTGCACGCTCCCTGGTCGCATCGGGAAGTACTCGTCGAGGTTGAACGCCACCACGTTCGAGAAGTCCAGACCCTCTTCGCGGTGGAGGCGGATGAGTTCCCGGTACACGCCGACGGGTGTGGAGCCGGTCGCCAGGCCGAGAACCGCATGGCGACCTTCGCTACTGCGTTCGCGGATGAGAACCGCGATTCGCCCGGCAACCTCGGCGGCGAGGCTGTCGTGATCCGGCATGATGCGAACGGCGATCCGTTCGCGACGTGCCAAGCCGGTTCCGGGCATGGAATGCGCCTGCCTTGGGGGTGGTCGGCCCGGTTCCGACACCTGCGGAGACCCCTGCGGGGGCCAGAGGCCTGCTCCGCGAGCCTCGCCCGGGACAAGAAGCAAGGTGAGCGACCGGACTTGAACCGGCGACCTCCAGGGCCACAACCTGGCGCTCTAACCACCTGAGCTACGCCCACCACATGAGAGGTCGGCGGGATCACGAGGGTCGCCGGCCTCACCGCTCTGATTCGAAGGGTGCCTCCAAACGAGCGACGAAAGGTAATCCGGGGCCCGATGCGCGTAAACCACGGCGCCTACACGGCACCGGACCCTCGTCCACCCCGCTCGAGGCGGACGAGAACCCGGAAGCTGGACGCTCTCCGACCGCCCTTCGGCCGACGGAAAACAAGACGAGGCGCGCCCGCCAGGACTCGAACCTGGGACCTACGGATTAGAAGTCCGTTGCTCTATCCAGCTGAGCTACGGGCGCCTCTTTGGGGAAAGGGGCGAGCCCCCTAGATCTTGACGACGTTCTCCGCCGCGGGGCCCTTCTGCCCCTGGACGATGTCGAATTCGACCCGTTCCCCTTCGGTCAACGAACGATACCCGTCGACCTGGATGGCCGAGTGGTGTACGAAGCAGTCCCGATCACTGCCTTCGGGCGTAATGAACCCGAAGCCCTTCGCATCATTGAACCACTTCACCGTACCGGTGGTACGCATCCCACGCTCCTTGCCCGCGCTCACCCGCGGCCTGTTTGGTGGCCGCCGAGACCCGGAACATCCGGCCCCACGACGTCCAACTGCTCAAAATCGCCCCAATGTTACGGGCCGCTGCCGCCCGATGTCAACGTCCGTCGCGTCTTGGCGCGATGCGGGGCGAAACGACCAGCCCGGTGTATGCCGAGCCGATCACGGTGATCTGCAGCCTCGTGACGAAGAGATGAGAATTCATTATCATTATAGGTCACGAGCTCACTCTTTTCGCGCCCCCCCGCCGATGTGACCACCATGAAGCACTTCCTCGCAACCGTCCCGTCCAACGCGCATCTGGCCTCCGGGTCGCGACTCGCGGCGTGTGCCGCGGCCTGGTGTGGCGTGCACTGCGCGCTTACGCCGTTCCTGGTCGCGGCGGCACCCGCGCTCGCGCTCTCCGAGGGCGTCGAACGCGCGGTGTGGGCGGGTACGGTGTTGCTCGGCGCGGCAATGCTCGCGCTGGGCCCGGCCCGCAGGAACGCTGCCGTGATCCTCGCGTTCGCCGGGGGGGCCGCGTTCTGGGCCGCATCCCTCGCCGGCTGGCTCGAACCGCTGCCCGAGACCGGGACTTCGGCTGCCGGCAGTCTGGTCCTGGCAGGCGCGCTCGTGCAGAGTGCCCGGGCCTGCAAAGCGGACTCGTGTGCGGTATGCGCCGACGAGGAGCACTCGGATCGCGGCGGCTGACGATGCAACGAGATACCCGTCAGCGCCGGGCGATCCGCCGCGTGTTCATGAGCGTCGGGCGCCCCCTTGCGCCTGACGAGGTCCTCGAGCACGGCCAGCGGATCGTGCCGTCCCTCGGGCTGGCCACCGTCTACCGCAACGTGAAGGCCCTCGCGGATGACGGATGGTTGTCGCAAGTGGAGCTTCCCGGCGGCGGGCTTCGGTACGAGTTGGCCGAGCGTCCCCATCACCACCACTTCCTCTGCCGTTCCTGCGATCTGGCGTTCGACATCCACAGGTGTCCGGATGAAGTCGAGGAGCTGGCGCCCGAGGGCTTCGAGGTCGACGGCCACGAGTTGATTCTTTTTGGTCGCTGCGCGGAGTGCAGGTGACGGAGCTGTTGAACCAGCCGCTCGGGGTGTTCCCTGGGCTCTCGCCTCCGACCTCGCGGTAGCTCCAATCGGGGCGGCCGGATTCGAACCGGCGACCTCCTGCTCCCAAAGCAGGCGCGCTACCGGGCTGCGCCACGCCCCGTCGGGTCTTGTCGTCCCGGAAGGATCGGTGATTTCGGCGGTCGCTTCAATCCCCGCGCGTCAACGGACCATCCGTCGTCGGGCGTTCGCAACGGATGTGCCCGCCGGACAGTGCGCGAGCGGATGAGATGGCGGCAGTCCGGGGCCGTCAGTAGTGAAGCGTTTCGCGCAGGTGCCTGCCGAGCGCCCGGAACGCCCGGCCCCGATGGCTGCGAGCATCCTTCTCTTCGGGATCGAGTTCCGCGAACGTCTTGTCCGCGTCGGGATCCAGGAAGTGTGGATCATACCCGAAACCACCTTCCCCACTTGGCTCGAGGACGATGGTCCCGGGCGCCTCGCCCCGGAAGACCAGGGGCTCGCCCATGCCGAAGTGCAGCACCGCAACGCACACGAAGCGTCCGGTGCGCCGATGCGGCTTGTGGCTCGCGAGCAGCTTGACCAGATGCTCGTTGTTGGCCCGGTCGCGCTCCTCGCCGGTGAGGTCCGCTGAAGGCGCAAAGCGCTTGGAACGCACCCCCGGGGCACCATCGAGGATGTCGACTTCAAGGCCCGAATCGTCGGCGATGGTGGCCGCTCCGCAGAGGCTGTTGAAATAGGCGGCCTTGGCCTTGGCGTTCTCCTCGAAGGTGTCGAAGGCCTCGACCTTGTCTTCCGCAGGGGAATAGGGGATGCCCGCTTCATCGAGGCTGAGGACGCGCAATCCGGGGTCCGCGCCCAGGATGCGCCGGATTTCGTCCAGCTTGTGGGGGCTTCGCGTGGCGGCGACCAGCGTGAGTGCGTGCGACGGGCTCATTCGCGCGCTCCTGTTTGGCGGTTTCCTCGTCGGGGTGGGTTGCGAGTGCGCTCTGCTGCCGGGAGCGGACCTTGACGTTTCGCGAAGAAACTCTCTATGGGAACGGGTGCCGACGCAAGGGACGCTGTGAGACGGAGGTGTGTTCGCGAGCTTGGAAGGGCCGGGTCCGAATGAGACAGGTTCATTCCGATGGCGCGGGTTGCGCCCGGCGGATGCGGCGCACGAGTTCGGTCGTGGATCTTCCCGGAAGGTACGGAACCACCACGACTTCCCCACCCGCGGCCCGGACTTCGTCGCGGCCGACCATCTCCTCCAGGTCGTAGTCGCCACCCTTGACCAGCACGTCCGGAAGCAGGGCCGCGATAAGCGCGCGGGGGGTGTCCGAGTCGAACGGGGTGATCACGTCGACGCTGGTGAGCGCCGCGAGGACGGCGGCTCGGTCCTCAAGGGAAGCGTAGGGGCGGTGCGGCCCCTTGAGGCGAGCGACGGAAGCGTCGGTGTTGAGTCCCACCACGAGCAGGTCCCCCAGGCCGCGGGCGGCGGCCAGGTACTCCACATGGCCGCGGTGCAGAATGTCGAAGCACCCGTTGGTGAACACGAGGCGGCCGTCGCGGGGACGGCCGTGGCGGGCGAGAAGCGCGTCGACGGCGAGCACCTTGCGGCTCCGGGGGGCGGGGGCGGGCATCACAGGTCGGCGGGCGCGGCCAGGGCGCGCGGGCAGCCCGCGACCGGCCCGGGGGCGACGGGGCCGTGCACGGCCATCACGGCGGGGGTACGGGCGGAGCGCGGCGAAACTCCGCCAGCAGGTCACCCGCGCCGCGGCCCAGAAGGACCGTCGCCACCTCGGCCGCGAGGCGCTCGGGCTCGGTCTGGCGGCCGGTGCGGTCGGCGCGGATCACCCGGCGGCCATCGGGGCTGAGCACCATCGCCCACAGCCGGAGGCCGCCCGGGTAGGGCAGCCCCAGCACGCCGACGGGCAGGTGGCAGCCCGCGCCCAGCAGACCGAGCAGCTCCCGCTCGGCCCGCACCGCCTGCCCGGTGGGGTGGTCGTCCAGCGACGCCGCCAGGCGCTGCGCCCGCTGATCGTCGCGGCGGACCACCACGGCGAGCGCGCCCTGCCCCGCGGCCGGCAGCCACGCCGTGCGCTCCAGAAGCTCGCTCGCGCGGTCGAGGAGACCCAGGCGCCCCAGCCCGGCGGCCGCGAGCACCAGCGCTTCGCATTCGCCCCGGTCGAGCTTGGCCAGCCGGGTGTCCACGTTGCCGCGCATGGGCACCACGGCGCAGTCCGGGCGGAAGGCGCGAGCCAGCGCAGTCCTGCGCGGGGAGCCGGTCCCGATGCGGGCGCCGGCGGGCAGGGTGGCCAGGGTGCGCTGGTCGTCCGGCGGCAGCACCAGCGCATCCCGCGGGTCCTCGCGCGCGGGCGTGGCGGCGACGCAGAGGCCGGGCGCCATGCGCGTCGGCAGGTCTTTCAGGGAGTGCACGGCCACGTCGACGTCACCGTCCAGAAGGGCGACGTCCAGTGCGCTGGTGAAGACGCCTTCGCCGCCGATGCGGGCGAGCGAGGCATCCGCCTGCTCGTCGCCCCGCGTGCGGACGACATGCAGCGAGACGCTCGCCCCGGCCTCCCCCTCCAGAGCGGACGCAACCAGTCGGCTCTGGATCAGGGCAAGCGCAGACCCCCGGGTCCCCAGCCGCAGTCGGGGCATCTCCGGTCTGGCCTGCGAGGGACCTGCAGACACTCTCGAGACCCGGGGTCAGAACGCCCGCAGGATGAGGAACGCGGCAAGCAGCACGGCGACCCAAAGCACCATGCTCCCGGTAGGCCAGGAACGCGCCAGCGCGCCGTGCGGCCCCGTGTGGCGGAAGGCGCCGCCGAGCGCCCAGTTCACTCCTCCCAGCACCGCGCCGCGAACGGTGGCATCCGCCGCGCGAATCGCCGATCCGAGCCGCCGCACGATCGCGGGAGCCAGCTTCCGGTAGGTCCACTCCACATCCAGGTTCACGGCGCGGATCTCGTCCGGATAGATGCGCGCCAGCCGGAACAGGACGACCGCGCCGATCGCGAACGCCAGCAGTTGCAACTGGGTCACAACGTGCGTCACGTCGTAGGGATTGTAGTCGACGTCGAAGGGAAGAAGGTCATAGAGCAGCCATGGCATCGACCCGATCGCTACGCATCCGATGGCGCCGACGGTCATCGCGGCAAGCATGTTCCAGGGCGGCTCGCGCGTCCGGATGCCCGAGTCGTGGGCGAAGAAGGCGAAAAACGGGATCTTGATGCCCGCATGCTCGACCACGCCCGCCGAGGCGAACAGCATCGCCAGCCAGATCCAGTAGTGATGCTCCTCGAGCAGCGCGCTCATGATGAGCGCCTTGCTCACGAAGCCGTTGAAGAGCGGAACCGCGGAAATGGAGGCTGCGCCCACGATGCAGAGCGCCGTAGTCCATTTCATCGTCCTCCACAGACCGCCCAGCTCGGAGGCCTTGGTGGTGCCCGTCCGGTACAGGACGGCGCCCATCGACATGAAGAGCAGGCCCTTGAAGAGCACGTCGTTGAAGGCGTGCGCGACGGCCCCGTTGACGGCCTTCGCCGTGCCCACCCCGATGCCGCACACCATGAAGCCGATCTGGTTGATCATGCTGTAGGAGAGGACCCGCCTGAGGTCGTTCTCGATGACGGCGAAGAAGATGGGGTAGCAGGCCATCACCGCCCCGACGTAGATGAGCAGTTCGGTTTCCGGGAATCCGCGCGCGAGGGCGTACACCGCGACCTTGGTGGTGAACGCGCTCAGGAAGACCGTGCCCGTGGGCGTGCTCTCCGGGTAGGTGTCGGTCAGCCAGTTGTGCACCAGCGGGAAGGCGCCCTTGACCGCGATGGCCAGGAAGATCAACCAGCCCGCCAGGCCCTCCAGGCCGATGTGGTTGAAAGCGATGTCACCGGTCTGGGCCGCCCGCGCCATCGCGCCGGCGAGAAGCGCCACGCCGGACACCACCTGGATCACCAGGTAACGCATCCCCGCGCTGCGCGCCCGCTCGGTGCCGCGCGCGAAGATGAGGAACACCGAGCTTACCGCAAGCACCTCCCAGAAAAGGAAGAGCGTGATCAGGTCGCCCGCGAACACCGCGCCCAGCCCGCTCCCCGCGTACACCAGCGCGGCGGTGTGCTGGAGGGTCGCGGAATCCTCCTTCTTCAGGTGCAGTGAGTAGAGGATGGCGATGAACGCCCCGAGGTGGAACAGATAGCCGAAGAGCAGGCTCAACCTGTCGGCCCGGACGAGCGAAAGCTCGTAACCGAGAATCCCCACGGAGAGCCCGAAGCCTTCCTGGATGCCAGCCACGTTGAGCGCTCCCAGGACGGGAACCGCCAACAGCAGGACATACCGCGGCCATCCTCGCACGAACGGGACCAACAGGGCCCCGGCGAAGAAGATCGCGAACGGAGGGAGGCTAGTCGGCATCGTAGTAGTCCTCCGACCGCATTACGATGCGCCTGAGCCCCTTGGCGGCCAGGATCAGGCCCGCTACTCCAAAGAGTCCCCACAGCGGGTAGAAGCCCTTGAGGTTCTCCCACGGGTGTTCGATGTACCGGTCCACGAAGAAGTCGGCGACCAGCAGCCCGGCCGAGATCAGGAAGAAGATGCCCAGAATGATGCGGGTGGCCTTCGGCCCGACGCTGGAGGGCGGATGGCCGTCGTCATGCCCTGCGTGACCGCCACCATGGGAGCCGTGGTGCTCTGAGGCACGGGCCGCCTCCCCGCCTCCCGATCCGCGGGCGCCGGCGCGCCCCGAGTCTCGCCTGTTCATGGCATCGTCCCCTTCATCGCCTCGCTCCCCGCGCTCACGGCCCCGCCACCATCGACATCAGCCGGAAGAAGGGATCCGGGTACACGAAGAGCGCGAAGCAGCACAGGCTGGTGATCACGATCGCGATCAGCGAAGGGAGCGGCGCCTCGTGTATCCCTCCGTTCCCGTGCCCGTGCCCGTGCGGATTGGACGCCGCCGGACTGAAGAAGGCCCGCACCGGCACGATCATCAGGTATCCGATGGAGAGCAGAGAACTCACCATCAGCACGGCGACAAGTCCGACCTGGCCCGCGTCCAGGGCGCCCAGCCCCAGGAACCACTTGCTCCAGGTGCCCCCCGCGGGCGGAAGCCCGATGATCGACAGCGTCCCCACGAAGAAGGCGGCGAAGGTTACGGGCATGGTGCGCCCCAGCCCCTTCATGTCGCTGATCTCGGTCTTGTGCGCGGCCACCATGACCGCGCCTGCGCAGAAGAACAGGGTGATCTTGCCGAAGGCATGCATGACGATGTGCATGCCGCCCCCGATGATCCCCATGGTGTTGGCCAGCATCGCGCCCAGCACCACGTATGAGAGCTGGCTGATCGTCGAGTAGGCCAGCCGCGCCTTCAGATTGTCTTTCCGGAAGGCCACCAGCGACGCCAGGATGATGGTCGCGGCGGCTACCCACATGAGCCAGACGCTCGCGCCCAGCTGCGTGAGAAAGTCGATGCCGAAGACGTAGATGACGACCTTGAGAATGCTGAACACGCCCGCCTTCACCACCGCCACCGCGTGCAGCAGCGCGCTGACCGGCGTGGGAGCCACCATCGCCGCGGGAAGCCAGCGGTGGAAGGGCATTACCGCCGCCTTGCCGATGCCGAAGACGTAGAGCGCCAGCAGCACCGCCACCACGCCCTCCCCCGCCCTGCCTTCCAGGATTCCGCCCAGCTCGAAGTCGATGGTGCCGGTCAGCAGGTAGGTCCAGATGATGGCGAGCAGCTGGAAGCCGATCGAGGTGCTGAGCAGGATGCCCAGGTACACGCGCCCCGCCCTCTTCGCCGCGTCGGTGCCCGCGTGCGTGACCAGCGGGAAGGTGGAGAGGGTCAGCGCTTCGTAGAAGATGAAGAGGGTGAACAGGTTGCCCGCAAAGGCGACCCCCATGGTGCAGGAAATGGCCAGGGCGAAGAAGATGTAGAAGCGGGTCTGGTTCTTCTCGTGATGCCCGCGCATGTAGCCGATGGCGTAGAGCGTGGTCACGATCCAGAGGCTGCCCGCCACCAGGGCGAAGATCATTCCCAGCGGCTCCACCACCAGCTCGAGCGGGATGCCCGGGAGGGGCTCCGCCAGCACGAAGCGAGGTGTTTCGCCGGCGCTCACGGCCCGGTGGATCTGCATCACCACGCCCAGAAGGACGCCGCCCGTGATCAGCGAGGCGGCCTCGCGCAGGTTGGGACTGGCGCGCAGCAGGCCCACCAGTGCCGCCCCGCCCGCGGGGATGACAAGGGCCAGGAGCGCCAGTTCGCCCGGGTTCACGGAGCGCCTCCCAGCAGCGCGCGCGCCGCCTGGCCGGCGACGTTGGTGGTCAGTGAGGCGTCGATGCCGAAATAGAGGTTGGCAGCGATAAGGGCCCAGGTGGGGACCAGCAGCCGTAGCGGGGCTTCGGACACGGAATCGGCCCGTGCGGACGGCTCACCGAAGTAGACGGCTTCCACCACCCGCCAGATGTAGACCACGGCAAGGGTGGAGGTCACGAGTACCAGCGCCGCGACCGGCCACATCCCCTGCTCGAGCGCGCCCAGCACCAGGTACCACTTGCTCACGAAGCCCACCGTGAGCGGCACCCCGATGAGGCTGAGACCTCCCGCCGTGAAGGCGGCCATGGTCCAGGGCATGCGGCGGCCCAGGCCGCGCAGGGCATCGATGTGCACCGAGCCCACCCGGTACATGACGCAGCCGAGGGCGAGGAACAGCGCCCCTTTCATGAGCGCGTGGTTGAAGAGGTGGAGCGTGGCCGCGGTCAGTCCGGTGACCGACGCGAAGCTGATCCCCAGGATGATGTAGCCGATCTGGGCGACGCTCGAGTAGGCCAGCATGCGCTTGATGTTGCGCTGGAAGATCGCCACCAGCGACATCGTGAAGATCGCCACCAGCGCGAGCGGCAGCAGCCACATGCCGAGGCTGAGTTCGTCGAATGAGTAGGTGACTCCGAAGACGGTGAAGAAGAAACGCAGCAGGACGTAGACCGCGACTTTCGTGGAGGTGGCGGCGATGAGCCCCGTAACCGCCGAGGGTGCGAAGGCATACGCGTCGGGCAGCCAGACGTGCAGCGGGAAGAGGGCCAGCTTGAGACTCGTGCCGACGGTCAGGAAGGCGAACGCCACCAGGACGGTCCGTTCGCCGTACAGCGCGGGAAGGCGCTCGGCCAGGTCGGCCAGGTTGAGCGTTCCGGTCTCGACGTAGAGCAGCCCGATGCCGATCACGATGAACGACGCCCCGATGCTCCCCATGATGAGGTAGCGGAACGCCGAGACCAGCGCCCGGCGGTCGGATCCCATGGCGATCAGGGCGTAGGTGCCGAGCGAGGAAATCTCCAGGAACACGAAGATGTTGAAGGCGTCCCCCGTGATGGCGATGCCCAGGAGGCCGCACAGGCAGAGCATCCAGGCGCCATAGAAGAGGGGGATGCGGCGCTCGTCCACTTCGCGCTCCACGCTGGTGAGGGCGAAGAGGGTGACCACCACGCCGATGCCGGCGACGATGAGGAGCACCAGGCCGTTGACGGCGTCCACCCGGTACTCGATCCCCCAGGGCGCGGCCCAGCCGCCCAGCGCGTAGCGGATGTCCTCGCCGCCCAGCACGCGGGACAGAAGCCCCACGGCCGCCGCGAAGGCCGTGACCGCTCCGGCCATGGCGATGCCCCACGAGACGCGCTTCCAGGGGACCAGCACGCACAGGGCCGCGGCCAGAAGCGGGGCTACGATCTGGATGGCGGGAAGGTGCGCCGCGATCATGGCCGCGCGCCCTCGTGCAGCTCGTCGGCAAGCACCTGGGCCTGTATTTCGTCGTCCTCGATGGTGCCGTAGGTCTCCTTGATGCGCACTACGAGCGCGAGCGCCATCGCCATGGTGGCTACGCCCACCACGATCGCGGTGAGCATGAGCACGTGAGGCAGCGGGTTGGAGTAGAGCACCTCCGCCGCGCCCTCGGCCGCCCCGTGATCATCCTCGATGAGGATGGGAGCGGTGCCGCCCACGATCTTCCCGGTGCTCACGTAGAAGATGATCACCGAGGTCTGGAAGAGGTTCAGCCCGACCACCTTCTTGACCAGGTTGCCGCGGGAGATCAGGGCGTAGAAGCCGACCATCATCAGGAAGATGACGACCCAGTAGTTGAACAGGCCCAGGAACTCCATCTACCCGCTCCTCCGCCGCCCGGCGAAGCTGTAGAAGAGCGTGACCATGACCCCGAAGACGGTCACGAGAACCCCCGCCTCGACGAGAAGGATGCCGATGTGCTGGGCGTGCTCGGCGTCGTAAAGCAGGACTCCGTAGTCCAGGAAGTTCCCGCCCATGAACATCGCCACCACGCCAACGCCCGCGAAGATCAGAACGCCCAGGGTGCCGCACCAGGTCACGGTACTCGTGGGTATTGCGGCCTTGGCGCGCTCGAGCCCGAAGACCAGGGCGTACAGAATGACACCCGCGGCGAAGATTACCCCCGCCTGGAATCCCCCGCCCGGCCCGTAGTCGCCATGGAACTGGACGTACAGGGCGAAGAGCAGGATCGGACCCACGAGGATCTTGGCGGCGATGCGCAGAATGATCTGGTCCCTCATGACGCTCCGTCCCCGCCATCGTCGTCCGCAGGCGACCCTCGCGTTCGGCGCGGCCGGCGGCTCCCCACGAACAGGGTCAGCACCCCCACCATGGCCGCGAAGACGACGGTGGTCTCGCCCAGCGTGTCGTAGCCGCGGTAGCTGGCCAGGACGGTGGTGACGATGTTCGGGATGTGCACCTCGAGCACCTCCCCCTCTTCACCGGCGAGGGGTACGTGCATCTCCAGGTACTCGGGAGCCACGTGGCCGTGGACCGGGTTGTCGGGCTGGCCCCATCGTGGCAGATCGTAGGTGCCGTACACCAGCATCCCGCCGGTGACCAGCACGATGAGCAGCGGGATGATGGGCGACTTCGCGTGCCGCTTCTGCCGGGTTCCCACCAGCGCCAGCGTCCCGAGCGCCAGGATGGTGGACACGCCGGCGCCCACCGCTACTTCGGTGAATGCCACGTCCACCGCGTCGAGCACCACGAAAAGGGCGGCCGACAGGAAGCTGTAGATTCCCATCAGCATCACCACGGCGACGAGATTGCGCAGGTGCAGGACGCCGAAGGCCGTCACGGCCAGCAGTCCCAGGAGCGCGAGGTCGACGACGGATTCCACTCAGTCTCCTCCCTCGTCCTCGTGCACGACGGGCTCGACCTTGCCATGCAGGGCGGCCTTGGCCAGAGCATGGGTCGCCACCGGGCTGGTGAACCAGAGAAAGCCCAGAATCATGATCAGCCTCAGCGTCACGCCGCTGATCCCGGCCTGCAGCATGAGCCCGGTGAGGATGAAGAAGCTGCCCATGGTGTCGGTGAGACCGGCCGCATGCATGCGCGTGAAGACATCGGGCATGCGCAGGACGCCGATGCCGCCGACGACCACGAAGAAGCTGCCCAGCAACAGGAGCGCGGCGCTGAGGTAGTCGAGAACCATCTCCATCAGCCGGACTCCGTCTCGCCCGGGTGCGGCCCCGAGGCTCCCAGACTACCGAACTGGAAGAACTTCAGCACCGCGATGGTACCGATGAAGTTGAGAAGCCCGTACGCGAGCGCCAGGTCCAGAAACTCGGGCCGTCCCGTGAAGAAGCCGATGAGCGCGATGGTGAGGACGGTCTTGGTGCCGAACATGTTGACCGCCAGGACCCGGTCGTACACGGTGGGGCCGAGGAGCGCCCGGGCCATCGCCATGGCCATCGTGACCAGGACCGCGATCGAGGCGCCGACCACCATCATGACGCGCCCTCCAGCCGGCACACGCGACGGTCCATCTCGCCTTCCTCGGTGCCGTCCAGCGCTTCCCCGGTGAGGGCGTGGATGCGGAATCCCTCGGCATCGAGGCGGACCGTGATGGTGCCCGGCGTCAGGGTGATGGAGTTGGCGTAGATGAAGCGCCCCAGATCGGTCTTCTGGTGCCCCTGGAAATCCACTACCCGGGGCCGGATGGGAAGTCGGGGCGAGAGGATCACGCGGGCCACGGCGAGGTTCGACTTGAAGACCTCGACGACGAGCCAGGGCAGGTAGAAAAGGAGCCCCGGGACGATGTGGAACGGCGCCCCTTCCCTGTCCGGCAGCAGCATTCTCGTCACCAGCAGCGCCACGCCCACGACCGACGCCGCCCCCAGGCTGAGAAGCAAGTTCGTGTAGTGTCCCGACATGAGCAGCCACATGGCGTACCACAACAGGCACAGGCCGGCTACGCGCGCGACGGGACGTTGGGTCAAGAGCGAATGCGGGCGGCTGGGAGAGGTCGGGGGTTCGGCGACGGGCAACCTACCAAGTGGACTGTGCCCCGTCAATGATCAACTGGGCGAGGCGCTCGATCGCCTCTTCGCGCGCCACCTCCTCGGTCTCGGACGCTTCCAGGAACTGCCCCTGCGCGCTCAGTCCCCCGTTCTCCCACAGGATCTCGTTGTTGACCACGTCGATCAGCTCGACCTGAAGGCTGATGCTCACCTGGCGCTGCAGCACCTCGGGGCCGGCGCCCGCCTGTCCGGCACGAAAGTTGGGGGTCCGGAGGTCGTAACGGCTGATGGTGCCGCGCAGGATGGCATCCGCGTTTTCTTCCGCACCCTGGTTGACGCCCAGGCCTCTGGGCACCTCGCGCAGCAGGAACTGGTGGATCTCCTGGGTGATCTCGAAGAGGCCGGTCTCGTTCTCGAAGGGAAGGATCGCCAGGCTCCGGATGTGATCCGGAAAGCTGCCCCCGCGGAAGCTGTAGTTGCAGCCCGACAGCAGTACCATGGACAGAAGCGCGGCACCCAACAGCACGCGCGGGAGAGCCGGCACGAGAGCGGGAATCGCCTGGGCGGGACGTTTCAATCGGGTCGGCATTCGGGGATTCACGCTCACTGCTGGTTGCGGGGGAACCAGATGTCGGACGGATACGGCTCCACGGTCTCGACCGTCTCGAGCGTGAAGGTCAGCTCGCGGAAGTCGATGAGATTCCGGTAGGTCGCTTCGGCCGGAAAGCCGTCACGCAGGGGAAGTGAGAGGGAGAGTTCGTCCACCGCCTCGCCGTCGCGCAGGAGAGCGAGGGCGGCCACGTCGCCATTGTCGTCGAGTTCGTACAGGAGATCCGGCCGGCTGCTCGAGTCGTAGGTGAGGCGAAGCGTGCCGTCGTCCGCCTCCCATCCCTGCGCCAGGCGGTAGTCGCCTCCGGGGCGAAAGATGCCGAGGGAGGACCAGAAGAGTGCCGGCGGTGGGATCAATTCGTCCGATGCGCCCTCGGGAATCCGGAGGTCGTCGCCCACCAGAGCTGCGCGCAGCACGGTCTCGCCCCGCCCCGTGAAGAGGTCCAGCCGCGCGCGGTAGGGGGGTTCCAGCCGGGCGACCCCGCGACCGCCCGAGCGCAGCCCCGGTTCGCGCACGTTCCAGTCGAAGATGAGCCGGACCGGGGTCGAGAGCTGCGTGCGTGCCTCTACCAGCGACGCATGGCGATGGTAGTCCAGAGCCGGCGGGCCGGCGGGCGGGGGCTCCGGTGCCCGGGGCAGCCAGCAGCTCGCGGTCAGCGCGGCGCCGGCGAGGACGAACACGCGCCGGAGGCGGGAACAGCTCATTCGGAATCGCGGTTTCAAGGCCGATGCGCTTGCCAGGGTGGGGACCACTGCCTACAACGATAATCGATGTCAGACCGGAATCCGAGACCGAATCCGCAGGCTGCCAGGCCGGCCTACGTGGTGAGCGACGCCCACCTTGGTGCGCAGCCGGGCGCGCGCGCCGCCGATCTCGTGGACTGGTTGCGGCATGTCCGCGGACGCGCGTCGCACGTGGTCCTGAACGGAGATATCTTCGACTTCTGGTTCGAGTACCGGCGCGCGATTCCGCGCGGGCACGTGCGCGTGCTCGGGGCGGTCGCGGAGGTAGTGGACGCGGGCGTGCCAGTGACCTTCCTGGGGGGCAACCACGACTGGTGGGGCGGCTCGTGCCTGGCGGAAGAGATCGGGGTGTCGTTCCATCGCGCCCCCATCCGCACGTCCCTCGCCGGTCGTAGCGCCTACATCGCCCACGGCGACGGGCTGGGCCGCGGCGACTACGGGTATCGGGTCGCCAGCGGCATCCTGAGGTCGCGCATCTTCCGCCGCGCCTTCCGCTGGATCCATCCGGACCTCGGCGTTCGGCTCGCGGCCTTTCTCTCGAGAACCGACAGCCACGAGGGCCGTCCGGGGGAAGGAAGCCGACAGCGCGCCAGGGCGCTGGAGCTGCTTGCGATGCGGGAGCTCGAGCGCGACGAGACCCTCGACATCGTGGTCTTCGGACACACTCATGTCCCTGCGGTGGTGAAGGTTGCGGGCCGCTATTACCTCAACGCGGGCACATGGATGCGTGACCGTTCCTATGCGGTCGTCGAAGCCTCGGGGCCTCCACGGATCGAGCACTGGGAGGGAGAGCCGCCTGCCTCCTAACGGCCCTGCAGGAACTCCGGGGTCCAAGGCAGCGACATGCCGACCTCGAACGCAGTGCCGGAAGGACCCGCGATCGGTTCCACCGTCAGCGGCGCCGGGAAATCGGCCAGGTGCGCGGAGACGAAGGCGTCGGCGCCCCCGAAGAACGTGAAAAAGACCAGGAGCGCGACCCAGTCCTCCATCTGCTCGTCGCGCGCGGTCGCCAGCAGACGAATGTCCTCGATGCTCTCGTCGGCCGCGAGTTCCGCTTCGATGGCCTCCGGTGCCACGTCGCCACGGAGAAGCTCCGCGGTCTTCGCGGCCTCGAGCATCTGCTGGCGCCGTCTCGCGGTGCCGCGCAGCGAGTTGGTCTTGTAGGCCATCCACACGTTGCCCGCCTGCGCGAGAAAGTAGAAGGCGGCACGGCCGTACGAGCCCGATGCCGCCTGTCCCCAGCCGGGGACGAGGACGCTGCGCAGGAAGGCGCCGCCGGGGGATGGGCGGCCGGTCGA
>JAPPHB010000003.1 GCA_028821195.1 Gammaproteobacteria bacterium
GAGCTGGGGTGGGATCGCGCGACCTGGTTCAAGCGGTTCCCGCGCCGGCGCTGGCTGCAGGTATCCCGATCCGAAGCCGTCCGCTGCCGCTACGGCAGCCCCTACGCCTTCGCCAATGCCATCCTGCTCGCCGAATGGGACACCTGCGCCAGACCGGCCGCCTTGCCGGCCCGGCAGAGCACCTGAGGTCAGAATCCCGGCAGGAAGTCACGTAAGTCTAATCAGGACTGCACGATCTGCGTTTCCTGCCGTTGTACTGGACGCTGCTGGACCGTGCCGCGAAAGCGGGAAAAACGGTCTTGATTGGCGGGACTTCTAGCGCGTGACGCCACCTCGCCGAAGTTCCCGGAAGCCCTCCTCGCCCCGTCCCAAGGAGCGATGAGAGGCCACCGGCTCCTGCTAGGCTAGGACGCCGGCGGGAGGATCAGATACTGTTTCCGGTGGACCCTGGATGCATTTCGGGTATTCTACGGGTCACAGGATGGCTTGGGATCGACGATCTCGGGTCTCCGAGGGGTACGGGTAGGACGAAACCGGGCCGCTCGGCAGAAGGTGCCGCCGTCGCCGAGAAGCTTGTCCCGTTCACCTCACTCCGGGGGGCAACCTCCCCACGGTGATTGTTGGCACGTCCAGTTCGTCCAGCTCGACCCAGGCGGCCAGCCCATCGGGGCCAAAGGCGTCCGGCATGGGCGGATCGTCCGGCGGCAGGGTGCCGACGTAGCGTCCGTCGGGACTCCAGACATCGATCACGCCGACCGCTCCTACCCAGGGGTCGCCGTCGCGCCTACGCCGTACCCAAAGCCCGCCCTCCCATGTCGCCCTGACGGAGACGACAACGGGTATCTCGTGGTTGAACCGCATACCCTCTATGTCGGCGCGCATCTCCGCGACCATCGCCGCCATGATCTCCGGCGGCGCGCGGTCCGGCCCCTGCGGGTTGCCGGGGTCACCGTAAAGGCGCTCGAAGTCTGCCATGGCCGAATCCCGAACGGTCGCCTCGACCTCGGTGGTCACCGGCTCGGGCCGGATGGGTCTAGCGATGGTGCCGATGGGTGCACCGTCGCCCGCAACGAGCTTGATCGAATAGCCGGCGGAATCGGAATAGGCCACCGTCCCGTCGGGCAGTACGTCGAAGAGCAGACGCGGGTCGAACCTTCTCGGCTCGTCCGTGCCACCGGACGTTGCCTCACCAGGCGCCGGTGCCCGTACCTCGCCCGCCTTAACGATGGGCTCGGCGGTGGTGCCTCTCGATCCCAGCGTCAACCGCTCCAAGCCGCGCGGACCGATGGTCGGGTTGGGCAATTCGATCCGTCGAAACATCTCTTGAACGTTGTTGCTCATGCCGCGCGCGACCAGCGCAACAGCATCGGGATGCGGCCTGGCACCGCTCCGGAACGCCATCACTCCATAATCCGCGACGTGGCCCGCCGACATGCTCACCTGACGGTCGAAGGAGCCATCGGGAGCGAACACGACATAGGTGCCGCTGCCGCGGTCCGCCACGGCCACCGTGCCGTCCCTCCAGACGTAGATGTCGTCGGGGCTGCTGAACTCCCCGGGGCCCCTGCCTCTCCGTCCCATGGTCCGGACAAGTCCGCCATCGCGGTCCAGAACGGCGACGACCGGGAAATCGGGGTTCAGGACGAACAGGTTGCCGCCGCCATCGAACGCCAAGCTCGGAGGTGTCCCGAACTGAGCCCAGTCGGGCGGGTCCATGTCTCCCACCCTGAACACCTCGGCAAACTCGGCGGTAACGGGACGATCGGTGTGCAAGGTGTCATTCGGCAGATCGGAGCAGGCACCCGCCGCAATGGCCAGCGCGAGGGTCCGCAGGGCTATTCGTCCGCCCACGGGGTTATCCATGCCGGTGTGATGGGTCGCAATCCTCTCGGAGTGGGTCGAATCCGGGTTCGAGACCCCCTAAAAAGAACGGGGCTGTGGCGTCGGCGGCAAGCTTCGGTCGGACGGGTAGGGAACCGGTCTTGGTTCCGGCCCTGGTCCGCCGAGGAGGCGTGGGGAGAGAGAGCCGCCGTTGCCGAGGAGCGGGTTGTCCGCCTCGCCCTTGCCATCCATGAGACCAGCGGCGAAGAGGCCGAAGAGCGTGCGGGCGGTGGCCCGGTGGACGCTGTTCCGGGCGGTGCCCGGAGTGGTGTTTCGGAGGCGTCCCCAAGCTGGCTTGACGCAGGCTAAGGGGCGACAAGCCAGCTTACTCCGTGTGGCCACACTCCGTGAGTCCCCTGCGGAGGCTGGCGGGGGGCTGTGCCCCCTCTGACCCCCAGGGCAACTCCCCCCCGCTCCGGCGGCGTTCGCGGTTGGGGGTCCGAAGGTCCCTCCGGTCGGCCAGTCGCCGGATGTTCTCCCGCCGCCGGCCGATCACCGCCGGTCGACGCCCGTCGGCCTTCGCGGCTGAGTCCGCGGAGTGACCGGCGAGGGACGTGGTCTGCGTTGCCACCGCTTCGGCGCCGGTCCCCCCGGCGTCCGGGACGGACTCCGTCCGCTCCTCCCGCCGGGGTCGAGTCCCCTCCCCACCCCGGGCGGCAGGAGGGCGGGACGGATCCCATGCGAACGTCCCGGTCGGAGGGACGGGCTCCGCCCGCCCCGGAGACCGGGAGAACCGGCGGGCGCAGAGCCGGAGCGGGTCGGGGAGGCCGGTGCGCCGGTCTGGTCCCGCGCGCACGCCGATCCGTGCGGCTCCTGCGTTCGGCCTCGGGCTTGCGGGGACGGGCCATGCCGGGCGGCCTCCTTGTGGCGTGCGGAAATGTCGTTCGGGGGTCCGGGGGCATCCCCCGGCCAGAGTAAACGTGAAGCGTTTACACATCTAGCTCCTCCACAAACCGGAGAAACAACGCCCCCGTGGCGCGCACGCGCAAAGGCCGTCCGGGGCGCCAACTCTGGACGACGCGCCCGCCCTGCGCGAGGTTCCAAACGCGCAGATCGTGCAGTCCATCGAATCGAGAGGAATCGAACGATGGCACGCACGAAACGAAGCCGCCGGAGCTACGGCGCCGGCGAGTGGGGTCGGAACCGGGTGAGGGTGTTCCCAGACCCGAAAACCGGCCTGTTCCAGGTGGAGTGGCGCGAGAACGGCCGCAGGCGAAGCCGCTCCCTCGGGCACCGCGACTGGGCGAGGGCGAAGAAGCAGGCGGACGAGTTCGCCGCCGGGTTCGCAAGCCCGGACCTGAACGGCAAGGCGGAAGCCGAGCCCGAGCCGCTCACCCTGGAGGAGCTTTTTGAAATCTACGGCGAAGAGGTGACGCCCACCAAAGCGGAGCATTCGCAGCGGCACGACCGTGCGGCGATGAAGATGTTCCTCGGGCTTTACGGACCGAACAGAAATCCCGCGACGTTGTCGCAACGGGACTGGGACCGCTTCATCCGGGAGCGTCGCGCCGGTAGGATCGGACCGAGCGGACGACCCGTCTCGGATCGAACGATCCAGTACAACCTGAAGTTCCTGATCGCGGTCTTCAACTGGGCCGGCAAGTCGAGGGACGAGGAGGGCCGCCCGCTCCTCGAATCGAACCCGCTGAAGGGGCTGAGGACGCCCACGGAGAAGAACCCGAAACGGGTGGTTCTCGACCGGAGGGAGTACCGGGTGCTCCTCAAGGTGTCCCGCGACGTGGACTGGCGGTTCCACGTCGCGCTCGTGCTCGCGCACGAGACCGGGCACCGCATCGGTGCCATCCGGCAGCTTCGGTGGGCCGATATCGACTTCGAGGGCGAAACGGTCCGGTGGCGCGCCGAACACGACAAAACGGGCTACGAGCACCGGACGCCGCTGACCCCCGCCGCGCTCTCCGCTCTGGAGGAGGCGTGGAGGCAAAACCCCGGATCCGGGGACGCGCCGATCCTGCCCGCGCCAAAGAACCCCTCCGGCTGCATGAGTTCGTGGCTGGCATTCCGGTGGTGGACCAGGGCCGAGAGGCTCGCGGGACTGGAGCCGAAGCCGGGCAGGGGCTGGCATTCGCTGAGGCGAAAGTTCGCGAGCGATCTGATGGATCAGCCCCTCAAGGTGCTTTGCCAGCTCGGCGGTTGGAAGACGGCGAAGACGGTGCTCCGGTGCTATCAGAGGGCCGACGAGGATCAGTTGAGACAGGCCCTCGCGAACCGCCCCGTTCACACTTGAACCAATCGGCGGGAGTCAAATGGCGGGAATCCGGACAACGGCCCCCGCAAGTTCAGTCCTCACAACAACTTCGTCGCTCGGTACTGTATGCCGGCCCGGCGCTTCGCCCGCTCATAATATTGTCAGTTCTCGACAGTTTTCTTGTCAGTAGTCACCAGTGCAAGCGGCACCAGCGGCGTTCCCGCCGACCGGGAGCGCCAGCTTCCACTGAATGAGATGGACGCGGAATGTCTTCGGAACCCGGATGCCCCATGACGCCACACATCAAATCCCTCATCCGCATGGTCCCGGACTTCCCCACCCCCGGTATCCGCTTCCGCGACATCATGGGACTGGTCGAGAACCCCGAAGGCTTCGAAGAGGCGACCAGGGCCCTGGCACGACGGTTCGCCCCGGAAACGCCGGACGCCGTGGCCGGCATCGAGGCGCGCGGCTTCATCTTCGGGGTCCCCGTGGCGCAGCGGCTCGGCGTCGGTTTCGTGCCGGTGCGGAAGGCCGGGAAGCTGCCCGGCGAGGTGGTGGGCGTCGACTACGCGCTCGAATACGGCACCGGGCGCCTGGAGATGCAGACCGCGTCAATCCGTGAGGGAATGCGCATCCTGCTCATCGACGACCTTGTCGCGACCGGCGGGAGCGCGGCGGCGGCGATCGAGCTGATCCGCGGCATGGGAGGCGAGGTGGTCGGAGCCGGCTTCGTCGTGGATCTGCCCGAACTCCCCGGGCGCAAGCACCTTGAGGCGATGGACGTCGAAGTCTTCGCCCTCTGCACGTTCCTCGATACCGATCCCTGAGCCGTCCCGCTTAAGGCTCCAACTCAGCGGGCCCGAGCGAAGATTTCGGGCGGAGGCACGCGGAAGGCGCCGGGAAACCCGTCCTCCACCAGCTTGAGCTTCCCGGTCCAGTCCTCGATGTCGATGCGGTACACGGCGGTGCGCTTCAACTCGCCCTCCGTGATTGCGCGGTAGTCGCGGCCGGGCCGCAACTCGGGCGCGTACTTGTCGAGGAGCATCTGCAGCGCCTCGCGCGCCTCGGCGGGATCCGCCACCAAGCGCCCGGTCCCGAACGCCGTCACGCTGGCGAATTCGACGCTGAACTCCAGCGCCTCGTCCGCCGGCAGCAGGCGCCCCATCTCGAAGGCCGAGAAACACACCGGCACGGAACGGGACAGGGTGTCGCGGGTCAGCCCGGTGCGCCCGGTGTGGATGTAGACGGCGTGGCGGGCGCGGTCGTACACGAACAGGTTGCTGTTCACGAGAGGCTGCTCGCCGCGGGTCATGGCCAGGACCCCGACGCGCGCCTGCCGGATGAAGTCCCGGGTCCAGGCGTCGTCCCTGGCCCGGTCGCGCCGGCGGATCTCCGTCCTGCCCCGTTCAGCCACCTAGATGTCCAGCTCGACGCCGATCCCGGCGGCGCGCGCCCGGTCGTAGACGAGTCTCGCCGTGGCCATGTCCTCGAGCGCCAGCCCCAGATGGATGGCGATGATGCGATCGCCCTCCGCCCGCCGTCCCGCGACCTTGCCCGCGATCACGTCGCTCAGCTCGGCGTGGGGCGTCGGCGTGTCGCGGAAATAGCCGCTTCCGCTCTGGTAGTAGGCAAACTGCGCGCTGTCGTCGGTGGTCAGCAGATCCGCCTCGCGAAACGCGTCCGCCTGCCAGTAGGAGTCGAAGTCCAGCGGGCAGGCGAAGGCGCCGGGCGAAAGCCATCCAGGGGGGATGGCGGGGTCGGGATCGAGCAGGATGGGGCCGCTGGTGATGACGATGCCCATCCCCCGCACCGCCTCCGCAACGGCTCCCACCGGCCGCACCTCGACACCCAGGCGCTCGCCCATCTCTTCGGCATAGGCGTGCATCACGGCTTCGTCGATGTCGTAGGCGTGCACCCGCTCCACGGGGAACAGGGTGCAGAAGGCCTCCAGGTTGCTGCGCCCCTGCACGCCGCAGGCGACGATGCCGACGCTCGACGCGTCCGGACGGGCGAGGTATTTACCCGCAAGCGCCGACGCGGCCCCGGTGCGCATGGCCGTGATCCAGGTAGCGTCCATCACCGCGAGCGGCAGCCCCGTTTCCGGGTCGTTCAGCGTAATCAGTCCGGTGATGTAGGGCAGTCCGTGCTCGGGATTGCCCGGATAGGCCGAGATCCACTTGATCCCGGCGGCATTCTGCCGCTCGACGTAGGCCGGCATCGCGTGCAGGAAGGAGTCCGGCCGCGGATGGATGCCCGGCTTGGGCGGCATCTCCACCCGGCCCGACGCCTTCTCCCGAAACATGAACTCGAGCGCGTCGATGATCTCAGCCATGGAAACCCCGGCTTGCTCGACGTGGGCACGCGACAGGTAGAGGATGTTTCGCTGGGACATGAAGCTGGCCTCGCGGGTCGGCGGGGACGGGGTTTCGGCGTATCGACGATGCGGGGGTGGAGGTCCGAGCCGGGTCGGGGATGGAGCCCCTTCGGTGACGGGAGCCTACTCGGGCGCCGGTGCCAGAACGCTCACCTCTGCCATGACGGCCCCTTCGAGGACGCCGTCGACCACCTCCATCCCTTCCACCACCCTGGCGATGATGGTGTAGTTGTGGTCGAGACGGGGGTTGTCCACCAGGTTCACGAAGATCTGGCCGTCGCCGGTGTCGCGCCCCCGGGTCGAGATGCCGACGGTGCCGCGCACGTGCGAGCGCATGGTCAGTTCGTCGCGCGTATAGGGCCCGTCGCCGTGGTACTCGTTCGCCCCCGGGCTGCCCCCCTGGATGACGAAGTTGGGAACCACCCGGTGGAAGGTGAGACCGTCGAAGTATCCTTCGCGCGCCAGGCGGACGAAGCGCGCCGTGTTGGCGGGCGACTCGAACGGGAGCAGCTCGAGGACGATCTCGCCGCCCCCGGCCATGCGGATCACGGCCCGGGAAGCGGCCATCCCGCGCATCTCCTCGAAGGTGGGCATCGGCGCCCGCTCCGGCGGCGAGGGACGAGCCCAGCGAAGGTCGCTTCCGGTCCACTCGTTGCGGAGGTATTCGGCGACCAGGGCAACCACCGGATCGTAGTCCTCCATGTAGGGCTGTACGCGATCGAGGTCGTCCAGGGAACCCAGTTCGCGTATCCTCTGCAGGAGTTCCAGGCGCACGTCCCGGTGGGTCTCCCTGCGATCGGCGCTCATGCGCTCGAGCGCAGCGAAGGCGGCCTGAAGCACGTCCGGATGCGGGCTTCCGGCGAGCGATCGGGCCGCCGTCAGCACCAGTTGCGGATCGTCCGCGCCGAGGGCGTCGAGGTAGACCGAGTCGGCGTCGTTGCCCACCAGCGGCGCGAGCCCGGCGATGGCAGCCTCACGCACGTTCCAGTGCTCGTCACCGGCCAGCGCCAGGAGCGCGGGCACGAGTTCCAGGCGAGCCGCGGCGCGCGCGGCGTACATGCGCATCTGCCAGACCGGATGAGCGGAGAATGCGGGCAGCCGGCGGCCGGCCGTGAAGGACGAGACCGCGGCCAGCGCCACCAGGCCGCGGGCCGCCCGGTGCCAGTCGTCGCCCGACACGGAATCGGCCCGCTGGGCCAGTGCGTCGAGAGGCGCCAGAGCGGTCTCCGGCGGACAACCGGCGAGGCGGTCGATGGCCTCCAGGGCCACGTGCGCGCTCGGGTCCTGCAGCAACGCCACCAGTTCCGTGCACGCCTGGCTGCCGTCCACCCGTTCGCTCAGGGCTCGCACGGCCTCCACCCGCACCAGGTGACTCGTGTCGGCGAGCGCCCGCGCGAGCGGTGCCCGCACCTCATCGAGCGCGCCTTCCCCGATGGCGAGCACGGCGAGGCGGCGCACCTGCGCGTCCTCGTCGGCCAGCGCGGCCGCGATCACCTCTTCGGAGGGTCTTCCCGCACTCACCAGTCCCGCCATGGCGAGGCGGCGCACCTGCGCGCCCTCCTCGACGTCCGCCCCGCGGTAGCCGGCCAACTCCGCGAGTGCCGCCAACACGGGCGGGGGAGGCGTGAACTGCGACTGCGTGCGAACCAGGTTCTCCAGCGCGCGAACCCCGCCAAGAATGACGGGATAGGGCACCGACCGCAGGGCTGCGGTCCCGCTTCCCGCGAGCCCGTCGACCAGAGTCTCGAGCAGCAGGTCGTAGGCCTGCCGCACCTCATCCGCATTCCGGTACGAGAGCCGGCCCATCGCCTCCAGGACCGCGCCGCGCACTTCGGGATCCCTCTCGCGGGGCAGGTAGTTGATCAGCGCCCCCATCGCCCGGCGGGGGTCGCCGCCGGCAACCGCCTGGGCGCTGGCGTTGATGGCCTCGACCCTGATGTCGGCGTAGGAACTCTCCAGCATGGAACCGATGTCCACCAGAACCGAAGGATTCTCCTGGCGCCCCAGCGCGCGAACGGTGATCCGCTGCACCTCCGGATCGGGCCAGGAGACCCCCTCCAGGAACGTGAAGTGCGCGGCGTCGTCCCGTGAACGGGAGTCCTCGGCATCGAGAACGCGGTGAAGGATCTCCTCGCTCCCGGGGAGCAGCCGGACCTCCCCCACATCCCCCCCGTCGCCGCACCCGGCGACCAGACCGCTGCCCAGGGTGACCGCGCAGATCAGGAATCCTCTGCGACCTGAGCGCCAGGCCGACCCGAAGCACAACAGTCCATTGAGCATCCCGTCCAACCCTTCCTTGCGTTTCGTTCCCGTCATGCCTGTCGCCCGACCCGCCGCCCCGGCCGGGTACCCTGCATCGCCGCGTGGCGTTCGCCTGTGGCGAAACACGGAATAGATTAGAGTACGTAGCCCCGTTGACAAGAATCGCGCGCGCTGGTACCGCGATCCACGACCCCCGAAACTCCGGACGCGACACGATGGCGACCGCAATTCCGGCCACCGGTCTCGACAGCCCGATCGCCGACCCACTTCGCCGCGCCCTCCGCGGCCTCGGCGGCCGTGCCACCGTCGGCGACGTCATGGCCGCCACCGGACTCGTCCAGGCGGACGCCGAGTCCGGCCTCAAAGGGCTGCTGGAAACCTACCAGGGGCACGTGGAGGTCGGGGAAGAGGGCGATATCGTGTACGCCTTCCAGCGCCGCCTGCTGCGACGCGACCACACGCCCTTCTGGATTCGCTTCCGGACGGCCGCGGCGCGCGTGCTCAAGACCGCCTTCAAGATCTGGATCGTGGTCATGCTGGTGGTCTATTTCGTCGTCTTCGTGACCCTGCTGATCGCGGCCCTGATCGCCGCCTCCAGGGGGAACGACCGAAACGGCGGCTCCATCCTGGGCGGCGGACGGCGCGGCGGAGGCTTCAACTTCCCCTTCCTGTTCTGGATCTGGGCCCCGGACTGGCGCCTGGGCCATCCGTATTACGGCAACCGCTTCGAGCGCCGCAGCGGCAGGAAGGTGCCCTTCTACAAGAAGGTGTTCGCCTTCGTCTTCGGTCCCGACCGGCCGCGCCCCAGCCTGCGCGATCGCGACCGCGGCATCATCCGCCTCATCCGGGCGCGCAAGGGAACGCTCACCGTGCCCGAACTCGTACGCCACAGCGGGCTGACGGTCCCGGAGGCCGAGGAGGAGATGGGGCGGCTGATGGGAGCTTACGCGGGTGATGTGCACGTCTCCCGGGGCGGCGAACTGGTCTACAGCTTCGGCGAACTGCTCGTGAGCGCCCACGGCAAGGTCAGAGCGCGCGAGCCCGCGCCGGCGTGGCAGCGCCTGGAGAAGGGCGCCGAGTTCACGGGCAACAAGACCGGAACCAACGTGCTCATCGGTTCTCTGAACGGGTTCAACCTGCTGGCGGCTCTCTCTGCCCCGGTGCTGATCTTCCCCCCGCTGGGTCTGGCGGGACTGGGGGCCGAGATCGGCCTGATCTGGGTCCCCGCGGTCTTCAGCACGCTCTTCTTCTCGGTGCCGCTGGTGAGGTGGGTCGGCCACAGGACCGAGAACACCCGCCGCCGCCTGCGCAACGTGCGCAAGGTGCTGCTGGGGATGGTCTTCCGGCAGAGCCTCGGGGGCGGAACGGCTCTCTCGGCGGAGCGCGCCACGGACGATGTGCGCATCGCGCTTGTCGACCCGAACATCGGTGCGGCCGATGTGCGCAAACAGCTCCAGGGCATCGCCGCCGAGTTCGACGCCGAGGTGGAGCCGGCCGACTCCGGCCAGATCATCTACCGCTTCCCCTCGATTCGCTCGGCCCTTCTTGGAGGAGAAGAGGTGCGGTCCGCCCTCCGCCTCGACAAGCGTTCGGTCGGACGCGTGGTCTATTCGAGCGCGGACACCCCGGAGGAGGAGTCGGCCAGGGCAATGGCCAACTTCGACCGCGAGCTGCGCAAGTCCGTGTCCGCCCCCGACTCGGTGCGCTACCTGGACGACCTCGAGCTCGCCGGCATCGAGGCTCCCTCCCCGTCGGGACGTCAGGTGAAGCCGCGGCGTCCAGCGAGGCCGAGGCGCCCGCAGAGGTGGTGAACCGCTCGAGCCGGACGGGTCTGCGTACGCCGGGTGCCGTGCGTCCGGCCGGGTCGATGGCTGCGCTCCTGCTGGTCGCCTCACTCAATTCTCTCCCCGCCCCCGTGTCTCTGGCCGCCCAGCAGAACGACGGCGGCGGCGTACCGGCGCTTGCCGTGGTGCCCCACGCGGAAGCCCCGGAGGCGCGCGCCCTCCGAACGCCCACCGACATCCGGATCGACGGCCGGCTGGAGGAGACGCCGTGGAACGACGCCGCTCCGGTGATGGAGTTCACCCAGATGGACCCGGACGAGGGCTTCCCGGTCAGCGAGCGAACCGAGGTCCGATTCCTGTACGACGACGACGCGCTCTACGTGGGCGCGCGGCTGCTGGACTCGGCACCCGTCACCACCCGGCTCGCCCGCCGGGATGCAGGGGTGCCCGACTCGGACTTCCTCACGGTGACCGTGGACAGCTACCACGATCACCGCACCGCGTATCGCTTCTCCACCAACCCCTCGGGGATGAAGCGCGACGAGGTCCTGAGCGGCGGCTCCGGCATCTTCGGGGGAGGCAGGGGTGACGGCCGCGGGGACAGTTCGTGGGACCCCGTCTGGGACGTCGCCACCTCGATCACGGACCAGGGCTGGTTCGTTGAGATGCGCATCCCCTTCAGCCAGCTTCGCTTCAGTACGGCCGACGATCAGGTGTGGGGGCTACAGATCGAGCGCACCATCAACCGCAACCAGGAGCGCGCCGTCTTCTCCTTCACGCCCAAGCTGGAACCGGGCGGCGTGGCACGATTCGGGCACCTCGGCGGAATCGCGGGCGTTGCTTCCGGACGCAGACTCGAGATCCTGCCCTACGCCGGGCTGAGCGCCGAGTACATTCGCCGGACGGCGCCGGTCGACGTGACCTTCGACAACCCGTTCCGCTCGGGCTCGGACTACTTCGGCCGGGCGGGCGCCGACCTCAAGTACCGGCTGGGCTCGAACCTCACCCTCGACGCCACCGTCAACCCCGACTTCGGCCAGGTCGAGGTGGACCCGGCGGTGATCAACCTCACCGCGTTCGAGACCCGCTTCGATGAACGGCGCCCCTTCTTCGTGGAGGGCGGGGAGATCTTCCAGTTCGCGCGCGGCGGACCGGGGGGCAGTACCGGGCGCCCCCCGACGGTCATGTACTCGCGCCGCATCGGCCGGCGGCCGCAGGGGCCGATGGCGGCGGACGCGGTCTTCTCGGACGCACCTACTTCGACCACCATCGTCGGGGCCGCCAAGATCACCGGGAAGGTGGGGGACGGCTGGTCGGTCGGGCTGCTCGAGGCCGTGACCGGGCGCGAGATGGCCCCGTACGTGGACGCCGGCGGGATCCGAGGCGAAACTGAACTCGAACCCGCGACCAACTACCTGGCGGGAAGGCTCCGCCGCGACCTCCGCGACGGCCTCACCCAGCTGGGCGCCATGGCCACGGCCGTCAACCGCAACCTCTCCGGCAGCATCCTCGGCGACCGCCTGCACTCCTCCGCGTACGTCGCCGGGGTGGACTTCATCCATGAGTGGGAGGACCGCTCCTGGCGCATCAATGGGGCCCTCTCTCGTAGCCTGGTCTCGGGCAGCGAGGCGGCGATGCTGCGCACCCAGCATTCCTCCGCCCGGTACTTCCAGCGCCCCGACGACAACCGCGTGCTGGATCCGGACGCCACCTCGCTGGGCGGCCACTACGCCATGTTCGACGTGAACAAGCAGTCGGGGTCGTTCACGGCGCGCATCGCCATGGCGAGCATCAGCCCGGGCTACGAGGTCAACGACATCGGCTTCCAGACCGAAGCCGACCGCATCATGCTCGACACCCACCTCACCTGGCGCCAGCCGCGTCCCGGAAGCTGGCTGCGCAATTGGTCGGTGTCCGGCGGTCCCGACGGCAAGTGGAACACCGCGGGCGACCGCCTGCACTCGGAGTTCAACGCCAACCTGAACTGGCAGTGGCTGAACTACTGGGGCGGCTCGGTCCGCGGTGTCATCCGGGCTCCCACCGACAATGACCGCCTGACCCGCGGCGGCCCTCTCGCCCGCGATCCCCAATACTACGCCGGCAACGCGAACCTCTCCTCCGATTCGCGGGAGCCCGTGAGCGGACGGGCCAGTTACAACTGGGCCTTCGACGAGGCCGGATCCTGGAGCCACACCGGATCGCTGAACGTCACCTACAAGTCGGGCGAGAAGCTGGAGCTGCATCTCGGCCCCCGGCTCACGCGCGCCTACGCCGAGGCCCAGTACGTGACCTCGCGCGAGGACCCGCTGGCCACCGCCACCTTCGGCCGACGCTACATCTTCGCCCCCATCGATCAGACCACGCTGGCGCTCGACACCCGGCTCAACGTCACCTTCTCGCCCACGCTGACGCTCCAGGTCTACGCCCAGCCGCTCATCTCCAGCGGAGACTACGGGGGCCTGAAGGAGTTCAGGACGCCGGGCACCTTCGACTTCCTGCGCTATGGCGAAGACGCCGGGACCATGTACCGGCTGGAGAGCGGTGGATTCCTGATCGATCCCGACGGCTCCGGCGCGGCCCCCGAGATCACGATCCGCGACCGCGACTTCAACGTGCGCAGCCTGCGCGGCAACGCGGTGCTGCGCTGGGAGTGGAGCCCCGGGTCGACGTTATTCCTGGTGTGGCAGCAACGCCGCTACCACCGCGCCCTGCGGGACGCCTGGGACCCGCTCGCGTCCGACGGCATCGGCGACTTCGACTTTCGCTACGACGCCGGCGAACTGGTGCGCATCCGCCCGGACAACATCTTCCTGATCAAGGTGAACTACTGGCTGAATCTCTGAGCGATGGATTAGCTTGCGCGGGTTGGCGATCGCCAACCCGGTGAAGGCGCTCGCCAGCCAAAACGACGCGCGGCCAACGTCGGACCCCTGGCTTGGGGGCTCCCATGACATCTCGCGAGAGGGCTTCAACCTCAGCCACCCTTAGACGCGCCTTGGCGCTGCTCGTGCTCGGATCGGCGGTCCCCGGCTGCGAGTCGGCGGTAGCGCCGGACGACTCGATCACGGTCGACATCGCCGACACCGCGTCCGGGGCCTCGATCGGTTCCGTCCTGGTCGAACAAACCGCCGGCGGCGCGCGCTTCACTCCGAACCTGACCGGCCTCACCTCCGGCGAGCACGGCTTCCACATGCACGTGAACCCCAGCTGCGGGTCGGCCGGGCAGGACGCGGGCGGCCACTACGATCCCCTGAACACCGGGAGCCACGAGGGTCCCAACGGCAATGGTCACCTGGGCGACCTGCCGACCTTGTCGGTCAACTCGTCGGGCGCCGCCACCACTCCGGTCGTCGCGCCCCGCGTGAGCGTGAGCGATCTTGACGGCCGTTCACTGATGATTCACGCCGGCGGCGACAACTACTCCGACACGCCCGCGCCGCTCGGAGGCGGTGGCGCGCGAGTGGCCTGCGGGGTGGTGCCCGCCATGTGAAGGTAGCGCGGCGAGGGTCCGGCCTTCCCTGCCGCTTGGCGTCCAGCCCTCTTCCGCAAGCTGCGCGGGGACGGGCACTACTACGTCGATAAGACGCACCACGTCGAGCGTCTCGTTCGGCGCAGCTCGTCCGGGCCGAGGAGAGCTTGGCGGCTGGGCGGGCTGCGCGAGCGCGGCTACGCCGACCGGCACCGCCGGGGCCGCAAGGGCCCACCTGGTCGGCATTCACTTCCGCGAGGAGTCCCGGACCGTGACCGCGTTCGAGACGCGCGTCCCGCGAGATCGCGCTAGCAGCCAGCCGGTTTGACAGCATTGCCTGCGATTGCGACCATATGATGGCAATGCATACACACTCGGGCGGGCGGGCGATGGCTCAACTGACGGTTCGGAACGTGCCTCAACAGATCATCACCAGACTCAAACAGCGCGCGGTGGCCAACGGACGGTCCGCAGAGGCCGAACACCGGGAGATCCTGCGCACGGCACTGCTTCCGGCCGAGGGCAGCTTCGCCGATCGGGCGCGGGCGATGCGCCAGCGGTTCCGGTCCTGCATCGACAGCACCGACACGATCCGAGCCGACCGGGACCGGGACGCGCCGGCGTGAGAGGGTACGTCGTCGACGCGAGCGTGGCGGTCAAGTGGCTGGTCACCGAGCCGTTGTCCGACGAAGCGGCGTCGCTGCTGGACTCCGGCGTAACCCTTCTCGCTCCCGATCTGATGTTCGCGGAAGCGGCGAGCGCGCTGTCCGCCAAGTGTGGACGAGGGGAGATCGACCGCGAGGAGCTCGCGGAGATCGTAAACCTGATGCGGGCCGCGCCCGTTGCCGTGCCGCTATCAACGCGACAACTCGCCGCATCAAGCACTCGGCTGGCCGCCGACCTCGGTCATCCCGTCTACGATTGCTTCTACCTCGCGTTGGCGATTGACGAGGGCTACCCCGTCGTTACCGCTGACACGCGCTTCTACAGGAAGGTGCGGAAGCACCCATATCTGGGCGACCGAATGGTCCATGTCGCGGACATCGCATTCAGTTAGCTCGTCAATCCCGCGCCATCACCACGCGAAACCCGATGAACTCCCGCCGCACGTCCGGGCCGGCGGCACCCCGTATGGCGGCGCGCACGTCGCGGATGCCGTCGGCGAACGAGCCTCCGCGCATCAACCAGAGGGCATCGCCCTCCAATCCCTCCCGGTCGTCGTTCTCGTCGTAGGGGTAGGGCTGCCACGGGCTGCGGGTCCACTCCCACACGTTGCCGCTCATGTCGCTCAGCCCGTAGGGGCACTCCGGGCAGGCCACTGCTCCCACGGGCTCCGGCCTGCCTGTCGCGAAGTTCGCCCTGTCCCGCCGCAACTCGTTTCCCCACGGGAAGATGCGTCCGTCGCCGCCGCGGGCCGCCTTCTCCCACTGCGCCTCGCTCGGCAGCGTCACGCCCCAGCCCTCGGCGAGTCGGCTCCTCACCTCCGGCGGCGTCGCCGGAGACTCGCGCAGAAGCTCCTCCAGCCACCGGCAGTACGCCAGGGCGTCGGGCCAGGAGACGAGGGACACGGGATGGAGCAGGGGCCCCGCGAGAGCCTGCGGGTCGACCTCATAGCCGGTGGCTTCAACGAAGGCTGCGAACTGGGCCAGGGTCACCTCGCTACGGCCGATGAGGAAGGCCGGCAAATCGACGACGCCCTGCGGCTGGTCGGTACTCCAGCGCTCGACGTCGTAGGCGAGGGTATCGATGCCGGGATCGCTCCCCATGAGGAAGGGTCCGTCGGCGATCTCCACGAAGCCCGCCAGTGCGTCGTCCGGCAGATGGCCGAGTTCGGCGCGGTAGCCCGGAAGCTCGGGAACGGGGGCTGTGGGCTCGGCGGGAGCTGGAGCGAGTCCCCCGGAATCCATTGGCCCGGATCCGCCCCGGGCCGTCTGACTACGATAGTCCAGCCAAACGCCCGCGAAGACCACGCTTGCCGCCGCAAACGCTGCCAAGAGCCTCATCGGGCCTCGATTTCCCGCCCGGGAGCCTCGTCCTCAAGCCTCATTGCACCTCCATCCCCAGCCGCTCGCACGCAAACTGCCAGCCATGGCTGCAGGCGCGCTCGTACAGCGCCGATTCCGGCATGTCCATCAGGTTGAGGCCTCCCTCGCGCAACAGCAGCCTGAGATCCAGTGTGCGGGGCGGGGCGCGACTCACCACCGAGGGATCGAGGAGGTTCACGCAGCCGGCCTGGAACTGCGCCTCGCACGCCCGCGCGAAGAAGCCCAGCGCCAGCTCCGCGTCGGGCTCCACGATCCGGCCCTCCACGTAATGCGCGCCCAACTCGTTGCACGCCCATCCCGCGTTGTTGGCGCAGTAGCTCGCCTCGATCTGCACCAGCCGCTCGCAGGCGTCTGCCCGGCCCTCCTCACACGCCTCCTGCCAGAACGGCAGCATGTCGCCCCGGTGGCGGCCATCGGTCCGCCCGGTCGCGGTCATGGCGGCGAAGAAGGTTGTCCACACCGCCATGTGCACCAGGTTGGCCGTCGCCCATCGGACCTCGGTGAGGCGCCGGATGGGCGGACGGCTCTGGAGCGAGCGCACGAAGCGGTCGATCAGGGGCACGCTCAGGTTGAGCAGCGGCACGCACAACAGCTTGTCGTAGAAGGTCGGGGCACCCACGGCCTCGAGAAACCAGAACAGCCCGAAGACCCCAGCGCCGTACAGCGCTCCAAAGATGGCCTTGCCGGTGCGTGTGCGGGGTGAGGTCGACGGGTCCGTGACCAGCAGGTGCAGCCCCAGGAAGACGGCTGCCGGAATCTCGGAGTCGATGAAGTACGGGACCCCGGTCGCCGCCCCATAGAGCGCGCTCAGCCCGAAGAGCGCGGCCGCGGCCAGCCCCGACACGAGGGTGACCCGGAAGAAGTACATCACAACCAGGCCGAGCCCGAACAGGAGCAGGTAGATCGCGGGAACGAAGGTCAGCGTGGTGGCAATGTCCTGCCCCCACGTCAGATCGCTCGTCCCCGTTGCGATCAGCGCCAGCGAAAACAGTCCCAGCGAGAACGCCGAGGGGTTGAAGATGTGCGTGCGCCGTCCCTCGCGCCGCCACTGCACGAACGCCTTCCCCAGGAAGCCCGCGGCCACCATCAGGAACTGCAGGTAGAACCAGTCGTCCGTGAACCAGAGGAAGAGGTTGGTGCTGAAGATGATGGGAAACGGGCCGAAGCCAAGCACATAGCGCTCGCCCCGCGACCACGCGAGCAGCATGTCGAACGCGTAGGCGAAGATCAGTTGCGCCAGCAGGAGCCCGGCGAAGTCGTAGACCGGACGCCAGTACCAGCCCCAGACGGCGAACACCGTAAGTTGCACGAGGGCCTGCAGATAGTGCTGCGGGCGCAGGACGACCCGGAATCCGCAGGACGCACCGGCGCGCGACAGCCTCGCGAACAGCACCCCCTGCCAGACCAGCAGCCCGGCCACCGCCGCCAGGAACGCGAAGGTGAGCCGGGCGTTGTCGGCGACGCGCGGCGCAAGCGAGAGAAGAAGGAGGACGAGCGTCAGGACGAGCGGGACGAGGAAGGCGCGGCGGAGGTCTGGAGCCTGAGAGCCGGGCCTCACGCTCGACTTCGGCGGCCCGGGTCCCGGCTGGGTGCTCCCGTCCGGGCGGCGCCTCCGCTTTCGTTTTGCTGCGGCCATGGGTCTGCGGGTCCTGCTGAGGCTTGACCGGATGTACCTGATAAACTAGTCTGAACAACTAGACAGATAAAAAGTTAAGGTCGCGGTCGGCCTTAAGCGCCGCCACTACACACGAGGCAATGTCCATGATCGAGGTTGGGGCGTTCGATGCCAAGACCCACCTGTCCTCGCTGTTGAACAAGGTTGCGCAAGGAGAGGAAGTGCTCATCACTCGACGAGGCATCCCAGTCGCCCGGCTCGTCCCCGCTCAAGAAGCAGATCGGTCTCGTGTCGCGAAAGCGATTCAGCGGCTCCGGTCCTTACGTGAGGGAGTTGAGCTTCGCGGCCTGAGTTGGAAGGAACTTCGCGACCGGGGACGCCGGTGAGTGAGTTCGTGCTGGACTGCTCGGTTGCTGTAGCCTGGTTCTTTGAAGATGAGGCGAATCCCGAAACCGATGCCCTGCTGGATCGAGCGATGGAGAGCGGTGCGCTGGTGCCTGGGCTCTGGCGGCTCGAGGTCGGTAACGTTCTGTCCCAGGCAGAGCGCCGGAGACGTATCGATCCCTCGAAGCTGGCGTCCTATGTCGATGTCCTGGCGCAGCTACCCATCGCCACGGACACCGAGACCGAGGAACGGGCGCTACGGGAAACCCTGGCGCTCGCCCGCCAGGAGCGTCTGACCACCTACGACGCTGCGTATCTCGAGGTCGCAATGAGGCGCGGGATGCCTCTCGCGACGCTTGACAAGGCACTCATTCGGGCCGCGCGCCGCGTCGGGGTAAACACACTTCCGTGAGACGCCTCCTCCTCAGCCCGGCGGGCGCTGCGGCCCCCTCTCTGCGGGCAGCCCCAGCAGGCTCCAGTCGTTCCAGGAGCCGTCGTAGAAGCGGGTCTCGTGGCCCATCAGGCGCGAGACGAAGTAGTTCACGCTGGCGCGCATTCCGATGTAGCAGTAGCTGATGACGGTCTCGCCCGGGTCGATGCCCGCGCGCCGGAAGAGGGTCTCCATCTGATCGCGCGAGACGAAGCGCGGTTCCTCGCGCGAGACCATGAACTCCTCCCAGTAGACCTGCCCCGCGCCGGGGATGTGCCCCGGCCGATAGGTGCCGTCGCGCCCGTTGTCGGCGCCCGTGTACTCGTTGTCGGGGCGGCCGTCCAGGAGGGCGTACCCGGCCCGGTTGCGGCGTTCGTCCACCCACTCCGCGTCCACGAAGACGTCGTCCTGCGGGCGAGGCTCGAAGGCGCCGCGTCCGCCGGAAACAGAGCCCGTCGCCACCTCCCGTCCCGCTTCCCGCCATGCGAAGAGCCCGCCGTCCAGGATGGAGACCTGCTGGTGGCCGAGGTGCTCGAGGGTGACGAAGGCGCGCGCGGCCGGGATGGGCGTGCCGTAGAGGACGACGTGCAGATCGTTGGAGATGCCCGCCCGCCGGAACACCTCGACCACCTGCTCCACCGGCGGAAGTTCGACCAGCCGCTCACCCGCCTGGGTCACGATCTCCTGGTAGGGGAGGAAGCGTGCGCCCGGAATGTGCCCCTCCAGGAAGGTCGACTGGTCGTACTCGACGTTCAGGAGCAGCAGGCCGGGATCGTCGAGACGCTCCGCGAGCCAGTCCTCGGTTACGAGGAGAGGATGGGTCTGCTGTGCCAGGCCGGAGGCCGGCAGCAGCACGGTCGCCAGCGCCAGCACCCGTCGTATGCCGTGTCGATTGATCCGCATGGTCCTGCTCCGTGTCAGGTGTTTGTTCGTCCGGCCGCGGCCACGCGCCGCTTGCGGCCCATGTAGGAGCGCAGCGCCGGGGGCAGCGATCCGATGCGCGCGGCCCGCTCGATCTGGTTTGCGACCCCGTCTTCGTACTCGGCCAGCCGTACGAAGGCGCCGCCCTCGTGTGCCGCCACCGGGACGCCGTCCCGGTAGACGACCCGGTTTCTGGTGCTCTTCGCGATACGCGGGCCCGGTGCGAGGATGCCGGTGAGGTTGAGCGGGTCGGCGGCGCTGACCGGTACCGGCCGGCCGGAAGGCGCCTTCCGGCGGATACGGCGCAGCAGGCCCACTGCCTCGGGGAGCGCGAACTGCTCGCCGGACACCCCGGTGACGAAGCGGCCCCCCCGCACGTCGCCCCTCGCCTCCATGCGGCGAAGCGCGCGCACCAGTTGCCACCAGGGCAACGTGCGCGGCTCGTTGTCGAGCAACCTGCGGAAGACCACCCCGTAGCGGCGCAGCAGAACGCGGGCAATCGACGCGGCGCGTGCTTCCTCCCCCGCCCCCGCCTCTCCCCCGCTGCCGGGCAGGTCGCGGCGCAGAAGCGACCACCGCCCCGCCGAGTCCACCCCGAAGGCGACCGACGACCGGCGGCGGCCGCGGCGCTCCCAACGCTCCCGGCGGCCGGGCCGGTCTTGCGTGCCCGCCGGAGTGCCCGACCCGGCCGAGCGGCCTCGCGTGCCGACCGCATTGGCCGCCCGGGACGTGCGGCCCGCGGGCCCGAGCGGCTTGCGCCGGTCGGAGGGCACGAGCAACGCGCGCAACCCGGTGAAGCTGTCGGCGGTGCCCAGGCCGGCGGCGACCAGCTCGCCCAGCGCCTCCTCCACCCGGGTCGGGAGCAGGCCGGACGCGCCCACCAGCTCGTGGAAGAAGGAGGCGCCGCGATCGGCCAGCACGTCGTGCACGGCCCGCCCGTGGGCGGAGAGGAGGGAGGCGGCGCCGTTGGCCGCGGGGTCTCCACCGGCCCCGGCGTTCTCGCCGGCCACCGGATCCCCGCCGGGGCGCAGCCACACCTCCATCCGGCTGCGGTCCAGGAATGCGATCGGGGTGGCGGGCAGCGGGCCGCGCATCGGGCGACCGTTCCCCGCCGGCGGAGAGATGCGCGCCCACGTGACGCGTCCGGCCAGACAGACCGCGTCCAGCAGCCCGGGGTCGTAGCTTGCGACCCGCTGGCCGAGGACGTCCGCCTCCCACGCGCCCGCGCAGGTCTCGAATCCCTCGAGCTGGGCGAGCACGCCGGCCAGCCCCTCCACCCCCGCGGCCTGCTCGCCCTCGGCGACCCTCTGCCACGCGAACAGGAAACGCATGAAGTCGGCCTGCGACACCGGCCGGATCTCCGCCCGCAATCGGTTCAGGGTGTAGCGATGGATGCGGGCGAGCAGGCGTCGCTCGCACCACTCCACCCCTGCGTCCGGGCTGGTGAAGGCCCCCCGCAGCACGAAGCCCTCGGCCTCGAGCGCGAGCAGCGCCGCCTCCACCTCCGGTTCGCCCACGGCGAGCGTCTCGGCCATCTTGCCGGCCGTGACAGGGCCGCACAACTGGAGCCGGCCGCGCAGCAGTTCGCGCATCGCGTCCTCCCGGCTCCACTCGCGCGCGGCCAGGTCGGCGGGGGGCGTCAGGGCCGGCTCGAGCCGTACTTCCGCACCGGCCACCGCAAGCACCTCCGGCAACCGCTCGGCGCTCACCCACCAGGCTGCCCCACCCACCTGCAGCCGCCCCGCCCGTCCGGTCGCGCACAGCTCCTCGAAGAGGCCCTGCCACGAACGCCCATCCCCTTCCGCGCCCGGGTTCCCCTGCTCTCCTTCTGCGGCCGTCAGCATCGCCGCCGTCAACAGCGCGTCGTGCAGTTCGTCCGCGTCGCGCGGATCGGGCCACACCTCCTCGCGCACGCGCTGAATGGCCGCCGGGTCGAGCGCACCCAGCTCGTCCGCGGAAGACGGCTCGAACGCCCGCCTTGTCTGCACCGCCCGCGCGCGCCGCTCCTCCAGCGGGGCATCGTCCAGGAACGAATACGGGGCCGAGTTGAGGATCTCGTGGCTGAGTACCGAGGGCTCGGGGGTGTCGCGCGTGACGTAGCGGATCTCCCCCGCGAACACCCGCCGCAGCACGGCGTCGAGCTCGCTCATCGCCATCGCCTCCTCCAGGCAATCGCGCATCGTCTGCCGGACGAGGGGATGATCGGGGATCTCGCGGTCGCCGCCGATGTTCTCCAGGCACGCGGCCGCGTCCGGGAAGGCCGCCGCCATCAGGTCGTCGGCCTCCATGCGCTGCAGTTGGGGAGGCACCTTGCGCCCCGCCCGGTTGCGCAGCACCGCCAGCGAGATGGTCGCGTTCCAGCGCCAGCGGGTCGGGAAGACCGGCGAGTCGATCAGCGCCTGCACCAGCGTCCGCTCGAGCGTGTCCGGGTGCACGTAGCGGAAGACATCCTCCAGCGGGAAGGAATGCTGGGGTCCGAGCGAGAGCAGCACGCCTTCCTCCGTGGCCGCGGCCTGGAGCTCGAAGTTGAACTGCCGGCAAAACTTCTTGCGCAGCGCCAGCCCCCACGCCCGGTTCACGCGCGAGCCGAAAGGCGCGTGCAGGATCATCTGCATGCCCCCGGCCTCGTCGAAGAAGCGTTCGAGCACCAGCGTGTCCTGCGTGGGCAGTGCTCCGAGGATGTGCTTCGCCTCCCGCAGATAGTGCTGGATCTGACGCGCGGCAGAATCCGAAAGCCCGAGTCCTTCGAGCCACTTCGCGGCAGCATCCTCGTCCTCCCCGTCAAGATGCACCTCGACGTCGGCGCGCAGCCGGGCCACGGAGGTCGACAGCTCCGCGCTCCGCCCGGGCGCCTCTCCCAGCCAGAACGGGATCGTCGGCGGCTCCCCGTGCGCGTCCGCCACCCGGACGGTGCCGGAATTGACTTGGAGAATGCGCCAGGAGGTGTTGCCCAACTGGAAGATGTCGCCCGCGGAACTCTCGATGGCGAAGTCCTCGTTGAGCGTGCCGATGAAGGTCTCCTCGGGGTCGAGCACCACCCGGTAGTCGGCGTTGTCGGGGATGGCGCCCCCGGCCGTGATCGCCGTGAGGCGGGCCGCGCGCCGGCCCTTGATGCGCCCGTTGACCCGGTCCCGGTGAACCAGCGCCCCGCGCCGCCCGCGCCGGGTGACGAAGCCCTCGGCCACCATCTGCACCACCTCGTCGAAATGCTCGCGCGCCAGCTCCCGGTACGGGTACGCGCCGCGCCAGAGGTGGTAGAGCTCATCCTCCGACCAGGACTCGCACGCGGACTCGGCCACGGTCTGCTGCGCCAGCACGTCGAGCGGCTGCGGCATCATGACCAGCCGGTCCAGTTCCCCGTCGTTCACAGCGCGCACGAGCGCAGCGCACTCCACCAGGTCGTCGCGGGACAGCGGAAACAAGCGGCCCTTCGGAGTGCCGCGCACGGTGTGGCCGGAGCGCCCCACCCGCTGCAGGAAGGTCGAGATCCAGCGCGGCGAGCCGATCTGGCACACGAGGTCCACATGCCCGATGTCGATGCCGAGCTCGAGCGACGCGGTGGCCACCAGCGCCTTCAGGCCGCCCGCGCGCAGCCGGTCCTCCGCGGACAGGCGCGCCTCCTTTGAGAGGCTGCCGTGGTGCGCGGTGACCGCCTCCTCGCCCAGCCGGTCGGTCAGCCGGGCCGCGAGCCGCTCCGCCATCCGGCGCGTGTTGACGAAGACGAGGGTTGTCCTGTGGGCCTCGATCGACTCCGTCAGCCGTTCGTAGACCTCCGACCATACCTCGTGCGACATCACCGCTTCCATGGGCGATGGCGGCACCTCGATGGCCAGGTCCATGGTGCGGCGATGCCCTGCGTCGATGATCTCGCCGCGCTCCGGATCAATCTTCGCGTCCCGGTTCTGGCTGCCCAGCAGGAAGCGCGCGACCTCGCCGACCGGCTTCTGGGTGGCCGACAGCCCGATGCGCTGCAGGGGCCGGCCCGCCACGTGCCCCAGCCGCTCCAGGCTGAGCGCCAGGTGCGATCCGCGGCGCGAATCGATGACGGCGTGGATCTCGTCCACGATCACCGTGCGCACGGTGCCGAGCATCGCGCGGCTTCGCTCGGCGGTCAGGAGCAGGTAGAGGGATTCCGGCGTGGTGACCAGGATATGCGGAGGGGTGCGCAGCATGGCGGCGCGGCGCGAGGAGGGCGTATCCCCGGTGCGTACTGCGGAACGGATGCGGACGGCGGGCAGGCCCGCCCCCACGGCGCGCTGGCGGATGGCGGCGAGCGGCTCCTCCAGGTTCTTGTGGATGTCCGCGCTGAGCGCCTTGAGGGGCGAGATGTAGAGGACGCGAACCTCGTTCTCGAGACCATGCTCGAGCCCTTCGCGCAGCAGCTCGTCGATGGCGTTCAGGAAGGCGGCAAGGGTCTTGCCGGACCCGGTCGGGGCGGCGAGGAGCGTGTGGCGGCCGTCGCGGATGGCGGCCCAGGCGCGCTCCTGGGCCGGGAGCGGCGGCCCCAGCGTCTCGGTGAACCAGCCGGCGACGATCGGGTGGAAGGGCAGGCTCATTGGCGAACCGTAACCCGGATGCCCGACACCGGCAACCGACATTAACATACCGTACGGCGCCCATCGGGGATTCCGGACCTGGTCCACGTCCCGGCATCGGTGAACGCGGAGGCCGGCCTTCGCTCGACGGCGCGCCTCCCGGGTCCCGATCTCTGCAACGTCAGGAGAACCAATGAAATCAGGATGGCGCCTGGTCGCCGCCGCCGCGGCCCTCTTGCTCTCGACCCCTCTCGCCTCATACGGGCAGGATCCGCCCACACCGGCCGAACCGCTCGACACGCCCATCCTGCTGAGGCTCGCGCCACCCGAGGGCCAGGTGTCCCGCTACGCCCATACCCTGGAGACGGATATCGAGAATCCCATGATGCCGTCGAACGGCCCTGTCATGACACGCCGGTTTTACCACACCCAGACCGTCCTGAGCGTTGAGGACGAGGTGATTCGATTCCGAACCACGATCGACTCGACCACTAGCGCGATGACGATGGCGATGCCCGGGCTGGACGAGTGGCCGGACCTGTCAGGAAGCGTCTCCACCACGGAAATGGACACGCGTGGGCGAGTGCTTGGCGTCATCAGTACCGAGGGCCTGCCGGACATCCCCGGGTTCGACCCGGAGAGCCTCTTCCGGGAATCACGCTTTTTCGTATTCCCCGAGGACGCGGTCAACCCGGGGGATTCCTGGACCGTGAACGAACCGATGAATGTTCCCATGGGCCCCGCTGGAACGATGTCCATGGAGCTGGAAATGACATACACCTTCGTCAGCCTCGAAGGCTACCTCGCCACCCTTTCCTTCGAGGGTCCGATCGACATGGAGCTGGACGCCGGGATCGGGACAATGACGGCTTCCGGAGCCATGACCGGAACCATGGTCGTGGACCTCGCCGAGGGCCGTTTCCAGAGCCAGTCGATCGAGACCGGCCTCGACATGAGCATGGCCGCAATGACGATGGGGATGACGATGACGTTCAACTACGAACTGATCCCGGATCCCTGATCCAGAGCGTCGGGACGTCGTGCGCCGCCGCAGGCGGACCGGTAGCGGCGGGAAGGTAAGCCTACTCCACGACGATCCCGTGACCCTCCCGGCGCCGATCACCGCCGAACTGCCCCACGCGTGGCGCCACGACATGCACCCCGCCGAAGTACAGGCTCTGCTCAGGCCAGAGCGACAAGTCCCAGTCCTGCGCGAGCGCTTCCATCGCCCCAGCCGGAAACCCCGGCTCGATCTGGAGCTGTTCGCCGTCGAAGTGCATGCGCGGGAAGTTGGACGCCTGGTCTGGCGAGAGTCCCAGGTCGAGGAGGGACGAGACCACCTGGAACACCGCCGACGGAATGCGGTTGCTGCCCCCGGTGCCGAGCGCGGCGAGCACCTGGTCTCCCTCCAGCAGCAGCGTGGGCGACATCATCGACGCCACCCGGTCCCCCGGCTCCGAGGCGTCAAGTCCGGCCGGGTGAAGATCGCCTTCGCCCATCATGTTGTTGAAGTGAATGCCGGTTCCGGGAAGGAAATACGACGATCCCGATCCGTTCGACATGGAGAGCGCGGCGACGTTGCCCTCGGCGTCGGAGGCGTTGAGGTGGGTGGTGCCATGCACGGCGTGGATCAACGGGGCATGGATGCCCTCCAGGAGCTCCGCGTGCGCGGGATCGCGCGGGACCGCCTCTCCTCCCCGGAGGCGGACCGCCTGCTCGAGCGCCCGCGCCGTCGCGGTCACGTGCGCGCGGCTTCCCCAGGCGCAGCGCGACAGATCCGTCTCCTCCTGAAGCAGCAGGCGAAGCGCCATCAGCGATCCACCCAGCGCCGGCGGCGGGTTGGTGAGGACGCGACGCCCGCGATAGTCCACGGAGAGTGGACGGCGTTCGATGACCTCGAATTGTTCGAGATCGGCTCGCGTCATCAGCCCGCCGCCCTCGAGCATGTCGCGTTCGATGGTCTCGGCATGGTCCCCGGCGTAAAACCCGCGCGGATCGCCCGGCAGGCTTTCCAGGAAATCGGCCATCCCGGGGTTGCGGTGCAGCCGGCCCGCGGGCAGAACCTTGCCGTCATCCAGGAAGAGAGCGGTGCCTGCCGGCGAATCCCGCAGCACGGGAAACATCAGCTGAAGCGAGTCCGACACGAACGAGGTGATGACGGTACCAGCCCGTGCGGCGGCGATAGCGGGCGCGACCACCTCCGCGAGCGGGAGCCGTCCCAGACGCCGGTGCACGTGCACCAGGCCCTTCAGGGTGCCCGGAACCGCGGCCGACGCCAGTCCGATGGTGAACTCCTGCGGGATATCCCCGAAGAGGATGTCCACCGCGTAGAAGTCGCGATCACCGTCGTCCGGGAGGCCGGGATGCGCCCGGCCAGGAGCGGCGGCGATGAAGTCGAAGAGGATCTCCTCCCCCGCCGAGGTGCGCGCCAGCACGAAGCCCGCCCCCGCAAGGCTCGCCATGGTGGGCTCCACAAACGTGCTGGTGAACGCCGCCGCCACGACGGCGTCGAAGGCGTTGCCCCCGGCGCGGAGGATGTCGGCCCCGGCCTCGGAGATGAGCGGATGTCCGGAAGAGAGAAGTCCTTGCATGGCGCGGAATCTACTACGGCGGGCGGCCCGCTGTCACCGACAGGGCGAAGGGAAGCCAGGATCGGCGATGGGCGCATCGTGCCATGTAGGCGCCCCTGATCCCTGGGTAACTTTCCTCGCCATGTTCGCCGACACCGATCCGCATTGCGGGAGCTTGAAGATGTTCGTCATCAGATGTTATCATGAGATGACGTTGTGATAACATACAACGAGGTGTCCCACCCCGTGATCAGAACCCAGATCTCCGTGGATGAAGAGATGTACGCGCGCGCGAAGGAAGCCGCTCGCCGCCAGGGCATCTCGCTGGCGGAGTTGTGCCGTAGGAGCCTGGCCGAGACCCTGTCGCGCGAGCCCGCATGCCATCCGTGGATGTCCTGGGTGGGCGTCTTCGAAGGTCGGCCCGAAGACAGCACTACCGTTGACGAGGTGGTCTACGGGCGCGAGTCGCCGTGACGAACCCGAAGGTCTTCCTCGACACGGGGATCCTCATCGCGGCCCTCAGCCGGCGCGACCAGCATCACGAGCAGGCGCGCACGCTGTTCGCGGGCCCCACGCCGCGGTGGCACACGTCGTTGCTGGTCTGGTCGGAAGCGTACTCCTGGTTCCTCCATCGTCACGGGGAGGAGCCCGCCCGCACCTGTCGGCTGTTTCTCGACAATCTGGACGGCCTCGTCGTGCTGGAAGCGACCGCCGACCTCCACCGGGACACGTGCCGCATGCTCGACCGCCTGCGGGGAGCGCGGCTCACCTACGTGGACGCCTCCAGCCTGACGCTGATGGAGCAGCACGGGATCAGGACCGCTTGGGCCACCGACTACCATCTCGGACTGACCGGAGCAGAGGTGCTGCCGAGGGTGTGACCGCCCGGCGCCACCCCGCGCCTACACCACCGCCTGCCTCCACCGCCCGCGCCTGAACAGCACCGCAGCCACCACGGCCAGCGTCGAGAACGACACTGTCATCGCGATGAACACGCCGGTCGTCTCGAGTCCGCCGGGAAGCGACAGGCCCCAGGCGAGCGGGATCTCCCACAGCCAGAAGCAGAAGAAGTTCAGAATCGTGGGCGTCCACACCGCGCCCGCCCCATTGAACGCGGCCGTGAGCACCATGCCGTAGGCGTAGAAGACGAACCCGATGGACACGATGCGGAGGCCCGTCACACCGACGGCCGACGCCCCCGCGGTCCCGCCGAACAGCCCTACGATCGCCGGCGCGAAGGCGATGAAGAACACGCTGACCGCCCCGAGGAAGGCGAGGTTCATCTTGCAGGAGATCCACGCCGCGCGCTCGGCGCGTTCCGGGTCGCCGGCCCCGAGCCCCTGCCCGACCATCGTGGCCGCCGCGTTGGAGAGTCCCCAAGCGGGAAGGATCGCGAAGAGGATGATCCGGATCGCGATCACATAGCCCGCCAGCGCCTCGGCCCCGAACAGCGCCGTCACGCGGATGAGGCCGATCCAGCTCGCGGTTGCGATGAAGGTCTGGAGCATCCCCGTCCCCGAAAGCCGCACCAGTTGAACCATGAGCGCGGGCTGGATGCGCAGGTGCGCAGCCAGGATGCGGAGCTTGCCGCCCAGGCGGAAGAGCGTGTAGACCTGCACCAGCACCGCCGTTCCCCGACCGATCGTCGTCGCGACCGCGGCCCCCTGCACCCCCATCTCCGGGAACGGCCCGAGGCCGAAGATGAGCAGGGGATCGAGGACGATGTTGAGCCCGTTCGCGATCCAGAGCACGCGCATCGCGATCGCGGCGTCGCCCGCCCCGCGGAAGGCCGCATTCTGCAGGAACAGCAGCAGGATGACGACGTTGCCGCCGAGCATGATGCGCGTGTAGGGGGCTCCCGTGGCCACCACGCTCTCGTCGCCGCCCATGATGCGCAGGATGTCCGGCGCGAACGCCACCCCGGCGATGCCGAACACGAGCGCCAGCGCGAGTCCCAGCAGGACGGCCTGCGCGGCCGCGCGCGACGCCCCTTCCCTGTCGCCTCCGCCGATCCGGCGCGACACCACGGCCGTGACCCCGATGCTCAGCCCTATCGCGACCGTGTAGATCAGCGACAGGACCGACTCGGTAAGCGCCACCCCCGCCATGGCCTCGTTCCCCAGCCGGGAGACGAAGTAGATGTCGACGACCGCAAAGAGCGACTCCATCAACATCTCCAGCACCATCGGCACGGCCAGAAGGATGACCGCGCGCCGGATGGGGCCGTGGGTGGGATCGCCGCCGGTGCCCCGTACGGCGTGGACGAAGACGTCCCACCAGGTTTCGGACGCGTGCGCGGGCGGCGGTTTGGGGGTCTCGTGCGGGTTCATGGCGGCGGAAAGCTAACGGGATTCGGACTGGAGAAGCCTTCAGCGCAAGGCTAGACTTGGCCGCCCCTTCCTGCAGAACGCCCACACTTCACCAGAGAGAAACTCCCATGTCGCAGGCCGCCGAACTCGTCGCACAGCTGGAAACGTCCCACGGGTACATCAGGAAGATGATCTCGATCTTCGACGAGGAGGACGCCGGGTTCGCTCCCCAGCCCGAACTCTACACCGTCGCCGGCCACATCGCGCACGCCGCGGACTCAGTCGAGTGGTTCGTGGACGGGGCCTTCGGGGACGGGTGGAACATGGACTTCGAAGGCCTGATCGCCGCAGCTCGGGCGGTGGAGACGCTCGAGGAAGCCGTCGCCTGGCTCGACGGCGCATTCGAGAAGGCCATCGCGACCTTCCAGGCGGCCTCGGACGAAGACCTCGCCGCCCCTATCCCCGACGAACGCATCATGCCGGGCGCGTCGCGATCCGCCATTGTGGTGCCCCTCGTGGATCACACGGCGCACCACCGGGGCGCACTCACGGTGTACGCGCGGCTCCTGGGCAAGGTGCCCGGGATGATGTACGAGTGAGCTTACTCCCCCGACCCCACTGGTGACCCATCGAACGGACGCCGATAAGCGCGGTTTCTTCGCGTTTTCGGCTTCTTATGTTAAGATATTTTGCATTTCTTCGGTGCCGGGGTTGCTAAAAGGCGGATAATCTCATGAATCGCACGCTGAGCGAACTGCCCGAGGCCTTCGTGTCCAACACGGCAATCAGCAGTGCGGTGTCGCGGGCAGTCAAGGCGAGTGAGCTGCGAAGGCTCGCTTCCCGGCTCTACACGAAGCACCTCGAAGATCCCCCGGAGGAGGTCGTCAGGCGCAATCTGTGGGGAATCGTCGCGGGATACTTCCCCGGGGCCCTGGTTGCGGATCGCACCGCCCTGGAGGCAGCTCCGGCTCCCGATGGTTCGGTATTCCTCGTGAGCGAGCGCGGCAGGACAGTCGAGTTGCCGGGAATCGTGCTGCGTCCGCGCCGGGGGCCCGGTGCAGCCGAGTCCGACATGCCCTTCGTCAACGGATTGCACCTTTCATCGATGGCCAGGGCGTATCTCGAGAACATGCGTCCCTCCCGGGCTCGAAGCGGCCGGGTGTCGCGCACCCTCACACGCGCCGAGCTCGAAGAGCGGCTCGACCGCCTCATTCGTTCTTCAGGCGAGGCGGGCATCAACCGCCTCCGGGACGACGCGCGCGCGGTTGCTGCCGAACTCGGCATGGAACCGGAGGCCACTCGGTTCGACGCTCTGATCCGTGCTCTTCTCGGCACCCGAGACACTCGGCTCGATTCATCACTTGGGCGGGCCCGCGGCCTGGGGCGGCCTTACGATCCCGAACGGATGGAACTGTTCCACAGGCTGCATCGGGCCCTCCGCAACCATCCTCCGCGTTTCCGGCCGAGCCCTCCCCGGGACGCCCGGGGTCGCGCGACGCTGGCGTTTTTCGAGGCATATTTCTCGAACTTCGTCGAGGGTACCGAGTTTCTCGTGGACGAGGCCGTCCGAATCGTCTTCGAGGGGGAGATCCCGCAGGACAGGCCAGCGGACGCTCACGATGTCGTCGGGACATGGCGCATCGTCTCCGACCTCCGCGAGATGAGCCGAACCCCCCGCGATCTCGCCAGCCTCGCGCGCATCCTGCGGGAGCGGCACCGACAGATCATGGCGGGTCGACCGGAGCTGCGCCCCGGAGAGTTCAAAGTCGCTCCGAACCGCGCAGGCCAGACCTTGTTCGTCGCTCCCGAACTGGTGTCCGGCACTCTGGAGCACGGTTTTTCTCTGTACCGCAGCCTGGAATCGCCGTTCGCCCGGGCCGTCTACATGATGTTTCTGGTCAGTGAGATCCACCCCTTCGCGGACGGCAACGGACGTATCGCGCGCGTGATGATGAACGCGGAACTCGCGGCTGGCGGGGAAGAGCGGATCATCGTCCCGACGGTCTTCCGCGACAACTACCTGGCGGCCTTGCGCGCTTTGACGCGAACCGGGCGTCCGGACCCGCTGATCGGCGTGCTCGACTACGGGCAGCGCTGGACTATCGCGGTCAACTGGACCTTGATCCCGGACACGACGCGGGAACTTGAGGCGTGTAACGCCTTCCTGGATTCAGATGAGGCGGAGGCGGAGGGGTTGAGGCTGCGGATGCCGGGGTAGAGCCGGTGTCCGCCGGATGGGTTACCGGCGCGCGTGGGCAGAAAGGAGGCTCCGTTTGCCGCCCCCTCCCCCCGTCATCCCATCCACCGTCGTCGCCGCCGCCATGTGGGCGATCACGTTGGTCGCCGAGCGGAACACGTCCGGCACGCGGTCGATCCCCAGCAGGATGCCGAGCCCCGCGACCGGCACGCCCACCACGTCGAGCGCGGGCGCCATGGTCACGATGCTGGCGCTGGGCACGGGGGCGACGGTCATCGAGGCGAGAAAGATCGCCAACACGGCGGCTGCGATCAGCCCCGCGTCGAGCGGCACCCCGTACATCGCGGCGAGAAAGACCAACGACGTACTCTGGAAGAGCGCGCTGCCCGGACGGTTGATCGAGGCCGCCAGCGGCAGGACCAGCGAGAAGGTGCTCTTCGAGAGACCCAGCTTCTCCGCCTCCTGCAGCATCATCGGCAGCGTCCCCACCGACGTCGTCGTGGTGAATCCCACCGTGTAGGTGCCCACGGTCCCGCGCACGAACCGCCCCGGCTTCATCCCGCCGAGGATCCAGACCAGCGGCAGCAGCACGACGCCCTTCAGGATGAAGAAGCCCACGACCACGGCGACGATGAAGACGGCGAGGTTCTGAAGCATCGCCAACCCCGTCTGCGCGACCACCGGCGCCGCGAGACCGAAGACCCCCACGGGCGCCGTCCACAGGATCCAGGTCATCAGCTTGATGAGCGCGTCCCCGAGCGTTTCGGCGAGGGATGTGAGCGCTTCGCGCTTCGCAGCCGGCAGTGTCGTCGCCGCCGCGGCAAGCAGGACGACGAAGATCAGCACCGACAGAAGCGACCCATCGGCGGCCGCCTGGACGGGGTTGCGCGGCACGAGGTTGACGAGAAAGTCCACCACCCCCGGCGTCGCGGTGTCCAGCTCCGTCATGGGCGTCGGCGGCGGCACCGGCGTCGTGAAGGTGAGAGCAAGCCCCATGACGCCCATCCCGATCAGGATCGCCGGCAGCGTCGTAACCCAGAAGAAGCCCACCGCCAGCCCCCCGAGCCGCCCAAGCCTGCGCAGGTTCCCGATCCGCGCAACGCCCACGAATACCACCGCCGCCACCAGCGGGATGACGACCATCTGAATGGCGCGCAGGAACACTGCCCCCAGCGGCTCGACCGCTTCGGCTGCCTGCAGCAGCGCCGGAGATCCGGTCGCTGAGGCGGCGACTCCGAGCCCCAGCCCGAGGATCAGCCCGATGAGGATGGCGCGGGTGTTCATGGCGTCACGCCTGGTGCTCGCGATCCAGCACCCGGTCCCCGATCACGTGCGTCGCGTGCTCCCACTCCTCCTGTGGCGCCGGCCACGCGCGATCCCGCACCCGTCGCAGGTAAGTGATCTGAGCCAGATGGTAGAGGTAGTGTTGCGCCATGTGGATGACGTCGGGGCCGAGTTGCGAGGTCGTCTTGCCGTCCAGCGACGTGCGTTCGGCGAACAGGTCGTCATCGCTCTCGCAGGCTTTCACCTCGGCGATGACCTGCTCCTGGATCGTGCGCATGCGCGCCGCGATATCTTCCGCCGGCCCGGGGCGATCCTCCGTGATTACGGGGACGACGCCCAGCCGCTTGAGGAACCAGATGTCGACCCGGTACAGGTGCCGGCAGATCTTGCCGACGCCCCGCACCTTCTCGCTCGGGCTCCAGTCCAGATCCTCGCGCGAGATGCCGTCCAGCACCATGAAGAGGGGTCGGCGCGCGGCCTCGAAGATCTCGATGGTCTCGGCGATCTTGCTCATCTCTAAGGGCCTCTCGTTTCGTGACCTCGCCTCATCGGACGGAACCGACTCCAATCTCGTGGAATGAGGCCGGGAATCGCGCTTCGGCGCGGTCGTGAGTCCGCGAGCAAACTGCGGTTGTCCGGAGTCCTGCGCCAGCGTACGATCAAGAGCACATTCCACCGTGGACCGGAGCAGGAGGCAGGACACATGGCCGAGCGGTCATCCACCATCGACCCGTCCGCACATCCCGGCGCCCCACCCGCCGAAGATGCCGCCTGGGAAGGCTTTCTGGCGAACCTCCCCGGGCGCGGCAACGTCTCCCGCCGCCAGTTCATCAAGGGGGTCATCGCGACCGGCGCTTCGGTGTCGGCGTTCGCCTACTTTTCGGGTCCGGCGGCGACGTCCGCGCGGGGCAGCGTTCCGCGCCTGGTCTCCATCAACGTCAATGGACAGGCCCGGCGGGTCGACGTGCTGCCGCAGGAGACGCTGGCGATGACGCTCCGCTACAAGCTGGGGCTCACCGGCACCAAGCTGGGCTGCGACCGGGCGGAGTGCGGCGCCTGCACCGTAATGATCGACGGCGTCGCCCACTACTCCTGCTCGACGCTCACGCAACGGGTGCGGGCGCGTGAGGTGGTCACGGTGGAGGGACTCGAGAGCGCGGACGGCACGCTGCATCCGGTGCAGCAGGCGTTCATCGACGAGCTGGGTCCCCAGTGCGGATTCTGCACCCCGGGACAGGTCATGGCGGCCGCGGCGCTGCTGGAGGCCAACCCCAACCCCACCCGCGAGGAGGCGCGCCGGGCCATGTCCGGCAATCTCTGCCGGTGCGGGGCCTACGACCACTACCTGAACGGGGTCATGGCCGCCGCCGCAAACGGGCAGGCGGTCGCCGAGGAGGTGTCCAATGGCTGAGCTCATCGGCAGGGATTTCGCGCCCCCGGATGTCATCGCCAAGGTCACCGGCAGAGCCCGCTACGCGGAGGATTTCCGCGCCGACGGCATGCTCTTCTGCCGGCTCATCACGAGCCCGATGCCGCACGCGCGGGTGCGCGCCATCGATGCGTCGGAGGCGCTCGCCATGGAGGGCGTGGTCGCCATCCTGACCGCCGACGAAGTGCCGGAGATCGAGGCGCCCGGCAACCCCATTCTCACCAACACGCCGCACTTCGTGGGCGAGCCCATTGCCGCGCTGGCAGCCGTCGATGAAACGACCGTCCAGGACGCTATCGCGAAGGTCCGGCTGGACCTGGAGCCGCTGCCGTTCGTGGTGGACCCGCTGGAGAGCCTGAGCCCCGGCGGCCCCAACGCGCGCACGGAGGGCAACACCTCGCAGCGGGGCGAGGGGATCCGCGAGGTGAAGTGGACCGACGAGGACTTCGCGGCCGCCACCGACGGTGAACTGCCCATGGGCGAGGTCACCACCGAGTGGTCCTACGGTGATGTCGATGCCGGTTTCCGCAATGCCGCGCTGGTGCTCGACGAGACCTTCGTCACCGCGGGCACATCGCATCACTCGATGGAGCCGCGCACGGCGATGGCCTACTGGCAGAACGGCAAGTGCCACGTCTTCGGTTCGAGTCAGAGCCAGAGCGCGACGCTGAACGGGCTGGCGCGCTACATCGGCGTCCCGCCCGAGGACGTGGTCTTCGTGGGCGAGTACTGCGGCGGCGGATTCGGCTCCAAGGGAAGCGCCTACCCGATCATGTCGGTGCCCGCGCACATGTCGCGCAAGACGGGACGGCCGGTGATGATGCGCATCAGCCGGGCGGAGGAATACGCCATCGGCTCCGCGCGGGCCGGCTTCCAGGGCCGCATCCGCATGGGCTTCCGGCGCGACGGGCGCGTCAGCGCGGTCGACCTCTTCATCGTGCAGGAAAACGGGCCCAACAGCGGCTTCGGCGACTTCAACAGCGCCGCCGGCGCCGTCACCATCGTCTATACGCCGCTGGCGATGCGCTTCCGCGGCATTCCAGTGCTCACCAACACGCCCGCGCGGGGCGCGCAGCGGGGTCCGGGCCAGAACCAGATCGCGTGCGCGGTGGAGCCTCTGCTCGACAAGGCTGCAGCCGAACTGGGCATCGATCAGCTGGCCATCCGAAGCATCAATGCCCCCGACTCGAATTCGCTCTACGGCGGAGGCCAGGTGCCGGTCACCAGCGCTCATCTGGGCGAAGCACTGGCCCAGGGCGCGGAGCGCTTCGGATGGGAGGAGCGGCGCGCTCGCAGCGGCCAGCGCCAGGGATCGCGCGTGACCGGGGTGGGCATCGGCCAGGCCTATCACGGGGCCGGCAACAGCGGCCAGGACGGACTGCTGCGCATCGCGCCGGACGGCAGGCTGCACATTCACACCGGGGTCGGCAACCTCGGCACCTATTCCTACGCCGCCACTTCGCGCGTCGCTGCGGAGATGCTCGGGTACGACTGGGAGAACGTCGAGCTGGTGCGCGGCGACACTTCTCGCAATCTCGCTTCCAGCAGCGCGCAGGTGGGCAGCAACACGACCTTCACCATGACCCGCGCCGGCTGGGCGGCGGGCGTGGACGCGGTGGAGAAGCTGAAGGCGATCGCGGCCATGGAGCTCGGCGGCTCGCCTGAGGACTACGAAATCGGGGACGAAGTGACGTTCGCGCGCGCGAACCCCTCGCGCCGCATCACCCACGCACGGGCCGCGGCGCGTGCCATCGAGCTGGGCGGCCGTTTCAGCGGCGAGGAGTTCCCCGACGACCTGAACGACATCACCAAGCGTTCCGTGCAGAACCTGGCGGGCAGCGGCCTGATCGGCGTCGCCCGCGACAACCTCCCGCGCAACGACGTCGTGCCCGCGCTCGCCGCCGGCTTCATCGAGATCGAGCTGGACCTCGAGACCGGCATGTACGAGATCATCGACTACCTGGGCGTGGCCGATTGCGGCACCGTGGTGCACCCCATGGGGCTGGCGGCCCAGGTGAGAGGCGGCGCGGTGATGGGGTTCGGGATGGCGTGCCTGGAGCGCCACGTCTACGACACGCGCTACGGGGTGGCGGGCAACATCGGCTTCCACCAGGCCAAGCCGCCCTCATACCTGGACGTGCCCTCGCAGATGGACTGGGACGCCACCGACATCACCGATCCGCAAAACCCGGTTGGAGCGAAGGGGGTGGGCGAACCCCTCATGGGATGCTCGGGGGCGGCTCTGCTGTGCGCCATCTCGGATGCCCTCGGCGGTCACTACTTCAACCGCATCCCGGTCGTCCCGGACATGATCGTGAACGCCGTGGCTCAGCAGCCCCCGCCGCATCGGCCGCTGCAGGTCAACACCCAGTGATCGAGAGCAGGCGCCCGGGCATCGGAAAGGCCCTCGGCCGCGGACCGGGATTGGTATCGACCACGTCCGCCAGGACAGGACCGAGCGAGCGACAATGAAGTTCTTGAAGTCCTGGTGGCCGGTGTTCATCGTTGGGGCCGTCGCTTCCTCCGGCGGCCTGCTCGACCGGTTCTGGGACTGGATCCCACGCGACGCGACGTTGGCCATCGGCGGGATTGGTCTTGTCTGCATCCTGCGGGGAATCATCACGCGCTTGTTCCCCGGCAGGGACTGACCCGTCGGGCTGCCGGCGGCCAAGGAGCGCGCGGTGGACTACCGCATGCCCGGCGCCAAGCCTGAGCGAGGGCACCGGGTCCGCGTTCCCGCGCCGCGGGTCGGCCTTTTTGCGCCGCTGGGTCTGAACCCGCAAGATTAGTCCCTATGGACGGAATGAGGATGCCGCGTTGGCATCGCAGTCTCTCGCAACGAGACCATCTGAGGCCGGGGGGATCCCCATGATGAAGGACATGATGCCCCACTTCGATCTGGTCCAGCCGACCGACGTCGAATCGGCGCTGGATCTGCTGCGGGAGCACGGCCGCGACGCCTGGGCGCTCGCAGGCGGTTACGACAGCTTCGACTGGTTCAAGAACCGCGGCAAGCAACCCTCCGTAGTGGTCGACCTGGAGGGGCTCGACGAACTGAAGGGCGTGCGCGAGACCGGCGACGGCATCGAGATCGGCGCCACGACCAGCCTGACCGACGTCGAGAACGACCCCCTGGTGCGCGAGCGCTACGGCGTGCTCGCGGAGGCGGTGAGCGTAGTGGCGAGCCCGCAGATCCGGAACGGCGGGACGATCGGCGGCAACATCTGCCAGGACACCCGCTGCTGGTACTACCGCTACGGCATGCCCTGCTACCGGGCGGGGGGCAACGTCTGCTACGCCGGCGCACCGGACGCGATGAACCGCGAGCACGCACTCTTCGGGGCGGACCGCTGCGTGGCGGTGACCCCGTCGGATTCGGCCCCGGCGCTGGTGGCGCTGGACGCGGAGATGGTGGTGCGCAACGCCCGCGGCGAGCGGGTGATCCCCGCCGGGGAGTTTTTCATGCCACCGGGCGTGGACATCACCCGCATGACCGTGCTCGACCCCGACGATCTGCTCACGGCCGTGCGCATCCCGGGCCGGTGGGCGGGCGCCCGCTTCCATTTCGAGAAGGTCGCGGACCGCAAGACCTGGGACTTCCCCCTGGTCAACGTAGCCGCCGCCTTCCGGGTAGCCGACGGGCGCATCGAGGACTCACGCATCGTCCTGGGCGCGGTGGAGTGCACCCCCCGACGCCTCACCGACGTCGAGGACCTCGTTCGCGGCCGCGTGCCGAACGAGAGCACCGCCGCGGAAGCGGGCGAGCTGGCCACGCAGGGCGCCAGGCCGCTCAGCTACAACCACTTCAAGATTCCGCTGGTGAAGAACCTGGTGGCGCGGGCGGTACGGAGCGCCTGAGGCGGACTCGGGTTCGCAGTCGAGAGCCCCGCCCCGCGTTCGTAGCGGGACGGGGCTTCGTTTGTGGAATCCGGTCGATCAGGCTGTCAGCGAGGACCAGCGTCTCGTTCGGCCGCTACGGCCTGAACCGAATCCATTTCGTAATGCGCCGCTGGCTCACCTCCGCGCCGTAGACGTTCCCCTCGTCGTCCACGGCAACCCCCTCGGGACCGCTGAACCCCATCGGGTTGGAGATGTCGTCCGGCAGGAAGTAGTGGACCCATCCCTGGTTCGCGTCGCCGATGCGGATCCCCTTCTCCCAGCCCGCGTTGCGCTGGCCGGTGAACTGGTTGGGCGCCGGGCTCGACTCGGAGTCGGCCACGTAGATGTTGTCGTCGGCATCGATGTAGATCCCGCTGGGGCGGCCGAACTGCGTCCAGATGGCGAGGAACTCGCCCTCCTGGTCGAAGAGCTGGATGCGGTTGTTGTAGCGGTCGCCCACGAAGATGCGGCCCTGCGAGTCCATCGCCAGGGCATGCGGATCCCGGAACTGTCCGGGCCCGTACCCGAGTTCGCCCCAGGTCTCCATGTAGGGGCCGGCGGCCGCGAAGCGGACGATCCGCCCCCGGGTGCGGTCGTGCGCGTCCGCAACGTAGATCTGTCCGTTGGGCGCCACCACCACGTCCGATGGCTGTGTGAAGTGGGTCGGCGGGTCGCCGGCCTCTCCCGGCGTGCCCAGGGTCATCAGCAACTCCCCCTCGGGGGAGAACTTGAGCACCGAGTGCCCCGTGGTGGTCGCGCCCGGCCGCCACGCATCGGTCACCCAGACGTTGCCCTCATGATCGACGTCAATGCCGTGCGGCCACGCGATCATCCCGCCGCCGAAGCTGCGCAGGAGGTTCCCCTCCTTGTCGAAGAGGAGGATGGGATCCACATCCGAGCCGACGCAGGTGTTGGCGCCGCAGCGCTCCGCGACCCAGATGTTTCCATCCAGCGCGATCTCCACCGCGCTCGTCGAGCCCCACTCCCTGCCGTCGGGGAGCTCGCCCCAGCCGTAGACCGGCCGGAAGGGATTGGTCGTCACCGACTGAGCCTGTAGTGACGAGCCCGCGACGGCGAGGGCCGCGACGGCGAAGATTCCAGTAGCGATCGTGGCGCGCGTCCATCCAGTCATCGGTTTGCGTCTCCGGTCAGTGCGGTGGGTGATGGTTGGCAGCGGTCGTGAAGACGACTCGCGCCGACCCCTGATGATGCATAAGAGACGGTAGACATCCCGGAGCTTGACGACAAGTACGCTCACTCAAGGCATCGGAAAAACGGGGCCTGCATCGACCCATGATGCTATTGAGTAAAATTACTCAGTAGCGTAAATTCGTTGCATGGAAACCTACGAACGCCCACACGGCAAAACGCTTCTTTCGCGGCTGCGTGAAGAGCCTCGCTGGCTCATCATCATCACCGGTCCACGCCAGACCGGCAAGACAACTTTGGTCCAGCAGGTCCTGGAACGAGTCCGGCGTCCCTCCACCCACATCGCCGTGGATGCGCCCGACCCCACCACTGTCCCGGCGACGACCGGGTTCCCGCTCGGCGCCACATCGCTCGCCACCGACATCGGGCCCCCTCCCGTCGACCGCAGAGACACGAGGTGGCTGGTTCGCACCTGGGAAGAGGCTCGGCTGGAAGCTCGGGCATCGGATCGGGGATTCGTGCTCGCGCTGGACGAGATCCAGAAGATCCCGAACTGGTCGGAGACGGTGAAGGGGCTGTGGGACGCAGATCGGAGCGAACGCCTCCCCCTCCACGTCGTGCTGCTTGGCTCCGCGCCTCTCCTCATGCAGCAGGGAATGAGCGAGAGCCTGGCAGGTCGCTACGAGGTCATCGACGTCGAGCACTGGTCCTTCGCGGAAATGGCCGCTGCGTTCGACTTCGACCTCGACCGGTTTTTCTACTTCGGCGGCTACCCCGGTCCGGCCCCGCTCATACGAGATGAGACCAGATGGCGCAGCTTCATCCATCGCTCGCTGATAGAGCCGAACATCGAGCGGGACATCCTCGCCCTGCAGCGCGTAGACAAGCCCATACTCCTCAAGCGGCTCTTCGGACTTGGCGCTGCGTATTCCGGCCAAATCCTCTCCTATAACAAGATGCTCGGCCAGCTCGACGAAGCTGGCAATACGACCACCCTAGCCCGGTATCTCGATCTGCTGTCCAGCGCCGGATTGATCGCTGGGCTGTCGAAGTACGCCGGCCGGCCCCATCGGCGCAGAGCCTCGAGCCCCAAGCTCAACGTGCTCAATACCGCGCTCATGTCGGTCCATTCGGACTACACCTTCGAGCAGGCGCGGGGAGACCGGACGTTCTGGGGCCAACTCGTGGAAAGCGCCGTCGGCGCGCATCTGGTCAACACGGCGAATCCCGAATATCGCGTGTACTACTGGCGTGACCGCGGACGAGAGGTGGACTTCATCCTGGAGCACGGCCGGAAGCTGGTCGCTTTCGAGGTGAAGAGCGGCAGGCGGCGTGGGAACGTGAGCGGGCTTGACGCGTTCGGGAAGAGCTTCCCGGTCAAGGCATCGCACATCGTTGGACGGGGCGGGATTCCGGTGTCGGAATTCCTGTTGAGACCGGCTCCGGAGTGGTTCGAGGGATCATGAAGCACCTCGTTGAGCGGACGTGCACGGTGGTTCGGGCGCGCCATGAGACACACGAACGGCAAAGCGAGTCGAGTCCCTCGCACAAGGCCGAGTCGCGCCCCTTGGAGGCGTTTCGGGATGAACCTGCCTACGTGCTGCTTGGGTCCCCCGGGTCCGGCAAAACGGAAGCGTTCAACCATGAGGCCGAGCACGACGGGGTGGAACGCATCCGCGCTGGCGACTTCCAGGATCTGGACGCAAAGCCCGAATGGCGTGGCAAGACCCTCTACATCGACGGGCTCGACGAGACCAGGGCTGGGATGTTCCAGGGAAACACACCTCTTGGCGCGATCCGCGCAAAGCTCCAACGCCTGGGCTGTCCCAGATTCCGGCTTTCCTGCCGAGAGGCTGACTGGTTCGGAGCGAGCGACAGGGAACGTCTAAAGACGGTCGCGCCCAACGGCGAACTGAAGGTCCTGCGACTCGATCCGCTCTCGGACCAGGGTATTCTCGACATTCTCGGCCGGAATCTCGGGCATCCCGACCCCCAGCCTTTTGTAGACGCGGCTCGAGAACGAGGCATCGATGACTTGCTCCGCAATCCACTCAATCTGAAGATGCTCGTAGCGGCCGTCGCGAATGGCCCATGGCCGCGGACGAGGATGGAGACGTTCGATCTGGCCTGCCGAAAGCTGGTCTCCGAGGAGAATCTCGATCACCAGATCGCGTGGAGCGGCACCGCGAATACCAGAGCCCTCCTGGATGCCGCTGGCGATCTTTGCGCGAGCTTTCTCTTGACCGGAAAGGCCGGGGTCACCCTCCCCGGCACTGCGGCCGATACCGATCATCCCCGACTGGAGCACGTGTCCCAAGGCGACCAACAACTACTGCGTCGCGTCGTGGGTACCAATCTGTTCGCGCTGCCCGCCGAGGGTCGCCTGATTCCGGCACACCGGCAACTGGCTGAGTTCCTGGCGGCGCGTCGCCTCGCCGAGTTGGTCGCCGAAGGCCTTCCCGTCCGCCGGCTATTGGCCCTAATGACCGGCCTTGATGGCGGCATCATCTCCGAGTTCCGTGGTCTTGCCGCCTGGCTGGCCGCGCTCTGCCAGTCCGCTCGAACCGAAATCATCGAGCGCGATCCCCTCGGAGCAGTTCTGTACGGTGACGTTCTGCAATTCAGTGCTCGGGAGAAACGCCTTCTTCTCCGAGCGCTCAAAGCGGAAACAAACCGGAATCCATGGCTGATCGCCTACGCGAGCTGGGACCCGCCGCTGGCAAACCTGGTCGGGCAGGAGATGGAGGAGGATATTCGCCAAGCTCTTGGTGATCCGGCGCGGGATGTAGCACAGCAGTCGCTGGTCCACCTGATCCTCGAAGCCATCCGCGCTGCGGAACCGCTCCCCGGACTTGCCGACCCTCTCATGGGTATGGTCCGGGACGATTCCTGGCCGATGGACCTGCGATGCGCCGCCCTGCAGGCGTACATGCGAGCCTCTCAGGATGACGCTGAAGCTTCTGCCACCCTTCGGAGGCTGCTGGAGCAGGTCTACACCGGCGAGGTGGCGACCCTGCACGACGACCTGCTAGGCATTCTGCTGACGGAGCTGTACCCCGATGAGCTGCCTGTGCGGGATCTCGTCGGCTACCTGAGGGAACCGGTCCGGCGTGGTGGAGGGATCCGGTACCAAGTGTTTTGGACTGAGCGCCTCTTGGAGAAATCCACGATTGAGCAAATGGTCCAACTGCTCGTTCTGCTCAGAGAGCCGATGGATAGGGTGCGGGCAGAATCAGGGGTTGTGCCGCGAGGCGTCTACTTCGTGGTGCGGCCACCGATTGTGTTGCTGCGACACCTTCTCGAACGTTCGCCCGAGAGCGTCCCGCAGAAGGAACTAGCGTACTGGCTTGATTTCTCGGGTTGGCTGGGGGGTGAGTTGAGATTCAGCGCTCCGGGGTTGGTTCGCGATGCTGAGTTCTTCGGGAATTGGCTCAGCGACCACGGCGAAGTACAGAAGGCGATCATCGAGCACCGTGTGAGGCGGTGCCGGGGGGATCCGGGTTTCTGGGCGTGCATGCACTACCCGGCCAGAAGCTTCTTCGACGACGCCAGGAAACCGGAAGACTTTGGCACTTGGTGCGCGGACCAAGCGCTCGACGCAAATACCGACGACGTGGCCACCTGGTTTGTGTGGGAGGCGGCCGAGTTCGTTCACAATGCGAAGAGTCGGGAGCAGGAAGCGAGGGAGAGGATCGCGGCGACGCTGAGCGGCGACACCCGCCTTTCGGAACGATTTGAGGGCAGGCTCCGTGCCCTAGAAGACCACGACCGATTCCAGAACGAGCTGCATGCTCCAGAGGTGCCTCCGGCGCCAGCAGACGGCCGTTTCGACGAAGTGCGCGCAATCGTCCGAGCAAACCTGACATCGCTGCGCGCCAACCAGTGCCCTCTCAGTCTACTCCACCACTTGGCGGTAGCCTATCTGGACGGCTTCTCGGATGTCCACGGTGAAACACCCATAGAGCGGCTGCGCTACTTGCTCGGTCCAGATGAAGACCTCGTGGATGCTGCCCTGGCGGGCTTACGGGGAGCGATTCACCGGACGGATCTCCCCCTGTGGACCGCAATCCCCAAACTGGCTGCCGAAGAGAGGATCCACTATCTGGCCTACCCGATCATAGTGGGACTAGAGGAACTCTCTCGCGTGGAACGGGATGACATACGCCTCACCGAAGCGCAGACCCGCTTGGCGCTTTCCATCCATTTCTCGGTTGCAAGATTGCGCTATCCGGCCGACTCAGCGCATCCACCACGGTGGCTTCGGGGTTGCGTGGCACGGGAACCGGCATTGGTTGGGCGAATCTGGGCGCGTTGCGCCCGGGCCCTGCTCGGTGGCGGGGCGCAAACTTTGCCGGTCATCCATCTACTGCCCAATCAACCCGAATATGCCCGACTGGCGCGAGCGGCCTCCATTCCACTGCTGGAGGCCTTCCCGGTTCGCTGTGTGGTAGGACAGCTTTCGATCCTGAGAACCCTGCTGCGAGCCGCAGCCGCGCATGGCGACAGGACACGATTCCTGGAACTGATCGAGGCGAAGCTCGCCTACAAGAGCATGAACGCAAGCCAGAGAGTCTACTGGCTCACCATGGGGCTATTCGTGAATTCGGCGGCTTACGGAGAACGGCTGGAATCGTATGTCTCCGAAGCCCGGCGACCCGAGAATCGCATCCAGCGTTTGGTGGAAATGACTGATCCGGACGCGATCCCGCACGCCTTGAGGGATCTCTCGGACGCAACCGCCCTCGAAACACTGATCCGCTTGATCGGACCTTACTCCGTAACGCCGCCGAGGACCGGCAGAGCCTATTCGGTGACGTGGCCGATACAAGCCAACTCGAGTGTTCACGGCTTCATCGCCCGGCTCTCGGAGGGCCGCTCAGTTGCCGCCAGGAATGCCCTCGAGTCGCTGGCGGCCGACGATCGACTCGCCAACTGGCGGTCCATGCTTCTCGATCGGCTTCAACAGCAGAAAAGCCTTCATCGAGAAGCCACCTTCGTGCATCCCAGCCTCGAGGACGTCGCCGAGGTGCTGGCCAACCGTCGGCCCGTCAATGCGGCCGATCTCTGGGCACTCACCGTCGATTTGCTGCGGCAGTTCTCCAAAGAGATCCGCAACGGTGCTACATCGGATTGGCGGCAGTATTGGAATGTCGACAAGGACAACAAGGCGGTGAAGCCGAAACCGGAGAATGGTTGTCGAGACGCATTGCTGTCAGACTTGCGCCGAGAACTCACACCGTTGGGAATCGACGGAGTGAGAGAGGGAAGCTACAGCGATGACAAGCGCGCCGACATTCGTCTCTCAGTCCCAAGTTTCAACGTCCCGATCGAAATCAAGCGGAGTTGCCATGACGATTGGTGGAGCTCCATCAGAACCCAGCTAATCGCCGAGTACATCCCCGACCCCGGAACCGATGGATACGGAATCTACCTGGTGTTCTGGTTTGGAGAGACTGAAGGCTGTCGGCGAGTACCGGCGTCGGGACGAAAGCCGAAGTCACCGGACGATGTCCGGCAAGCCCTGCTAGGTACCCTCTCCGACCACGAACGCCGCAAGATCTCTGTCTGCGTAATCGATGTGTCAAAGCCTGAGGACTGACGTTGGACGAAATTGACCAACATCCTTGGCAACCGGCCAGCGCGTCCGCTAGCGCTAGCTCCGACTCCTCCAGGCCGCGGCCAAACCCCGGTCGAACGTCATGAGCCCACGCGGCTTTCGGCGGATGCAGCAGGCCAGGTGCACCAGATCGCGGGCCTCGAGGCCACGGTGCCGAGCCGACAGGTCGCGCGCCAATTCGACATCGGCTTCCTCGACGGGCCAGACTTCGTCCACCGTGGAACCGACCAGGTCAAAGGCCGCGTCGAGCAGCGGCCGCCTGTCCCGGCGCAGGTAGCGATGGAGGAGTTCCTGGACCACTTCCGCCGAAGTGACGAGGGGCCTGTCCCGTTCCAGTGACCGGATGAAGAACTCCGTGGCTTCCTTCCGCAGGGGATGGTCGGCGCCCACGAAGTACATGAAGACGTTGGCGTCGACGAAAATCATGTGACGTCGTAGTCCGGGTACCGCGTCTCGACGATGATCTTCTTGATCTCCGGCCAGTCCAACTCCCGAGCGCCGGGCGGATGACGCGCGTCGCACCTGGCCGCGAACTCGCGAAGCTCCTCGACGGTGAACTTGCGCGGGCGCGCCGTCGCCAGCTTTTCGTCAGCGGCCTCGCGCAGCCACTCCCCGAGGGACTTGCCTTCCCGGCGGGCCTGGGTCTGATACGCCATCTTGGCGGTCTCTTTCACGACGAAGTGGATGCGGGACATGGCGTTCGCGGGAACAGGGGATTCGCGTTTCGGCTGAAACGCCCTCGCGGCTCGTCCGGACGACGTTTGGAGCGATATGCGGGTGGCCAAAGCGTGCGTCTTGCACCGTATTCTGATGCATGTGCCATGATCTTGCACAACATCCGGTTAGCCGTCAAGTGCTACCGCACCGCCCCCGCCTCCAGCTTCCCGTCCACGAACACCCACCCCGGCAGCACGAGGTAGTCGAAGGGATGCCCCTCCAGGATGACGAAGTCCGCGTCCTTGCCCACCTCGATGCTGCCGATACGGTCATCCATGTCGAGCAGCTCGGCCGCGTTCAGCGTCGCCATGCGCAAGGCATCCACCTCCGGCACGCCATTGCGGAAGGCCCACGCCGAGTTGAGGATGGGCTCGCCTCCCAGCCGTCCGATGGGTGACGCGCGACGCGACGCTCCCGGACCGTAGAACCCGACCTTCACCCCCGCCCGGTTCAGGATGGCGGGCCCTTGCACGCTCCAGCCCTCTCCACCCCCTCGGATGTCCGACGCGTAGCTCCCGGAGTTGCCCAGGATGACGCCCACATCGGCTGCGGCCAGCCGATCCGCGAGGCGGTGCGCCTCCACGCCGCCGGTGACGACCAGCCGCAGGCCGTAGTTCTCCGCGATGCTCATGGCCTCCTCGATCTCGGCCACCCGGTCCGCGTGGATCATGGCGGGCACCTCCCCGGCGAGCAGCGGCAGCAGCGCCTCCATGCGCGCGTCGTACTCCCGCGTCTCGCCGGCCTGCGCGTAGGCGTTCGCCGCGTCGAGGGTCTCACGGATCATCGCCGACGCACTCGCGAGCGTGAGCGGCGCCCCGGAGTCGTCGGGCCACTCGCGGAGCGTCGCGGCCGTGAGCGCGAACACCATGCTGGCCGGCTCGCGCCGCACCATCTTCTCGAAGTCGATGCCCGGCGTCTTCACCACCACCCCGTTGCCGCCCGCCAGATTGCGCGTCCCCGGCGTGACGTGGATGGCGGTCACCCCGATGGTCGTGTTCACGCGGTACGACGGGAACCACGGGTCGACGGCGTACAGGGCGTTCATCTCCGGCACCACCGGCGCGGTGATCTCGTCGTTCTGCACCTGCCACTTGAGGTCGCCGATCCAGTCGTTGGCGAAAGCGCGCGCGATCACGGTGCCGGGCATCACCACCCGCCCTCCCACATCCATGACCGGCATGCCCGCGGGCGGGACCGCTCCCCCCTCCACCCGGGTGAACCGGCCGTCCTCGACCACCAGGGTCGCGTTCTCGATCGCCCCGCCGCTCACGGTGAACACGTGCGCCCCGGTGATGGCGAAGGCCTCGTCGTCGGCGGTGATCGCGCCGTTCACCGGGCCGAAGGGCCCAACGCTTCGCGGCCGCTCGGGCTGCAGCATCCGGCCGCGCTCGTACTCCAGTTCCCCATCCACGAACACCCGCTCCACCCGGTCCGCGGCCAGGTCCAGGAAGTGGCCGTCGAGCAGCACCAGGTCCGCGTCCTTGCCCTGCTCGATGCTCCCCACGCGGTCGTCGAGCATCATCGCCCGCGCCCCGTTGATGGTCATCACCTCGAGCGCCTGCTGGTCGGTGAGGCCGTGGCGCGCCAGGAACGCCCCGTACTCGCGGAAGTCCTTGAAGTGCTGGTTGGACATGTCGGTCTGGATGCTCGCGTACACGCCCGCGTCCAGGAGCACCTCCAGCAGGTTGAGGGGCTCCGGGTCGTTGTAGTACTGGACGATCATCATCGGCCCGATCACCGGCATGACGTTCGTCCCGGCGAGCAGTTCCGTGAGCGGGAAGATCTCCTCCGCGTGCGCCAGCGCCAGCCGGTCGAAGAAGCCGTACTTGCGCGCCAGGCGGAACACCATCATCACCTCGCTGGGGTAGTGCGAGTGCGCGTGCACCATCACCTCGCCCCGGAGCACGGCCGCGAAGGCCTCCAGACGTTCGTCCCGCTCGGGGGCCGGCCCCTCGCCGGCGGCGTGCGCGTCCTGCCCTGCCACGTACGCCTGCGCGCGCCGGAAATAGTCGTCGGCGGTGGCGTACCAGCCCATCACCGTTTGCGGCGTCTCCCCCGGGCGCAGGTTGATGAGCGGGCGCACCGCCATCTTCAGATCGACGTAGGGCTTGAAGATCATGTCGGGCCCCGGCGTGCTCTTCATCTTCAGCGCCACCGACTGGCCACTGGAGATGATGCCGCTCCCGGAACGCGTGATCAGCGAGGTCACGCCCCCGGAGAGCGCCACCTGGATCATGGGATCCTCCAGGTTCACATGCTCCACCGCCTTCCACTCCGCGGTGACCGGGCCCGGAATGCGCGCCCGGCCGGAGCGGTCGAGCGCCATGTGGGCGTGCGCGTCGATCAGCCCCGGGATCACGACTTCGGCCTCGTACACGCGGGCCCCGGCCGGCGCATCCACCGACGCGCCCACCGCCTCGATGACCCCGCCGCGGATCAGGATCTCGCCGTCCTGAATCGTCCCGCTGGTAGCGGTGTGGATGGTACCGGCACGGATGAGAATCGGTTCGGACTGGGCCAGGACTCCGCCCGGCGAAACGGTCACCGCGCCGGCCGCCGCACCCGCCGCCAGCACCACCATCAACGAGTTGCGTCTGCCGCTCCACTTCATCTCTCGTCCTCCTTTCTCAAGCGAGCCGCCGGGGACTCATCTGTTCTCCAGGCGATCCAGAAATGGCGCGACCTCGAGCAGCACGATGTCGTCGCGCCTCCGCAGTTCGCGCAGGAACGGCCCCTTGTGGCCCGCGCCATAGGTCAGCAGAAAGCGAGCCCCCTCGCCCCCGTGCCGGTCGAGCGCCCGCTCGATGTTCGCCCAGTGCGAGGCGTTGATCGCGTCCCAGCCTCCAGGCCCGAGATCGGCATCGAACAGACGGGCGTACACCTGCATGCGGATGTCGTATGCCTCGTCGTAGGCGTCGGTGTGGATCCAGCGCGGATCGTCCCCGGCGCCGGCGGCCAACGCCCCGGCCGAAGCCGTGGCCGCGGCCTGGTATTCGGCCCAGGCTGCGGCCCGCTCCGGATCCAGCGAATACGCGTCGAGATACGCCGCGCGGAAGTCGGACATCGGTTCCGTCCAGCCAGCCGTGGGGATGACCTCGAAGTCCAGTTCGCGCGTCAGCGGGAAGAGCGCTTCCATGTATTCCGGGAAGAGGCGCGTGCGGGGTTCCTCGACGATGCCCGAGGCCTGGTACTCGGTCCACGCCCGCTCCCAGCGGTTGGGCGGAATCTCGGTGAGCCAGTAGTCGGGGTCGATCTCGCGCACCAGGTTGCGCACGACTTCGAGGCTGAAGGCCTCGCTGGTGGTGTGCCCGCCGTGGATCATCCCCAGGACGACGACTTCGTTGGGAACGAACGAGGGCCCGGCCTCCCCGGCAGCCGCCTCACCGGAGGTCAATGCGCCGCCTCCGGCGACCTCTACCGGCGACGGAATCAACTCCACCAGGGTGCCCGCCACCTCGTTGGCGACGAAAACACGCTCACCGTCCGGATGCGCCCGCAGCACGATCGGCTGCTCCCCCACCTCGATGGTCTGCACGACCGCCCGCGCCTCCAGGCCCACCACCGAGACCGTGCTGCCGCCGGCATTGTTCACCAGGGCGTAGCGGCCGTCGCCCGGCACGACCACCGAAAAGGGCCGCGGTCCGAGTCCCGGGACCCGGCCGACGACCGCAAACGAAGCCGTATTCACGAACACCAGCTCGTCCGAGCCGCCGCACGCCACGACGTAGGTGACCTGATCGGGCGTGAGGGCGCCCCCGGGCGGACCCGGACACGCGTCAACCGTGGCGTCGGTCTCCATGTTGAGCAGGTCGATCACGGAAACGGTGCCCGCATCCAGGTTGGGCACGAAGGCGTGCGACCCGTCCCACATCACGTCGGCCGGGTAGGGCCGATCGCCGGTCTCGTGAGACGCGACCGGCACCCCGGTCTCCGTGTCCACGACCCACAGCAGGTCCGCGAACTCGGACGTGATCCAGGTCTCGCCCCGGACCTCGCCCGGCGAGAACAGAGACGGACCCGAGCCCACATTCCATACCGCTCCATCCACGATGCGTCCCTCTGCGTCGAGCCTGATGAGGGTCGAGTCCCGGAACTGACTGACCAGCCAGCCGTCGCCAACCCGGACGAGGTCGAGGGGCGTGTCCCCCGCTTCCCAGCGCACGACCACGGAGCGGGCCGCGAGGTCCACGACCCCGATCTGCCCGTCCCCGCTCAGCGCTACGTACGCGGTGTCGCCGTCGGCGCTGAAGCGGATGCCGTGCGGGGCCGCGCCCACCTCGATGACGGCGCCGACGCGGTAGGGTTCGCGCGCCCCGGCGATCGCGTCGGGCTCGCTGCACGCAAGTATCAAGGCGCCCAGCACCGCCAGGACCAGCGGGCTGCCGGCACGTTTCCAGATCATGCTTGATCCCATGGCAAACTCCCGAGCTTGCGAACAGGCGTTCAAAGTGTGGAGTATTGGGCCCGAGCGCACCCGACAACCATCACTCCGGACACCCTCGCATGTCATCGTCCCGCCACGCCCTCCATCTGCATGAACAGCTTCTGCTCCTTGTGCTGCGCGACCGCAAGGGCACCGTGGACTATCGAGCCGGCTTCTACAATCTCGCCATGGGCGGAGCCGTCCTCGCCGAACTCGCGCTTGCCGGGGTCATTCGCATCGAAGAGAGCAAGAAGGCATTCGTGGAAACAACGCCGGTTGCCGGCCGTCCCCGCGACGAGATCATGGCCGAGGCGCTGGACAGGGTTCGCAATTCGAAGAAGCGTCGACGCGCATCTTCCTGGGTATCGACCTTCGGCAACCTCAAGCGCCTCCGGCACCGCACCGCCCTCGGACTCTGCCGCCGCGGCATCCTGCGCACGAAGGAGTCGCAGATCCTGCTCGTCTTCAGGCGCAAGCTCTATCCCACCATCGATCCGGGGCCCGAGCGCAAGCTCATCGCCGGCATGCGGGACGCCGTCATGGGCGATGGCGACATTGAAGCCGGACTGGGCGTCGTGCTCTCCCTGGCGCACGCCACCGGTTCGCTCCGCATCCATTTCGAGCGCAAGGAGCTCAAGGAGCGCAAGGCGCGCCTGAAGGCCATCACCGCCGGAGAGCCCTTCACCGCGGGGGCCGGCTATCCCGCCATCGCCGCTCAGAAGGCGGTCAAGGCGGCAGTTGCAGCGTCCCAGGCGGCGGTGGCCGCAACTCAGGCCGCGGTCGTGGCCAGCATCGCCGCCTCCTCGTCCAGTTGACCGATCGTCCAGCGGGCGAGCGCGCCGCGCACCGGGCCGCGGTCCGGCGACCCACGCTGACGAAAGCCGACCTCACGCGGGCTGCAACTCCTTCAGATCCCTGAAGCGGATCAGCCGGCGGCTTTCTTCGTCCCAGAGCGCCAGGTTGATGAGCTTCAGCGTGTCCCGAACGCGGACTTCGCGCACCACGTGGAACTCCTCGTTTTCCTCGTGCGCCCGCTGGAGCTTGTAGTTGGGGATGCGCATGCTCATGTGGTGCACGTGGTGGAACCCGATGTTCGCCGACAGCCACCGGAGCGGGGCGGGAAGCACGAGATACGAGCTTCCGTAGAGCGACGCATCGTAGTAGTCCCACTCCTCGTGCCTGTCCCAATAGGTCTGCTCGAACTGGTGCTGCACGTAGAACATCCAGACGCCGGCCGTAGTGGCGAAGAGCTGAACCGGCGCGTGGGTCAGCAGAAAGCGCTGGTATCCGATCGTCTCCCCCATCAGCACCACAACGGCCACCAGCGCCACGTTCGTCCAGAAGACCCCGCGCCACGCCTGCTTCCATCGCGCCGGCACATCCCACGGAAACCGGTGCTTGATGAGGAAGATGAACAGGGGGCCCAGCACGAAGAGCACGAACGGGTGCCGGTACAGCCTGTAGCGCAGACGGCGATACCAGGGCCACGCCAGATACTCGCGCACGGTGAAGGTGTCGATGTCGCCGAAGCCGCGGAAATCGAGGTCGCCCGAATGCGCGTGATGGTAGGCGTGCGCGCGCTTCCAGTAGTCGTAGGGGGTCAGCAGCAGGACCCCGATGCAGCGCCCCAACCACTGACGCGCCGCGTGCGAACGGAAGAAGGAGCCGTGCCCGCAGTCGTGCTGGATCATGAAGAGGCGCATCATGAACCCGGCAGTAGGCAGCGCGAGCAGGGCGGTCAGCCAGTAGCCCACCTCCAGGCTGCGCAGGGTCGCATACCAGAGCACCACGAAGGGGATGGCGGAGGTGAGCAGCTGGCGAACGCTGGCGCCGGTGTCCGGCCCCCAGTACGGCCTCAGGATGGCGTTCCAGCGGGCGACCTTCTCGCGGTCGAGGGCGGGGGTCATGGGGTGCCTCCTGCGTCGAGCCGGGTCACTCGACGGAGTCGAGTTCGGGTGGGCTGGTGAATGAGGGGAGGATCGCCGCGCTCAACGCCGGATCGTCTCTCCTGGAAGCGCCGGCGCGTGCACCGGATCGCGGCGCACCTTCGTCGCCTGCTCGAAGGCGTAGCCCAGGGCGAAAAGCCGGCCCTCGCTGAAGGGCCGGCCGAAGAACGAGATTCCGACAGGCAGCCGGTTGCTCGTATAGCCGGCCGGCACGATCAGGTCGGGAAGCCCGCTCAGGTTGGCCAGGTTGGTCGCGGACGGCGAAGGGTTGGGTGACGAGGAACCCCGGTAGACTCCCGCCTGCCCGGGTCGGGTCGGCGAGGTGGGATAGACGATGGCGTCGAGTTCGTTGGCGTCCAGCAGCCCCTCCAGGTTGGCGCGCACCAGCGGCAGGCCGTGGTCGTACATGGCCCTGTACAGGTAGTCGTCCGGAGTGCCGGTGTTCAGCTCCTGCTCGAAGAGGGTCCAGCGCGTGGGGTTGGGCACACCGCCCTCGGGCGGGGCCGCGAGGATCTTCGAGGCGCGCTCGATCATCTCCTCGAGCGTGCGCGGATACCCGGGCGCCAGGTCGGCGAGGTACGCCTCGATCTGCGGCTTGAACTCGCGCCAGCGGATGGTCTGGTAGTACTGAGCCTTGGCCTCGAGCAGCCACGGCGGGTAGCGCACGTCCACCACCGTCGCCCCGGCGGCGCGCATGGCGTCCAGCCCCGCCTCGATGATCCAGTCGACCTCGTCGTCGTAGCCCAGAAAGTCGCGCGCGACGCCGATGCGTGCGCCATCCAGCGCGTCCGCGTCCAGGAATGCGGTATAGTCGGTCTCGTAGCGCCCCTCGCTGGCCAGCGTCGCTTCGTCGGCGGGGTCCACGCCCACCATCACGTTCATCATCGCGGCGACGTCGTAGACGTGGCGGGCCATGGGGCCGGCGGTGTCGAAGGAGAGCGCGAGCGGCACGATGCCGTCCCGGCTGAGCAGCCCGTGCGTGGGCTTGAGCCCGGCGATGCCGTTGGCGGTGGAGGGGCCGCGCACGGAGCCTCCGGTGTCGGTGCCGATCCCGAGGTGCCCGTAGGAGGCGGCGATGGCGACGCCGGTCCCGCCGGAGGAACCGGACGGGTTGCGGGCAAGGTCGTGCGGGTTCCGCATGGGCCCGTCGATGGAGCTGAGCTGCACTCCCGACGCGAACTCGCTCATGTTGAGCTTGGCCAGAATGATGGCTCCCGCCTCCCGGAGCTTGCGCACGATGAAGGCGTCGTCGGGCGGAACCGAACCCTTCAGGAGGAGCGACCCCGCGGTCGTGGGCATGTCGCCGGTGTCGACGTTGTCCTTGAGCAACACCGGGATGCCGTGCAGCAGCGAGCGGGGGCCCCGGGTGCGTCGTTCCTCGTCCAGGGCCCGTGCCTTCTCCAGCGCCTGCGGGTTGAGCGTCAGGACGGCGTTGAGCGCTGGCCCCTGGTCGTCGTAGGCCTCGATGCGCGCCAGGTAGAGTTCAACCAGCCGCTCCGCAGTGAGCGAGCCCGCGTCGAAGGCCGCGTTGATGTCGGCGATGGTGGCTTCGGAGAGCGAGAGGGACTGGGCTTCCGCCGCGGCGGGCAGAACGGTGGCGGCCAGCCAGACGACGAACGCGCGGCGGATCGAGATGCGATTCATGGGCTTCAGCGGCCGTGTCGGAAGAAGCGATCGGAAATGGTCAGCAGCAACGGCGTGCCCACGGTCATCGTCAGGATGCCGCCGATGCGGAGGCCTTTGCTGTCATACTCGGGATCCTCCCCGTGCATCAGCATCACGTATCCGGCGGTGGTCGAGATCAGCCCGGCCATCGCGACGTGAAAGAAGCGGCCACGCGATCGCCCCGTGCTCCCGGAGCGCGTCGCCGCCAGGCTCCCCGCGGCGCCGGGCAGGCTCAGCGCGAACACGCCGGTCGCCATCGTGGTCAGAGCTCCGCACTGGGTGTCGAACTGCGTGCCATGGTCGGTGGATACGGTCCCCACGCACTGCTTCAGGGTCAGGTACCCGAGCCCCACGCCCAGCGCGTTGGCCAGAACCGTGCTCCCGAAAACCTTGGCCGACGGGTGCGACTCCTCTTCCAGCGACCAGTCCCAGCCTCGCCTGGAAGAGGTGCGAAACGGGTTTTGCCGCTCTGGAAGGCTTGGAAGTCGCGACTCGACCAGGAGGGCGCCGCGCGCGCCGCGGTCGCCGTAGCGGATCACCGCCTCAAGGGGCGAGAGGACCTCAACACGTTCGATATCGTCCAGGGAGAGGCTCGAGTAGATCTGCCCGGGATCCGCCACCGCCACCCCGTCCAGGTACACTGCGATCTCGTCGCACTCGCCAGCTCCGCTGCCCCGATACTCCACGCACAGCCGGCCACCGCCCCTGGCGCCGCCGCGCACGCGTATGCCGGACATGCCGCCGCGCAGCAGATCCCCCAGGTGCTGGCCGGTGCGCGCGGCCTGCTCGATTTCCTCCACCGGAATCTCGTTGACGCTGAACCCGGAGGTGATGCGGCGGCGCTCGACCTCGCTGAGCGCTTCGACCACGAGGGGCTGGAACTGGATGGCGCGCGGCGACATGAACGCCTCGATCCTCAGGTCCCTTCCCGCCTCGACACCCACATGCTGCGCGTACTCGCCGTAGGCGATGTGCTCCATGACCACCACGCGCTCGCCCACGGGGACATCGTCGATGAGAAAGGTCCCGTTCGCCCCGGAGATCTCCTGCAGCACTCCGTCCGGCACCGAGATGCGGACCATCACTCCCGCGACCGGCTGGAAGGTGTCCTGGTCGACGATGCGGCCGAAAACGCTGCCCGTGCCCCGCGCCGCTTCGGCATCCTGGGCGTCGGCCGGCGCCGGCAGCAGCAGCGGGAGAAGCACGAGCGCGCTGCCGAGCCATCTCACTGGATTCACTGCCCCTCCCCTGGACCGTTGCGGCGGAACCGCCGCCCGGCAATGTACGCCCGCGGCCCTGCGCTCAAAAGATGTTGGCCTCGACGGGGATGTCCTCCCCGAAACGATTGTGGCGGAAGGCGGTCACGTCGACGGTGTGCGCCTCGCCGTCCGCGATCAGCTCCGACACCGCGAGCCCGGTGGCCGGGGCGTGCATGATCCCGTGCCCGGAGAAGCCGCACGCGTCGATCCATCCGCGGGCGCCGGGGTTGAAGCCGATGATCGGGCTGTTGTCCGGGGTGACGCCGTAGTACCCCCACCAGCTCCCGCGGCGGTCGACCCCGAGGTCCTCCCACCAGGGGAAGCGCTCGACGCCCGTGAGAAAGACGTGCTCGAGCCAGTCCCAGTTCACTCCTTCGGTGAAGCCGTAGGCCTGGGTGAGATCGTCGAGGCCGAAAAGGACGCGGTCGCCCTCGCTGCGCAGATACACGCCGGTGGCGAGGTCGATGGTGAGGGGATAGGTGCGCGGGTCGCGCACGGGTGCGCTGAGAAAGATGTTGATGCGCTTCGGCCCCACGGGGAGATGCAGCCCGGCCAACTCCGCGACCGTTCCCGACCATGCACCCCCGGCGTTCACGAAGTGCGCGCACGAAAAGACTTCGCCGCCGCACTCGACCCGCCACCCCTTCCCTTCCGCCAACAACCCGGTCACGGGGGAGGAGAACCGGTAGCGCACCCCCAGCTCCCGGCCCATCGCCACCCAGGCGTGCGTTGCCATGTGGGGGTCGATCACCCCGTCCCACGGCCCATAGGTGGTGCCCGCCAGCCCCTCCGTCTCGAAGTCGACGTAGCGTTGCGCCTCCACCGGATCGACCACCTCGACGGGCGCTCCCAGGCTCTTCTGCAGCGCGACCGACTCCAGGTGCCGCTCCCATTTGTCGTGGGGGACCAGCAGCAGGTAGCCGATGTCGCGGTAGCCGACCTCGTGGCCGTGGCGCTCCGGGAATTCCCGGTAGACGGGCAGGGAATACATCGAGAGGCCGATGTTCGCGGCGGTGGTGAACTGGACGCGCACGCCGGCGGCGCTCCTGCCGGTGGAGCCCATGGCGGGCGCCACGTCCATCTCGGCCACCAGCACGCGCAGCCCGCGGCGGGCCAGGTGCCAGGCGCAGGAGGCGCCCATGATGCCGGCGCCGGCGATGACGACGTCGGGGTTCTTCAAATCCCGGACAGCGCCAGCAGGCTTAGGGGATCGACGGTGGTGGTGCCGTAGCGCACCACCCAGTGCAGGTGCGGGCCGGTAACGCGGCCGGTGGCGCCGACCAGTCCGATGGGGGTCCCGGCGGTGACCGTGTCGCCCGCCTCCACCAGCTGGCCGCTAAGGTGGAAGTAGCCGGTCAGCAGCCCGGCGCCGTGGTTCAGGTAGACGATGCCGCCCGCCAGCAGGAAGCCGTCCACCAGCGCCACCACTCCGTCGGCGGCCGCGCGCACCGTGTCACCGGGGAACCCGGCCAGGTCGAGGCCCATGTGGCGGCTGGAAACCTGTCCGTTGAACACGCGGCCGGTGCCGAAGCCGCTGGTCACGCGGGAGTCGCGCGGAAGCACCACCTGCGGACTCCACAGCCGCGGGGTCGCGTGCGCCTCGCGCGCCACCTGGTTGGCCTTGGCCTGGTCGCCCCGCAGCCGCGCCTGATCCTCCTCGCCCAGCGGCGACCCGAAGCGCGGCGCCACCGTCAGGCGCTCGTGCTCGTACTCGCCCGCCACGATCGCGATGCGCAGCGAGTCGGTCTGGGTGCGGCCGTCGGCGTAGCTGGCCGTGACCCAGGCGTCGATCGAGTCCGTGGCTCCGATGGGAACCGGCGCCAGGCTCACCAGCACGGTGTTGGCGGGTCCCTCTTCGCCTCCGGCCGTGGCCGACCCGGGAGTTGCCGACACGGTCGCGCGCGGCTGGAAGTGCAGCTCCTCCCCTCCGGCCTCTCCCGCGGCCGACACCATGCCGTCCACCTCCGGCGCCGCCACGTGGATGAGGAAGAGATGTCCCTGCACGGGCAGGGCGGGTTCCCAACCCACCTCGACCGGCGCAAGCTCCGGCAGCGGGGGCTCCCGAAGAGCGAGAAACGCCAACCCCAGCACCACGGTCAGGAGCAGGCCCGCGAACCCGACCCACACGCCGCGGTGCTGCCTCGTGTTCCGACTGGATGCGGCCATCGTCATCGCCTGTCCCCTTGCTCCGCCTCTGTTCAGCCCGCCCCGTCCGCTTCCCTGTCCCCTCGGCCGCAGCCGGCCTTCGCGCGGCGTCTCCTCTCATGAGCCGGGTGGGTCTCGAACCCACGACCTACGGATTAAAAGTCCGTTGCTCTACCAACTGAGCTACCGGCTCGACGCAATAATACATGGCAGTCCGCCCTCCGAGCCATCTACACCGAGGGGCCCGGCCCCGCTTCCTCTCCCGTCATCCGGAGTTCCAGTTGCTCCAGCCCGAACGTCATCCGGTGATGGGGCGTGGGGCCGACGCGCCGGATGGCGTCGCGGTGCTCCTCCGTGCCGTAGCCCATGTTCCGCTCCCAGCCGTACTCCGGATAACGGCGAGCAAGGCGGGTCATGAGCCGGTCCCGGCACACCTTGGCCACGATGGAGGCGCAGGCCACCGAGTGCACCAGGGCGTCGCCGCCAACCACCGCCTCGTGCTGCCAGGCAAGGTCGCGCATCGGCAGACCGTCCACCACGACGTGGTCGGGGTGTCGGGGCAGGCGGCGAATCGCCCGCTCCATGGCGCGCGCCGTTGCCCGCAGGATATTGACCTCGTCGATCTCGCGCGCCGATGCGGCCCCCACGGCGACGGCGGCGGCCTGCTCCCGGATCCGCCGCGCCACCTCTTCCCGCTGCTCGCGCGACACCCGCTTGGAGTCGTCCGCTCCCTCCACGCCGACTCCTTCCCGCAGAACCACGGCCGCGGCCACCACCGGACCCGCCAGCGGCCCCCGGCCCGCTTCGTCCACGCCCGCGACCCACGAAAGAGCGCGGCTCCAGAACCCGCGCTCGTAGTCGAGCGGGATCCGGAGCCCCGATTCAACGCCTGGTCCCGGCGTCATCGCCGGTACGGTGTCAGCGGGTGCGCTTCTCCGGGATGCGCGCCGCTTTCCCGCGCAAGCCGCGCAGGTAGTAGAGCTTCGCCCGCCTCACACGCCCCCGCCGCACCACGTCGACGCCCTCGATCCAGGGCGACAGATACGGGAAGATGCGCTCCACCCCGATCCCACCCGAGATCTTGCGCACCATGAAGGTCTCGCCCATGCCCCCGCCGCGCCGGGCGATGCATACGCCCTCGAAGACCTGGATTCGTTCCTTGCGGCCCTCGCGAACCCGGTAGCGGACCCGCACCGTGTCGCCCGCGGCGAAGTCCGGCAGATCGGTGCGCACATGCTCCCTGTCGAGTTCCTGCAGCAGATCGCCCATGGTCCACCCCCTCAGGCGCCGTTCGGCCGAGAAGCGTTATCGATTGCGTAGCGGTTGCGCCACAGGGAGGAATCTCCCGTGCAGCATTAAAAGCTAACGCGAGCCGATTCATCCGTGAAGCCCGGCGTCCGGACACTGGTCCCGAACGACCCGGCGCGAGAATGGAGAGTTCGCCGCTGGCCGCTAGCGCCCGAACAATCTCCCGATCGCGCCCACCCCGATGGCGATGCCCGCGGTGAAGCTCTCCGAGCCTCCCTCCCCGGGTATTTCCCCGGCCTCCCCACCCTCGACGCCGAGCGCCGCCAGGGCCAGGCCTACGGTTCCCGCAGTCACCGCGACGCCGAGCACAACACTCCGCGTCCTCGAGAACTCGCGCACCTCGATGCTCGCGAGACCGTCACGGGCGACCTGCAGGGTGTCGTACTGCACGACTTCGCGGAAGGCGCCGATGACCTGCCGATTGCTGGCTTCGAACGAGATGGTATCCCCGAAGCTGATGATCAGCCCTTCGATGGCCACCGTCTCCGGCGGCGCGTTGGGATCGACGATGGCGGACTGGATCGGTACACGCAGTCGAGCCACCGAACCTACCGGCGCTTCCTCCACCAGGCGGTAGGTGTAGCAGCCGGACACAAGCGGAAGGCCGCAAAGCAGCGCCGCGAAAAGGAGGGTGCGCAGCGCGCCCGCACGATCAGAACGCCACATCGATATCACGTGTCAGGAACTGGTTGAAGGAGTAGACGAAATGCCAGGGCTCGTCCGGGAATATCCCGCCGGACTCGTTCACCAGGTTGCGATCGTCCACATCCACGATCACATGCACTTCGAGCGTGTCGGACCCCAGCGACTCCGCCTGCACGAACCAGCGCCGATCGACCGAGATGTCGATCGCCCGGGTGAACGGGACTTCGTGAACGATGGTGTCCGACCTGACGACCTGGACCCTGGTAACCCCGATGTCGTTCACGCCGGCAACGAACTGCGTGGAGTAGATGACGCGCACCTGCTGGCCCGCCTCGCCGCTCATCTCGAAGAAGATGTTGCGAGGCGTAAGGTCCTCGAAGATCTCGCAACCGGAAATGCCGACCAGCGCAATGGCGACGAGCAGCTTCTTCACGATGACGTCCGACTCACGGCGGGCTTGTGTGACACCGGCGAAAAGCGGCAGCGGTGGGGGCACCCACGGCGAACCGAGGGCACCCCCAACCTTGTAATCAGCCGCCGCAACCCAGTCCGTTCAGGTGACAGTTGGCCCTGATTTCGATGATGGAAATCGGCAGCATCGTGCCGGGTTGGGACGAAGCGGCGGAGGCGCCCTGCCACTTCGGATCCGTAAGCCCCCAGCGGTACATGTCCGCAAGGCGCAGGCCCTGCAGCAGCAGGTTTACGCGCCGCGTGTGCTGGAGCATCTCCATCTCGGAGATCTGGCCGTCGTACGGCGTCAGGCCGTCCAGCGCGCGGATGTGGTTGATGTGGGTGGCGAAGGCGCTCGAATCCATGCCCTTGAGCGCGTTCTCGGCCAGAATCAGGTGCATCATCCTGGCCGATGCAAGCGTCAGGGGCGGGTAGATGCCGCCCTTGTCCAGGTAGCTGCCGCCCTTCCACTGGTTCAGCCACTTGATGACTGCGGGATCGTCGACGCCATCGATCGGGTCCTGCAGCGCGATCCCGTTGATGTCGTTCTGGTCGTCCACGGTCGCGATCGACAGGTCGATCTGGTTCTCCTTGCGGTCGTTGACCCAGGAGGCCATGGAGTTGGACCGGCTGGCGCTCGAGAACGTCAGGTCGTAGGTCCAGTCCGGGGAGACGTTCGCAAGTACGTCACTGGCGTCCGCGCCGGCCTCGGCGGAAGACACCAGCCCGTCCCCGGAGGGCGACGGGTTGATCACGTCCCAGATCGCCCGCGACTGCCTCGCCCGCGCGCGCAACGCCTTGGCCTGGAGGGCCATGTCGGTGGCTCCCACCTCGTTGAAGCCGGAAATGGCGGTGGAAAACCTCTCGATCGCCCCATCCAGGACCTGGTACATGTTGTCCGGCCCGATGGGTGCGCCGCTCTCGGTCTTGTCCGAGAAGGCGAAGTCCTCCTGAATCTCGCCGATCACCATGTACATGATGCCCGAGTAGAGGTACGCCCGGGCCAGATCGGTCTTGATCGCGGTGGAAGGGTTGTTGGCCTGGTGTTCGGTAAGGATTTCGATCGCTTCGTCGCTCATCCAGCGCCCCTGTCCCATGGCGGGGAACGGGCCGTCGATGAACTCGTTCAGCGGATCGCTCACGAACCCCAGGTCGAGCGAGAGCCAGGCGTCCCTGGATCCGATCCAGCGCATCTCGTCGGAAGCGACCAGATACGGCTGCCAGGACTGGGAAACGGAGGACGAGACGAGCGTGAGCGCGCCGTTGACGACGGCGGCGGCGGCGGCTTCGGAGCGGATGTCCTCCTCGACCAGGCTGTTGGGGTTGTTGACGTCCAGGATGTCGCAGCCTCCGAGCGCGAAAGCGGCCAGGAGCGCGACGCACGACTTGATGTTTCGGTTCTTCATGAGTCTCTCTCCTGGATCAGAACGTGAAGCGCGTGGACAGCGTGAGGCGACGCGGCACCGGAATGCCCCAGCCCTCCGTCGAGTCCAGGAAGTTGCAGCTCAGGCCCTCGTTGCAGCGGCCGAGCACGTTGCCCTCGGGATCCATGCCCGGGTAGTCGCCCAGCATGAAGAGCCGCAGGTTGCGCACGCCCAGGTTCACCGTGGCGGTGGAGAGGCCCCAGCCCTCCACGACCGACGCCGGCACCCGGTAGGTGAGCGACAGCTCGCGCCACTGGATCCAGTCGGCGTCGTAGACCCCGTTCATCCCGCTCATCGGCGAGAGCCCTTCGACCTCGTGGGCCCACGCGATCGCGGCATCGAGCCGCTGTTGCGCGGACGAACTCGGGTTCAGCATGGCCGCGTAGAGCTCCGCGGAGCGCGGCGTGTTGCGGCCGATGAAGTTGTTGGCCCGCCGGAACATCCCGGACAGGTCCTGCACCTGGTGGCCGAGCTTGTACTCCAGCAGCGAGTTGAGCTCGAAATTGCCCAGGAACGCCAGGTTGAATCCGAAGGAACCGGCAAAGTCCGGGGTGGGCTTGCCGAGATAGGTGTCGAGCAGCCCGGCGCCGCAGTTGTGCGACGCCAGACCGCCGTTCGGCGTACCGAAGGTTTCGTTGCCGATCGCCAGCGGCTTGAAGCTGTTGGGATTGCGGGGCACGCTGAAGTAGTCCAGAGCCTGCTGTTGGGTGGGAGCTACGCACTCGCCGTTGACCGGAGCGAGAATGTTCAGCGGGACGGCCAGGTCTGCGACCCTGGCCCCGAAGAAGGCCCCGGGCGTGTATCCCTCGGTCAGGAAGTTGCGGTAGCGCGGGTAGCTGCCGCCGGTCTTCAGGGGAGGAGCACCGCCCATGTCGGTGATCTCTTCCTTGAGGTAGGCGGTGTTGGCGAAGACGTTCAGCGAGAGACCCGGCCGCTGGACCAGGGCGCCGCGCACGGCGAGCTCCAAGCCGGAAGCCTTGACCTCGCCGATGTTGTCGAGCTGCGTCTGCGTGAAGCCGCCCGTCACCGGGAACTGGCGCGCCACCATGGCGTCGGTGACCGTGCGATCCCAGTAGGTCGCTTCCACCGACCACAGGTCGTTGAAGAGCCCCAGGTCGGCACCGAACTCCCACTCGGTGGACACTTCGGGCTTCAACTGGTCGTTGCCGAGGTTGGAGGGCTGGACGCCCGGACCCACTTCGGTTCCCAGCGACGAGAAGGTCGTGAACTTGTCGAAGGCACCCGGCTGCAGCCCGGAGGTGCCGTAGGCGCCCTTGACGCGCAGCGAGGAGAAGGTCTCGCTTTCCCACATCTCGCTGGGCACGACCGCGAAGTTGGCCTTCGGGTAGAATGCCGTGTTGAACGCCTCACCGAATGCCGAGTTGGCATCCCAGCGCGCGCCGACGGTCAGGAAGAGCCAGTTGTCCCACCCGACCTGGTCCTGCAGGTATCCGCCGATCTGCGTCACCCTGAGCCAGTTCTCGAAGGAGGACTCGGAACCGAGCGCCGAAAGGGTCTCCAGACCCGGGCCGGGGAAATCGCGTCCGCTGCCGCCCACCGATTGCCGCTGGCGCAGGAAGCCCTGGCCGCCGAACAGGAACGTGTTCTCGATCCGGTCGGTGTTGAAGATGTAGGATCCCTTGACATCCGCCGTGACCTCCCGGCTGCGGTTCTCGTGGACGTTCCTGAAGCCGTCGGGCGTTGAGCCCGAGAAGCCGTCTACGTTCCAGCGGTAGGGCCGGAAGTTGAACGCGTCGTCAGAGGTGAAGTCGATGCCGAAGGTTCCGTCGAGGCGGAAGTACTCGGTGGGCGTGAAGTTGATGTTGGTGGCACCCGCGAAGTGCTGCGAGTGCGCGACGTTCAACTGGTACGCGTTCTCGCGCAGCGTGGCGAAGGCCGGCTGGCCGTAGTAGTTGATCTGCCCCAGGTTCGGGTCGGCGTTGGCGAGCCGCGGCTGTGACATCAGCGCGGACGAGAACACCCCGTAGATGTTGTTGGAGTTGTCGGGCGTGTGGTGCTCCATGTCCGAATAGAGCGTGGTCACGCCAATGCGGAGATTGTCGTTCGGGACCACCGTGAAGTTCGAATGGATCGAAGCCCGCCGGTTGGTGTCGTTCTCCGGCTCGACTCCCTCCACCGCGTCGAAGTTCCGCGCGGCGTCGTAGGGACCGTCCTCTCTGGCAAGGCGCGCCGAGGCGAAGTACTGGAACACGCTGGAACCGCCCTGAACCGACCCGGAGTAGGTCTGGCCGAAACCGGTGGTGAGGAGCTCGGGGATGAGGTCGCGCTCGACCGGCTCCCAGGGGGAGACCGACTGTCCCCAGCGCGTTGACATCCGGCTCACTGCATCGGCCAGCCTCGCGGCGTCGCCGTCTCCGGTGCATCCGGGGCTGGCGCATACCCGCCCGGCGAAGTCCGCGACCGGCAGGATGCGGTTGGTGGGCACCGAGATCCCGGTCAGGTCCGTCTGGAAGGTGAAGCGCGGCGCGCCGACGTTGCCCCGCTTGGTGAAGATCTGGATCACGCCGTTCGAGGCCTCGGTCCCGTACAGGGTAGCGGCCGCGGCGCCCTTCAGGATTTCGACCCGCTCGATGGACTCCGGAGGGATGTCGTCCAGGCGGGATGGGTTGCCCTGGCCGTTGAAGTTCTGCACGGCGGAGCGGTCCACCCGGATCCCGTCAACGTAGACGATGGGCTCGTTGAGCTGCGAGAGCGACGCCGATCCGCGGATGCGGATGCGGGCGCCTTCGCCGGTGTAGCCCGAGGAAGGCAGCGCCACCACGCCGGGCTCGCGGCCGGCGATGAGCTGGCTGAAGTCGGAGATGGGGGCGTTCTCGAGTTCGGCGGCATCGAGCGTCGCGATGGTATGGCCGAGCCTGCGCTTCTCGGTGGCGACGCCGGTTCCGGTCACCACGATCTCGTCGAGGGCGAGCGCGGTCACGGCGATGGCGAAGTCGACGCTGGCGGTCTCGCCCGCGGCCACCGTCACCGTCTGCGTGGCGGAGCGGTAGCCGACCAGCTCGACGGTGACCGTGTGCTCCCCGACGGGGGCGTTGAGCAGCAGAAACTGCCCGTTCGCGTTGGTGAGGGTTCCGATGCCGGAGCCCTCGACGTACACCTGGGCGGAGGCAAGGGCGCGACCGGAGCCTTCCTCCGTGACGCGGCCCGTGATGACTCCACCCTGCTGGGCGCTCAGGCCGGGCGCGACGGCCAGGCTGATGGCCAGCAGGGAGAGCGCAAAAGCGCCCCACACCCTACGTGTTGGACATTGGTTGTGTTTCATGCGCTGCTCCTCGTTGAGAAGGGTAACGTTGCCCCGCCACCCCACATCCACCCCGTCCGCGCGCGCAGAATGCGCGGATAGTAATTTTGTAAGAACTCAATCCGAATTACCAGTCCGGCGCCTCGCCGCGCGCGTGCGGTGACGCTAACGGCCACCCCTTCCGGGCGGTTCGGGCCGGCGCGCGGCACTGATGCGTTCGGCTTCCGCTTCGCGCCAGGCCTCGATGCGCGCGTGGTCGCCGCTGCGCAGCACTTCGGGCACCCGAAGACCCCGGTATTCGGCGGGACGGGTGTAGGAGGGGGCGCTCAGCCGGCGGCCGTCGTAGAACGAGTCCGAAGCCGCCGAGTCGTGGTCCCCAAGCACCCCCGGCAGCAGCCGGACGATGGCGTCCGCGACCACCAGCGCCACGGCCTCGCCCCCGGACAGCACGAAGTCGCCGATCGAGATCTCCTCGTCGGCGAGGTGGTCGGCGACGCGCTGGTCGACGTCCTTGTAGTGGCCGCAGAGCAGGGTCAGGGACGGCTCCAGGGAGAGCCGCACGGCGTCGCGGTGGGTGAAGAGCCGGCCGCGGGGGGAAAGCAGGATCACCCGGCCGGCCGGGTCGAGAGATTCCACCGCCTCGAAGAACGGCTCCGGCTTCATCACCATCCCGCCGCCGCCCCCGTAGGGCGCGTCGTCCACGGTGCGATGGCGGTCGCGGGTGAAGTCGCGCAGGTCGACGACCTGGTACTGCACCGCTCCCGCAAGGGCGGCTCGCCCGGGGATGCTGGTGGCCAGCGGAACCTCGAAGAACTCCGGGAAGATGGTCACGAAGGTCAGCCGCGTGGGCGTGTCGGGCTGCGCGCCCGAACCGGCTTCCGACGTCACCGCCCGCAGCTCCTCAGAGGTCCAGCAAGCCGTCCGGCAGGTCCATGACCAGCCGCTTCCCTTCGCGGTCCAGCCGGCGCACCATGTCGCGCGCGAAGGGGATCAGCACGGTGCCGGATGCGCTCGTCACCTGGAGCAGATCCACCGGACTGAGCTCGTATACCTCGACGATCTCTCCGACCGCCTCGCCGTCCCCGGATTCCACGCGCATGCCCAGAAGGTCGTGGTAGAAGACCTCTCCATCCTCGAGCGGGCGCAGGTCGGCCAGCTGCCGGAGCACGTAGCGGCCCGCAAGCCACTCGGCCTGGTCGCGGGAATCGATGCCTTCCAGCCGGATCAGAAAGCCTCGCTTGAAGGGACGGACCGCCCGCACCCGGACCTCGGCGAACGCGGGATCCGGCTTTTCTCCGGCTTCGTCGGCCAGATGCAACCCCGCTCCGGCTGCGAACGCCTCGCCCGGATCGGCGGTCAGCGGCCAGAGAAAGAGTTCGCCCTTGGTGCCGTGCGCCTTGTTGAGGTGCCCGACGACGAGGTGCGAAGGATGGGCGGAGTCCATTCGGGACCCCGGTACTACTCCGAATCGCCGCTTTCGCCAGCCTCGGCTGCGGCCTGGGCTTCCGCGCGAGCCGCGGCCTGCGCTGCCGCCGCCTCGGCTCTCGCCTCCGCCTCCAGCTTCGCCTGGGCTTCGGCTTCCGCCTGGCGTCGCGCGGCCAAACGCTCCGAGCGCCGGGCCTTCTCGGCCGCCGTATCCGCCTCGCCCACGGCCACCGTGGCGTCCCCGCCCTTGCGTGCCTTGTTCAGCAGCGACCTCACGGTGGCCGACGGCTGCGCCCCCCGGCCCAGCCAGTAGTCGGCGCGCTCCAGGTCTACGACCACGCGGGCAGGCGTGGAAAGTGGCTTGTAGTAGCCGATGGTCTCGACGAAGCGCCCGTCCCGCGGCGAGTCGCCGTCCGCCACCACCACGCGGTAGTGGGGAGCCTTCTTCCGGCCCATTCTGCGAAGTCGAATTCGTACCGACATGTGTCTCCTCGGGTTCGTGCCTGCCCGCCTCTCCCGGGCGGTCAGCGCATCTGGTTCAGCGGGGGCGCCATCCCCCGCATCTGCTTCATCAACTTCTGCATTTCCTTGAACTGCTTCAACAGGCGGTTGACTTCCGACACCGGCCGCCCGCTCCCTCGCGCGATGCGGATGCGGCGCGAGCGGTCGAGGAGGCGCGGCTCGCTCCGCTCCGCGGGCGTCATCGAGAGGATGATGGCCTCCACGTGCCTGATCTTCTTCGGGTCGACGTTGCCCACCGGCAGTTTGCGCCTCATCCCGGGGATCATCTTCATAACCTGCTCCAGCGGGCCCATCGCCTGCACCTGGCGAAGTGCCACCAGGAAGTCCTCGAGAGTGAAGCGTCCCTTGCGCAGCACGTTCTCCTCGATCTGCGCCTGGGCCTCGGCGTCGATGGAGCGCTGGGCTCGCTCCACCAGCCCCACCACGTCGCCCATCTGGAGGATGCGGCCCGCCAGCCGGCGGGGATCGACCCGCTCCAGGTCGTCCAGTCCCTCGCCCACGCCCACGAACTTGATGGGCCTGCCGGTGACCCCGCGGATCGAGAGCGCCGCTCCGCCGCGCGCGTCGCCGTCGAGCTTGGTGAGCACAACGCCGGTGAGGCCCAGCGCCCGGTCGAACCCGCGGGCGATGTTCACCGCTTCCTGCCCGGTCATCGCGTCGGCCACCAGCAGCACCTCGGTCGCCGCCAGCTCCGTCCGCAGGCGCCCCAGCTCGGCCATCATGGGCTCGTCGATCTGCAGGCGGCCCGCCGTGTCGACTATTAACACGTCGCGCCCGCGCGCGAGGGCGTCGTGGAGCGCGGCCCGCGCCACCTCCACGGGGTCGTCGCCGCGCGCGCCCGCCAGCACCGGCAGGTCCGCGCGCCCGCACAGGGTGCGCAGCTGCTCCCCTGCCGCCGGGCGGTACACGTCGCAGCCGGCGAGCATGGGACGGCGCCCCTCACGCGCGATCAGGTGCGCCAGCTTGACGGCGGTGGTGGTTTTCCCGGAACCCTGCAGGCCCGCCATGACGATCACCGTGGGCGGCTTGCGCGCCCAGGTCAGGTCGGCCACCTCCTCTCCCAGCAGCCCCGCCAGCTCGTCGTGCACGATCTTGACGACCTGCTGCCCCGGCGAGATCGAGCGGATGACCCCCTCGCCCACCGCCCGCTTCTCCACCCGTTTCAGGAAGTCGCGGGTGACCTTGAAGTTCACGTCCGCCTCGAGCAGGGCGCGTCGCACCTCGCGCAGCCCCTTGCGGATCATGGGCTCGGTGAGGATGCCCCGCTGGCGAAAGCGGCCCAGGGCCCTGTCGAGCCTCTTGCCCAGGCGGTCGAACATCGATCAGACGTGAATGATCTGCTCGCGCCGGGATCCGACCGAGACGATCTCGATGGGGACTCCGGTCAGCTCCTGCAGGCGGTCGAGGTAGCTGCGCGCTTCAGGCGGAAGGTCGACGATGTGGCGGGCCTCCGTGGTCGGCATGCGCCACCCCGGATGCCGCTCCAGCACGGGCTCCACCCGGGACAGCGACCACGTATCGGCGGGAAACTCCGTGGTGAGGTCGCCGTCGACGCGGTAGCCGGTGGCGATCTGGATCTCTTCAAGGGAGTCGAGCACGTCCAGCTTGGTCACCGCCAGCCCGGTGAGCCCGTTCACCCGGGCGGCGTAGCGCGCCTGCACCGCATCGAACCAGCCGCAGCGGCGCGGCCGGCCGGTGGTCGCGCCGAACTCCCCGCCCAACTCGCGCACGCGCGCGCCCATCTCTTCGTCGAATTCGGTCGGCAGAGGGCCGTTGCCCACACGCGTCGTGTACGCCTTGACCACGCCCAGCACCGCGCTGATGGCGGTCGGGCCGACCCCCAGCCCGGTGGCGGCCGCGGCGGCGGTGGTATTGGAGGAGGTCACGAAGGGGTAGGTGCCGTGGTCGAGGTCCAGCGCCGTCCCCTGCGCCCCCTCCATCAGCACCGAGCGCCCGGCAGCGAGCGCCTCCACGATCTCGCGGCCGGTGTCGGTGGCCAGCGGCAGGGTGCGGCCCGCCAGCGCGAGCGCCGCCCACACCCGGGCCTCGAGCTCCGTGGCCGCGAACTCCCCGACCTCCAGCTCCTCCAGCGCATCCCCCATGGCCCGTTTCACCAGGCGCTCCAGGCGCGAGGCATTGCCCAGGTCGGTGACGCGGACCCCGCGTCGCCCGGATTTGGACACGTAGGCCGGCCCGATTCCCTGTCCGGTGGTGCCGATCTTCTCGCGGGCGCGTACTTCCGCGGCGTGGTCGAGCGCGCGGTGGTAGGGCAGCAGCAGGTGGGCGCGCTGGCTGATCCCGATCCGCCCCTCCAGCTCGATGCCGCGCTCCACCAGGGCATCGTACTCCGCGAAAAACTTCGGCAGATCGAGGACCACGCCATTGCCGAGCAGACAGCGCTTGCCGGGGTGGAGGATGCCGGAGGGAATCTGGTGCAGGATGAACTCGTCGCCGTGCACATGGACGGTGTGACCGGCGTTGGCGCCCCCCTGGTAGCGGGCGACAATATCGGCCGATTCCGCCAGCACGTCGACGATCTTGCCCTTGCCCTCGTCGCCCCATTGGCAGCCCACCACGACCGTGCAGCGGCCTCGGGCGGCGTTCGTCGACAAGATCAGGCTCCCGGCGGGTGCGGTGTGAGGCGGTTCGAGCCCGTCCTCATGCGGAGGCGGAACCGGAAAGCGCGCGCTCCGGCCGGAGCAGCCCGGCCCGGCGCAGAACGGCCTCCGCCTCCCCGACCTTGCCGGACGGGAGCGGCCTGAGCGGCGGGCGGGGCGCCCCGCCGTGCCCTCCCAGCAGGTCCATGGCGGCCTTCACCCCCGGCACCCCGAATCCGGCCACCAGCTTCTTGTGGACCGGCGCGACCCGCTCCTGGAGACGGCCCGCCTCACTGGTGCGCCCTTCCGCGAAGCGCCGGAAGATCCCGGCGCTCTCGGCGGGAGCCAGGTTGGCGACCCCCAGAATCCCGCCCGCCGCGCCCAGCTCCAGGGCGGCATACAGCCCTGCGCCGTTGCCGACGATGACCGCGAAGTCGCGCCCGGTGCAGTCCAGCAGCTCGGCGACCTTCTCCAGGCTCCCCCGTGAATCCTTGATCCCGACGATGTTGGGATGCCGGGAGAGTTCGGCCACCAGCCCTGACGGGAAGTCGAGGGTGCTGAAGCGCAGAGGCGCCTGGTAGATGAGAACCGGCACCGGAGAAGCGTCGGCCACCGCCGTGTAGTGGTCGCGCACCGCTTCCGGGGTCATCGCGCCCAGATAGTAGGCGGGCGGCTGCACCAGCACGGCGTCGGCGCCGGCTTCGGCGGCCTCCCGGCCGAGCCTGATGGTGCCGCGCGTGGACTCGACCCCCGTCCCGGCGATCAGCAGACGGTCGTCCGTCATGACGCCGGCGGTCGCCTCGATGAGGCGCCTGCGCTCGCCGCGGCTGAGCAGCACCGCCTCTCCGGTTGATCCGGCGATGACGATTCCGTGCACCGGATGCGCCAGCCAGCTCCGCAGGTTGGCGCGCATCGCGACAACGTCCACGTCTCCGGTCACGGGGTCGAAGGGCGTAACTGCGGGGATGAAGACTCCGGCCAGGTTCATGACTCCGTTTCCTCCGTCAATGCTCGGGCGGTGCGTTTCCAGTCGAGTCCCATGCGCGACCGGACCTCCGCCATGGTCTCCCGGGCGATGGCTCCGGCCCTCTGCGCTCCATCGTCGAGAATCCGCCGAACCTCTTCCGGGTGCGCGCGATAGTGCGCGGCCACCTCGCGCATGGGGGCGAAGGCCTCGTCGATCTCCTCGGCCAGCATGCCCTTGCACTGGACGCAGCCGCGCTGCGCCGTGCGGCACTGGTGGGCGATGTCGTCGAGGCGCTCCTCGTCCGCGAAATGTTCGTGCAGGGAATAGACGTTGCAGACCTCGGGACGCCCGGGATCGGTCTTGCGGATGCGCGCCGGGTCGGTCACCGCCGTGCGCACGCGCCTGCGGATCTCGTCGGGCTCGTCGAGGATGCCCACCGTGTTGCCGAGCGACTTGCTCATCTTGGACCGGCCGTCCAGCCCCACGATGCGGCCCGCTCGCGGAATGTAGGCCTGCGGCTCCGGCAGGTACTTGCCGAAGCGGGCGTTCCACTTGCGCGCGATGTCCCGGGTCAGCTCGAGGTGCTGGCGCTGGTCCTCCCCCACGGGCACCACGTCGGCGCGGTAGATGAGGATGTCGGCGGCCTGCAGCACGGGGTAGTTGAGGAGGCCGACCGGCACCGACTCCATGCGCTCGGATTTCTCCTTGAACTGGATCATGCGCTCCAGGTCGCCGATGGGCGCCACCGAGTTGAAGAGCCAGCTCAGCTCGGTGTGCTCGGGGACGTCCGACTGCACGAAGATGATGGAGCGCTCGGGATCGAGCCCCGAGGCCAGAAAGCTGATCGCCAGATCGAAGACCGCCCCGGGAAGGGCCGCGGCGTCGTAGCGCCCGGTGATGGCGTGCTGGTCGACGATGCAGTAGATGCAGTCGTAGTCGTCCTGCATGGCGGCCCATTGGCGCAGCGCACCCAGGTAGTTGCCGAGGTGGGCTTCGCCGCTGGGCTGCATTCCGCTGAAGACGCGCGATCCCGGCGGGGGCCGGGTGCTGGCGTGGGTCATGCGCGGGTTCTTCTCGGGTTACGGGCGCCGACGGGACCGGGATCGGCGGATGGGCACATGCCCGCCTGCCCGGGAACGGAGAACGTCGCCACCAAAGTAGCATCCCGTGGGATGCCATCAAACCGGGGTCAGACATGAGAATCGGACCCGGCGGGAACCGGGTCCGATTCTGGTCCAGCGATTGCGCGGCGCCGCGGTCGGGCGCGGGCCGCGGGGTCTCGGGCCGCTAGGCGCGCGCCTTCACTTCGATCCTGCGGGCGCGGGCCGCGGGCGCCTTGGGGACGCTGACCTTGAGCACCCCCTCGCCGAAGTCGGCGTTGATGCCCTCGACGTCAACCTTGCGCGGCAGGGTGAAGGAGCGGCTGAAGCTTCCCGTGATCCGCTCCGAGATGTGCATGTGGCGCTCGGTGTCCTCCTCCTCGCGCTCCTCATGCTTCTCGCCGCGGATCGTGAGCACGTTCTCTTCGACCTGGATCTCGACGTCGTCGGACGAGACGCCGGGGAGTTCCGCGGTCACGAGGATCGAGTCCGCCGTCTCCGCGACGTTGACCGGCGGAACCCAGTCCGTGTTGATGAAGGCCCCGAAGGGAAAGGCCGGGCCGCTCGGAAGGGCGGCGTTGAAGGCCCGCAGCACCTGCGAGGGCGAAAGCGAACGATACCTGGCGATGGTCGTCATGTGTGTTCTCCATTGGGTCTCTTGTGACTGAAAGCCGCGCCCGTCTGGCTTCCTGATGCCTGACCTGTCATGCGCGTTCGGCCCCGGCAGGGGCAGGGAGCGTGCCAGCCCCGAGTCTGCCAAAATGTCTGACGACAACAAGTTGCGGGTGATCGGCATGACAGAATGTCAGCCTGGCGGGGCAGAGCGAACAGACGAGTCTGCCATTTTGTCAGGTGGTGGATGCGCGGGATGGGGCGGGGTTGCGGTCCCGACGGGAGGAGGGGAAAGTCTGCCAAAATGGCAGACGGCTTATGTCGAGAGTCCTGACCCGGACGAGGAAGTTCGCCGCCGACCCTGTCCGGCCCGGCCGGCTACCCGCCCGGCGGCGGCCACCAGATCGGTCATGAGCCCGGCTGCAGTGACCTCGGGTCCCGCTCCGGGGCCCTGAATCACCATGGGATGATCAGCGTACCAGCGAGAGCGGATGACGAGGAGGTTTTCGGTTCCGCGGGTTCGTGCGGCGGGTTGGTCTTCGGGCACCACCTCCAGGCGGACGGACGCCGCGCCCTGGGCCACCCGCGCCAGGCAGACGAGACGCCCCCCTTGCGCCGCCGCCGCACGGGTCCGCTCGGCCATCTCGGCGTCGAGCCCGGAGAGCCGTTCGATGAACTCCCCGACCGGACCGGGCTGGAGGAGCCGCTCCGGGAGAATCGGTTCGATCTCGACATCGGAAGGTTCCAGGGGGATCCCCGCCGTGCGTGCAAGGATGACGAGCTTTCGGACCACGTCCCTGAGGCCCAGGTCCTCCCTCGGATCCGGCTCGGAGATCCCTCTCCGCCGGGCTTCCTCGACCGCCGAACTGAACCGCCGCCCGCGGCTCAACCGGTCCATCAGGAAGGTGAGCGTGCCCGACAGCGTCCCCTCGAGGGAGATGACGGTGTCGCCGCTGCGCCGAAGGTCGGCGATCATGCGCACCATCGGGAGGCCGGCCCCCACGGTCGTTCCGTGGTGGAGGCCGCCCCCGCGCCCGGCAAGGCGCATGAGCGTCGCGTACTCCTCGACCGGGCCGGAGAGGGGAATTTTGTTGGCCGTGACAACGGCGGCGCCGGCCCGGAGATAGCCCGCGTAGCTCGCCGCGACTGTCGCGCTCGCGGTGCAATCGACGACGACGAGCGGGTCGCCCGTCCAGACGGCCTCGAAGGCCCGGTCGGGGTCACCGTCGCCCTTCTCCAGGTGCGACCTCCACCGCCCTGCCGCCAGGCCCTCGAGGTCGGTTGCGGCCTTCCGGCTGTTCGAGATCCCGACCAGGACGGGCTGGACCCCGTGCGGGCGCATCGCGTTGTCTCCGCTTGCGGCGAACTGGTCGAGGAAGGCTCCGCCGACCCCGCCCGCCCCGAGGACGAGGATGCGGACGGGTTCCAGTTCGTCCGGCGGGCTGAAGAAGGCGCGGTGGACGGTGCGGAGCGCGACGCCCTCCTGCGCCGCGCTCACGACCCATGAGATGTTGCGTTCGGAGGATCCCTGGGCGACGGCGTGCACGTTGACCCTCGCAGCTCCCAGGGCCGAGAAGAGTTTCCCGGAGACGCCGGGAGTGTACCGCATCCCCTCGCCCACGACCGCGAGGATCGAAAACCCCTGCTCGACGGTCGGGTCGCGCAAGAGCCGCGACTCCCGCTCCCTTCGGAACTCGGTCCCCAGGGCGGCCCGCGCCCGCTCCGCGTCGGCACCCCTGACCGCCAGGGACAAGGCGTGCGCGCCCGAGTCCTGCGTGAAGAGAAGCGAGTCCACGTCGGCGACACGGAGCGCACGGAAGATCCGTTGCGAGGCCTCCGTAACGCCGACCGTCTCGACCCCGGCGAGCCGGATCAACGCCACGTCCCGAGTCGCGGAGATCCCGCGCACCGGCCGAAGAGGGTCCCGCTGAACCGAAGTCACAACCAGCGTCCCGGGGAGAGACGGATCGAGGGTGCTGCGGATCCTCAGCCGGATCCCGGCGCTCCGGGCAGGCTCCACCGCCGGGGGGCAGATCACCTGCGCGCCGAAGTGGGCGAGCTCGAGGAGCTCCGCGTAGGTGATCTCGCGCACCGGGGCGGCTTCCGGCACGGCCTCGGGATCCGCGGTGAGAACCCCGTCCACATCCGTCCAGATCTCGACCTCAGCCGCGCCCAGCATCGAGCCGAGAAGGGTGGCCGTGTAGTCGGACGCGCCCCGGCCGAGCGTGGTCGTCTGCCCGTCCGCAGTCGAGGCGATGAACCCGGTGACGACCGGGATTCCCGCGTCTCCGGGAAGCCGCGCGCGCACCAGCTTCCGCGACCTCTGCCGGTCCACCCGCGCCCCGCCGAAGCGGGTGTCGGTGCGGAGAAGCTCCCTCGCGTCCACGTCGACGGCGGCGATCCCATGGGAACGCAAGCAGGCGGCGACGAGCATCGAGGAGAGCAGTTCCCCGAAGGAGAGCATCCAGTCACGCGTGCGGAGGGTGCATTCGCCCAGAAGCTGGGCCCCGTTCGCCAGGCGCCGGAGGTCGTCCATTGCCGCATCGAGGCGGAGGGCGAGGCCCGGCGCTTCGTCGGTCGGAGCGAGGACGTGGAGAAGCTCCCGGTGCATCTCCGCGATCTCCCGCGTCACCGACGCGTGTCCGGAGTCCCCTCGCCCCGCAAGCTCGGCGACCTCGACCAGCCGGTCCGTCGTTCCGTTGACCGCGGAGACGACCACGACAGGGGTGGAGTTGGCCCGGGAATCGGCGACGAGATCGACGACGCGCCGGATACGCGCGGCGCTGCCGACCGAGGTCCCCCCGAACTTCATCACCCGAATCGGATACGGGTGGTTCGGCTTGATCATGGCGGGAATAAACCGCTACCCCGCGACATGGTCAAGCCTCCGGCAAGCTACCGGACGGGGGACCGCGCGGAGTGGGATCCCGGCTCAGTCCCCGAGGGAGCGGACAGATGACGCGCGGGCGGTCAGTTCGGGAGGATCAGAGCCAGGCGGGCGGCGCCGCGTTCGGGGGTGACCGCGCGCGGGAGCAGGTGGCCGCCGGCGGAGGCGACGAGTTGCTCCGCATCGGCGCGGAGGGGACCGTCAGGGGAGATGAGGCCGCCGGCCAGCGCGACGGTGGGCGGGTCGCCGGACGGGGACGGAAAGAGCTCGCGGATGGCGGCGGAGAGCTGATCTCCGAGCGCGTGCAGTGCGCGCCGGATCACGGCGGTGGCAGGGGCGTCGCCGGAGCGGGCGGTGTGGATCGCGAGGGGCGCGAGGGCGGCGATGTCGGCCTTGGTGGCGGATTCGGCCCAGGCGGGCAGGTGGCGCGGCCGGTCGAGGCCGAGGGAATCCAGCAGGGCGGCGGTGAGGGCGGTCGGGGGGCCGCGCCGGTCGGTTGCGGCCGCGACGGCGCGCAGGGCCGACACGCCGATGTGGTAGCCGCTCCCTTCGTCGCCCATCACCCCGCCCCATCCGCCCACCTGCAGACGGCGGCCGCCTTCCGCCGCCCCCAGCACCACCGAGCCGGTGCCGGCCACCACCACGATGCCCGGGCCGCCGCCGAAGGCGTCGTGGAAGGCGGCCTCCACGTCGGTGCCGACCCGCACCGCGCGTGCGATCCGTTCGTCGCGCAGGGCCGCTTCCAGGGCGCGGCGCACGCGCGGCCGGCCGGCGCCGGCCAGTCCCGCCCAGAGCGCCGGGAGCGGCAGGGCCACTCCGGCCGGGTCGGCCGCGCGGCGGACGGTGTCGGCGACCACCCGGGCCGCGGGGGCGGGGCGGTTGGGACGCACCAGGGCGGCGGGGCCTTCGGCACGGCCGGCGGTCGCGCCGTCGCGGGCGAGGAGCAGGACGCGGGTGCGGGTGCCGCCCCCATCGACGCCCGCGACGTACGGTCCGGTCACGGGGACGGGCATGGGGGGAGCACGGCCGGCTGCCGGACCTGGCCCATGCCCATCAGCCGCCGCCGACACGAGCCGCCGGCCGCGCAGCGGCCAGCACCATCCCCACCACCACCGTGATCGCCGTGCCGATGAGCACGAACCAGGGCCACGCCACCCGGTCGGGCGCCAGGATCCAGATGGCCGTAACCACGCCGATGCCGGTCACCATGCCGGCCGCCGTTCCCCCCGCGGTGGCGCGGCGCGACAACACCCCCAGCGCGAAAGCCCCCAGCAGCCCGCCGTAGACCAGCGAGGCAACGGCGAGGGCCACTTCCACCGCGCTGGTGCCGGCGCTCAGCGGGATGAACAGGATCGCGCCCCCGACCAGCAGCCCGGCCCAGACCAGGGTGAAGAGCTTGCCGGCCCGAAGGATGCGCGCGTCGTCGTCGATGCCGCGCGCAGGGGCCCAGAAGTCGTAGGCGGAGGAGGATGCCAGCGAGTTAATGGACGAGGAGAGCGACGACATCGCCGCCGCGAACACGCCCGCGATCAGCAGCCCGGTGACTCCGGGGGGAAGCTCCTCGACGATGAAGCGCGCGAAGATCTCGTCCGAGGCAGCGAAGGCGCGGTTCTCGTAGAAGGCCCACAGGCCGAGCCCCACCAGCAGGAAGACGGCGAACTGGCCCACCACCGCGACGCCGCTCCCGATGAGGGCTCTGCGGCTGGCCGCCAGGTCCTTGCAGGTGAGCAGACGCTGCACGATGAGTTGGTCGGTGCCGTGGGAGGCCATCGCCAGGAAGCCGCCGCCCAGCAGCCCCGCCCACAGGGTGTAGGGGACCGAGAAGTCGAGAGACAGGTCTACGATGCGGAGCTTGCCCGCCGCGCCCGCCTGCGAGAGGATCGTCCCCCATCCGCCATCGACAAGACCCTGCAGGACCACGACGGCGATGGCCGCACCCACCAGATAGAGCGCCATCTGCACCGCATCCACCCAGACCACCGCCTTGATGCCGCCGAAGTAGGTGTAGACCACCGTGAGCGCGCCGATCACCAGGATTGAGAGCGGGTAGGGCCAGCCGGTCACCAGCGCGAGCGGGATGGCGGTGGCGAAGAGGCGCACGGAATCGGCGAGGAGCCGGGTCACCATGAAGATCGCCGAGGTGAGGCGCCGCACCCCGCTGCCGAAGCGGGCGCCCAGGAGGGCATAGGCGGTCTTGAGCTCGCCCCGGTAGTAGGCGGGCAGCAGCAGGGACGCGACCACCAGCCGGCCCGCCAGGTATCCGAAGGTGAGCTGCAGGAATCCCAGAGTGCCCAGGTACGCGACCCCGGGGATGGAGAGGAACGTCAGCGTGCTGGTCTCGGTGGCCACCACCGACAGCAGCACCGCCCCCCAGGGCAGCCTTCGGTTTCCCAGGAAGTAGTCCGACCCGCCCCGCTGGCGGCGGCCCAGCCAGGCGCCCCAGGCGGTGGTGGCGGCCAGGTAGGCCACCAGCACGGCCAGGTCGACGCCTCCGAAGCCGTTCAATACACCCCCGTGAGCCGGGCGCGGAGGATCACGAAGGCGGCCGGGGCTCGATGTCGAGGTCGGTGACGGCCTGGGCGGCGAGGTCGTGGATCTCGCGGCGCAGCGGGACGTGCCGGCTGTTGTCGCGGGTGGGGTTGACCCGGTTCAGGAGCAGCACCACGGCCAGGTCGAGCTCGGGGTCGATCCACACGGAGGGGCCGGTGAAGCCGGTGTGGCCGAAGGCGCGCCCGGTGAAGAACCGTCCTGCCGAGGAGTTGCCGGAGGGGGTGTCCCAGCCGGTGGCGCGACTCGCGCCGGCGTCGTAACGGCGGGTGAAGCCGTTCACCGTCGCAGGCTCGACGACGCGAACCGTCCCGGACCGCGGGGTGCTGCAGGGGATGGCCAGCGTGCGGTCGCAGGGACCGGCGCTGCCTCCGGCCAGCATCATGGCGGCGTAGACGGCGATGTCGCGCGCGGAGGAGAAGAGACCGGCGTGGCCGGCGACGCCCCCCACCGCGTACGCGTTCTCGTCATGGACCACCCCGCGCACGTGGACGCCCCGGTAGTCGGCGTCGATCTCGGTGGGGGCCACGCGCCCGTGCAGCGCCGAGTCGGGGTTGAAGCCGGTGTCCTGCATGCCGAGCGGCCCCCACACGCGCTCGCTCAGGAAGCGGTCGAGCGGCCGGCCGGTGATCTCCTCGATGGCCCACGCCACCGTCATCATGCCGATGTCCGAATACACCGTGCTGTCGCCCGGCGCGTAGTCGAGGGGCAGCTCGGCGATGGCCTGCTGGTAGGCCTCCACGCCCTCCATCTCCAGGAAGAAGCGGCGGAAGGGAGGCAGCCCGCCCCGGTGCAGCAGCAGTTGGCGCACGGTGACCGCCTCCTTGCGCGGGTCGCCCGCCGACCACCAGGGCAGGTAGCGCACCACGGGGGCGTCCAAGTCGAGGCGGCCCTCGTCCACCAGGATCATGGCGGCCGTGGTGGTGCCCATCACCTTGGTGACCGAAGCCATGTCGTAGATGGAGGAAGGGGTGGCGGGCGCGGACGCGGGATCCCAGTCCAGGCGGCCGTAGCCGCGCAGGCGCACCAACTGGCCGTGGCGCACGACGGCGAGCGCCGCGCCCGGGCTGGCCGAGTCGGCGATGGCGTCGAGGATGCGGCGGTCGAGCGCCTCCAGGACGGCCGCCGACATGCCCGCGGCGGCGGGATCGCCCTCGAGCGGGCTGATCTGCCCCTGTGCCTCCTGGTCGTCGTCCGCAGCGCGCGCGGCAGTCACGAACTCCAGTGGTTGCACGACCCACGACGGCACGGCCATCAGGGCCTCCCGGATCGCCGCCGGTTCCGGGAGTGCTTCCCTCCGGAGCCCGCCACCTGCCGCGTGGTCGGGCGGAATGCTGATGGGGAGCGTGCCGGAGATCTCCGCAGCTCCCATGAGCGCGAAGGCCCCGGCGCGCTGCGAGACCTCGTGGCTGCCCCAGGCGATGAGGTAGCTGCCCAGGTCCTCGAAGGCGCTCAGCGAGTAGGGATTGCCGAAGGAGGAGACCACCACCGCGCCGCGCGCGGACAGCTCGCCCACCATGTCGCGCAGCGCATCCGGGACCGCCACCGAACCCGCTCCCGCGAACGGGGGCACGTACACGTTCAGGAGCACCACGTCCGCGTCGCCCGCGGCGTCCTGCACCGCCTGGTACGCCGCCGCATCCGATCCCTCGTCGAGGCGGCGGCTCACCAACGCGTCCACGAAGCGCGCGGCCACCCGGTTGAACTCGATGCCGGCGATCAGGTCCTGGTCGCGGGCGTAGGTGACGCTCACCACCCGGCCGCGGGCATCGGCGGGGAGCGGCACCAGGCCGTCGCGGTCGCGCACCAGGGTGACGGAGCGCTCGGCGGCCAGGTCGGCGAAGGTCAGGTGCCCGGCGGAGCCCGCCACCTCGGGCACGGTCGCCAAGTCGACGGTGCGGCGCTCGTGGAGCCCCACGCGCGCCTTGGCGGCCAGCAGCAGCCGCACCGACCGGTCGATGCGTTCGGGGGCCACCCGGCCCGTGCGCACCGCGACCTCCACTGCGTCGATGGCCTCGCCCACATTCTCCGGCACGAGGAGCACGTCCGAGCCGGCTTCGAGCGCCAGCACCGCCGCTTCTCCCGCCCCGTATCCGCGCGAGATCGCGCCCATCCTCAGTGCATCCGTGAAGATCAGGCCATCGAACTCCATGTCCTCGCGCAGGAGCTCCGTGAGGAAGTAGGGCGACAGCGTCGCCGGCACATCGCTCCCCAGGATGCCGGGCACCGCGACGTGCGCCGTCATCACCGCGTCCACCCCGGCGGACACGGCCCGCCGGAACGGCACCAGCTCCATCGCCTCCAGGCGCTCCCTGTCCGCGGTCACCACCGGCAGTTCGATGTGCGAGTCGGTGCGGGTGTCGCCGTGACCCGGAAAGTGCTTCGCCGTGGTGAGCACGCCGCCCGCGCGCGCGCCCTCGATGTACGCTGTCCCCAGCCGCGCCACCGCCTCCGGGTCCTCGCCGAAGGCACGGGTGTTGATGATGGGATTCTCGGGATTCGAGTTGACGTCGAGAACCGGGGCGAAGTTCAGGTGCACGCCGAGCGCGCGCGCCTCAACCGCCGTGATGCGCCCGTACTCGTGGGCGAAGGCCGGGTCGCCGATGGCGCCGAAGGCCATCGTGGGCGGGAAGCTGGTGCCACCGCCCTGGGGGAGCAGGGTGGGAAGCGCGTAGGAGTGATTGACGCGCATCCCCGGACCCCCGTTCTCGAAGTCCGCCGTGACCAGCAGCGGGACGCGCGCGGCGTTCTGGAGGCGGTTCAGCAGCGAGGCGTAGGAGTGGGGCGAGCCGATCGAGATGACGACCCCTCCGATCCCGTCCTCCGTCACCCATCGCTCCAGCGTGCGGAAGCTTGCGTCGCTCGACGAGGCGTACCCGCCGGGGATCCAGGGAACCACGAGCTGCGCGATGCGCTCGCGCAGGGAGAGCGAGGCGAGCGTCTCATCCACCCATGTACTCGCCCGGCCATCGAGTTCATCGTAGTAGATGGCCGCAGGCGATCCTTCCGCTCCGCCGGAGTCCTGAGCCGGGCCCTCGCAGGCTGCCCCGATGGCAAGCAGGAGGAGCAACGCCGCCGGCCACGACCACGGGACTGCCATCCCGACCTGTCCTGGAGGCGGCCCTGCGGGACGAACCCGCCTGACGTGCTGCACGCCCCTCACCGGCCCCTGACGGGGAGCTGGATCCCGTCTCCTATATCGAAGAGCGACGGGAGCCCGGTGGGCGTGCGCCCGCGGATGGGAATCTCCCCGAAGAGTGCCCTGGCGGCGGCGATCTGGCTGACCTCCGATGCGCTCCAGGCCAGCATGTAGGCCTGCGCTTCGGGGACGTCGGAGAGCAGGTAGGGGTTGCCGAAGGAGATGACGATGTGCGGCACGCGCCGCTCCGCCAGCGTCTCGACGAAGTCGGACAGGGCCTCGGGCAGGTTCGGCCTGCCGTCGGTGCGGGCCGCGGCCACGTACGCGGAAACGATGACCAGGTCCGAGCGGGAGCCGCGCGAGAGCAGACGATCGTACTCGCTGTCGGCGACGCCCGAGTCCAGGTACGCCGTGCTCAGCCGGCGGTAGGTCTCGCGCACGCGATCATTAAAATAGCGTCCGGCGAGCAGGTTGTTGCGAGCGCGGTAGGTGACGGAGAGGACGTTCGCGGTGCGGGTTCCGCGCAGCGAGAGCAGGTTGCGGCGGTTGCGCAGGAGAGTGATGGATGCCTCGGCGATCTCCGTCGCCCGCTCCACATGCTCCGGGATCCCGACTTTGCGGTGGATCCCGAAGATGTCCGTGTAGCGTTCGCGATCCAGCCCCATGCGCTCCTTCAGTTCGAGGATCCGGGCCACCGAGCGGTCCAAGCGTGCTTCGCTGACGCGGCCCGAGCGGACCGCGGCGACGAGGCTCTCGCGCGCCTCGCGGGGGTCTTCGGGCATGAGGATGATGTCGGCGCCGGCCTCGAGCGCGCGCACGACCGCGTCACGGGCCCCGAACCGGCGCGTGATCGCGGCCATGTTCATCGCGTCGGTCACGATCAGGCCCTCGAATCCCATCTCTCCGCGCAGCAGGTCGGAGAGGACCGCGGGGGAGAGGGTGCTGGGCATCGAGACGGAGCCGGTGACGGAAGGGATGGAGACGTGCGCGCTCATGACGGCGCCCATGCCGGCATCGACCGCCGCGCGGAAGGGACGCAGCTCGACGCGGTCAAGGCGCTCGCGGTCCACGCGGATCACCGGGAGGGCGACATGGGAATCCACTCCGGTGTCGCCGTGGCCCGGGAAGTGCTTGCCGGTCGCGATTGCGCCGTGCGCCTGAAGCCCGCGCACGAAGGCGGAGCCGAGCCGGGCCACTTCCGCGGGGTCCTCGCCGAAGGAGCGGGTGGCGATGACCGGGTTGTCCGGGTTGTTGTTGACGTCCAGCACCGGCGCGAAGGGGAGGTGGACGCCCACGGCACGCGCTTCGACGGCGGTGATGCGGCCCATCTCCCAGGCCAGGCTGTCGTCCCCCGCGGCGCCCACCGCCATGAGCGACGGGAACAGGGTGGCGCCGCCCAGCTCGATGTTGTTGGGCAGGTAGACCGCCCCGCGCATTCGGTAGCCCGCCCCGCTTTCCAGATCCGCCCCCACCAGCAGCGGGTACTTCGCCAGCGACTGCAGGTTGTTGATCTTGGCGGCCACCTCCGAGGGGGTGCCCAGCGACACGATCACGCCCCCGACCCCGTCATCGCGCACAGCCTCGGCCATGCGCTCGAAGTCCTCGGAGCCCGCGGGCGCGAAGTCGCCGAGCATCCACGGCATCAGCAACTGGCCCGCCTTCTCCTCGAGCGTCATCGACTCCAGGACGGAGGATGCCCAGGCGCCGAGCGCTTCTGCGGGAGCCGGATAATCGGCGGTCGGTGTTTCGCCGGCGACTCGGGCCGCTCCCGCAGACGAGGCAGCCACGGTGGGCGTCTCCGCGGCGGAACCCGCGGGCGGGGGGGCCGGAGCCGGTTGGTCGGCCGGAGAAGGAGCCGTGTTGCCAGCCGGAGGGGTTGCGTCGGGGGTCGGGGCTTCCGTCGGCGCGGACGGCTCGGGCAAGCCGCGGCCAGACGGTGCGGTGCCGCAGGAGACAACGATCGGAACGAGCGCCAGGAGGGAGGCGAGACCCGCCATGTGAAGGGGCGGCGCGCGGCGCGAACCCGACGTCGCCCGACTATTCAGCGCAAGCACCGGTTGACGACTTCTTCCCCCCGGACGAAGTTGACAGCCCGCCGACCATCCATGGACTGCAGGAATCGAGGACTGGCGCAAGGTAATGGTTTCCTCAAGGATCCGACAATCGCGGGTTGGCGCCGGCCTGGTCGTCGCGGGCGCGGTGCTCCTCGGCGCCAATCTGATCGTGCGGGGCGGGCGCGGTCCGGCCGTGGACGCTTCCCGCGGCATCGCCGCGCAGGTGGCCGGCGAGACCCGTCCCGGGATCGAGGTTCTGCTCGCGGACTCGATCCACCTGGTGGAAGGTCTCCGAGCCGGGCTCGTCACCAACCATACGGGCATCGACCGCCAGGGCGTCTCAACCATCGACCTCCTGCACGGGGACGGGCGCGTGGAACTGATCGCGCTCTATTCTCCCGAGCATGGCATCCGGGGCGAAGCCGAAGCCGGCGAACTCGTCGACAGCGGGATGGACCCACGCACCTGGCTGCCGGTCCACTCCCTCTACGGAGCGACCCGCAAGCCGACGCCGGAGATGCTGGAGGGCGTCGAGGTGCTCCTTTTCGACATCCAGGATATCGGGGCCCGCTACTACACCTACGTCTACACCATGGCGCTGGCGATGGAGGCGGCTGGAGAGGCCAGGATCCCCTTCGTGGTGCTGGACCGGCCCAACCCGATCGGGGGCGTCGAGGTGCAGGGCAACGTGCTCGATCCGGCGTTCGCCTCCTTCGTGGGCATGTACCCGATCCCCATGCGCCATGGGATGACCCCGGGCGAGCTGGCGCGTCTGTTCCGGGGCGAGTTCGGGGTGGAGGCGGAACTCGCAGTGGCACCCCTCTCGGGATGGAGCCGGGGCGACTGGTTCCCGGACACCGGGCTTCCCTGGGTGGCGCCTTCGCCAAACATGCCGTCGGTGGAGAGCGCCCGTCACTATCCGGGCACCTGCCTGTTCGAAGGAACCAACCTGTCCGTGGGCCGAGGCACGCCCATCGCCTTTCAGCAGATCGGAGCCCCCTGGCTGGACGGGGAGGCGCTGGCCGCGAACCTGAACGGCTATGGCCTCGCGGGTGTGCGTTTCGAGGCGGTGCGCTTCGTGCCGGAAAACCCGGGCGACGGCAAGCACGGCGGGGTCGAGGTGGGAGGCGTGCGGCTCGTCGCCACCGACCCGGGATACGATCCCACCGAGGCCGCAGTGGCGGCGCTCATCGAAGCTGTCGCGCTCTCCGGTGACAGTTGGGAATGGCGCGAAGCCGCCTTCGACCGCCTTGCGGGCACCGACCGTCTGCGGCTGGCGGTCGAGGCGGGGGCGACCCTGCAGGAGGTGCGCGCAGCATGGCGACCGGATCTGGACGAGTTCTTGCAGGTTCGAGCACGGTATCTACTGTATTGATGCTCGCGCCGCGCTCAGTTGTCAGGGCACCCGCCCGGGGCTTGTGCTCGGTGTCTCCAAGGACGACTCTGATGTCGAGCATCCGCAAGTCCTACGCCTCAACAGAGTAGGAGGCCCGAAATGATGAATCGATTGCTTCGGGTGAAATCCGGTCCTGCGAGTTGGGCGGCGTTTTTTCCCCTCGTCTTCGGAATCTTGTGCCAATCCACTGGGAATTATAAGCCTGTCTTGACAAACGCTCGGAAACCTTGTAACTTGTATGTACGGTAAGAGCACAACGTACAGGGGGTTACATGCGTCACACGTCACCTGGCAAGAGCGGTAGGAAGGGCATCTCGCTGATGCAGATTGCGGAGATGTTCGCGACAGAGGAGCGGGCCATCAAGTGGTTCGAGGAGGCGACGTGGCCGACCGGCGAGATGGCATGCATGAAGTGCGGGAGCACCAACGTGCACCGCGTCAGGAAACGCAAGCCGATGCCCTACCGCTGCCGCGACTGCCGCTCGTACTTCTCGTTGAAAACGAACACGTTGATGGAACAGTCGAAGCTCCCGTTGCGAGTGTGGGGCTGGGCGATCTACCTGGAGATGACGAATCTCAAAGGCGTGTCCTCAATGAAGTTACACAGGGACCTGGGCATATCGCAACCGGCAGCGTGGTTCCTGCTGCACCGCATCCGGGCCGCGTTCGCGGACATGCGCATGTCGTTCGCGGGTCCGGTCGAGGTAGATGAGGCATACTTCGGCGGCAAGCGTTCCAATATGAGCAACAAGAAGCGCCGCGAGTTGAAGAAGCAGGGACTCGGGCGCGGCCCGAAGGGCAAGCAGGCGGTCGTGGCGGCGAAGGACCGCGAGACCAATCAGGTCGTAGCGCGAGTGATCGACCGGCAGGACAGCGAGACGCTGCAAGGCTTCGTGGACGAGCACGCGCACCCGGACGCGAAGCTCTACACGGACGACGCAACCGCGTACAAGGGCACGGAGCGACCGCATGAGACGGTTAGGCACTCGGTGTCCGAGTACGTACGCTATCTCGCGGGCGAGGTCATTCACACGAACGGCATCGAGGCCTATTGGGCGATGCTCAAGCGAGGGCACAAGGGCGTCTACCACCGCCTGTCGCCGAAGCACCTTCAAGCGTACGTGGACATGTTCGCAGCGCGTCACAACCTGCGCGAGCTAGACACGCTCGCTCAGATCCAGCACGTCGTCGCGAGCCTCATCGGGCGTAGGCTCACGTACCGCCAACTCACCGCCGATAACGGGCTCCCGGCGCAGGCGGTGTGAGGGGGTCGCAGAGGAGAGAAGATCGCGTCCTGGCTTGTCATGTGGTGCAAGAATCTCCATGTTACAGGGTTACACAGGTTAAGGAAACGTCGCGACACATGAGATGAGAGGAGTACAGCCCACAAGGAGGCGGCGACGTTACGAGCAAAGGAGGACAGCAAGGTCAATGAGCAACGAGCAATTTCGACAGGAGGTCGTCCAGCGGCTGGACGCGGTAGATGATCGGCTAGACGCGATGGAAATGCTTTTGGTCGCCATGGAGAAGCGCATGGACGCCACCGAGAGTCTTCTAGAGATGGTGACCAAAACCACGGTCAGGATTTGGAACCGGATGGCGACCAAAGAAGACATTCAGGGCCTAGAAACCACGCTTGAAGACTTCCGCTCCGAGTGGAAGAAGGACATCCAAGACGAACGGGCGTGGTAAGCGAGCAACGGGTACGCATCAGTGCCGTGATGCTCGCACCTGGCCGGACTTGCGACAGCGCAGGGCGTGTCTGGACAGGTCCCGAATCCAGCAACGCTAGATTCCCTAGAAGCGGGCGAGCTTTCTGGTCAGGAAGTAGTGTTGCGGGAAGTGATGCGTGTCACACTGGAGTTGAATCAGCGCACGCCGGATAGGTGCCGCACAGGCTTGACGTTCTCGCGGCTGTTGGGTGACTGGGAGATCGGTTGGGGCGAGGAGGTTCCGTATGCTTGGACCACGTTCGCGGGTCTCGACGTTTACTTCCGGGTGCCTCCTCCGTCCTCCGTGTTGCGAAACGTATCGCCTTCCACGCGTCTGGACTTGGCCCGGCAACTAGCCGCAATCGAGGAGGGGCTAGACGCACTGTACCGCGATACGGGTCAGGGAGAATGGTCCTACGCGGAAATCCTCCGGTCCTCTGGTCGGTGCCCCGAATGAAGGGCGCGGCGCGGGTGCGTAAGTTGCTTGCGCTGTCGTGGTGCTTAGCGGGCCTAGGATGCGCGGATGCGGGGCGCGGCGATTCGGACCCTGCGGCGATTCTAGCGGCCATAGAGTCAGCGCAAGCCCAAGTGCGCCGCGCTGCGGAAGCTACGGACTTGGCTACTGAGGCCGCGATAAAGGCTGCGGAAACTTCAAATCGGGCAGCGGGCCAGGCGGGCTTAGTGTCGGACATCATTTGGGAAATCGGGAGCAGAAACGCTGCCGAGAGGATGGATTCAGTGGCCGCTGTGACGCTGGAGGCACGGGATGATGTCCTGCTGGCAGCGGACTTGGCCAACCTAGCGTGGGGAGCCGCACTCGCGGCGGATTCGGCAACACTCGTTGCAGTGGAGGTCGCACTTCGGGCGGTGGTGGCGAGAAGGTGATTAAGCGCCTTGGCGTCGCAGCACTCTCGCACCTTGAACAAAGCGCACACCCTGCCCCTTGTGCGAACGGGGCGGGCATGCAATTGTACTAGTACGGAGCAGCCGCGATTCCGGCCATGGAACCTCTTGAAGCGGCTGCCCCGTAGCTACATGGTTGAGACGACTGGTGCTAGCTGTCGCTCAAGTGCAAGCGCCTCTTCCATAACGACATCACCTCCTCGCGTTGGTGGGTGAGTCCCGAGCCCTCTGGTGGCTGCAACCACTGGAGGGCTTACTTTATTCGAGATTATAGCTTTTACTGTCACCCGAGGCAAGCGTCCGACGGTCCAGCTCCCACAGGGCGTGGTCGGTCGCCTGGACGGACCAGCCCAGCAAGCGCGCCAAGCAGTCCACAGCCGAACGATACGCGAGGTACTGGGCGGTTGTGAAGGCTCGCCGCTCCTCGCCAAAAAGCGCCCGCCAACCCCTGAAATCGACGACGCAGTAGTCGTCGGGGAAGGTGAGCGCGAGCACGGCAGAAGCCACTGGTACGCCGACTCCTGGCAGGCTTGTGAGCAGGCCGACGCATACGCTCGCAGCGACGGCATCCGAAGGCTCGTGCTCGGCGTGCAGGTGGAAAGCAGCAAGTGTGACGCTCCTCACCAAGCGGTCGGTTAGTTGCTCAAGTTGAGGCACACGCTTCAACTGGTGTCCGAGTTTCCAGCGTGTGATCCGTTGGAAGTCGTCGAGGCCCAAGAAGGCGTAAGGCGTCCGGTAACGCAGCATCGTGGCGATATGCCGCTTTAGCTCCCGCGTCTCGGCGATGTCCAACTCTGCACCACGCACCACACCGAGCCGCTCCGGTTCCACGACGACGGGCGGATGATACGCGCGACAGCGCGGACAGAGCGGCATCACGTTACTGCCGCTCATAGCCGTGGGCTCGGCTCTCGCGTCACGGGTCGGGGCTCCTTGCCGGGTGCTGGGGCTGTCAGTCAGAGAAAACCGCGATAGCGCTGCTCAAAGGCGCTATCGCGGCGGCTAGGGGGTTACCGGGCAGGTAAGCAGGTTGCGCGGATCATCAGGGATTCTCCCAGCGTCGCAGCGTGATGGTGCCGGTAGGGTTGAGGTAGGTGTTGGGTATGCCGGGCAGCAGGTAGTTGCACTCGTAGGAGAACGTACCTGTCAACTCGGTCCCGTCCTCGTTGAATGAGCCTTTGAACTCGGCGTAGGTGCCGTGCTCGCAGACACCGACTTCCTCGGGCACACCAATGTTCAGCACAACGTTCGGCTCGACCTGGAAGGTCACGATGTTCGGGCGTGAGGCCGACCAAGGCCCCCACGAGAACGGGTCAGGCCAGAACACGTCATTGGGATGAGGCGTCCTGGCGTCGTGCCCGCCCCTCACCCATTTCACCTGCCCGCCGACGTTGTAGCTAAAGCCGCGCGCCGACAGGGGCGTACACTGCCCCTTGTACATGACAGGGCACCACGGTAGCGTCGGGCGAAGGTGCGCGACTAGCTGGATCGTGTCCCGCCCGTCGTTCAGGGTATGCGCGTTATGCCAGATGCCCTCTAGCCGTATCTCGGGCTCGGGTTCCGGCTGCGCTCTTGCCGTGTCCGCTGCGGGCGCGGGTGGTATGGTGTGCGGCTCGACGACGGTGGGCGCGGAATCACACGCGAGCGCGAGCAGCGCGAGTGCCGCTGGTGCCAAGCGGCTCATCGGTTCCTCCTGCACAGGGTGCCGGGTCGTTATAGGCACCAAAACCACGCAGGAGAAGCGGGTTCTCGCGTATTCGCCGGACGTTGCGCTGATCAGGCGCTCGGTCCTTGGTCCGTTGGCTATTTCATTTCGCGAGCGACCCGGACAAGATGCGTCAGGGACTCCCGCACGGTTCTGGTGCAACGTGCAACATACGGCCCAGCGCGCGCGCCCGCAACCCTTCTCAGCAAGGCTTTACGGCTGCCACCAATCCTATAACGAATAGCTGTAACCGCAGACTACATAATGTCTTACGCGTGGTCTCACAGGACTTGCGGTGTTGATCGCGATGTTGTATTATGTGTGTTATAGGTATCATGCCGACTCGCGAAGAGGTCGGGAGGCTAGAGGAGCACCCAGCAAGGAGCGAAGGGAGGCGGTGGGATGGCACTAGGAGAGGATGAGGGCGAGGTGAGCGTAGACACCGTCAGAGATTTGGCTGGCTTGATCGTCGGTGTGGAAACGCGCATCAACGAGAGATTCGATGAGATGGAAGCACGGGTAAATGCCCGCTTCGATGGAGTTCACGCCCGCTTGGATGGGATCGACGCTCGCTTGGATGGGATCGAGGGGGCCGTCGTCTACTTGGCGGGACAAGCTGGAGACCGAGTGGTAGCGGAAGTGAAGAAGCGGGTCGCCGTGGGGTGAGCGCCGGGATTACCTGCCAGGTTCTCGGTTGCGTCGAGGAGGTAACGAAGCATGGCTCGCGGGCTAGGCGGATGTGTTCGGTGCACAACCAGCGGTGGCTACGTGGAGATCGCGGTGAGCGGTTGCGGAGGCCGATTCGACTCTATGCTCCGCACTCGGAGAAGGAGTGCAGTTTCGACGGCTGCTCGAAGCCGGTCAGAGCGCGGGGGCTCTGCACGGGCCACTACAACCAGCGGCGGAAAGGCAAGAGGCTGACTCCGCTCGACGACCGCAGGCTCGGCAGGTGGGATGGCATGATCCGCTTCGGCCACCGGAACAGCCGGTGCACTCCCCAGGAGCCCTGTCGCGAGTGCGCAATCAAGAAAGGGACGTATCATCGCGGCTGGGCCATCTTCCCAAGAAGGAGACGGGCATGGAGAACGGAAGAAGCGGCATGAGTGAACACGAAGCCACAAGGTACGTCCATGCCATGACAGTACAACAGATTGAAGATGAAATATCTCGGATTCAAGAGGAACTCCGGCAACTTTTCGACGAGGATCGTCGTCTCGGAGAAATCGTTAGAGCACGTGTTCTGAGTGATCCCGGTAGTTGGAAGCACCGCTCGGAAGTTAACCTAGAACAGTTTGAGGACGCCCATAGACGGATTCCTGTACTGAGACAAGAGATAGAGAGTAAGCGCGACGAGTTGATTTCACTTTCCGAACGTTTACACGCGATGAAGGATGCCGAGCATGCCCGAGGGAAGTGAGATGTCACAGGAGCTAATCGCGATCCTTGGCGTAGGCGTAGTGGTTGTGCTCGGAGTTGCTGGCACCTGGATAACCGTGTGGCGTGAGAGCGGACGTATCCGCAAGGAAGCCAGCGAGGCACACGAGAAGATCGGGAACCGCATTGATGGCGTGGAAGAAAGCCTGTCCGCGCGGATCGGCGCGAGCGAGACCAAGATCGCCGAGTTGACAGGCTACATCCGAGGATGGTTCAGGCAGGACGTTCCCGACTAGATGAACAGCGAGGAGGAGAAGCAGAACAATGGAAGCTAGCAGCCATGCATTACAGAAAACCCTTGGTCGAGTAGATCGACTTATCGAGAAAGGCAAATCCGCTCTCGGCACATGGAGAGAGCCACCGAGAGGCATGACAAGTGGAACCATGAGCATTCGAGCGTTATCCGAATGGCGAGTGCAATCTCTTGTGTTCCTGATAGATTTACTCGGTGCAGAGCACGCGTACGTCACCAACTTCAACAAAGAGACTGATGGGCGGTACAAAGGACATGTGAACTCTGGTTTGGGTATCCTAGACGCCGTGAGAGAAGACCTACACGACGGGTTCATCGGTGTGTAGCCCCGCCGTGGATCTGTTGGCCTACCGAGGAGGCGGTAATGAGCGAGTACGAAGACAAGCGAGGCAGGCTAGAGGACGTGGAGGCCGTGAATCCGCGCTACAAGGGCATGACGCTGGGACGCATGGCGCAGCTACTCACGCGGCCCAAGACCCCCGCAGCGCGCGCGGCGTTCGACCGCCTCCAGGGACGCACGCCTGACCCCGCAGACGAGGCCGAAACTGCTGTCAAGACACCCTTATAATTCCCAATCCACTCAGGCCGTAGGACAGCAGCAGGATTCGCCGCAAGGTCGCCGGGTCGTCCAGGGCGTCGTGTACGACAGCCTAACGGGTCGGGCAGTACCGGGGGCCGCGGTTTTTCTTGAAGACGCACAACTTCGTGTGTTCACGAATTCGTCGGGGCTCTTCACGATCGAAGTCGCCCCAGGACGTCACCTGCTCGCCGTGACGCGTTTTGGCTACCAGGAGCAGGAGCGACGGGTGACTACGAGCGTCGCTGACCGATATGCAAGTTTGATTGAAATACCACTTGTGCCTGAACCGATAAGGCTTGAGGGCGTCACGGCCACCGGTGCACCGGTCACCCACCTTCCGATTCACGGGGTCGTGTATGATGCGACTACCGGCGCAGCCGTAGCCGGAGCGGCGATTGTGGTTGCAGAGGAGGAGCGAGGCGTCCTCTCCGACTCACTGGGGATCTTCCAACTTGACAGCGTTGCCACAGGTCCCCAGCTCTTGATCGCCAGCCAGTTCGGATACGAGAAGCAAGCCGTAATGGTAAACCTGCACAGCGGCTTCCAGGGACGGCTTGAGTTGGCGCTCGCACCCCAGCCTATCTTGCTTGACGGTGTTACCGCGGTTGTGGACAACATTGAGACGATGGACAGGCGGTTACGTTTCCGTCGAAGGGCCGGTGCGGGATTGAGTCGGGCTTACGACCAGGAACGGCTTCTTCGATCCGGAGCGGGAACCGCCCTTGATTTTCTGAATCGCGAGACCATGGTACGAACGGCGCCATGTCCGCCGGGCGAACCAGCAGCCAACTGCGTCATCCGTAGAGGTCGGCTGGTCAACCCGGCGGTCTATGTTAACGAGATACCTGCATTTGGGGGATTGGATGACTTGGCGTTCTATGCGAATACAGACGTCTACTTGTTGGAGGTCCTGTCAGGCGGAAGTGAGGTCAGGGTGTATACGTATGCTTTCATGGAACGCATGGCTCGACGACCAATGGCGCTGATTCCGCTTAGCCTTTGGCCACGCATCTGGCCACGAAGGTGAAGCGCGACTTGATCCGGCGTCCTTTCCAGAAACTCCCCCTTGGTGTCCTTTGCGGCTCGTGACGGGATGCCCCCGTGACGGACTTCTCATTGGCAACCGGGCCGTTTTGATGGCGAGGGATCGATATACTCGGGAACGGTGACCGGATAGAGGGCTGGTTGCATCGACCGTGGGACGCGTAAGCTTGCGGAGCGGAGCGTACCAGTCCCGGTCTTCTGGAAAAGTGGAACGTCCTAAACATCGAGCCGCCGTTTGCCTGAGTTGCTCGAGAACACGGGCCGGGGTCGTGGACCCATGTCGCTCGAGCAATCAGCCGTTGTTGTAGCGCTCGATGAAGGCGCTGATCGCGGCTCAGGCCTCCTCGAGGGTTTCGAAGTGGTGTAAATGGATGCGCTCCTCTTTGAGCGTGCGGATGAAGCGCTCCGCGACGCCGTTGCACTTCGGCTCGCCTACGTAGGTGGGGGGTCAAGCGGATGCCGAGCCACTTGATCTCGGCATGGAATTGCCTAGCCCTGTTTGGCGCGCCCCAGTCGTGGCGCTGACCGAGAACCTAGGGCGATCGCCGTGCCGAAGCCGCCCATGTGGGCCCGCGCCCCTTGGCGAACCGGCGTGCCCAGAGCTCGTTCGGTGACTCGGTCCGAATCCCGAATCCGGCCACTTCTGGGTCGGGTCCCCGCGGGGATGGCCCCGCCGCACTAGGCACCAGCAACCTGTGCTCCCACATCAGCCTCAGCACGCGTTTCTTGCCAACCCGGATCCCCCCTAGCTGCTAGCCGCAAGCCGCGCGTTCACCTTCCGGTGGCCCTCGCCGAGAAACAGACTCGCCTTCAGCACCATCCGGATCTCTTCCACCAAGTCCTCGTCGCTCACTGCCGCCTCGGGCTCGCTCTTCCCCGGCTCTCGGCGATCGGACGTCAGTGGCCCGCCAAGCCCCTAGCCCGCAGCGCGTAGACGCTCAAACACGCGACCCGCCACGTCTCGCGCATCATCGTCAGCGGGTAGGGCCGCTTCGTCGCCGAATTCAACCCGTGCTAGCGCCTCAAGAGCTTCCTCAGCTCGTCGCCGTACCCCCATTTTTCGAGAGTTCCGCCTGCAGCTCGACCCGCATCGGCATCTCTCCCGGCTTCGCCCGCGTCCGGATCACCTCGCCTCCCGCCGGTTCTTCATCTTCAGGCCCTGCTGCCCCTTGCAGGAACTCCCGCCGCAACGCCCCTTTTGCAAGACCCCACATGAGATGGGCTTCGGATCAGATGTCACTGGTCGGCGTTGTGTGCAGGAGCAGCAACCGGCTCGTAAATGCCTGACAATGCCCGCTATTGTCTCTTGGCACGATGGGATCGGCTAGTCCAACTTAAGACTCATGATTCGCGGAGACGGATCACCTTTTCACCCCAAGGAGGATTCTTATGAAGAAAGCAACCGTGACTCGTCGCCTTCGGCTGATCGCCTTGGTGTTGGCAACCATGGTCGGCGCTGGGTTCGCGCTGACCCAACACCTACAGGCCTCCGGTGATCGATGCTGGCAAACGGGAGACTGCTCATGCTTCAGCGACTCCTATTGCACCGATTGGCCCATCGGCGATAGCTGCGAGTACTCCTGGGAGTGCGACGAAGCTTGAGTAGCCCTTGAGTCACCCCTCTTCCACACACTTGGCGCACTGCAGCACGCGATCGGCTTGGGTTCATTGTACCGGGAGCCTGTGTCCCTGAATGACACCCGAACCGCTCGCGTTGCTGCATGCGCGGTGCTCCGTGTCAAGGCACTCGCACTCAAGCAACCGGACCTGAACAGGTCGTTGGTCGCGAAGACCTTCGGAACCTCTAACATCGAAATAGAGACGTCTGGCGCCCCGCTTGCCCAGCGACACTCTGGCCTCGTTGAATGTCTCTGGCACGGGGCCCGCCGTCTTTGAACGCTTCACCGCCTCGCTTGCTGGTCCTTTTCGCTCGAAGCTGCCCTAATCTGCCCGCTATTGCCTCTTGGCACGGACCTCGGGCCCAGCCTACCTTACTCAGGTAACCGCGTAGGATCGATTCATCCTTTATCCTTGGGAGGGTTTCCATGAGGAAAGTAACTGTCACACGCCGTTTGAGATTGTTGGCCTTCGCGCTGGCAACAATCGTCGGCGCCGGGTTCGCTCTGACGCAGCAGTTGCAGGCGTCGGGTGAGCGGTGTTGGCGGTCGGGAGATTGTTCATGCTTCGGCTCATATTGCACGGACTGGCCCATTGGCGATAGCTGCCGCCACTCTGGGGAGTGTGAGCTTTAGGGTCATTGAGCCAATCCCGCCACAAACCAGGGCCGGATGGTGCTTTGCGTGAAACTGCGCAAGCACCGCCCGGCCTTTGGTTGGTTTACGATCCGTTTCTCCGTTACGGCCATGCAGTCGGAAGTCTGCCGAAAGAAGAACTCCAGAAATGAACCCGCTCAGATCAAACATGCGTCACGCTTCCCGGTCCTCGGCAGGCTCTTTGTCTCGCAGCCTTCTTTCGGCTGCCATCATCGTTGGATTATGCGGCACTGTTGGTTACGCTGGCGGGATGTGGTGGGCTGGGCATACTCCACCCACGCCCCCAACTGGGCCCGTGATGGGAGAGTTGTTACCTCCTGTGACGGTCGCCGTTGATGCCGACTCGACAACTTCCCTGAACCACCTGTTGACTAGCAGTACTACGAGTTGCGCTCTACTGGTGTTGATCAGTACGCGGTGTTCGTTTTGCCTTCGTATGCGAGGTACGTGGCCTCAGCGGGCGGATGCCTGGTCCGACTCGGTCGGGACGCCGGTAATGAACATCTGGCTCGCGGGAGAAGAAGTAAGTGCGCTTCGGGAGTTCTATTCTGGATATGACTTCGAGGGAGTGGTGCTTGGCAGAATCCCCGAGGATCCGGCGGGAGCATTCGAGCGACTGGGAGTGTTCGGTACGCCAATAACCTATCTTCTGGATGCCGAAGGGCGACTACGAATGGGAGCGATGGGGGACACCTTGCCTCCAGTCAACAAGGGACGTGAAGTATGCCAGAGTTAATTCGTTGGTCTTCGGCTATCACAACCGCTCTTGTCTTTGCTTCCTGCGAGAATCCTTCCATTGTCCCGACAACGCCACCGCCGGAGCTCAGTCCTCTACCCACAGAATCGGTGATTGCCGGTTCAGATTCGTTCGTTGTCTCGGGCGTTGTGTCTTCTCCGACATGCGACCTACTGCTGTCCGATGGCCGACACGGTGGCATCGCTAGGGTTCGAGCAGATGGAACGGTGGACTCCATTGTGTTTCCGCTAGGCCGTGAAATAAGGGGATTGCGGATCGAGCCGTTTAGAAACGATACTTCGCTCGTCTGGTCTCGCTCCGAGCGGCTTCTTGGACTCCTGGACCACGAGGCTCTTGGCATACATCCGATTCCCGTACCGGCGCCTGAGTGGGACTCCGCGGTCTTGGGTTCGGTGGCGGGGGTGTCGGGCCACCTGATCGGGATCGCGGCGTTGGGTGACGGACTACCCGTCCGCCAACCTGAGCCGTGGAGCCCGTCGCATCTCGTGCGTTTGATCGATGAGCAAGGTGATGTCAGGAATTCCTTGGGAGTAGTGGAGGAGGTTCCCGGGCGATACCTGTCTTGGCTCTCGGGCAGGAGTGTGATCGGAGCGGTGAATGACGGGGTCGCCGTCCTGTTCTTGTCCAAGGGACATGTAACGGTGTTTCAACTGGCCGCGAATGATGACGTTACTACCCGCCGCTACGTTCTCCCGAACTCTATTGACTCACCCGACCCGAGAGAGGAAGTGTGGGATCCTCACTGGATTCAAATCGGAGGGGAGATGCCACACTTCTTGGCGGTTCCACAGATCCTTGCAGGCGACTTTCGGCCTAACGGTGGCATAGTTGCCGTACGGCCCTATTCAGCGAAATGGCGCCGTGTCCGAAATCGCTTCGTTCCTACACAGGGTACATGGGAAGTCGAGAAGCGGGGACTGGAAGTGTACTCACCTGACGGCGATCCTATCGCCGCTTTCCGGCTCCCTTCACCGTCCGTCGACTGGATACAGGTTGACCGTCACGATCGCCTATTTGTTGCCAATGGGACGGGTTTGGTGCATGTTGCGCGGATCACGTCGGCGTTCAACGAGACTCAGTGCCCACTTCTCCCCCGCGAAATCTATATCCCTACCGCGGCTGCAGCCGCGTTGACTAGTTGACGGCGCCTACCAGGGGGATCTGAAGGAGCCGGCACGGAGGAGCGTGAGGGAAGAGGCGAATCGTGACGCCTCCGTCGCGCCGGGAACGCATCGCCACCACATCGCCGACGTCAGACACCGGGCGCGCTGGAGCCGCCGGACGATATCCTCACCGGAGTGGCGGACGACGGGACGACTGCCCGGGGAAGCGATCTACGCCTGCTGGTCGCCCAAGTCGCCCGTTGGCAACCGCTGCTGGACGCGACAGGGCACATCGTATTGCTCCGCCGCGAGGTCGAACTTGGACCTGACAACGTTGGTCAGCGATCAAGTGCCTCGCCGCCCGCCCCGACGAAGCACCAAGGCGCGACACCTCAGCGCGACTTGGCGCAGAATGAGTCCTCAAGGGCCTTGGCGAAGCGCTCCAGAAGTCGTTCGGCACCGTCCGAGTTCAGAGAACCAAGAGTATCGCCCGCGCAGCGATGGGCCAGGCGGCTCAACGTACTCTCGTGTATTCCGATGCTCTTGGCTACACACCGCCAACTCCGGTCCGGGCACTTCGCTGAGAGCGCGTGCAGCAGGAAGATCCAATCCAACAGGTCCTTGACCCGCTGGATCCCCTGGGAATTGACATCGCGACGCCAGTGCCGACGGATCGTGGATGGATCAGAATGCAGGAGACGAGCCAACTGCTGGACCCTACGCGGTGGCGGCACGCTGGTCAGGGCACAACCCAGCAAGCGACGAAGTGATGCCGGGATCGACTCATTCCTCATGCACGCCTCCCCGAACGCCTGAAGCCGGAAGACCACTGCCGCCGAACTCTTCAGCGCGGAGGGGAGACGTGCGGCGATTTGGTGGTGGGAGAGAACCGCCTCGACGGAAACGGAGGCAAGGTGCCGAAAGTCGAGTGAGTCCTGTTCGGTGATGAGAATGACGGGCAGGAGCGGATGATCTCGATTGATGTGTCGTACGACGCGAAGAACAGGCAGGAGATTCTCCGTTTCCACTACGACTGCGTCGACGTCGTCGGCCAGCCGCAAGAGCTCGTCCTGATCTCGCGCCCGGATACATCGGCGTCCACCGGCAACTGCCTGTACGTCCGCCCACGCACTCGCGGAGGCGAGCACCGCGATCATCAGGCGCCGACGGGGCTGAGAGTCGCTCGGACGTGCCGTCGTGCACCTGCGAGCTCACGCCTTGGGAGCCCTCGTTCTTGACTGCCTCCCGGCGGATCATGCGTCCATTGCATCTTGGTCATCGTCGTCGCGTTTTCGTTCAAGATCGCATTCCATCACTCACAACGTTTGAGCACCCCGAAACCCGACAGCCACAGGGCAGAGAATGGTGCCGATCAGCGAGTCCCTCCGCGGGTAACCGACCTCGGCGTAACGATCGGGCGGGGCGGTACGAGAGGACTGCGAGCAGGGCACGGGCCGCGATCCCGCCCGCGCCTGGACAGCGCGGCGAAGATGCCGCCATTATTCAGCGCCTGCGGTTCGACAACCTACGGGTCACCCCCGGCATCTCCCCTATCGAGAACCGATTTCGAAGAGCTCATCCGGTGCCGAAACTCACCAAGGAGCTGCGCGCACTCCATGACATCGTGCGCGTCAGCGGGCTCGACCAGCGACGTTTCCGTCCCGAGACCTACTGGGGCGTCCTCGACGCCATTCTGCACGGCAGTCCGGCGCTGGCGTGCGAGAGGGTGGGCGAGAGCGCCGAGGGACGGCCCCTCCGCATGATATCGTTCGGCGAGGGCGAGGTGGCGGTGCTGGCGTGGTCCCAGATGCACGGGGACGAGAGCACCGCGACCATGGCGCTGGCGGACATCATCTCATTCCTGGCCCGGCATCCGGACCGCGCTCTCGTTCGGACGCTGTCCCGCCGCCTGAGCCTGCATTTCGTCCCCATGCTCAACCCCGACGGCGCGGCCCGTTTTCAGCGCCACAACGCGGCCGGAATCGACGTGAACCGGGATGCCCGACGCCTCGCCACCCCGGAAGGGCGCGCGCTCAAGTCGGTGCACGACCGGATACGGCCCGCCTTTGGCTTCAACCTGCACGACCAGAGCCCGCGGTTTCGCGTCGGGGACTCCGGCCGCATGGCGGCCATCGCGCTCCTGGCACCGGCCTACAGCGACAGACGCGAAGTCAGCGAGCGGCGGCGCGCGGCGATGCGCGTGTGCGGGGTGGTGCGCAGGGCGATCGAGCCGCTGGTGGGCGGGCACGTTACCCGCTACGACGACGCCTTCAACCCGCGCGCCTTCGGCGACCTGATGGGAGCCTGGGGCACGAGCACGATTCTGATCGAGTCGGGCGGATGGCCGGATGATCCGCAGAAGCAGTGCCTGCGCATGGTGAATTTCGTCGGCATCCTCTCGGCGCTAGGATCGATCGCCGACGGCAGCTTCGCGGAGGTCGACCTCGCCCTCTACGACGGCC
>JAPPHB010000118.1:0-90667 GCA_028821195.1 Gammaproteobacteria bacterium
GGCCCTCGCCCTCGATGACCACCTGACCCTCGACCGCCGATGTGCGGATATAATGTCCGGCACTAATTACTTATAAATCGCAATATTACAACATGATACGAATATTCAGCCAGTGCTGTTATCACTATGGTTATGCACATGACCACGGTCCCCGCACGTAGTCCCCCCATGCCTCCATTACCTCTCGCCGCCGCTCGAAGAGGTCGGATCGGAGGTATGCGCCCTCGACGCCCTTGACGGCATGCGCAAGCGCGGATTCGGCAACCTCGCGGGGTACGCCGTGCTCGGCGCACCAGTCGCGGAACGAGGAACGGAAGCCGTGCGGAACGGCTCCGATTTCAAGGCGTCGACAGAGCAGAGAGAGGGTGTTGGCGGTCAGCATGCCGCCGGCCGGGGACGGGAATACCAGGTCGGACCCGTTGCATCGACATCGCGCCTGGACGAGCACTTCGAGAGCACGTGAAGACAACGGCACCCGATGCTCGCGTCCCATCTTCATGCGGTCGCCGGGCACGGTCCATGTGGCGGCCCTTGTGTCGATGTCGGCCCACCTCGCACTCCGAACCTCGCCTGATCTGGACGCGGTCAGAACGAGAAACTCGAATGCCAGTTTCGTCAGGGGTTGCGACGTGCTCGCACGCACTCTGGCCAGCGCCTGCGCAACCTGGGCGTGAGGCAGTGCGCGATGGTGGACCACTGGAACCCCGTTCTTCGGAAGTGCCGCCGCGATGGTGTCTCCGGCCGGGTTTCCCTCCCGGTACTCCTTCGCGACGGCCCACCTCATCACCGCTGAAATCCGGTTGCGGACCCGCGTCGCCGTCACCCGCTTCTCGTTCCAGATCGGCAGCAAGACGGCCATCACGTCCGTCGTCGTGATCTTGTTCACCGTCTTGTGCCCGATCTTCGGGTAGACGTAGTCGCGCAGGCTGGTCCTCCACTGCTCCTCGGTGTCACCACCCGGTTTCCAGTTCGCCCTGTGGATCGCGATCACCTTCTCGGCGGCGCGCGCGAAGGTCGGTATGCCGCCGCTCCTGGGGTCCATCCCCCGCGCCAGCGTTTGCCGGTTCCCAAGCGCCTTGGCCCTCGCCTCCTTCAGCGTCACCACCGGGTACGCCCCAAGACCCATGTTCACGGCCCTGCCGTTGATGTAGAGACGTTGCGCCCAGGTCCTGCTGATCCGTCCGTTGGATGTCGGCTTGACCAGCAGCGACAGCCCGTAGCCTCCCCGTCCGTCCCCGTATCGGCCCGGCCGCCGGACCGTCTTGACGAAACTCGCGTTGAGCTTCCTGGGTCGCTCCATCCTGGTATCCTTTCCGTTATCACGTTTTGGGGTTTGCACCATTCGGGGGCGGACGCCCCGTGTCAATCGGCGCCAAGATGTCAGACATGCCGTCAACCTCGAGCCGTCGCCCTCGGCGAGGGGTCAACAAGCGGATCTCCCGGCTTCGGTTGTCCTTGCAGGTTGGTGAGGCGAATCGGTAATCTCTCGCTCTTGTGATCGATTTAATCGCGATGTCCTCGCAATTATCAGCGTTACGTGACATGAATGGACAAACTCGCCTTCGGTGGGGCGCGAGAGGACGGGGACAACTGACCGCGGGCTTCGCGATCCCCGGGATGGCCGTCGCAGGGATCGCCATGTTGGTCCTGTCTTGCGGCGATGGCGCCGTCGAGCCCCCACCTCCTGCTCCGGCTCCCGTGGCCACCACGGTGACGGTCAACCCGGCTTCCGCCACGCTGACCGCTCTCGAGGAGACGGCCCGGTTCACCGCCGATGTCCGCGACCAGAACGGGCAGGTGATGGCGGGGGCGGCGGTCGCGTGGACGACCAGCGATGCTTCGGTCGCGTCGGTAGACGCATCGGGGCTGGTGACGGCGGCGGCGAACGGGGGTGCGACCATCACGGCGACGGCGGGCTCGATCTCGAGGACTGCGGAGGTCACCGTGGCCCAGGAGATCGCCACCGTGACGGTGACGCCTCCCGCGGACACGCTGGTCACGGGCGACGCCGTGCAGTTGATGGCGGAAGCGGCGGACGCGAACGGGCACACGGTGGCGGGGGTCGAGTTCTCCTGGGCTTCCAGCGACACGTCGGTGGCGGCAGTGGACGCAACCGGACTGGTGACCAGTGTCGGCACGGGCGAGGCGACGGTGACAGCCACCGCGTCGGGGATCACGGGCGGCGCGGTGCTGACGGTTGTGGCCCCGGTGCCCATGAGTGTCGCCGTGGTCCCGGACACAGTGGTGCTCACGGCCCTCGGACAGACCGCGCAGCTCAGCGCGGAGGTGCGCGATCAGACCGGCAACGCGATGCCGGGAGCCCCGGTGACTTGGTCGAGCAGCGACGCTGCTGTGGCGGCGGTGAACGCGGTCGGACTGGTGACCGCCGTGGGCAACGGCACGGCGGCGATCACGGCGGCCGCCGGGAGCGCCCGGGGAACTGCCCGAATCACCGTGGCCGCCCCACCCCACGCTCCGCCTTATCGCGGGACGGCCTACCTGGACCCCGACATCATCGTTCCATCGGACCCGACGGATTTCGTGGATCTCGAGCCGGCGGGCCGCGGCGAGCGGCTCGTCTACGACCGGCGGGCCGGGGCGTGGATCACGATCCGGGCCTACCTGTTCGACGCCACGTTTGCCAACGAACGGTCCGCCGAGTTCCAGGTCAATCCGGAGTTCGGCACATGGGCGGAGGCCGAGGCCGCAGCCCGCGACTACGCCCCCGCGATCGGCCAGATTCCGGTCGCGCTGCGCGAGGACATGGACGCCGTCTGGATACACCGTGGGGACGAGCCGTTCGGAGGCGGCAACCGCGCCTTGCTCGTGCATACCGATCGCGGCGAAAAATACAGGGAAAGGGAGATCCTTCCCGAGATCCTCGTACACGAGGGTGTCCATACGTCGCTCGATTCGGCCCATGCGGACGCGCACGGCTGGCTGGCGGCGCAAGCAGCCGACCCAACATTCATCTCGACCTATGCCCGGGATTATCCCGACCGCGAGGACCTGGCCGAGAGCTTCAGTGCCTGGCTGGCCGTAAGACACCGCCGGGACCGCATCACCGAGGGCATGGCGGACACGATCACGGCGGCGATCCCCAACCGCCTCGCCTACTTCGACAGCCTGGACCTCAACATCTGCCCCGTTGTCACCGGAGGAGCGTGCGATGCGCGGGCCCGGTGGGAGCTGTCAGGCACAGTCACGGAGTTGCTGCAACGATTCATCGACGTGCACGCCATCGGAGCTGCGGCGCTTGGGATCATGAACCAGGGAGAGATCGTCTACGACGAAGCGGTCGGCTACATGGATGCCCAGCGCCAGGTGCCGGCACGGCAGGACATGGTGATGAGGCTCGCGAGCGTGACCAAACCAATCACTGCTGCCGCGATCCATAAGCTTGCAAGCGATGGGATGCTGGCACTGGATGACCGTGTCTTCGACCTGGGGCGGACGGGAGACGGGCTGCTGCAGATTGATCCATTTCCTCAACTGGGCGATGCGCGGCTGGCCGAGATCACCGTCCTGCACCTGCTTCAGCACCGAGGCGGTTGGGACCGCGAGGTCGCGCCGGACTTCGCATTCCGGGAGATAGAGATCGCGTCGGCGCTGTCGGTCGCGAGTCCGCCGGGACGGGAGAACACTGTGCGCTTCGTCCTGGGTCAGCCCCTCCAGTTCAGCCCCGGTTCGCGGCGCGCGTACTCGAACATCGGATACCTTGTGCTCGGCCTCGTCATCGAAGAAGCGTCAGGCCGGGACTACATGACCTATGTGCTTGAGAACATCTTCGATCCGCTCGGCGTTCCTCGTGACGATGTCGTTCAAGGCCGTACTTTCCCCGATGACCGGAGCGACCGGGAGCCCTGGTATGACGGCATACGGAGATGCCGAAACGTCTTCGATCCGTCCGGGCCTGATGTTCGGTGCCCGGAAGGAGGGTGGGATCACGAGGCTAAAATCGCCCATGGCGGTATGGCCGCGTCCACACGGGCGATATTGGCATTTGTCGAGGCCTACCAGGTCGCTGGCGACAACATCGGTCGCCGTCGCAGAGGGGGAGAGGGACCCGGGTGGTGGTGGTACCACACGGGAAGCCTCGACGGTACCAACACGCTGGCGCTCCAGCGCGGCAACGGAACCGGCTACGTCGTTCTCTTCAATCGCCGACTGCAGCCATCGTCAGGTCCCAGTTACGTAGAGTTGTTCATGGAAGTCATTGAAAACCAACTGGGCGAACATGCATCGGCACGATACGGAGTTGCGGCGGCTGTCGCCGGGGAGGCGGATTCGGATGGCGGCTACGTGCTTCTCAGCCGGGGGGTTCCGGTCGCTGCAGGGCGGGGGTCCCGCTGAGGTCTACGGCTAGTCGCATCGCCGGCGGGATCACCATCCTGGTTCTGTCCTGTGGCGATGGCGCCATCGAGCCGCCGCCTCCGTATGCGGATTGCCGCCGCGAGCGGGTCCGCGTCCATCAAGGGAAACCAGGGAACCGGATGGGTCACCCGGGTGCGGGCTCCGGTCGTCCGATTTCACCATGGACTCGCCCGCTGGTAACGCCGAGATTCACGAGCGCTGCCTAACCGGCCCCGTTCTGTAGCGGTTTCGGGCGTTGCGCGCCAAATTGGGTGAACGCACCGGAGACATCGCACATGATCGATTCCGATACAGCCAGAGCAGCCACCAGATCCGCATGGATGAAGGACTGGGGACAGTTCATCGTCCTGGTTGGGGCGCTAGGAGGCTTCTACGGGTTCATCCGATCCGACATCCGCGAGGGCCTCGCTCAGGTTCGCGGGGAGGTCGCTCAGGTTCGTGGGGAGGTCTCTCAGGTTCGTGAGGAACTCGCCCAGATCCGCGAGGGCCTCGTACAGGTTCGTGAGGATGTCGCTCATCTGGAGGGCTACGTCCGTGGTCGGCTCGGTGACGATCCAGGTTAGGTCCATGGACGTTTTCCGCCGATCACTGCGGCATGGGCGGCTGATGGCGGGCCGTGGCTTCGGCGGCCGCCGGGCAGCGTTCGCGTGTGTGGTGCTGGCCGCGCTCTTCGTGCCTGGCGGTGCGCGGGCCGCCGCGCAGGAGGCCGCCCCGGAGCCGATGGAGTACCGCCTCTACGTGGCCAACGAGTCGTCCGACATCGTGAGCCGGGTGGTGTTCCGGCCCGGCGCCGGCGCGGAGGTGGAGAAGGAGATCCCGGTCGGAATCATGCCGGCCGACAACGACGGGGCGCACGGGCTTACGGTCTCGCCGGACGGGGCCTTCTGGTACCTCACCATCGCCCACGGCACGCCTTACGGGTACGTGTGGAAGTTCGCGGCCGGGGCCGACACCCTGGTCTCGCGGGCGGAGCTGGGGCTCTTCCCGGCCACCATGGGCGTCACCCCCAACGGCCAGTTCCTGGTGGTGGCCAACTTCAACCTGCACGGCGACATGGTGCCCTCGGACCTGTCGGTGGTCTACACCCCCACCATGACCCAGCTCTCGCGCGTCACCACCTGTCTCATGCCCCACGGCAGCCGGGTGAGCGCCTCGGGCGGGCTCCAGTACTCGGCGTGCATGCACTCCGACCAGTTGGTCGAGTTCGACCTGACCACCCTGGAGGTGAGCCGGCGCTTCTCGCTGGCGCCGGGCCGCGAGGGTCCGCTGGACGCCCGCGACCAGGGGATGGGCGGCCACGTAATGGTCATGAGCGGTGCGGAGGCCGCCGACCCGGCGGGCGCTGCGGGTGCCGGGGCTGCGGGAACGGAGCCGGAACAGGCGTCGTCCATGCGCGACGACACCAGCATGGGGCGCATGGCGGGGATGGCCGACGCCGTGTGTTCGCCCACCTGGGCCGAGCCGGGTGCGGGCGCGCTCGCGGACCGGGTGGTCTACGTGGCCTGCAACCGCAACGACGAGATTCTCGAGATCGATGCCGGCGACTGGACCGTGCGGCGGCGGTTCTCGACGGGGACGGCCCCGTACAACCTGGACATTACCGCGGACGGTTCGCTGCTGGTGGCGACCCTGAAGGGCGAGCAGGCCGTCGCCGTGATCTCGCTCGAATCGGGTGAGGAGCTCGCCCGGATCGCGACCACCCAGCCAATCACCCATGGCGTGGTGACCAGCCCGGACGGACGCTACGCCTTCGTCTCCAACGAGGCCATCGGCGCCACGCCGGGAACGCTCGACGTCTTCGACCTGTCGGCGCTCGAGCGGGTGGCGAGCGCCGAACTGCGCTACCAGCCCGGCGGGATCGACTTCTGGCGGGCCACGGCGGTCCCCTGAAGCGAAGGAGCCGGCCCGATGAAGCGTCTCATACCGATGGGCATCGCAGCGGCCATCCTCATCTTCCTCGGATACGTGATGTATTCGTCGATGGCCCCGGCCGATGTCACCTGCGAGGTCTGCCTGGTCTTCGACGGCGAGGAGGTGTGCCGCATGGGCGCCGGCCCCGATGCCGGGGCCGCGGCCAGGGCCGCGCAGGAAAGCGTCTGCGGGGGCAACGAAATGGGCATGATCCTCGCCGAGCGGTGCCGGGCGCGCCCGCCGGCGCGGATGACATGCTCGCCGTAAGGGGGCTCGCGAGCGCACTGCGGAGGCGGGCGCCTTTCCGACAGGGGTGAGGCGGCTTCGCGCCCTTCCCGTTCTCGCGCTCCTGGCCTGGGCGTCGGCGGCCTCGGGCCAGCAGGACGATCCCGGCGGACGCTGGGAGTTCTTCCTCGAACAGCGCCGTTCCCCCGGCTTCCCCGGGTGGGGCGCCCGTCTCCAGGTGGCCCGTGAGAGCGTCCTTCGGCGGGCCGTGCTTCGTCTCCCGCCCGGCGCGGCCGCCGCGCGCCTGGGGGCCTCGGACGGCTGGGAGCCGCTCGGCCCTGAGATCATCGAGTCCTACGCCATCTCCACGGGACGCGTATCGGCGGTAGTCCTCCATCCTGCGAACATGGACGTGATCCTCGCGGGCGGGGCGCAGGGCGGGGTGTGGCGCACGGAGAACGCCGGCGCCGCCTGGCGGCCCCTCACCGACCGGGAGTGCTCGCTGGCGATGGGCGCCCTCGCGCTCGACCCGGCCGACCCGGACATCGTCTACGCGGGCACGGGCGAGCAGCACTTCTCCGCCGACAGCTACTACGGCTGCGGGATTCTGCGGTCGGTGGACGGGGGCGAGAGCTGGACCCGGCTGGGCGAGGGCGTGTTCACCGGCCCCATGGGCGGGACCACCATCTCGCGCGTCGTGGTCGACTCGGCGACCGCGGGCACGCTGGACGCCACCACGGTCTACGCCGCCACCGAGGGCGGGCTGTTCATCTCGACCGATTCGGGGGCGGGCTGGACGCGGGTGCTCGACGGCGTGGTCACCGACGTGCTGGTGCATGCCGGCGCCCGCGAGACGATGTTCGCGGCGGTGGCCGAAGGGGAAGAGAAGCGGGGCCACGCCACCCTCCACCGGTCCGACGACGCCGGGTGGAGCTGGCGCGAGGTCGATCCGGGGCTCGGCATGCTCTACTGGCGCGCGCAGTTGGCGCAGTCGCGCTCGAGTCCGGACGTCCTCTACCTGTCGGCCGGGGAGAGCGAGGCCGCGATCATCGCGCGCAGCACCGACGGGGGCGAGTCCTGGAGCCGGATGCCGGCCGTGGGCCTGCGCTGCGGGCAGTGCTGGTACAACCAGTCGCTGGCGGTACATCCCACCGACCCGGACGTGGTGTACTTCGGGGGCGTGCTGCTGTACCGCTCGGACAGCGGAGGCGCGACCTTCTCGACCCTCGGCCGCACGGACATCCACGTCGACCAGCACGTCCTCACCGTCGATGCGCGCGCGCCGGACATGCTGCTGGTGGGCAACGACGGCGGCGTCTATCGGAGCCTGGACCGGGGCGAGACCTGGGAGAGCCTCAACACCAACCTCTCCCTGACCCAGTTCTACGCCGGCGTCTCCATTCATCCGCGCGCCGATGCGGTCTCGGTACTCGGAGGCACGCAGGACAACGGGACCATCGAGGGCGACGGCGACCTCTCATGGCCGCAGGTGATGGGCGGCGACGGCGGGTTCACCGCGCTCGACCCGCGCTTCGACCGCAGGTGGGCCGAGACCCAGTGGCGTGGCGGGACCGGAGGGCCGAGGCGCTCCGACAACGGCGGCTCCTTCCGCTACCGCGGCCGCGGCATCGACCTGGGCGACGATGCGCTCTTCATCCCTCCGCTGGTGATGGATCCCTTCGACCCGGACGTCCTCTACTTCGGGACCGAGCTGCTGTACCGCACGGTCGACGGCGGCGAACTCTGGGAACCGATCGCGGAAGCCCCCGGGGGAAACGTCTCGGCGATCGGGCCCAGCCGCTCCGACGCGCGCGTGGTGTATGTCGGGACGTCCGAATCGGACATCGTGGTGACCCGGGACGGGGGCGCAACGTGGCGGCCGGTCTCGGGGTCGCTGCCGATGCGCTACGTGAGCGACATCGCGGTGCACCCGCACGACCCCGCGACCGCGTACGCGGTGTTCTCGGGCTTCGGCACGGGCCACGTTTTCGTCACCCGCGACTACGGCGCGTCCTGGAGCGACATCACCGGCGACCTGCCCGACCATCCGGTCAACGCGGTGCTGCTCGACCCCGGCGAGCTGTCCCGGATCTACATCGGGACGGACCTGGGCGTGTTCTCTTCGATGGGCGGCGGAAGCTGGGTCCGCCTGGGCGAGGGATTGCCGATGGTCGCGGTGTTCGACCTGGCGGTGGAGCCGGCCGCGGGCGTCATGGTGGCCGCGACCCACGGCCGGGGCGCCTTCGCTCTGCCGGTGGCCGCGCCGCTGGTGGCGGAGACGCGGGGCGAGCGGCGCATCGTGGTCGCCCGGGGCGGCGACCCGGTGGAAGGCGGCGCGCCGGTGCGCATCTACGGCACCGGGTGGCCGGAGGCCCGCTGGGAAGCGCGCGCACCGGACGGCGGGTGGCTCGAGCTGACCCGCGCGCAGGGCGGCGCCCTCGACTCGATCGGATGGCGCATCGACCCCGGCGACCTCGCACCCGGGGAGTACGTCGATACGGTGACGGTGGTGGTGGCCGGGGCGGGGGCGGCGGCGGCAGTGGAGTTCCGGGGTGATGGCGCAGGTGGCGCAGGGGCTCGAGCCGGTGCGGCTGCGGGGTCGGCGGTGCTGCCGGTTCGGCTGGTGGTGCGGGCGGTGAACACGCTCGCGTTCTCTTCGGCGGGGCGCTACACCGAGGTGCCGGTCGGCGCGACCGGGGAGGTGGCCGATTCCGCCGAGGTGGCGGTCGCCGGGCCCGCGCCCGCGCGGGTGGCGTGGCGCGCGACTCATGGGGCTTCCGAGTGGCTGGAGCTGATCGACTCGGCCGGCACGGGCCCGGGCCGCATCCGGTGGACACGGCGGGTGGAGGGCCTCGCGGCCGGCCTGTACCTGGACACCATCCGGGTCGCCGGGGACGGCCCGTACGTGATTCCCGCCACCCTCGTGGACTCGCTCCGGGTGGCGGCCGCGACCACCGTGACGGTCGCGGGGCGGGGCGGGGCGGCGGCCACCCTGGCGGGGGTCGCCCAGCCCCTGGTGGACACCCTGGTCGTGGAGGTGGGGGGGTACGGGTCGCGCACCGCCACCTGGACGGCCGTGCACGGAGGGTCGCCGTGGCTCGAGCTGGTCGTGGCGCGCGGGGTGGCGGGGGGCGGGGTGGTGGTGCGCCGCACCCCCGGCGACCTCGGCCCGGGCACATACGTGGACACGATCCGCATCCGGGTGGAAGGTGGCACCACCCCCCGGTCGGTCGTGGTGGTCGACAGCCTGCTGGTCGGGGAGGACCTCACGGTCGAGGCGGCCATAACGGCCGTGTTCGGCGAACACCACCTGGACGAGGTGCAGGCCCGAGCCCTCGACCGCCTCGGAAACCGTGACCGCACCTACGACCTGGGTGATGCGCTCTCCTGGGTCGCCCGCTGCGGCCGCCGCGGGGCGGGGTGTGGGGTGGGGGGGACGGCAACGGCCTATCCCGCGACGCGGCCGACCACTCCGCCCGCTGCCGTTTTCGCTCCACCCGCCGGCCTCCCTCATCCAGCGCTCCCCTCGACCGTCCGGGCGCGTCGCCCGACCGTCCGCGTGCCCTCCCCGACCGGCGCAAGACGAAATCGACATCGATCAATAAATCGCTTACAACAACTATATCGCTCACGAAACCGTTTACACCGAATATTCAGATCACCAAAACGCTTACGTTCTCGGTATCGAACTCAATACCGTCTTACACTCGTGCTTGCCGCCGCCATCGCCCTGGGGTGTGGCGGGGACGACGTGGTGGAGCCGCCCGTCGCGACCAGCGCAGTGGTGGTCCCCGCCGCGGTGAACCTGGTCGCGCTGCAGGAACGGGCCGGCTTCCAGGCGACCATCCACGACCAGAATGGACAGGTCATGCCCGGTGCCCCCGTCACCTGGTCGACCAGCGACCCGTCGGTCGTCACGGTGGACGCTGCCGGCACGGCCGTCTCGGTCGGCAACGGGCGCGCCCAGGTTGCCGCCGCAAGCGGGAACGCCATGGCTTCCGCCTCCGTCTTTGTCGCGCAGCGCGGCGCGGTGGTGGAAGTCGACTGGGGTGGCCCCCGCCTCCTTCTCGGCGACTCGGTGCAGGCGACCCTCCCGGTCGCGAACGACCCGAACGGACATCCCGTCGCCCCGGCCCGCATCACGTGGACCACCACCGACCCCGCAGTCGCCACCGTCGACCCCGACGGGTGGGTGCGCACCATCGGGCCGGGACAGGTCCGCATCGAGGTCGACGTCGGCGGCTTCGTCGCCGCGCAGGATTATTCAGTGGAACTCGACCCCGGCTTTCTCGAAGTCGCACTGACCCTGCCACCGAACGCTCGCGACATCGGCGCCCATCTCAGCATCCACGGGCCCATCGACATCCCCGGAATCGAAGGCCCCGCCACAGACTCCGTACGCGCCGCGGACTATGAACTGTACCGCTCCCGCGCCACCGCTCCGACCCAGATCATCATCGCCGGGCCCCTGTCCTCAGGCCCGGTTCTCGAGTTCTGGGTGCCCCACCGTCCCCTCCTCGCCCAGTACCGCGTACAGCTGTTGCAAATAGCGGGAGAAGACTATGCCCTCAGGGACCTTGCCGGTTATTCGACCCACATCTCGCCCTGAGACCCGCCCCGATCATCCCATTCTCCCATGGCACCGCCCGCGCGCCGGTGCCACCTTGGAATGCGAGGTGCCGCACACAAAGGCATTGGATCGAGTTGGCTCTCTCGATCGGCGATCAAGGTTCTAGCACCTGCGTGACTCCGTCCGTGACTTGAACCTTGAACAAGGAGAACGCATGAAGCTGAGCCAGGAACTGATCGCCATCCTCGCCGTCGGCGCTACCCTGATGGGCTTGCAGCTCATCCTGTTCGTCAGCCTGCGCGGCGACATGAGTGAATTGCGCGGCGAGATGGGTGACGAGATGGGTGAATTACGAGGCGAGATGGGGAGGATGGAAACGCGCCTGCGTGGCGAGATCGGCGTGGTACGCGACGAGATGAACATCCTCCGCGAGGACGTCCGCCACGACATCGACGCCCTTGGGATCGACATCCAGGACATCCGCGAGGACGTCCGCCAGTTGCGCGACAAGCTGCTGGTGCCCACAGGGGGCGTATGATGACGTGCCGTCCAAATGCCCAGGAAATCGCCGGGGGGGCCTCTGGGGCCCGGAATCCTGGCGAATGGAACCGGTAGGCTCAGCAACCGGGCGTCGCCCGTGCGGGCTAGTCCGTGTGTTCCTGGCACAGGCCGGGCTCAGGGGCTTGGGCACCGGCGTCCACCACGTCTGCTGCCGTCCTGAATAACTGGTCCAGGATGCCCATAACCAAACCCCGTCCCGTTGGGCCTCAGCGACCGGCACCGCCAGGGTAGCGACGGCCAGCCCGCCGAGCCTCTACGCCTCTGCGATCATACCGGCACGTCGTGGAAACGTTCGCATGGCCCATGAGCCAGCCCACAAGGGCCAAAATCATTCGCCGCCCCCAGCGTTGCGGATGCAGCTTCGGACCGGCGCAACCATCCCATTCTCCCATGGCGCCGCCCGGGCTCCGGTGTCACCTTGGAATACGAGGTGCCGCACACAAAGGCATTGGATCGAGCTGGCTCTCTCGATCGGCGATCAAGGTTCTAGCACCTGCGTGACTCCGTCCGTGACTTGAACCTTGAACAAGGAGAACGCATGAAGCTGAGCCAGGAACTGATCGCCATCCTTGCGGTCGGCGTAACGCTGACGGGGCTGCAGATGACCCTGTTCTTCAGCCTGCGCGGGGAGATGGCGAGCATGGAGATCCGCCTGCGCGGGGAGATGAACGACCTGCGCGAAGAGATGCGCGGCGAGATGAACATCCTGCGGGAGGACATCCGTCACGACATCGACGCCCTTCGGATCGACATCCAGGACATCCGCCAAGACGTTCGCCAGTTGCGCGACAAGCTGCTGGTGCCCGCAGGGGGCGGGTGATGGCGCCTCTGGCGCCGCACTACCCGGCGAGCGCTCCCGCTACCGGATGACGCTGCCCCCCGTCCGGTCGTCGGGCACGAAGCGGTCCCGATACGGCATCTCGATGGCCGGCAGCGTCTCGGCGTTCATCACCGCGTCCTCGGGCACGAGGTCGTTCAGGTAGAGGATGTACGCGATCACGGCGTAGGTCTCGTCCGCGGTCATGGTGCCGGGCGTGAGCTGCGGCATCGCCTTCACGATGTAGTCGTAGAGCGTCGTGGCGTAGGGCCAGTAGCCGCCGACCGTGCGGCCGGCCGGCCACTCCTCCCAGGGCTCGCGGGTCACCAGCACATCGTTGGGCCCCTCGGTGCCGGTGGGACCGTGGCAGGCGATGCATTGCGCGAGGTAGACCTGTTCGCCCTCGGCGACGGTGCCGCTCCCGGACGGCAGCCCCTCCCCGTCGGGTCTCACGTCGATGTCCCACATGGCGATGCGCTCCGCCGACGCGGAGCTGCCGAAGCCGAAGAGTTCCGGGGGCTCGCCGCCGTCAGCAGAACCGCCGGCCGACGAGGACCCGGCGGGCGCGCAGCCGACGGCCAGGACCATGGCTGCCAGCGCGAGCCGCCTCATACCAGGTCTCCCAGGCCGAAGGTGACGGCGCCGTCCGCCCCGACCTTCCACACCCGCTGCTGGTTGTTGTGGTACGCGGTGCGCTCGCCGCGCGCCTCCCAGAGCTGCTGCACCGTGGGCTGCACATAGCCGGTCTCGTCGACCGCGCGGCTGATCAGCAGGCTTTCGCTCCCGTCCCAGTTCCAGAGATGGCGGAAGCGGACCGTCGACTTGGGCAGGATGGGCTCCTGAAGCTCGGCCTCGGTCCAGCTTTCGCCGCCGTCGGTACTGATGTCGACGCGTGTGATGCGCCCGCGTCCGGTCCACGCGAGCCCCTGGATCTCCCACCATCCCGTGTCGGGCAGCGTGTAGGGATACGCTGGGAAGGTGATGGTGGACTTGGCGTCCATGAAGAAGCTGAACTGGCGGGAAAGGCCGCCCTTGAGCGGGTCGGTGTAACGGGAGGTCTCGTCGCGGGTCATGGTCGGCCGGTCGGTGACCTCGATGCGCCGCAGCCACTTGACGCTGGCGTTGCCCTCCCAGCCGGGCAGGAGCAGGCGCAGCGGATAGCCCTGCTCGGGACGGATGGCCTCGCCGTTCTGTCCGTAGGCGAGCAGGGCGTCGTCCATGATCTTCTCCATGGGCACGCTGCGCGACATGACCGCGGCGTCGGCGCCCTCGGCGAGGATCCAGGTCGCGGCCGGGTCGGCGCCCACCTCGTTCAGGATGGTCTTGACCGGGACGCCCACCCATTCGCTGGTGCTGAGCAGCCCGTCGAGGGCCTGGGGGGTGATCTCGACCGGCATGCGCTCGCGATTGTACGCCCCGCCCCCGTTCCCGGAGCATTCCAGGAAATAGGTGCGCGCCACCGACGGATAGCGCTTCAGGTCCGCCATCGAGAAGACCATCGGGCGCTCGACCATCCCGTGCACCAGCAGCTCGTGACGCCCCGCGCGAATGTCGGGGATGCCGGCGTGATGGCGCTCGAAGTGCAGATCGGCCGGCGTGATGGTGCCTTGCAGCTCCTGCAGCGGGCTGCGCGACGAACTGGAGAGCGTCTGCGAGCGGGTAAGACGCCGCGGCCGCTCCTCGGGTGCGCGCACGCCCACCTCGGAAGTGAAGCGGCCCGGGACCTTGGTTGGGTCGTCGGGCGGTGTCGGAGCCTCCTGCGCCACCAGCTTGACGGCGTCGGCCTTCGTCTTGATCAGGCCCGCGGCCACGGCCCCTGAAGTAGCGGCGATCCAGGTGCGGCGAGAGATGGGGGAGCGGCTGTTCGATGCCATCTCAGGTTCCCTCCGAAGGGTGGTTTGCGATGCGACAGAACCTCGTAAGCCAGCCTACGGCGGGACGGACGGGGAGGCAAGGAAGCGGGGGGTAGCTCCGCAGGGGTGGGCGACGGTGGCGCCCGCTCGCCGCTCCCGACTTGCGCCCCGCCCGCCACATGCGAGCTTGCCAGGTGTCGCCCTGATTCATCGCGCACCCGGAGCTGGTTCCATGTTTCGTCACCCTGCTGCTACCGCCGAACACACGACCGGGAGAGCCCGGCGCGCTTTGCCGAACGCGACGCTCTCCTTCCCGCGCGGGCTTCCGTCCCGTTTTCGCATCCTGACGTCCTTGGCCCTGCTGGGAGCGGTGGCTACCGCCGTCCCGCCACAGCATGCCGCCGCCCAGGGCACCCGCTTCCTGCGCCAGCCTGACGTGAGCGCCGCGCACATCGTCTTCGTGCACGCCAACGACCTGTGGCTCACGGGCCGCGACGGAGGCGATGCGATGCGGCTCACCAGTTCCGAGGGCGCGGAGACCCACCCGGCCTTCAGCGCGGACGGGCAGTGGATCGCGTTCTCGGGACAGTACGGCGGCAACACCGACGTCTACCTGATGCCCGCCACGGGCGGCCAGCCGCGGCGGCTCACCTGGCATCCGGCGGAGGACGTGGTGCAGGGGTGGACGCCGGACGGCGAGATCCTCTTCCAGTCGGGCCGGGACGCGGTGCCCACCCAGCTTTGGAAGTTCTACACGGTGCCGCCGGCGGGCGGGCTGCCGGAGCCGCTCGCGCTCCCGCAGGCGTACCTGGGCGGGATGTCGGGCGACGGGGAGTACATCGCCTACCAGGAGATCGGCTACTGGGACCCGGAATGGCGCAACTACCGGGGCGGGCAGGCGCAGCCGATCGGCATCGTCTCGACCGCCGACTGGGAGCGCACCACCCCCTCGTGGGAAGGCGAGCGGCACATGGACCCGGTGTGGATGGACGGCGTGGTGTACTACATGTCCGAGCGGGACTGGGCCAGCAACGTGTGGTCCTACGATCCGCGCACGGGGGCGGAGCGCCAACTGACCCGGCACACCGACTTCGACGTGAAGTCGCTCGGGGCCGGCGAGGGCGTGGTGGTCTACGAGCAGGCGGGGTATCTGCACGAGCTGGATCCCGCGTCCGGGCGCACGCGCGCGCTTGAGATTCACGTGGCCGGCGACATGAACTGGTCGCGGGCACGCTGGGAGGCGGTTCCGTCCGCCCAGATGCGTGACGCCCGCCTCTCCCCGACCGGCAAGCGGGCGCTCTTCGAGTGGCGCGGCGAGATCTTCAGCGTGCCCGTGGAAGAGGGTTCGTGGCGCAATCTCACCCGCACCCCGGGAGTGGCCGACCGGCATCCGGCGTGGTCTCCCGACGGGTCGCGCATCGCCTGGTTCAACGACGCGGCCGACGAGTACGCGCTCGTGATCGCCGAGCAGGACGGGGCGAACCCGCGCCGCATCCGGATCGCCGAGCCCTCCTTCTACTTCCGGCCCGAGTGGTCTCCCGACGGGAGCAAGCTGGCCTTCACCGACACCCACTACCGCGTGATGGTGCTGGACGTGGAGTCGGGCGAGGTGGCGCACGTCGACACCGACCGCTTCGCCCACCCGCAGCGCACCATGAACCCGGTGTGGTCGCCCGATTCGCGCTGGATCGCCTACGCCCGCCGGCTCGACAACCAGTTGCGCGCCATCTTCGTGCACGACACCGAGGCGCGCGAGACGCACCAGCTCACCGACGGCATGTCCGACGCGATCACCCCGGTGTGGGATGAGTCCGGCAAGTACCTCTACTTCCTGGCCTCCACCGACTACGGCCTGAACACCGGCTGGCTCGACATGACCTCCTACGACCGGCCGGTCACGCGCGCCCTTTATCTGGCGCTGCTTGACGAGGATGAGCCCTCGCCCTTCCTGCCGCGGAGCGATGAGGAGGCGGAGGATGATGAGGGGGGTGAAGGGAGCGGTTCGGGGGCCGGCGGCCAGGGGTCGGGCGAAGGTGGCTCCGGGGGCGGTGCGTCCCGTTCCGCCCAGGACGCGCCCGCCGCCGTCTCGATTGACTTCGAGAACATCGCCCGCCGTATCATCGACGCGCCCGGACTGCCCCTCGAAGATTACGCGGGACTCGCGCCCGGGCCCGAGGGCACCGTGTTCGTGATGCAGGGCGGAGGCTTCGGAGGCGGGGAGCTGCTCAAGTACTCCGTCGAGGACGGGGAGGCGGAGGACTTCGTCGAGCAGGCGACTGCGGTCACGGTCTCCCATGACCGCGAACACCTCCTCTTCCGGTCGGGACCTGGTTGGCGAGTGGTGGGGACTGCCCGCGCTCCCGGCGGAAACGACGGCCGCCTCGACTTCGACGGAATGCGCGTGCGCGTCGAGCCCACCGCCGAGTACGCGCAGATGCTCCGCGACGGCTGGCGCTTCATGCGCGACTTCCTGTACGTCGACAACCAGCACGGGGCGCCGTGGGATGATGTCTGGGACTGGTATTCCGCCTGGCTCCCGGACGTGCGCCACCGTTCGGACTTCAATCAACTGCTGGACATGCTCTCCGGCGAGATCGCCGTGGGGCACTCGTATGTGCGCGGGGGCGACTATCCCGATCTCGACAATCCCCGCACCGGCCTGCTGGGCGCGGACCTGGAGGAGGACGCCGGCTTCTACCGCATCATCCGCATATACGACGGCGGGGACTGGACGCCGGGGACGGCCGGGCCGCTCTCGATCCCCGGCATGGACGTGTCGGAAGGCGACTACCTGCTCGCGGTGGACGGGGCCGAACTGCGCGCGCCCACCAACCCCTACGAGCTGCTGGAAGGGACCGCCGGGCGCACCATCACCCTGACGGTTGGACCCTCGCCTGCCATGGATGAGACCCGCGACATCATCGTGGAGCCCATCGCCAACGAGGGAATCCTCCGCCGCTGGGCCTGGGTGGCGGCCAACCAGGCCCGAGTCGACGAGATGAGCGGCGGCCGGCTGGCGTACGTGTGGCTCCCCAACACGGGACAGGGCGGATACCAGTACTTCAACCGCATGTACTATGCCCAGCAGGATCGCGAGGGAGCGGTCATCGACGAGCGCAACAACGGCGGTGGCTCGGCGGCCGACTATATCGTGGACATGCTGGACCGCGAACTTACCGGCTACTTCAACTCGCGCGCGGGCGACCGCAAGCCGTGGACGCAGCCGATGGCCGGGCTGTTCGGGCCCAAGGTCATGGTGATCAACGAGCGCGCCGGCTCCGGCGGCGACCTGCTGCCCTACCTGTTCCGCTTCAAGGGCGTCGGCCCGCTGGTTGGCACCAAGACGTGGGGCGGTCTTGTGGGAACCTGGGACACCCCGCCGCTCATCGACGGAGGCGGCTTCGTGGCCCCCCGGGGCGGCTTCTTCGACGTGAACGGCGAGTGGGCCGTGGAGGCGGAAGGCGTGGCGCCCGACATCGAGGTGCGCAACGACCCGGCGCCCGTGATCGCCGGCGGCGACCCACAGCTCGAAGCCGCCGTGCATGAAGCCCTCCGCCTGCTCGAGACCGGAAAGGTCACCTTCGCGGACGAGCCTCCGCCTCCGGTGCGCTATCGGCGGCCGGGGGGCGGGCAGTGAGCCGGCAAGGACGCAAGCGGTCCGACGCGGCGCGTCCCGAGCCGCCCGCCGGCGCGTCTGGGGACGCGGCACCGGCGATCAGCCGCGCCAGGAGAGACGAGGCAGAGATGACGCGCCGCCGCCAGGTCCGTTCGTGGGTGCTCTTCGACTTCGCCAACTCGATCTACCCGGCGGTAATGACCACGGCCGTCTTCCCGGTCTTCTATGTCGGCACAGTGGTTGGCGGCGAAGGCGGCGAGGGGGAACTGTGGTGGGGTTCGGCGGTCTCGCTTTCCGCGCTGGTGGTGGCGTTCTCGGCGCCGCTGCTCGGCGGAATCGCGGACCGCTGCGGGCTTCGCAAGCGCTTTCTCGCCGTCTACGTGGCGGTCTGTCTCGCCAGCGTGTCCCTGCTCGCCACAGTCGGTCCGGGCATGGTGCTCGCGGGCTTCATCCTGTTCGTGATCGCCAACATCGGCTTCGAAGGGGGGCTCGTCTTCTATAACGCGTACCTTCCGGACATCACCCCGCCCGAGGAGCGCGGCGCCGTGTCCGGCTACGGCTTCGGCTGGGGATACCTGGGGTCCGCGCTGGGCCTGATTCTGGCCCTGATCTTTCTCCAGGTCCTCTTCCCGGGCCGCATCGAGGCCGTCTGGCTCCTGGTGGCGGGCTTCTTCCTTCTCTTCTCCATCCCCGCCTTCCGGAATCTGCCGTCAGACCAGGGCGGCGACATGCGAGTACGTGAGGCGGCGGTCTGGGGAACGCGGCGCTTCCTGGTAACCGTCCGCGAAGTCTGGGCCCTGCGCGACATTCGTCGCTTCCTCATCTCGTATTTCTTCTACATCGACGGCATCCTGACGGTCATCGTCATGGCCGGGGTCATCGCCACCGCAACTTTCGGGTTCGATCAGACCGACACCATCATCCTTTTCCTCGTCGTGCAGTTCTCCGCGATGGCGGGAGCGCTGACGCTCGCGAAGCCCACCGACCGGCTCGGCCCGAAGAAGGTCCTCACCGGAGTCCTGGTCATGTGGGTGATAGCCGGGATCGCCGCCTATTTCGTTCAGTCGACCGCGGTCTTCTATGGGCTGGCCATTGTGGCCGGACTCGGCCTGGGTTCGGTGCAGTCGGCGAGCCGCGCCTATCTTTCTCTCATGATTCCGAGGGGCAGGGAGGCGGAGATATTCGGCTTCTACGCCTTCTGCGGACGGACCTCGTCGGTGCTGGGACCGGTGCTCTTCGGCTCGGCCACCTTCCTCGCGGCGGGCAACCAGCGCCCCGGCTTCCTCGTGCTCACCGCCCTGATGCTGACCGGGCTGCTGCTGCTCCAGCGGGTGCCGGATTCCCGGGTGAGGAGCCGAAGCTGAGCCCGCCGATATCGTACCAGTCGATTCCCCAGTCCGGATAGCCATCCCCGTCACGGGGACCGATCCCGTGAAACCCGGAACCAACCGAAGCCTCTCAAGCCCATGCGCAACTGTCCGCTCGTCCGCGCCGCGCAGGTTGCAACCGCAGCACTCCGTACGACGTCACTCGCGCCTCTCGCTCCGCTGACCCGCGCCGCCTCGCTTGCCTTCGCGGTCACGCTCGCCCTTGCGGTCGGGCTGGCACCCACTACCGCATCCGCCCAGGCCGAGGCCACCACCGGAGTCGTGCGCGGCACGGTCCGCGATCCCGCCGGCGCACCCGTCGCGGGGGCCGTGGTCGTCATTGAACACCGGGAGACCGGGTTCCGCACGACTGTCGAGACCACCGGCGAGGGCACGTTCGCCCGCACCCTGCTCCCGCTCGGCACCTACGACGTGACCGCGACCGCGCCCGACGGGTTCGGGACCGACCGCAGGGAGGGGCTGGTGCTGCGGGTCGGCGAAACGCTCCTGCTCTCGCTGGGGTTCGCGCCGGTCGAACTCGAAGGCATCACCGTGACCCGCGAGCGCGACATCCTCCTCGACACCGAGGACGTCACCAGTTCGCAGCGTTTTTCGGAGGAAGTCGTGGACGGTCTGCCCTCGAACGGCCGCAACTTCCTCGACTTCACCCTGCTCACGCCAGGCGTGTCCATCTCGCAGGGTCCGGATGGCGACGAGCTCAACGTCAGCGGCCAGCGGGGCATCTTCAACAACTTCATCGTCGACGGGGCCGACTTCAACAACGCCTTTTTCGGCGAGCAGCGGGGCGGCCAGCGACCCGCCTTCACCTTCAATCAGGACGCGATAGAGGAGATGGTGGTGGTGAACCAGGGCGCCACCGCCGAGTTCGGGCGCTCGGCGGGCGGATTCGTGAACGTCGTCACGCGTTCGGGCACCAACGACTTCACCGGCACGGCCCACTACTACGGCCAGTGGGACGCGATCTCGGCCGCACATCCGGAGGCTCGCGGGGGCGGCAAGCCGGAGTTCGGCCGGGGGCAGTTCGGGTTCACGCTGGGCGGACCCATCGTGCGCGACCGGGCGTTCTTCTTCGTCGCCTACGACCAGCAGAGCGCCACGGAGACCAAGCAGCAGCGGCGCGTGGTCGCCAGCGATGCCAATCTGAGCAAGCTGGACAGCTTCCTGAAGTCGCGCTGGCCCGGGCTCTTCGATGACGAATTCGGCCCCATCGAGCGCACCGACGACGCCCGCGCGCTCATCGCCAAGCTGGACATCAGCGCCGGCGAGCGCCATCAGGCATCCTTCAAGTACAACTACAACTGGTCGGAACAGGTGAACGGCACCTTCGATGTAGATTCGTGGGGGCTCTCGTCGAACGGCATCGAGCGCGACTACTCGCACGCGGTCAATGCCAGCCTGCGTTCGCTGTTGGGCAACACGGTGTCCAACGAGTTTCGCTTCCAGTGGGCCGGCGAGGGCCGGCCGCGCTGGTACGGGGGACCGCTCATCCCCGGGGCGCGGCTGCCCGGGCCGCCCCAGTTCGCGCGGCTGGGCGGGCGTCCCTTTCCCGACATCGGCATGGACTTCGCCGACGGCTTCCGCATCGGCCTGCCCTTCTTCCTGCCCATCGATCCGGGGTACGACACGCGGCTGCAACTGGTCGACAACGTCTCCTGGCTGTCGGGCGCCCACCTGTTCAAAGGTGGCGTCGAATACAACCGCACCACGGTGGAACAGCAGTTCATCGGCTTCGCCAACAGTCGTTACATATTCGATTCCGTCGATGGCTTCATCGGCTTCGCGACCCACGGCAGCGGCTACGTGACCTGCTCGGACGGCTCGGCGAGCACGAGCGGCGCGTGCCCGGGGGGGAGCTCGGTCACGGGCCCGGTGCTCCTGTACCTCCAGTCGGCGACCGTTCCCGGCGTACCGGCCGACCAGCTCGGCATCCAGTCCATGACCACCCACGAGCTGGCCTTCTTCCTCCAGGACACCTGGAAGCCGACCGACCGACTGACGCTCAATCTGGGCGTGCGGTGGGAGGGGGCGTGGCATCCCGACGTCTTCATCCGGCCCGAGGAGGCCTTCTTCGCGCCGTACCTGAGCGACCCCGGGTTCCCGTCGGACGGCACCATCCCGGACGACCTCGACAACGTCCAGCCCCGCTTCGGGCTCGCGTGGGACGTGGACGGTGGGCGAACCGTCGTGCGGCTCAACGCCGGGGCGTACAACGCGCGCATCCCCGGGCTGGTCTTCGCCCAGTACCGCACCACCAACGGAGCCTTCCAGCAGATCCTCTTCCGGAGCAGCGCCGACGCGGCGGTGCTGGGGCCGGTGCCCGCCATCCACGAACAGATCGACGGATCCGCGGCCACGCCCTTCCTGCCCGACATCCAGGTCGCCGACCGCAACCTGGAGCTGCCGCGCACCTGGTCGTTCGGGGCGGAGGCCACCCGCGCGCTGAGCTCCGTCGTCACCGCGAGCCTCTCCTGGCAGCACGCGCGCACCGACGGCCTCTTCCGCTTCGTGGATCGAAACGCCGCGGCGCTGGGTTCGCCCTTCGGGATCGGCACGCATCCGTCTGGCGGCGGCATCAACGCCCTGACGGTAGGCGAATCGAGCGCCCGCTCGCGCTACCACGGGCTGACGCTGGGACTGCGCGGCCAGGACGACGCCAGCGGCTTCGCCTACGACATCAACTACACCCTGGGCTTCGACCGCTCCGACGACGACAACGAGCGCGACCCCTTCACCTACCGCTACGCGGACCCGCGCAAGCTGGACGCCGAGTACGGCTGGTCCGACCGCGACCGGCGCCACCAGCTCAACGGCTACTTCGTTTTCTCGCTTCCGGGCGGCATCAGCGCGTCGCACATGTTCCGCCTGCTGAGCGCGTCCCCGGTGTCCGCGAAGTGCGCCAGCCCGAGCGAACGCGCCGCCGAGCCCGCCGACCGCATCTGCCCCGACGGCTCCGTCCTCCAGCGCAACACGCTGCGCCGCGACAACGAGTTCTTCACCTGGGACTTCCGCGTCTCCCGCGAATTCGCGCTGAGCAACGGAATGGTGCTCGAGCCCGTGTTCGAGGTCTTCAACGCCACCAACCAGGACAACTTCCTCGACGCGGCCCAGGGCTCCCTCCTCTTCAACTTCGACGGCTCCATCAGGAGCGGCTTGGGCGACACGCGGAGGGCGCAGGTGGGGGTGAGGATGAGGTTCTGATCAGTGCGAGGTTGGATCAGTGCTCCGAGGACTCCTCCATGGCCTCCCGCGCCGCGGCCTCGATCTCCCATGGGATAGCTGAGTCGCGATAGAGGGCAGCCCCGTTCGACAGGATGGGATCCTTGCCTTTCGCCGGGGCTTGGGGATGAGCCGTTGGGACCGGCACGCTCGCGAGCGAAGTCTCGGCCGGGGCGCCGGGATGAACCGTTGGGACGGGCGGCAAGCCCGCAACCAAAGTCTCAGCCGGGGCGCCGGGATGAGCCGTTGGGACCGGCGGCAAGCCCGATCTCTCGCCACCTCGAGCCGCTTTGGGCCTGCTCGGCGCGTCCACGAGCATCCTCCCCCTCGGCGTGAAGAACAGCACCGTCCCGTCACCGTTCACGGATACCTTCACCCGCCCCTCGTGAACGGCTCGATGATGCCGCCGGCAGAGCAGCAGCGTGTTCCGGAGGCTCGTTTCGCCCCCGTCGGCCCAGTGCTTCACATGATGGGCCTCGGTAAACGTGCAGCCACACCCCGGAAAGCGGCATCCCCGGTCCCGCTCCTCCAGCGCCCGACGGATATGCGGCGGAATGGTGCGCGTGCGACGCCCCACGTTCAGCATCGAGCCGTCCTTCGCGTGGACCATCGCGACCACCGCGGCATCGCACGCCATACGCCGCGACGTCTCCGCGGAAACGCGGATCCCGTCCAGATCCGAACGCCCGGGCTCGCCTTCGGCCGCGAGCGTCGCGGCGTCGCAATGAACCATGACCTGGTAGCGCTCGGCCCGGGTGCCGGACCCGACGCGGGCTGACGTGTTCGCCGCATTCTCCGCCTTGGCTCCCGGCGTTTCCGCGGGCGCTCCCCGCAGGGCTGCATTGGACTCGGTGGTCTGAGCACCATCGAGTTCATCGAGGTCGCGACCCATCGTATTCCCATCGCCATCCGATTCACGGCGCTCGCCACCTCCGAACCCGGCGGCCAGCGCTCGTTCCGCCAGCAGCCCCACCGCATCCGCCCGGCGCTGCTTCGGCTCGAGGCGCGCATCGGCGGCCTCGCCACTGGCACCCCTTCCACTTCGCGCCCCTTCTCGGGCATCGTCCTCGGACCGAAACAGCGCATCCGACGCCGCCTCGACCGCCCGCATCAGCACCGCCCCGACCTCCGGCTCGAGCCGGCCCTTCACCACGTACATCCCGTCGCCGTCCACGAAGACCGAGAAGGTGCGGCTGCGGTGCCGGGCCTGCTCGGCGGTCAGCTCCGCGTCGCGCGACAGCTTCCTCCACATGCGCACCGTCCGCTCCAGCTTCGCCGCCGAGCCCGCGCGGGCGAACTCGAGCAGCTCCGCCTCGCGCTCGGGAGTCGCAACCCGGGTGAGCGCCCGCACCTTGGCGTACGAGATAGTCCCGTGCTTCAGAGCGTCGGCGGTCTGCGGCAGACGCTCCAACGCGCGGGCCGTCCGCACCCGTTCGCGGGCCGTCCCCATCTTCGTGCCGGTCCTCCAGGCCAGCCATTCGGCGCAGGAGGAGTAGCCGCCGTCCTTCCACCCGCCCCGCCGGTCGAACTCGGCGATCAGAGTCATCATGCGCGCCTCGGCGGAGTTGATGCGGGCCGCCAGTTCCGCGATGCGCTCGCCCAGCTTGCGGAGTTCGTCGTCGTCACCGTCGCCCGCGGCGCGACTCGGGGCGTGCTCGGGATCGGAGGGCGCGGGGTTGGCGTCGAGTCGCACACCCGTCGGTTCCCGCACCATCGCGGGCCACGAGGAGGGTTTCCGGCGAGTGTTGTAGAGAATGTCCGCAGATGGGATCAACATTCCTCTCAACATGAGATCGTACAATGACTTACATACAAATATAACGCCACTCAAATCGGTCTCTCAGGATGCCCAGTAGTGGCCGAAACGGGGTTGGGAGACCTTCGGAGGAGGCACCCGTCTGCGAATGCCGCCGGCGAGCCCGCCAGCGCCTCTGGCGGGGTGGCAGGCGCGGGGTCTCGGACTCCGTCGAATCGCGGGCTCCGAATCCGTCAATGGCAGAATGGGACACGCACATGTGAATTCGGGACGCGGCGGGGGCGGGCAGCTGACCTTTGGCGAACAACCAGCCAGTGGCGCGCGCGACCGCCCGTCAATGGCAGAATCGGCCACCCGAATGTGAATTCGGGACGCGGGCGCGCGGGTGTCGCCGACCCCTCGACCGGGACTACTGCCCAATACCGACGCGCTCGCCCGTCAATGGCAGAATGGGACGGCCGAATGTGACTTCAGGCCGTCCTGGTTCCGGCCAGCGGGGAGATGCGAGATCCCGGCGTGTCACCGCGCACCTCCACCCCGTCCTGGCTGGCGACGCGAACCCGGTTGACGAGTTGCTCACAATCAGTACCGTAGGGGAGCAGGCCATTCACGCTTCCTGACCCGTCTGCGGGACCCGGAGGATCCATGAGCGACGATCAACTCAATCATCCGGCCGACCGACCCGATCCCACGGCCGACCGACCCGATCCCACGGCCGAAGAGTCCGTCGATGTCGGGGGTCACCCCAGAGGGACGCTCGCCATCGTCGGCATCTACGGGCTGCTGTTCGTCGTCGGCTGGCTGTTCATCTACTTCGGGGTGTTCCTGCCCCGGGGCCCCCTGACCCAGTGAGGGGCCATGCGCTCTGACCGATTGAGGGGGCCATGCACGTAAATCTCTACGAGAAGATCTGGATGTACGCCGCGGCGGGGATCATCCTCGTCTTCCTGGCGTCGATGGGCTACACCACGCTCGGGCGCGCCATGCAGCCGCCCAGCCACATCGAGACCATCGATCCGGCGTCCGTGCGCACCGACCCGGAGTTCGGCAGTCCGGGCGTGACGATCCATGAGGACGGCACCGCGACGGTCGTGATCCAGGCCTTCATGTTCGCGTTCCTGCCCCTCGAGATCCGGGTGCCGCGGGGAAGGGACGTCACCTTCCGCATGACGAGCCCCGACGTGATCCACGGGTTCCAGATCGTGCAGACCAACGGCAACACGATGGTCGTGCCGGGCTACGTGAGCCAGTTCACGACCCGGTTCGACCGGGCCGGCGAGTACCTCATCGTGTGCAACGAGTACTGCGGCGTCGGCCATCACGTGATGTCGGCGACCCTCATCGTCGAGGACATGCCGGCATCGGCCGGAACCGGGGAAGCGCCGGCCGAGACCGGGGAAACACCGGCCGAGACCGGGGAAGCGTCAGCCGGAGCCGGGGAAACACCGGCCGAGACCGGGGAAGCGCCGGCCGGAACCGGGGCGTCCGCCGGAACCGGGGCGTCCACCGAGACCGGGGAATCCGCCGCCGGGACGGAGGGCGACCGATGATCGGGGGCGTGAGGGACGGGGGCAGGAAGCTCGCGCTCGCGAACCTGTGGGTCGCCATCGGCGCCTTCGCGGTGGCGTCCGGGATGGCGTTCATGCAGTCGCTGTCGCGAGCCAACCTCGATCTGCCGTTCCGGAGCGCGAGCGTCTACTACATGTCGGTGACGGCGCACGGCGTCCTGATGGCGATCGTGTTCACCACGTTCTTCATCATGGGCTTCGGCTACGTGGTGGCCGAACGCGCGCTGGGCCGGCCCATCGTATTGAAGAAGCTCGCCTGGGCTTCCTGGTGGGTGGCGCTGATCGGCACCGCGATGGCCGTCTGGGCGATCCTGTGGGGTGAGGCGTCGGTGCTCTACACCTTCTATCCTCCGCTGATGGCCCATCCCCTGTTCTACATCGGGGCCGCGCTCGTGATCGTCGGCTCGTGGGGCTGGTGCTGGGTGATGGCGCGCACCTGGATGATCTGGAAGAGGGAGAATCCGGGGGTGCGCACGCCGCTCCCCGTGCACGGCATGCTCGCGACGATCATCGTCTGGGTGCTGGCCACCATCGGCGTGGCGGCCGAGGTGCTGATCCTGCTGATTCCGTGGTCGCTGGGCATCGTCGACACCATCGACCCGATGCTGGCGCGCATCCTTTTCTGGTGGTTCGGCCACCCGCTGGTGTACTTCTGGCTGCTGCCGGCGTACGTCATCTGGTACACCATCACGCCGAGGATCGCGGGCGGGAAACTGTTCAGCGATCCGCTGGCCCGGCTGGCGTTCGTGCTGTTCATCCTGCTGTCCACGCCGGTGGGCTTTCACCATCAGCTCGTCGACCCCGGCGTGTCGGCCGGCTGGAAGCTCTTCCACACGTTCAACACGCAGCTGATCCTCTTCCCCAGCTTCGTCACCGCCTTCACCGTCATCGCGTCGTTCGAGGTCGCGGGCCGCATGAAGGGCGCCAGGGGCCTGCTGAACTGGCTTGAGGAGCTTCCCTGGGGCGATCCCGCGTTCTCAAGCGTCGCGCTGGCCATGCTCATGTTCGCCGTCGGCGGATTCGGCGGAGCCATCAACGCCGCCTACGGGATGAACGCCATGGTGCACAACACCGCGTGGATCCAGGGACACTTCCACCTGACGGTGGGGACCGCGGTCGCGCTGACCTTCATGGGGACGTCGTACTACCTCCTGCCCCGGCTGACGGGCCGCGAACTCGAGCTGTCGCTGCTGGCGCGCATCCAGCCCTACCTGTGGTTCGGCGGAATGCTGCTCTTCTCCATCGCCAACCACCTGACGGGGCTCGCCGGCATGCCGCGGCGCGTCTACGACGCCAGCTACGGAGGCAGCGAGATCGCGCAGCAGTGGGTGGCCGGCACCGGCATCTCGGCGGTCGGCGGCATCCTGCTGTTCATCAGCGCCGCATGCTACGTGGCCGTGATGCTCGGCACCGGACTGGCGGGAAGGAGAATCGACCCCGAGCCCATCGAGTTCGCCGAGCCGCTCCAGGGCGAAAACGGCAAGGCCCCCATCCTCGACCGCTTCGGCCTGTGGTTCATCGTCGCCGCCATCCTCGTCGCCGCGGCCTACGCCTGGCCCATCGCCGAGCACCTGTCGATGGAGCGCTTCGGCTCGCCGGGGTTCCAGCCGTTCTAGTCAATCCGCAGATCGCCCCCCTCAAACCTCGATCACCATCCCGTCTTCCGCAGCCTCGAAGCCCTCGATGGGCAGCGCGGCGAGCACGTCGTCGCCCATGTGGGTGAGCACGATGCGTTCGCAGTCGATGTCCGAGCGCCGAGCCCGCAGCGTCTCGATGTCGAGGTGGACAGGGGCGCGCGGCCGCAGACTCCAGGCCTCGCAGATGAAGATATCGGCCCCGGCGGCAGCATCGATGAGGTTGTCATCCCACGCCGTGTCGCCCGAGAAGACGATGATTCTGCCCTCCACCTCGATGCGGAGCGCGTGTGGATTGGTCGCGGGGACGTGGGTCACGGGATAGCCGGTCGCGGTCAGCCCGCCGGGCCAGGCGTGCGCCAGGGTCGTGGGGCGGAACGATGCGTATTCGCGAATTGTGAGATTGAAGCGGTCCGGGCGCGGCGACGCGCTCGGGAAGAGGTGGCTGGCCAGCCGCGGCAGGCGGTCGGCGGTGCCCTCGGGGCCGAGGACCCCAAGGGGTCGCCCCACCCCGGCGGCCGCCCGCTGGAGCGCCAGCCAGGGGATGCCGGCGTAGTGGTCGCCGTGCATGTGGGTCACGAGCACGGTGTCGATGGCGTTCGGATCCACGCCGAACTTTCTGAGCCCCACCAGCGCCGAGGCGCCGCAGTCGATCAGAAAGCGATGGGTGTCGGACTCGACACAGAAACAGGTCTGCAGCCGTCCGCCGCTGCCGAAGGCGTCGCCGCTGCCGATGAAGCGGATGCGAATGGGAGCTACCACCGTTCCTCCTCCTCCATGGTCGTGAACAGGAGCGCCTTCTCCTTGACACGCTGGCCGGTGACTTCTTCCCAGCACTCCGCGTACAGGTCCACCTGACGCCGATAGGCGCGACGGCGGCGAGGGAAGTCGGGATCGTCGCCAACGTCGGTCTTGTAGTCCACGATCACCCAGCCGTCGGCTTCGCGGAAGGCCAGGTCGATCACGCCTTCCACGAGTCGGGGGATGTCGCCGTTCTCCGCCTGGCGCTCAAGCGCGAAGGGCGCTTCGGGCTGGCGCATGTCGGCGCCCTCGGCACGGCCCCAGAGTTCGGATGCGCGCACGCGCCCCACCAGCGACATGAGTTCATCCAGTTCGGCGGGCGCGCCGCGTTCGTCCAGCGGACGCTCGTGCTCCACCAGAAGCGCCCGTGCCACGAACTCGAGGGCCTCGCCTTCGACTCCCTGGGCCGCGGCTGCAAGAGTACCGTGAACAGCGCTGCCCCACGCGTAGCCGCGAAGGGTCGTGCGATCCGGCACGGTGGGAGTTGCCGGGTCATCGGACTGCGCCGGCTCTTCCCCGTGATCCTCGCCCTGGATCCCGGCTGCGTCCTGCATCGCAGCCTCGCCCGCTTCCGCTGCATCGGCCTTCGCCAGCTGGGTGATGGACGTGAACTCGTACGACGGCCGGGCCCCCTCGGCCATCCTGCCCTCGGCTGCCTCCGTTTCCGCCAGCAGATCCTCGGCGCTTCGGGCCATGCGCTCCCGCGACTGCGGCACGTCCGCCGCCAGGTGCAGCGTTTCGGCGTTCCGGTCCAGCCACCCGCCGAAGACGCCCCAGCAGGACTTGCCGCCCTTGCGGGCGACGACCAGTTCCTCGCGCGCGCGCGTGCATGCTACGTACAGGATGCGCTGTTCCTCGGCCTCCAGGAACCGCACCTCCTCCTGCGCTAGTTCGGCCCATTCGAGCGGTTGCGCGAGCGTCCAGGATCTGTAGGGGCCCGCGGGCGTGGTGACGGCGGCAAACGCTTCGGCCCCGCCGCTCGCGTTGCGGCGGGTGTGGGCATCCAGCCGTCGCGTGTGGGAGACGGTCTGTACGGGGTTGGCGAGCACGACGACGGTGGCCTGGAGGCCCTTGGCCTTGTGCAGGTTCATGACTCGCACGGCATCGCCGGGACCCGGATCGAAGGGTGCCTCCGCGTCCTCCCAGGCCAGCGCCGCCTCCAGCGCTTCGACCGCTCCCGCGAGCGATGCGTTGCCCCGCAGGGCCTCCGCCCGCACCGAGTCCAGCGCGTAGGCCAGGATTCCCGCCCGCAGCGTGCCGAGCGTACTGCTCGCGACGAAGGGCATCAGCCCCAGCCGGTCCACCAGGCGACCGATGACGATGTCGGCGGGCTCCCGCCGGCTTTCCTTCCACCACTCGTGCAGCACGGCCAGCGCCTTCGTCACCTCGGTCCGGGGCGTGTCCCCGCCGGCGCCATCCTCCTCCCGGTCCCGGTTCCGGGGCCTGGAGGTGAACTCGAATCGTCCTCCGGCCAGGGCATGCTGCGCCAGTTGCTCGTGGTCGAGGCCGAAAAAGAGCCCGGTGAGCACCGCCACGACGTTCACGGGGTTCCCCGGGTCGATGAGGGTCTCGAGCAGAAGGGCGAGCTCGCGCAGCTCCTCTTCAGGCCCGGCCTGTGCCCCGGAAACCTCGATGGTCACGTTGCGTTCCTCGAGCGCGCGGGCGTAGAGGTCCAGGTGGGCCTTCTTCCGGGTCAGCACCAGGAAGTCGCCTGCCGTGCGCTCGCCGCTGTCGAGCCGGGCCCGGATCCAGCTTGCAAGCATCGCCGCTTCGAGCCGTGCCGCGTCCGCATTGCGCCGTGCCTTGGGCACTTGGTAGTGGAACACCCCCTCCGGCCCGTTGGGCGCTCTCGGGTAGGGCACCATGGGCGCGAAGCACGCCTGGCGGTCGGTTTCCTCCCGCGGAAAGCGGACGGGATCGTCGAAGACCTCGTTGACCAGGTCGGCAACGGTCTGGCGCGAGCGGAAGTTGGTGATGAGGTGGAGGACCGCGCCGAACTCCCTGAAGCGCCCGCGAACCTGGTTGTAGACGGCGATGTCCGCGCGCCGGAAGCGATAGATGCTCTGCTTCGGATCCCCGACGACGAAGAGCGCCCCGGGACGCGGAACCACGGTGTGCCAGTCCGCCGGCCGGGTGGCGTCGTCGGCCCGAGATCCGGCATCCGCCGGCCGTGGCTCGGGCTCGGATGCGAGCAGGAAGAGCAGCTCCGCCTGTATGGGATCGGTGTCCTGGAACTCGTCGATGAGGACGTAGCGGTAGCGTTCTCCCAGATCCCGGCGCACCTCGGGATGCTCGCGAAGCAACTGCGCCGTCAGCATCAGGAGGTCGTGGAAGCTGAGCAGCCCGATGCGCAGACGCTCCTCTGCAAACTCGAGAGCCGCCCGCCGCACCAGCCTGATCGCCATCGCATAACGATGCGCCAGCCAGCGGTCGAGGTGGTTGCGGATCGGGCCGTCTTCGTTTCCCAGGACAGCGAGTTCGTCCCTCAGCCGCCTGACCTCGGCCGAGCCTGCCGGGGTCGGCTGTGGCCAGCGGTTGAGCGTGAAGCCCTTTCCCGAGGACATCTTCTCGGCGGCATCGAAGAGCGCCGCAAGATCGCCCCATTCGCGGAAACGGCGCGTGTAGCGGAGAGAGCGCACCATCTGCTGGGTCGCATCCCATCCGCGTTCAGGCTCATCATCCGGAATCAGGGCCAGTGCCCGGTCGAGCAGCTTCTCCAGCACACGGCGCACCCCGCGCGCCTCCTCGGGGCCCGGCGCGGCGATGGGGTCGGCGGGATACTCGACATCGAGGTTCTCGACCATCTGGTCGAATGCCTTGCGCAACTGGTCCACGCGTAGCCCCGCGCCCGCCAGCTCCTCTACCAGGGGATCCGAGTCGGAGATGATGCGCTCGACGAAGCTCGTCCAGAAGCGTTCCTGCAGGAGCTGGGTTTCGGCCTCCTGCGCCTCCTGAAACTCCGGGTCGAGGCCGGCCTCGATGGGGCGCTCGCGGAGCAGACGCGCGCAGAAGGCGTGGATGGTGCCCAGAAACGCGCGGTCGATGCCGTCGATTGCATCGCGGAGCCGGGCCACCCTCTCGCCTTCGGCCGGATCGTGGCGGGCCTCGCGGTAGCACCGCTCGAGCGCCACCTGGAATCGTTCCCGCAGCTCCGCCGCCGCCTTGCGCGTGAAGGTGACGGCTGCGATCCGGGCCACTTCCGCTTCCCCGCTGTCGACCAGCGCCACCATCCGGTCTACCAGGAGCGTGGTCTTGCCGGAGCCGGCGCCGGCTTCGACCAGGAAGCTGGTGCGGAGTTCGGTGCGAACGCGCCGGCGCTGATCTTCGTCGACGGGTGGGGGTCGCCGGTCCGGGTCCGCGCGGAGGGCTTTCGGCGCGCTCACGATGACGCGTTTCCGGGCTTGGCCCGGGCCTCGAGCGCGTGCAGGAACCCGGCCCCCTCGTGGTCCCAGTTGCGGATCGCGCGCAGTCCGGCGAGTTCGGGGGCGTCGCCGATGCGCTCCTTCACCCACTCCGCCAGCCGGGAAGTGGCGCCGAAGTCGGTCTCGCGCACACGGCAGATCGCCTGGTAGTTGCAGAAGCGGCAGTCGCCGGAGTCGTCGGTGGGGAGGAAATGTCCGCCGGCGACCCGGTCGAGGAGGCGGGCGACGAGTTCGGGCCCGGCGATCAGGTCGTCGGCGGAGTAGGCGCGGGTCTGGTTCTCGCCCTTGCGCGTGGGGAAGTGGTATTCCATGGCAAGGGTCCGTGCGTCGTGCAGCCGGCCCGCGACCGCCGCGTAGATGACATGCTGCAGCCGCCTCCCGCCGTCCCAGATGCCCCTCTTGCTGGCGAAACTGAAAGTGCCGCCGGTCTTGTAGTCCACCACCCGCAACCCGCGCTTCAGCCTGTCGATGCGGTCGATGGCGCCGCGCACCATCACGTCGCCCGAGGGCGTCGGGAAGGGAAGCGGGTCCTCACCCCTGAGCCCGAAAGCACGCTCGGTGGCGATCCAGGCGGGCGGACTCTGCCGGATCATGTCGACGAACGATTCCGCGTCGCCCGCCAGTGCTTCCAGTTCGCGCGCGCGCACGGCATCGCTTGGAGCCGGCACCTCGCGTACCGCGAGGCCGACTTCCTGGTCCAGGATCGCCGCGACCAGGCTCTCGAACGCCGGTTCGTGGTAGCCGATGTCCTCGTTGCGGGCCTCGGTCAGCGCGCGCTCGTACACGCGGTGCAGGATGCTCCCGCGCCCGAGGGCGTCGAGCCAGCCCTCGGGGTCGTAGGCGGGATCGTCCGGTGGCCAGACCCCCGCCACGTAGCCGTAGAAGTAGCGCTTCGCGCAGGCTCCCAGCGCGGCCAGCGCGCTGGCGGACACCGCGAGTTCGGGATTCCTGCGCGGGTCGAGTTCCGGGCGCGGGGTGGTCTGGCCGTGGAAGGCGGTCACCACATCGCCGGTCAGGGCGTCGCGCGCCCGCAATCCGGCCCCGATGAGAGGGAAGGCCTCCCGAACCATCTCCTCGCCGTCCAGAAGGCGGCCATTGCTTTCGAGCGACCCCAGCCAGACATCGGTGGCGTCGAGGCGCACCGCGCGCCGGGGGACGAGACCGGCGCGCTCGCGCACGTGCGCCTCCAGGTCCTCGAAGGTGGCCGCGGGATCGTTGCGCATGAGCCGGAAGGCCTGCAGCAGTTCCGCGGAGGGCGAGACCGCGCGCGCCTCCGCCGGATCCCAGGCGGCGTAGCTCAGGCAGACGGAACCACGCAGGCGGGCGAGAAGCGCTGCCAGCCGGAAGCGTCGCTCCCGGACGCGGTCGGCGGAGAGCGGCAGGTCGGAGGCGGCCAGTTGCACGCGGTCGCGGTCGAGCAGGTAGGGATCCTGGGTGGCCGAGCCGCCGAGGCGGTGGGCGTCGAGGCCCACCACGAAGGTGGCGCGCCGGCCCGTCCGGCCACCGTTGCCGATGTCGGTCAGGTAGAGCGCCCCACCCGCCGAACTCCACGGCGCGCTCCCCTCCGCGCGCGGGGCGGGGACCGGGAACGCGATGTGGCGGCGCACGATGGCGGCGGCGGCGCGGTAGTCGGTCTTGCGGACGAGGGCCGTCTCGATGCGCTCGAGGGTGTGGGTCATGCGCTCGAGCGCGGTGTCGTCGACGGAGGTCCCCGGGGATGTGCGGGCCAGGAAGCGGCGGAGTCCGCGGGCCACCTGCGACGGCGACACCGGAGCGCCTCCCGTCCCGGAGTCCATGGAGACCGGGGGCGTGGCGGCAAGCGCGGGAGCCAGCAGGCCGCGCAATCCCCGGAGCTCGCGGCGGGTGCGCTGCTTGCGGCGTTCCAGTTGCTCGTCCGATTCGTACTTCCCGGCGCGGTAGTCGTCGACCTCCGCCAGGGCCCGCTCGATGGCCGGGAGGTAGCGGTCGCGTCCCCACCCGATGCGCAGCGAACGCAGTCGGCGGGCCAGCGTGGCTCCGCGGATCCATTCGTTGGGCCGGGGCGCGGTGAGGTCGCTCGCGTAGAGCAGCGTGCGCACCACCCCGGCATCGAAGCCGCCCTCGATCCAGCGGAAGTACGCCGCCGCGACCCGGCCGGGCCGGGTGCGCTCCACCGGCAGTCCCGCGGCGAAGGTCACCGGCACGCCCGTCCGCTCCGCGAGCGCGTGCAGCGCGGAGCCGTACACGGCCGGATCCGTGGCCACGATCTCGACCTCGTCCCACCCCAGACCGCGCTCGCGCGCCCGCCGCATCACCTCCCGCAGCTCGGCCTCGACGCTGTTGGCCACGAAGATGTCCAGGGTGTTGCCCGGGCTTGGCGAGTCGGGGGGCGCATCGCCTTCGATGGTGCTTGGGGCTCCCTCCACGTCGTGCAGGTGGGACAGGCGGCCCGCTCCCTCCCGGGCCGCGCGCCACACCACGGAACCGGGGACCGCCAGCCCCCGCACCGGATCCGCCTCCAGCACCTCCGCGCCCCGTCGCTGGAGCGCGCCCAGGAAGCGGCCGGCCAGCCCGCGGCGTTCGATTCCGGGCGCGAGGTAGACGTGCTGTCCCGCGAGCGACCCCGTCCCGCCAGCTTCAGCGCCCGCCCGGTCGGCCTCCTCGGCCGACCGCAGCACCCAGGCCGCGGCCTGGTAGACGCCCGCGGTATCCGTCAGGTCGCGTTGCCGCAACCGCCCCTCGTACGCGGCCAGGACGCGGGACAGGATGCGTGCCTTGGCGGGATCGGCCAGCGGCGCGCCGGCGAGCTTCCGGGACCGCACTCCGGCCAGCCTCAGGGTCGTGACCGCGCGCGCGAGCGCCCGCCGCATCCCCGCCCTCCGGGCCAGCCCGGCGTGTGCGTCCTTCTCGCCTCCGAGCAGCACCTCGTCGATGGCCTCGTCGAGCAGCCCCTCCTCGTCGAATGGGTCCGTGAGCCGGATTGCGCGCGCGGCCAGTGCGGGCCCGGCCACGGTGATCGCGAGCATGCGGGTGGTGGTGGCCTCGAACCCCACCCACGAGCCGGTGCACAGCGCGAGCTGGCGCAGGAGTTCGCGGCCCTCGCCGCCGGTCCGGCACACGATCACCTTGCGGTCGAGGGGGTGCCGGGCGGAAAGGCGGGCGAGCGAGCGCACCAGCGCGGAGGCGGCGGCGACGCCGGGGCGGCCGCCGTCGGGAACTTCGGCCTCGTCGCGGCTGGGCGCCCGCGCCAGTTCCCCTTCCAGATCGAACGAGAACTGTCCTTCCTTCCCGTCTGTGGTCATCGGCGGGCGCTACCGTCCGTCGCGCATCAGCGACGCCACTTCACGAACGGATACACCAGCCGCGCCGCCAGCGAGCGCGGATACGTCTCCTCCATCCCCTCGAAGCCGAGCCGCTCGGGCTGCTCCTGGTCGGCCGGCCAGTAGGCGGTGCGGAAGAGCCAGTCCCACACGCTCAGCACGATGCCGAAGTTCTGACCGCCCCTTCCGTGCTGCACCACGTCGTGATGCCACACGTGCATCTTCGCCGAGTTGAACAGGTAGCGGAGCGGCCCCCAGTCGATGCGCAGGTTGGAGTGGTTGAGGTCCTGCATCAGCGTGCTCACGATGGCCATCAGCAGGATCACGGTCCCATCCACGCCCAGCACCACCAGCGGCAGGTACGAGAGCGTCTTGTAGACCACCACCTCGCCCCAGTGGAAGCGGAAGTTCCCGATCCAGTCCAGCTCCTCGATGCTGTGATGCAGCTTGTGGAACTCCCACAGCCAGGGCGTCAGGTGCAGCAGCCGGTGGATGTTCCACTCCACGAAATCCTTCACCACGAAGAACACCACGAACTGGAGCCAGAGGGGCTGCGATGTGACCAGCGCCAGCGACTCGGGCACCGGCACTCCCATGTCGAACAGCATTCCGTTGAACGCCTGCACCATCCGGCCCGTCACCATCGCCAGCAGCACCCCGAGGTAGTGCCCGTTGAACACGAGCCAGAACAGATCCTGCCAGATGCCCCGCCGTAGCGCCCGCTGCTCCTTGCGCCAGGGCCAGAGCCGCTCGAGCAGGAAGCAGAACAGCGAGACGGCGATCAGCCAGAAGTAGTACTGAAGGTAGACGGGCATGGGGTTCCGTCCTCAGGGGATGATGGGGATGTGGCACACATATTCCGACGAAGCCCGGCGGCACGGCAACAGGTCGCGCCCATCACTCCGTCAGGGCGCCGGCATATCGGTCAGCCGCCAGAGCACCCAGCTCGCCACCGACCGGAGCGGCTTCCACACCTCCGAGCGCTCCAGCACGGCCTTTGGCGTGGGCCGTTCGTCGAGCTCGTCCAGCCGGCGCAGGCCCTCCCGCACCCCGAGGTCGGTCGCAGGCATCACGTCCAGCCGTCCCAGCTTGAAGAGGAGGAACATCTGCGCGGTCCAGACGCCGATGCCGCGCACCTCGGTCAGCCGCTCGATGATCTCGTCGTCCGATAGCCGCCAAGCGCCGCGCAGGCGGAGCGACCGGGACTCAACCCGGCGCGCCAGATCGGTGAGCGCAAGCATCTTGTTGCGCGACAGCCCCGCGCCCCTCAGCTCCTCCTCCGGCAGGGCCAGCAACTCCGCGGGAGTCGGAAAGTTGCGTCCGGGGGTGAGGGCGTGCACGCGTCCGTAGATGGTCTTGGCGGCGGCTCCGGCGAGCTGCTGGTAGATGATGGACCGGCACAGGTAGTGAAAGCCGGAGAAGCGGCGGGCGGTCCTGGAGAAATCCGGAAACTCGGGCACCGGCGCCATGGCGGCCCCCAGGCGGGGATCGGCCTCGGCAAGGCGGGCCAACTGCTCTGAAGTGGGTTGCATGGGTGGCGGTCAGGGAAGAGGTAGCGGCCTGGCGTGCTCCAAGGTAACGCCGCTGCGGCGGGACGCCCGGCGGGGGACCACAATCGGCGCGTCCAGAGTAGGAAACGAACCCGCAGCCAGCCGTTCCCCGGAGGTGCCATGCCCGCTCCCGTCCTCGCCTGGGTTCTCGCCGCAAGCCTGTGGTCCTCCTCTCCGACGGAGATCGAGTTCGCTCCCCTGAGTTTTGCGCGCGCGACGGTGTCGGGCCGGATCACCGATGCCGGCACCGGCGAAGCCTTGACCGGCGCCCGCGTGTTCATCTCCGGCCAGACGACCTCCGTCCTCTCCGGTGACGGGGGAGAGTACAGCTTCATCCTTCCGGGTGATGGCTGGGACGGACGCGAGGTGGAGATGCGCACCGAGCTGGCGGGATATGAGAGCCTTGCGCGCACCGTCCGGCTGTCGGGCCCGACCACCCGCGTCGATCTGGCGATGACTCCGGGCGCCGACATGACGCTCATGCATGAAATGCGGATCGCACCGTCCGGACAACCCGCTCCTCCCCCTCCCTCGGGCCAGCCGGCGGTACGTGAGGCGGTGGGCGTCGACGCCGCGAGACGGGTCTCCGGCGCGGGATTCGCACCCGTCTCGGCGGACGCGGGTCCCGTTCGGCCTCCCCGGCCGCCGTTCAACACCGAATCCTACGCCCACATCGAGGAAGCGGACTTCCTCGGCGTCGAAGACAACCCGCTCTCCACCTTCGCGATCGATGTCGACCGGGCGTCGTACGCCAACATGCGGCGCTTCATCGACCGGGGCATGCGTCCCCCCATCGACGCCATCCGCATCGAAGAGCTGGTCAACTACTTCACCTACGACTACCCGTCGCCCAGGGGCGCCCATCCCCTCTCGATCACCACGGAGGTGGGCACCGCGCCGTGGCAGCCGGCGCACAGGCTGCTGCGCATCGGCATCCAGGGCCGGAACATTGCCGGCGGACATCTGCCTGCGAGCAACCTCGTCTTCCTGATCGACGTGTCCGGGTCGATGCAGCCGCCCGCGAAGCTCCCCCTGCTCAAGTCGTCCCTGCGTCTGCTGGTCGCGCAGATGAGGCCCGCCGACCGGGTCGCGATCGTGGTGTACGCCGGCCAGGCCGGGCTCGCCCTGCCTCCCACCTCCGGGGAGAACAGGAGCGAGATCCTGTTCGCGATCGACAGGCTGGAGGCGGGCGGCTCCACCGCCGGTGGCGCCGGACTGCGGCTCGCCTACGAGGTGGCGCGCGAGAACTTCAACGGGGAAGGAAACAACCGGGTGATCCTCGCCAGCGACGGCGACTTCAACGTGGGACCGTCCAGCGACGCGGAGATGATCCGTCTCATCGAAAAGGAGCGCGAATCAGGCGTCTTCCTCTCCGTGCTGGGCTTCGGCACCGGAAACCTGCAGGACTCGAAGATGGAGCAGCTGGCCAACCACGGGAACGGCAGCTACGCCTACATCGACGGCGAGCGCGAGGCGGCCAAGGTCCTGGTGAGCGAGTTCGCCGGCACCCTCTTCACCATCGCGAAGGACGTGAAGGTGCAGGTCGAGTTCAATCCCCGCGAGGTGCAGGCGTACCGGCTCATCGGCTACGAGAACCGTGCGTTGCGCGCGGAGGATTTTGCGGATGATCGCAAGGATGCCGGGGAACTCGGGGCGGGTCATACCGTCACCGCACTCTACGAGATCGTACCGTCCGGCATCGACGGCCCTGATCTGGCGGATACGCCGCCGCTGCGCTATCGCGACCGGGCGGACGTCACGGGCCGGGCGGCATCCGGGGAACTCGGATTCGTCCAGCTTCGCTACAAGCGGCCCGACGATTCGAAGAGCGTTCTCGTGCAGCAGGCGTTCCTCGACAGGGGCGGTGACGGCTCCGGCGACATGCGCTTCGCCGCGTCGGTGGCGGGCTTCGGCATGCTGCTGCGTGAATCGGCGTATGCGGGCGACTATGCACTCGGCGACGTTCTCGAGCTGGCGCGGGGATCCCTCGGCGACGACGAGGAAGGCTACCGGCGCGAGTTCGTCCGGCTGGTGCGCGATACCCGCGCGCAAGGGTTGCTGGAGCGCTGATCCCCAGGGTCCGCCGCCCGACACCGTACGCGCCGCCGGGAAAACGAACATCCCATCTCCTGCGTAGTATCAAGTCTGTTTCCAAGTCCGAGAAATCACCCCGGCGCATTTTTCTGGAGAAGAGACTGATGAAGCTGAACGTGAGGCATGTTCCCCATTGGACCGCCGCCGTCGCCGCATTCCTGGCCGCGACGGCCCAGGCCGCGGCGGCGCAGCAGTTGCCGGAGGGCGTCACGGAGGTGGCGTCCGTCGAAGGCATCACCGAGTACCGCCTGGACAACGGCCTGCGGTTTCTCCTGTTCCCCGACCAGAGCAAGCAGCAGATCACGGTCAACGTGACCTACATGGTCGGATCGCGGCACGAGGGGTACGGCGAGACCGGGATGGCGCACCTGCTCGAGCACCTGGTCTTCAAGGGGACGCCCGACCATCCCAACATCCCCGACGAGCTGACCGAGCGCGGCGCGTTCCCCAACGGCACCACCTGGTTCGACCGCACCAACTACTTCGAGACCTTCCCGGCTTCGGAGGATAACCTGGCCTGGGCGATCGACCTGGAGGCGGACCGCATGGTCAACTCGTTCATCGCGCAGGAGGATCTCGAGTCCGAGATGACCGTGGTGCGCAACGAGTGGGAGTCGGGCGAGAACCAGCCCATGGCGGTGCTGCAGAAGCGCGTCATGTCGGCGGCCTACGACTGGCACAACTACGGCAACTCCACCATCGGCGCACGCGCCGACCTGGAGAACGTGCCGATCGAGCGCCTGCAGGCCTTCTACCGCAAGTACTATCAGCCCGACAACGCGCTGGTGGTGATCGCAGGACGCTTCGAACCGGAGTACGCCATTCAACTGGTGGCCGAGGAATTCGGCGCCATCCCGCGTCCCGATCGCACCGGGGCGAACGAACTGTTCCACACCTACACGGCGGAGCCCGCCCAGGACGGCGAGCGCACGGTGACCCTGCGGCGCGTGGGCGACGTGCAGCTGGTCATGGCCGCCTACCACGTTCCGCCCGGATCCCACGAGCAGTACGCTGCGGTGGACGTGCTCACCCACGTCCTCGCGACCCGGCCTGCCGGGCGCCTCTACCAGAACCTGGTGGAGCCCGGGCTTGCGGCGAACGCGTTCGCCTTCGGCTACCAGCTCAACGAGCCGGGGGTGCTGATGGCCGCTGCCCAGGTGCGCCAGGAGGACTCGCTGGAGGAAGCCGCGGCCGCAATGCTCACCACCCTCGACGAGATGGTCGAGGCGCCGCCCACCGAGGAGGAGGTCGAACGGGCCCGGACCGACTACCTGTCGAGCATCGAGCTGGCGTTCAACAACCCGCAGGGCATCGCGCTGCAGTTGAGCGAATGGGCGTCGATGGGCGACTGGCGCCTCTTCTTCCTGCACCGCGACCGGCTGGAGCAGGTCACGCCCACCGCCGTTCACCAGGTGGCGCAGGCCTACCTGAAACCCTCCAACCGTACCATCGGCTACTTCTACCCGGCGGACGAGACGCCGGCCCGGGCCGAAATCCCGGAGCCGCCCGACGTGGCGGCGCTGGTCGCCGACTACACCGGACGCGAGGCCGTGGCCGAGGGCGAGGCGTTCGACCCGACGCCTGCCAACATCGACGAACGCACGGTGACCACGACGCTGTCCAACGGCGTGGAGGTCGCGCTAATGCCCAAGGAGAACCGCGGTGACGCCGTGAACGTGCAGTTCTCCTTCCGCCACGGCACCGAAGCCGCGCTCATGGGGCGGGCCACGGCCGGATCGCTGGCGGGATCCATGTTGATGCGCGGCACGACCCAGCGCTCGCGCCAGGAGATCAGCGACGAGCTGGATCGCCTGAGAGCGCAGGGCGGCGTTGGCGGGTCTGCGCTGTCCGCCAGCGGAACGTTCACCACGGTCCGCGAGAACCTTGGCGCCGTCCTCCGTCTGGCCGGCGAGGTGCTTCGCCAGCCCGCCTTCGATCCCGACGAGTTCGATCTGCTGCGCGAGGAGCGGCTGGCGGCGATCGAGCAGCAGCAGTCTGAGCCCCAGGCGCTGGTCTTCCAGGCCTTCAACCGGCACCTGAACCGGTTTCCCGAGGACCATCCGCGCTACTCGACCACCTTCGAGGAGGACATCGAGCGTCTGAACGCCGCGACGGTCGATGAGGCCAGGGCGTTCTGGTCCGAGTTCTACGGAGCCGAGGGCGGCACCATGGCCGTAGTCGGAGACTTCGATCCCGATGAGACGCTTGCGGTGCTGGAGGAGGTGTTCGGCGGCTGGGACGCGCCCGAGCCCTACGAGCGCGTCGCGGATCCGTACCTGGAGGTCGAAACCGTCAGCATGGACATCGAGACCCCCGACAAGGCGAACGCGTGGATGGTGGCCGTCACCACGTTCCGCATGCGCGACGACGATCCCCGCTATCCGGCGCTGCGCATGGCCGACTTCATGCTGGGGGGCGGGTTCCTGAATTCGCGTCTGCCGACCCGCATCCGCCAGGAGGAGGGGCTCTCCTACGGCGTGGGTTCGCAGTTGGCGGTGCCCCCGGTCGACGATGGCGGGCTGTTCCTTACCTACGCCATCTTCGCCCCTGAAAACGGCGACAGGGTGGTGGACGCGTTCCGCGACGAGTTGCGCAAGGCGCTGGAGGAAGGGTTCACCCAGGACGAACTGGATGCCGCGAAACGCGGATTCCTGGACGCGCAGCAGAACGGACGCTCGAACGACCGCACCCTCGCCGGCCAGCTCAGCAACAACCTGTTCACCAACCGGACGATGGAGTTCACCGCCGCCCGCGAAGCGGCGATCGAAGCGCTGACGCTGGAGGAGGTCAACTCCGCGCTGCGCGACTACGTTTCGCTGGACGACATCTCCATCTTCCGCGCGGGAGACTTCGCCAACAAGCTGATTCCGTAGGGGACATCAGCGGGGACAGTGCGTCGACGGGCCGGGGCCGAAAGGCTCCGGCCCGTTCGTTTGCGTACCGACCAGGCGGACGAATCGCGCGCGCGCCGGGCCGGGCGTACTATTCAGTTCAGATGCCGCTGAACCCCGGAACCGCGAGGGCCGCATGCCTGCTTCATCCATGAATCGCCGCGATTTCGCCCGTCTCTTCGCCGCTGGAGGATCGGCGGCCCTGCTCGGCCATCCCGCGCTCGAAGGCCTGGCGCGGCGGACACCTTCCGGGCCGCTCGCCCGCGGAAGCGGAGCCGGCCAGGTAGTGGACTGGGACGAGGTGCGGGCCCGCTTCCTGATGCCGCCCGAGCTGTCGGTGATGAACGCGGCCAACCTTTGCCCGTCGCCGGCGAGCACCCTGCAGGCGGTGTACGACTACACCGAGCGCATGGACCGCGAGCCGGTGCCGAGCTTCCGCGGCGAGATGGCCCGGGTGAAGGAACCCACCCGCGACCGCCTGGCCGAATTCCTGGGCGTCACCCCCGAGGAGATCCTCATCACCCGCAACACCAGCGAGGCGAACAACTGGGTGTCGACCGGCCTGCAACTGGGGCTGGGCGACGAGGTCGTGATCATGCGCGACAACCACCCCAGCAACAACCTCGCGTGGAAGGCCAAGGGGCAGCGCTTCGGCTACACCGTGCGCGAGATCGAGCCGGCGAGTCCGCATCCCGGCGCCGACTACTACGTGCGGGCGTTCCGCGAGGCGATCACTCCGAATACCCGGGTGATCTCGTTCACCCATCTGACCAACACCGCCGGAGACCTCTTCCCGGCGCGCGAACTGTGCACCCTGGCACGTGAGCACGGCGTCTTCTCGGTCGTCGACGGCGCCCAGTCCTTCGGCCTTTTCGACATCGACCTCTCCGAGGTGCAGCCCGACTTCTATACCGGAAGCGCCCACAAGTGGCCCTGCGGCCCCAAGGAGACGGGTGTGCTGTACGTGAACGCCCGCGTCCACGACCGCTTCTGGCCCACCATGTACAGCGCCTACACCGGGTCGCGGGGTCTCGCGCGCACGCACGAGGGCCTGGGCCAGCGCGACGAGCCCGCCATCCGCGCCTTCGGTGCGCAGATCGAGTTCCTGCAGGAGATCACGATGGCCGAGGTGGAGGCCCGCAGCCGCGAGCTCGCGACCGCGCTGGTCGAGGAGCTTTCCGCTCTCGACGGCGTGCACATGTGGACCTCGCAGGAGCCCTCGCGGCGCGCGGCCGTGGTCACCTTCCGCCCGGGCGAACTCTCACCGGGCGATGTAGTGGGCGCGCTGGAGAACGATGGCATCGTGGCTGCGTCGCGCGGCGGCAGCGACCGCACCGGCGTGCGCCTCTCGCCCCACTTCTACAACTCGCACACCGATGTCGAGCGGGCGGTGTCGGCTGTCCGGGGCTATCTGCGGACGGGGCTGTAGCTGCTCAGTTCCCCCCGCTGCGCAGCTCCTCCACGATGCGCTCTGCCAGGTAGACCTCTTCGAGCGCCTCGAGGATGCCGCGCACGTCCACCGACACGGCGCGCGCACGGTCGGTGAGGAAGATGTACTCGCCGGAGAGCCCCTCGGTGTTGCTGTCGAAGGCCAGTCCCACCAGCTCCAGGTCGGCGTTGACGAGGGGCGAGCCCGAGTTTCCGCCGATGATGTCGTTGGTGGACACGAAGTTTATCGGCGTGGACAGGTCCGGGTCGCCCGGCGGATCGAGCCAGCGCCCGGGCAGATCCCATTCCCCGTCCCCGGTCCCTCCCGCCACGTGGGAGTAGTGGCGGTCGTAGAGGCCGTAGAAGGTGGTCACCACCGGGGCGAAGGTGCCGTTGTAGTCGTACTGCGACACCACGCCGTCGGCGATGCGGAGCGAGAAGGTGGCGTCGGGCGGAACATCGGTCCCGTAGACCGCGAAGCGCGCCCGCCCCAGCGCTGCCGCGATCTGCTCCTCCTCCGCGGAGATGGGTCCGAGCGCCTGCTGGAAGGGGCCGATGCCGGAGATGAGGGCGCCCAGGAGCTGCATCGCCGGGTCGCCCATGCCTGCGGTGCCGCTGCGGACGGCGTCGACCGCGCCTGCGGAGTCCGCAAGCACGCTCTCGGCCACGATGGAAGCGGCGACATCCTCGGGGCTCCTCCCGCCGAGCAGGCTGGTGGTGAGCGGTGAATCGGCTCCGTAGCTCGCCTGGATGTCGCGCAGGCGGGCCGCCAGCAGCAACTCCTGCATCGCCGGCGGCTGCCCCGGCACTTCGCTTAGCGACGTCATCACCCCCTCGAGCGCCTCGGCGGGCGCTCCCGCGCGCGACCCGTTGGCGTACTGGAAGGCGAAGAGCGCGCGTGACAGCACCGCGCCCTCGTAATCCGGGCTTGCGAAGGCCAGGAACGACCCGAAGCCCCCGGCCTGCTCGCCCTTCCGTTCCTGCAGCTCCGCCATCTGTGCGATCAGCCCGCCGTACTCCTCCGCCAGCTCGGGATCGGCTTCGAGCGCTTCCTGGAACGCCCGTTCCTGGTCGCGGCGCTTCGCCAGGATCACCGGGTCGTGCAGCCCGCGCAGGATTCCCCCATAGGCCTCCTGCGTGTTGATCAGCGAGAAGATGGTGTTGCGCAGATCCATCGCCTCGCCCGCCTCCGGGTCCATGTCGTAGAACGCCTCGAGCGCGTCGATGCGGTTGTTGACGAAGGCGAGCAGCCCCTTGTCGGAGACGTCGCGCCGGAATTCGAGCTCGGCCACGGTCTGGATGCGGCTCGTGGAGCCGGGATTGCCGATCATGAACACGGCGTCGCCGCTCCCCACCCCGGTCTCGCTCCAGCGGAAGAAGTTCTCGCTGGTGTCGAGCGGATCGCCGTCCTCGTAGACGCGCAGGAAGGTGAAGTCGAGGGCGTAGCGGGGGTAGGTGAAATTGTCGGGGTCGCCGCCGAAGTAGCCGACGGACAGCTCGGGCGCCATCACCATGCGCACGTCGGTGTAGCGCCGGAAGACGTAGGCCGAGGTGCGTCCGCCGTTGTAGAGCGAGACCATCTCCACTTCGAAGCCGGCGTCCTCGCCCCCGTACTCCTCCGAGATGCGGGCCGCGATTTCCTCCTCGGCCGATGCGCGCGCCTGCGAGCGGGCCTGGGGTTCGTTGATGCCCTCCAGGGCCGCGTCCATCTCCGCCGTCACGTCGCGAATCGCGATGAGCCGGTCCGCTTCGAACTCCTCGATCGCCCGCTCTTCGTCCAGGCTCTCCGCGTAGAACCCGTCGTCCAGAAGGCTCTCTCCCTCGCGGGACACCGCGGATATGTGCTCGCGCGCGCAATGGTGGTTGGTGAGCACCAGCCCGTCGCCCGACACGAACGACGCCGAGCAGCCGGGGATGCGCAGCGCTCCCAGCCGGGCGCGGCGGAACCAGACCGAGTCCGCGTCGATGTCGTAGGTCTCGCGCAGGTAGGCGGAGGGCGGGTTCTCGAAGGTCCACATGCGCCCGTTGTCGAAGCGGCCGGCGCGCACGGTGTCGAGGCCGGCGACTGCGGGCGCGGCGACCGGCGCCGCGGGTGGCGTGGGCGTCGCGGGGGTGTCGGCCTCCATTACGGGGTCGGGCCGCTCGGGCGCGGGCGGGTCGGTGGCCATCTGGGGCATCGGGGCGGCACCGCCGCCGCACGCCAGCGCGATCAGGCCCGCAAGGGCATAGCTATGTCGAGTTCTCACGGGTTGGTCCCCCGAGCGGCATCCTGGATATCGAGGATCTCGTCGATCAGAAAGAGGTCGGTGAGCAGGGCCCGGAAGTGGATGGAGGCATTCAGGTTGTCGATGAGCTGGGAGCTGACCCACTTCTGGGCCGACACCAACTGCACGGCCGCCAGGGTGCTTTCGGCATCCCGAGCCAGCACGTCGGCCATCGCGCGATACACCGAAGCCGGGGCCAGCCCCGCCGCTTCCGCGAGGGCCGCAACCCCTTCGCCCAGTCCCTCGAGGGCTTCCTCGGTCCGCGCCAGGAATTGCCGCACCTGACCGCTGGAAGCACCCGGGCCGGTGCCCGCAGCCCCCTGGGCCGCGTAGGCCAGGAAGAACTCGTAGCTTTCCTCGATCGCCTCGATGCGGGCGCGCAACTCGCTACGGGTCAAGTCTGTTCCGGCAGCTGAGGCGCGGGCCCGTCACCCGCCCAGCGCTCGGGGTCGTGGTGCTCGAGGTAATCCTTCCGGTTCACGAAGCCGTTGAACATCGACATCGTGATCCACCACTTGTCGGGTCGCACCGCGAAGTAGATGTGCGCGATGACCAGCGAGATCAGCGCCACCCCGCTCAGCCCGTGCACCACGTAGACCACGCCCCACATCGCATCCGAGAGGATGTAGGGGTTGCGCGCCCAGAACCAGGTGTCGACCCGGAACATCATGAGCACGCCCGTGGCCACGGCGGCGAAGGTCACGACCACGATGGCGTGGTGGTACATCTTGTGGTCCAGCGGATACTTGGCCGCCTTGCGGCCCTCCGGCTGCTCCTTGCCGAAGAAGCGCTTCACCTCGCGCTTGGCGGTCTCCACGTCGTCCCTGCCCACCCACATCGACCAGAAGTCCTGCCAGAAGGTGGAGTGGATGATGTGGTAGACGACGGTCAGGATGAGCAGCACCCCGGCCAGCCAGTGAATGGTCACCCACGGAAACTGGATTCCCGCCCACGGGAAGAAGGCGGTGACCAGCAGGGCGAACATGGAGATGGCCATCAGCCAGTGGAACGCGCGCGCGGAAAAGGTGTGGCGCAGGATGCGCGCGGGCAGGCCCGGGGGCGCCGGCGCGTCATCGCCGTGACCGTTGGCGGTTGCCAGGCTGCGCACCCACAGGGCGTGCCCGGTCACGAAGACGATGCCCGCGATCAGCGCGGCCCACATCAGGTCGAAGGAGATCCCGATCAGGACCTCCTGATTCCATGGATTGGCGGCCCTGCGCCAGAGCTCCACCTCTACACCTCCGCGCGCACGGCTCGCCGCACCAGATTCTTCATGAGCGGGAGCTTGTACGCGTTGTGGCGCAAGGGCTGCGCGCGGCGAATGGCGATGTCACCGGCTGCGACTCCGATGTCGTCGGTCGGGGCCTGGCCGATGACCGCGCGCTCGGCCTCGTCGAGCCGCATCGGGTAGGGCGCGACCCCGTTGACCGAGATGCGCGCGTCCTGGATCGTGCCGCCCGAGGTGCGCATCGCCGATGCGACGGTTACCAGCGAGAAGTCCCACGACTGGCGGTCGCGGATCTTCTCGAAGTAGAAGTCGGCGCCGGCCCAGGTACCCGGAATGCGGATCGCGGTGAGCAGGTCGCCGGGCTCCATGACGGTCATGCGCTCGATGTCGATGCCGGGGCCGATGAAGAAATCCTCGGCGTCGTACACGGTCTCGCCGGACGAATTGGTGACCACCATCTGCGCGTCCAGCGCGATCGTGGCGGGCGCGGTGTCCGAGGGGTTGATCGCCACGCAGCGGCTGGCGCCGAAGACGCAGTGCTCGGCGTTCATGGCCTTGGGCGCCGAGGCGTAACAGATGTTTCCGCCCGCCCGGTAGCAGGGCCATCCACCGCGGTAATACCAGCAGCGGGTGTCCTGGGCGAGGTTGCCGCCGAGGGTGCCCTGGTTGCGGATCTGGGGCGTGGCCACGTGCTCGGCGGCCTGGGCGAGCAGCCCGAAGCGTCCGACGATGTCGGGATGGGTCGCCACTTCGGTGAGGGAGGTCATCGGCCCGATGACGAGCCCGTCACCATCGGCGCGGATGCCGCTCAGTTCCTCGATGCCCCCGAGGTCCACGATGGCTTCGGGACGCTTGATGCGGTCCTTGAACCAGTCGAAGCTGTCCAGTCCGCCCGCCAGTACCCAGGAGTTTTCCCCGTACTGGTCGAGCAGGTTGAGTGCGTCGCCGATGCTCGCCGGCTGGAAGAGCTCGCACGGCGGGATCATGTCGCGAATGACGGCCATGGTCGGAGCCTCCGGTTACACGTGCGTTTCGAGAGGACGATACGGCTGCTCGGTGCCCGTGAGCGCCGCGAGCACCACGTCGGTGGTGAGCGGCGTCCGGCACAGGCACTGGCCGCCGAGAGCGTCCGCGACCGCCGAAGCGATCGCTGCCGCCCCGGCCCCGATGGGTGGTTCCCCGATCCCTTTGGCGCCCACCGGCGTCTGCGGGTCGGGTTCGTCGACGGCGGCCCACCTCATCCTCAGCGGAACATCGAGAATGCCGGGCGGGCGGGCCGTATACAGGCGCTTGGCGAAGGCGACGCCCCACTGCGGGTCGAAGACCCATTTCTGGCTGCGCGCCTGGCCGAAGCCCTGCACGGCGCCCCCGTGGATCTGCGCTGCCAGGCTGCGCGGGTGCAGCACGGTGCCGCAGTCGGTGACGCCGGTGTACTCGGTCAGGTCGATCTGGCCGGTCTCGACGTCGACCTCCACCTGGGCGAAGCCCATCACCCACGACCAGATGCTGCCGTCGCCGCCGTAGTTGTCGCGGGCCACGCCCATCAGGCCCTCGCCGGCGAGGTTGGTCGCGGACGCCACCGTCATGGGGTTGAGGTCGTCGGGCAGTTCGTGTCCGCTGTACCTGCCGCCCATGCCGATCGCGCGCCGGGCGGCCTCGGCGAAGGTCATGCCGCGGCCGGGATTGGCGGTCTGGAAGACGCGCCCGTCCGCGCAGTCGTAGGAATCGGGAGACCCGCCCAGCGCCCCGGCCGCGATCTCCTGCAGCTTCGCCTTGGCGTCCAGCGCCGCGGCGTGGTTGGAGCGGGTATGAGCGTGCGTGGTCTGACTGCCCGACTGGCTGGAACTCCACGGCAGGTTGCGCGAGGTGTCGCCCCACACCACCTCGCAGTCGTTCCAGTCCATGTCCAGCACGTCGGCGGCCGCCCTGGCGGTGTCGGCGATGGAGTGCGTACCCAGGTTGCCGATGCCCTGGTGGATGTAGAGCCTCCCGTCCGGACGGATCACCAGCAGGCCATCCATCCCCCGGCTCCCGCCCACGAAGGGGCTGATGCCGATGCCGACGCCGATGGACTTGGTGCCGCGGCGGGTCGCGCTGAGCTGCGTCCGCTCCTCCCAGCCGAACACCTCCGCTCCCAGATCCAGCGCCTCGCGCGCGAAGCAGCTCGAAAGCGAGCCCTGATTGGCGCCGAGCCAGCCGTCGTGTCCGGGGGCGTTCACCCGCCGGATGTCGAGCCGGTCGATGCCGAGTTCGCGTGCTGCCTTGTCCATGATGGGCTCGAGCATGGCCACGATCTGGGCGCCGCCCGGGGCTCGCTGTGCCGAGCGGGGCGGGGTGTTGGTGTACACTGATACGGCGCGGAAGCGCATGTGCTCGGGCTGGTAGCAGAGCGACGCCACAGTCCCGGCGGTGTTGAAGTCGCCGGAGCTGCCGTAGGAGCCGGCGTCCTGAACGATGTAGAGGTCGATGGCGGTGACCCGCCCGTCGTTCCTGAAGCCCATCTTCGCGAACGACTGGAACCCGGGGCGCGCCCGGCCGATGTACGTCTCCTCGTAGCGGTTGATGCGCAGCATCACCGGACGCCCGGTCTTCCGCGACATGATCGCGGCCACGTCGTTGATGGGCGCCCCGGAGATCTTGCTGCCGAACCCGCCCCCGCAGTACTCCGTCACAAGCACGACATCCGACTGGTCCATGCCGAGACGGTTGGCCAGCCCCGCGTGGGTGCGCGCCGTGCTCTGGGTGGAGGTGTGCAGATAGAGCTTGCCGTTCTGCCAGTACGCCATGACGCTGCGCGGCTCCATCGGATGATGGGACAGCGACTGGTGCAGCAGCGTCTCCTCGAGCACCAGATCCGCGTCCGCGAAACCGTCCTCGACTTCACCGACGTTCCATTCCACCTGAGGTTCGCCCATCGGCAACCGGTCGGGGCCCGCGGCGTCGTAGTCGTCGTCGGTCCACTTGAACTCGCGGATCTCGCGGGTCTGGCCCTCGCGCCACTGGATGTTGCCGTCCAGGCGCGCGTTGGGGCCGCCCGGGCGCAGGCTGTCGAGCGGGTCCACCACGAAGGGCAGGGGCTCGAAGTCGACCCGGATCGCCTCGATGGCGTCCGCCGCCGTGGTCTCGTCCACCGCGGCCACCGCCAGCACGGGCTCGCCCTCGTAGAGCGGCTCGTTGGTCAGGGCGGCCTCTGCCGCGACCCCCGTGATCTCGGGCATCATCGGGTCGTCGGCGGTCAGGATGTCGACCACCCCCTCCATCGCCAGCGCCGCGCTCGCGTCGATGCGGCGCACGCGGCAGTGGGGCATGGGGGAGAGCAGCAGCTTGGCGAAGAGCATGCCCTCCGCGCGGAAGTCCTCGGCGTACCTGGCCCTGCCGGTGATCTTGGCTCGCAGATCCGGGGGCGCGATGTCTCGTCCAATAGCCTTCTCGGCCATTTCATCCTCCTCCGTAAAAGGCCGTTCGTCAGGCGCGTTGGCCCATCAACTCGACGGCTCGCTCCGCCGAATCGAGGATCTTGTTGTAGTCGCCGCAGCGGCAGAGGTTGCCGGAGAGCGCCTGCGCACATTGAGCGCGGCTGGCGCCCGGGTTGTCTTCGACGAATGCCGCCATGCTCATGATGAAGCCGGGGGCGCAGAAGGCGCACTGGAAGCCGCCCTCGTCCATGACCGCCTGCTGCACCGGGTGAAGCTCGCCGTCGGGGCTCTCGAGCCCCTCGATGGTGCGGATCTCACGGCCTCGCACCTGGTGGGTGAGCATCGAGCAGGAGTAGTGCGTGACTCCGTCGATGTGGACGGTGCAGGCCCCGCACTCCGCGCGGTCGCACCCCAGCTTGGTCCCGGTCAGCCCCAGCTTGTAGCGCAGCGTCATCGCCAGCGTCTCGTACGGGAGCACGTCGACGCGTCGCTGCTGGCCGTTGACGGTGAGCGTCATGAGCCGTTCCACCCCGCCCCGGGCCTGGCCGGCGGTCAGCACGCCCGGACCCCGGAACAGGTAGCTGGACGCGGAGACGGTCGCGCCCGCCGCGATCACGCCCTTGATGAACTTGCGGCGTGAGTAGTTGCGGGGACCGCGGTCGCGGATGATCTCGACTTCGGTCACGGTCATCACCTCCTTCGTGGTGTCGCTGGCCGGGAGTGCCCGGCACGCTTTCACAACTTGCCAAGATACGGAGCCGGTCCCGGATATGCGAGTCTTTGAGGGGCTATCTCAACCCACCCACACCGACTTCACGTTCACGAACTCGTGGATGCCGAAGAGGGAGAGTTCGCGTCCGTAGCCGCTTTCCTTGACCCCGCCGAAGGGGAGCTGGGGGTCGGAGCGCACGAAGGCGTTCACGAAGCAGTTGCCCGCATCGATCTCCTCGGCCGCAATGCGCCGCCCGCGCTCCAGATCGCGGGTGAAGACCGAGGCGCCCAGCCCGTAGCGGGTGTCGTTGGCCACCGCGATGGCCTCGCGCTCGTCCGCTACCGCCACGATGGACACGACCGGGCCGAACAGCTCTTCCTCGTAGGCGGGCATGCCCGGGCCCACGTCGGCCAGCACGGTGGGCGGATAGAACCAGCCCGGCCGGTCGGGCACGTGGCCGCCCACCAGGAGCGACGCGCCCGCCTCGACGCTCCCCTGCACCTGGTCGTGCAGGCGGTCGCGCAGGTCCTCGCGTGCCAGCGGGCCGATGCGGTTGGCCTCGTCGAAGGGATCGCCGAAGGTCGCGGTGGCCATCGCCTCCACCACCCGCTCGCGCAGCTCGGCGAGAACGGGCTCGACCACGATGCAGCGCTTGGCGGCGATGCAGCTCTGCCCGGCGTTGATCAGGCGGCTGGTCACGCACAGGCGCGTGGCGAGTTCCAGGTCGGCGTCCTCGAGCACGATGCAGGGGTCGTTGCCGCCCAGCTCCAGCACGGACTTCTTGACGTGGGCGGCGGCGGTCGCGGCCACCGTCTTCCCGGCGACGGTGCTCCCCGTCAGCGTCACCGCGCGCACACGCGGGTCGGCGATGAGTTCGGCTGCGCGGTCGTGGTCGATGAGCAGCGCGCGGAAGAGGCCTTCGGGGAACCCGGCTTCGCGGAAGATGCCCTCGATGGCCAGCCCGCACCCCGGGACGTTGGGCGCGTGCTTAAGGAGCGTCCCGTTACCCGCCATCAGGTTGGGCGCGGCGAAGCGGAAGACCTGCCAGAAGGGGTAGTTCCAGGGCATGATGGCGAAGACGATGCCGATCGGCTGGAAGGTGATGAAGCTCTGGCGGGCTTCGGTTTCGACCGGTTGCGGAGCGAGGTAGCCGGGAGCGTGCTCGGCGTAGTGTTCGCACACCATGGCGCACTTCTCGATCTCCGCGCGAGCCTCCCGCACGGGCTTCCCCATTTCGCGGGTCATGAGTTCGGCAAACTCCTCGCGCCGCTCCCTCAGGATGGCCGCCAGGCTCCCCACAAGCCGCGACCGCTCCTCCATGGGGGTGTCGCGCCAGGCCAGGAAGGCCTTCTGGCAGCCGGCCACGGCGCGGGCGTAGTCGCCGGAGGACATCTCGGGGTAGTCCCTGATGCGCCGGCCGGTCGCGGGATCTATCGCAGTGAACGGCATCGGGTTTAACCTCCAGAGGAGTTGTCCGTCATCGTCCATCCTCAGAAAGCCTAGCCGGAACGCGCATGGAAACAAGGCGTCCCACCACTCCCGAGGCCGAGGAGATCCTCGGACTCTACTACCCCGTGCTCGACCACGGCTTCGTCTCGCTGGTCGACTACATGGGGACCGACGAGAGCATCGAGCACGCCGCGCGCGTAAGCTACGGCTACGGCACCCGCAGGCGCAGCGCCACCCGCGGGCTCATCCGCTACCTGCGCCGGCATCTGCACACCACGCCCAGCGAGATGGTCGAGCTCAAGTTCCACTGCGCCATGCCGATGTTCGTGGCGCGCCAGTGGGTGCGGCACCGGACGGCGTGCCTGGCGGAGGGCACCGAGGTGTTCTTCGACCTGCCTGGTGCCGAAGCGAGGGGGCGCCGCCAACTCTACAAGCTGCCCATCGAAGAGATCTGGCGACGCTTTCAACCCACGCGGAATCGAACTCGCCCCGACAAGCAGCGGAACCCGTTTTTTCGCCTCGATCGCGTTCGCCGGATGAAACTCAGGCAAGTCAACGAGGACACTCTGGCGTTCCAGCACACCCGCGTTGTGGACGTGTACCGGAACGGCCCGAAGCCGGTGTTCAGGATGGTTCTGGAGGACGGCAAGTCCATCGAAGCCACAGCTGATCACCGATTCATGTTTGCCGACGGCTGGAACACGCTCGGGGCAGCGACCCGGTTGCGGGAGATCGGTGGGCGCGCGGCGTGGCAGCCCGGCGACCACTTCGTTTACGTCAACGGCGCAGCCGAAGAGCGCCCCGCATTCTACCGCGATCCGATCTGGCTGCAGCGCGAGTACCGCGGATCCGGACAGTCGTTGGCGACAGCCAGCCGCCTCGACAAGGCCAAGCTCGTGCGGATCAAGCACTTCGAGTTCGTGGGCGAGCGGGAGACATACGACCTCGAAGTCGAAGGCCCATACCACAACTTTGTGGCGAACGGCATCGTCACCCACAACTCAATTAATGAGTATTCGGGTCGCTACAGTCTGATGCCGCTCCTCTTCTACAGCCCCGATAGAGAGAACTTCTCGCTCCAGAGCACCTCCAACAATCAGGGGAGGGAGGAGGATGCCGCTCCGAAGGGCCTCTATCGGGATGCGATCCGGCAATGGGAGGATGTGCGCAAGTCCGCTTCCCAGGCGTACGGGTGGATGGTCGAGCAGGATATCGCCCGCGAGCTGGCCCGAATCGACTTGCCGCTGTCGACATACACGCAGTGGTACTGGAAGATCGACCTGCACAACCTGCTGCACTTCCTCACGCTTCGCGTGGATGATCACGCCCAGTGGGAGATCCAGGAGTTCGGGCGGGTGATGGCGGGGATGCTCAAGCGGGTGGCCCCGATGAGCTTCGAGGCCTGGATCGACTACCAGGTGTGCGGCGACAAGCTGAGCCGAATGGAGCTGGAGGCCCTGGCCACACTGCTCGCGCCGGGAGAGGGTGGCGGGCTCGAGGTACGGGAAGGTGGCGGATCGCTCAGCTTCGAGGAACTGCGCGGAATGGGGATGGCGCCGCGGGAAGTCCGCGAGCTGGTCGGCAAGATCCGGCGCCGGACCGCTCCGGATTTCGATCTGGATCTTGCGCGCTTCCGGAGCGCGGAGGACGTGGCCGCAGAGATGCACGAGGCGGTGCCCGAGGGGAGTTTCGAATAGGGGAGCAGCGAACGGTTCCGAGCCGGATTCCAGCCATCCCTTCGGATCCCGCGCACTGTAGCCGTTGAGGGGATGAGTGTTTTGAAGACGAGTATGAGCGACGCAGGAGGACCAATGCACGAGCACGACAACCCCCGGACAAGGCCGGCGCCGGGCCGCGTTCCCCGCGGGCCCGCGTTGGCGGCGCTGGCCCTGGTTCTGGTCCTGACGGGGCCGGTGGCAGGCCTCTCGGCGCAGGACATGGACGCCGCGCCGCGCCCGATGAACATCGTCGACCTCATCGACGTGCCGACGCTAGGCGACCCGCGCATCTCCCCTGACGGAACCCGGCTGCTCTTCGTTCGCCGGGACGCCGACTGGGAGGAGAACGGTACCGTCGCCCACATCTGGAGGGTGGACGCGGACGGCGGCAACCTGATCCAGGTCACCAACGGCGAGAACGGGGAGACGAGCCCACGCTGGTCGCCCGACGGAAGCCGCATCGCCTTCCTGGCCCGGCGCGGCGAGGATGAGCACACCCGGATCTACCTGCTGAACGCCATGGGAGGAGAGGCGAACGCCCTCACCGATCATCCGACGGCGGTCTCGAGCATCACCTGGGCCCCGGATGGCAGCGGTATCTACTTCGTAGCTTCGGACGAACTCTCGGAGAAGGAGCAGGCCGCGCGCGCCGCCGGGGACGATGTCTTCGCCTTCGACGAGAACTATCAGCAGCTCCACATCTGGCGCGCGAGCGTGGACGACGGCGAGGCGAGCCGGGTCACGGAAGGCGACTACTCGGTCACCGGATACTCGCTTTCGCGCGACGGCACCCACATCGCCTTCCACCGCGGAGAATCGCCGCTCTTCGAGGGCGTGGACCGGCGCGAGGTGTGGGTGATACGGGCGGACGGGAGCGACGCGCGCCAGCTCACCCGCAACTCGGTGCCGGAATACAACGCGCGCCTTTCTCCGGACAACCAGTGGGTGGCCTTCCACGCGGACTCGAACGAGGACTTCGACTTCTACTACAACGACAATCTCTTTCTCGTCCCGGCATCCGGAGACGGAGAGGCGCGCATACTGCTTCCGGACATGCCGCACGGGGTCGACGCCATCGCGTGGTCGGGCGACGGCGAGGCCATCTTCTTCCGCGCCAACTCGGGCGTGCGCGAGGAGCTGATGCGCGTGGACATCGAAGGCGAGCGCCTGACCCAGTTGACCGAGGGCGACCACCAGGTCATCAACTGGCAATACGCGCCCGCGGTGGACGCGCACGTCTTCGGACTCAACCGGGCGGACAACCGGGGCGACCTGTGGGTGATGTCCGACGACGGCCCCGAGCGCGTCACCCACGTCTTCGACTACCTCACCGAGGACTTCCTGCAGCCGCGCCAGGAGGCCATCCGCTGGCGGGGTGAGGACGGCATCGAGGTCGAGGGGCTGCTCTTCTACCCGCTCGAGTATGAGGAGGGCACCCGGTATCCGCTGGTGGTCCAGACCCACGGCGGGCCCGCCTCGTCCGACAAGTTCCAGTTCTCCACCGCGGGCAACTTCGTGCAGGTGCTGAACGGAATGGGCTACTTCGTCTTCAAGCCCAACTACCGGGGCAGCACCGGGTACGGCGACGACTTCCTGCGCAACATGGTGGGCAACTACTTCGATCAGGCCCACCTGGATGTCATGACCGGGGTCGACCACCTGATCGATCTCGGCCTGGTGGACGGCGCGCGCATGGCCAAGATGGGATGGAGCGCCGGCGGGCACATGACCAACAAGATCATCACCCACACCGGCCGCTTCAAAGCCGCCGCCTCCGGAGCGGGCGCCGCCAACTGGGTGTCGATGTACGCCCAGAGCGACATCCGTGTCTACCGGACCCCGTGGTTCGGCGGCACCCCCTGGGAGGAGGACGCGCCCGTCGACCAGTACTGGCAAGACTCGCCGCTGCGCGAGGTGTGGCGGGTGAGCACGCCGACGATCTTTCTCGTGGGCGAAGAGGACGCCCGCGTGCCCATGCCGCAGTCGGTGGAGATGTACCGCGGGCTCAAGCACAACGGCGTTCCGACGCATCTCTATGTAGCGCCGCGCGCGGGGCACGGCTGGACCGAACTCCGGCACCAGCTCTTCAAGGCCAACGTGCACCTGGAGTGGTTCGAGCGCTGGGTGCACGACCGCGAGTACGAGTGGGAGGAGGCGCCGGGGGACGAGGAGGAGGCGCGGGCTACAACGACCGCGGAGGAGTCGCCGCGACCCGGGTGACGGGGCTTGGCGAACGACCCCATCATCCGAGAGACTCTTCGACGGCTTCCCGCGCTGCGGCTTCGATCTCCCAGGGGATATCGGCGTCGCGATAGAGGGCAGCGCCATTAGGGAGCTTGGTAAGTTCACGCGTCGACGGGGCCCCGGGACGGACCGATGGGACAGGCGGCAGGTCTGGGTTCGAGCGCTGCTCCGCTGAATCCGCCCACCCGCGCCGCTTCCGCGCTTCGGCCCGCTCGACCCGCTTCGGCGCATCCACCAGCATTCTTCCCTTCGGCGTGAAGAACAGCACCGTCCCGTCACCGTTTACGGATACCTTGATCCGTCCCTCGTGAACGGCGCGGTGATGCCGCCGACAGAGCAGCAGCGTGTTTCGGAGGCTCGTCTCACCCCCGTCCGCCCAGTGCTTCACGTGATGCGCCTCGGTGAACCTGCACCCACACCCGGGAAAGCGGCATCCACGGTCGCGTTCCTCCAGCGCCCGGCGGATGTGCGGAGGAATCGTGCGCGTCCGGCGACCGACGTTCAGCAGCGAGCCGTCCTTCGCGTGGACCATCGCGACGACGGCGGCATCGCACGCCATGCGGCGCGACGTTTCCGCGGAGACGCGGATCCCGTCCAGATCCGAGCGTCCCGTCTCGCCTTCGGCCGCAAGCGTTGCCGCATCGCAATGGACCATGACTTGGTAGCGCTCGGCGCGGGTGCCGGACTCGACTTTGCGCTCCGAGTCCGAACCAGCCGTCGCTCCATCGTCTGGCGTCGCGCTCGACTCGCCGCCCCCGAACCCCGCCGCCAGCGCCCGCTCCGCAAGCAGCCCCACGGCGTCCGCCCGGCGCTGTTTCGGCTTCGGCCGGGGATCATCGGGACCAGGCTCGCGGGTCGCCGCGCCCCCTCCCCTGCTTCCGGCATCCCGTCCGCCATGGGCGGCCCCGCCCTCGCCCCGGAACAGCGCATCCGACGCCGCCTCCACCGCCCGCATCAGCACCGCTCCGACCTCCGGCTCGAGCCGTCCCTTCACCACGTACATCCCGTCGCCGTCCACGAACACCGAGAACGCGCGGCTGCGGTGCCGCGCCTGTTCGGCGGTCAACTCCTCATCGCGCGACAGCTTCTTCCACATGCGCACCATCTGCTCCAGGTTCGCCGCCGACCCGGCGCGTGCGAACTCGAGCAACTCTGTCTCGCTCTCCGGAGTAGCCACGCGCGTGAGCGCCCGCACCTTGGCGTAGGAGATGGTCCCGTCCCTAAGGGCGTCGGCGGTCTGCGGCAGGTTCTCCAGCGCGCGGGCGGCGCGGACCCGTTCGCGGGCCGGCCCGATCGTGATGCCGATCTTCCAGGCCAGCCACTCGGCGCAGGAGCCGAACCCGTCCTTCCAGCCGCCCCGGCGATCGAAATCGGTGATGAGGGCCATCATCCGGGCTTCTGCGGCGTTGATGCCCTCGGCCAGCTCCGCGATGCGCTCGCCGATCTGGCGGAGTTCATCGTCGTCGTGGGGCCGGGGAAGAGGCTTCTTGTGAGTGTCGTAGAGAAGGTCCCGGGATGCGATCATCATTCCTCCCAACGATATATTGTACATTGAGTTACATAAAATATAACGGCACCGGAATCGGCCTCCCACGATGCTCTGTAATGGCCGAAGTGGGGTCGGGAGAAGATCGAGGAAGGAAGGGGCCTGCGAGCGCTCTCACAGAGGCGGTCAGCGCTGCTGGCGGGCTATGGAGTCCGGGATATCGGATTGCGTCGAGGCGCGCGCCGAAATCCTGTCAATGGCAGAACGGGACGCGCCGATGTGAATTCGAGCGAGACTTGGCGCGGGCCCGCGGGAGCCGTACGTCGAGCTCCTGTCAATGGCGAGACTGGCCCTGCCGATGTGAATTCGGGCGACGTGCCGCCGCGCTCCGGATCAGAAAAGGATGATCTCGATCCTGGAGCGACGGTCCGGTCCGGCCGAACAAGCGGATTGGCGAGGGCGGGACGAAGGAAGCCGACGAGACCCCGCCGTCAGCCCCTCCCCCCGCCCTCCGAGTGCAACCGCAGCACCGGACCCTGGTCCCGCTCCAGCGCGCTGCCCCGTCCCGACAGGCTGGGGTTGTTCATGAAGTAGTCGTGGGCGCTGAAGGCGCGCTTCCCGTCCGGCACCCGGCTGTAGGACCCGTCGGCCGCCAGGCGCCAACTGCTCTCGGTGTCCTTCAGGTTCGCGACCATGATCTCGTCGAGGATCTGGCGGTGCACCGTCCGGTTGGTGACCGGAACCAGCAGCTCCACGCGCCGGTCCAGGTTGCGCGGCATCCAGTCCGCCGATGAGATGAACACCTTCGCCCGGTCCGAAGGCAACTCCGCCCCGCCCCCCACGCACACGATGCGCGAGTGCTCCAGGAACCGGCCCACGATGCTGGTCACCGTGATGTTCTCGGAGAGTCCCGGGACGCCGGGGCGCAGGCAGCAGATGCCGCGCACCACGAGATGTATCTTCACGCCCGCGCGCGAGGCGTCGTAGAGGGCGTCGATGACCTCGCTGTCGAGCAGGGAGTTCATCTTGGCCCAGATGCCCGCGGGCTCTCCCCGGCGCGCGCGTTCCGCCTCGCCTGCGATGAGTTCGAGCAGCGTGCTGCGCATGGTGAAGGGCGCGATCGACAGCTGGTCCAGGCCCTCGGGACGGGCATAGCCGGTCATGAAGTTGAAGGCCCGCGCGGCATCGCGCGCCAGCGCCGGATCGCACGTGAAATACGACAGGTCAGTGTAGATCTTGGCGGTCACCGGGTGATAGTTCCCCGTACCGAAGTGGACGTAGGAGCGGAGCGACCCCGCCTCCCGTCGCACCACCAGCGAGATCTTGGCGTGCGTCTTCAGCTCCGCCACCCCGAAGACGACGTGCACCCCGGCGCGCTCCATCCCGCGCGCGAAGGCGATGTTGGCCGCCTCGTCGAAACGCGCCTTCAACTCGACCAGCGCGGTCACGTTCTTGCCCGCCTCGGCCGCCTCGATCAGCGCCGTGACGATGGGGGAGTCCTGGCTCGTCCGGTAGAGCGTCTGCTTGATGGCCACCACGGCCGGATCCTCGGCGGCCTGACGCAGCAGCTGCACCACCACGTCGAAGCTCTCGTACGGGTGGTGCACGAGGATGTCCTTCATGCGGATGGCGGCGAAGCAGTCCCCGCCGAAGTCGCGAATCCGCTCCGGGAAGCGTGCGTTGTAGGGCGAAAACACCAGATCCGGGCGATCGTCGCCGATGAGCTGCGCGGTGTCGCCCAGCCCCAGCAGGTCGCCCTCGCGGAAGATGTCTGCGGGGCCGACGTCCAGCTCGCGCATCAGGAAGCGCTGCAGGGTCCCGGACATGCCGCGCGACACTCTCAGGTGGATGACCCGCCCCCTGCGCCTGCGCTTGAGCGCGGATTCGAATTCCAGCAGCAGATCCTCGGCCTCGTCCTCGATCTCCACGTCGCTGTCGCGGATCACGCGGAAATACCCGGTCTCCCTGACCGCAAAGCCCGGGAAGAGGCTGTCCAGGTGCATCCCGAGCAGCTCCTCGAGGCGAATGAAGCGCTGGTTCTCTCCCGGAATGGCGATGAAGCGGTCGATCTGGGAAGGCAGCGGAAGCAGGGCGTGCATCTCGGTGCCGTCCCGCGGGCGCGCCAGCGACAGCACCATTGCGTAGCCGGTATTGGGGATGAAGGGGAAGGGATGGGCCGGGTCCACGGCCAGCGGGGTAAGGACCTGGAAGATCTGCTCGTCGAAGTAGGCGTCCAGGGCCGAACGCGCGGCCCCGCTCAGCTCGTTCGGATGCGCGATGACGATGCCCACGCCGCGCAGTTCGTCACGCACTTCGCGCCATCTCTTCTGCTGGCGCACCATCAGCGCCCTGGCACGGCGGTCGATGGCCCGGAGCTGCTGGGCCGGCGTCATGCCCTCGGGGGTCGTGGTGGTAATGCCGGCGTCCACCTGGGCCCTCAGCCCCGCCACGCGCACCATGTAGAACTCGTCGAGGTTGGTGGCGGAGATGGAGAGGAAGCGCAGCCTCTCCAGCAGCGGATGCCGGGAGCTCGAGGACTCCGCCAGCACGCGCTCGTTGAACGCCAGCCACGAGAGCTCCCGGTTGATGAAGCGCTCGGGGGCTTCAGGCGTCAGGGTCTGGGCAGCAGCTGCCTGGGTCACGCGGATCGGCTCCGGCACCGGGGACACGAAACGCCGCCCGCCGGTCCCGGCCGGTGCGGCGCATGTCGAAGTCTGTACCATTCTTACACTTCGCCGGGCGGGTCAAGGTTCCACGGCGGCTTTCTGCGGGGACAGCTCAGCTCGTCAGCGGAGGTGAACCCGGAAATCCTTGAGCCAGAGTTCGCCTGCGCCGCTGACCGCCTCGTTGCCGAACTCGATCGCGGTCAGGTAGTGGTCGGCGGGGAGATAGCCCCGGTCGATCAGGTAGCGGAAGAGGGCCAGCAGGTCGACGGAACCGACCAGCAGATCGCGGTGCCGCACCAGAGCCATGTAGTCGGCGACCAGCTCGCGGTCCCCGTCGGCGTTCGGCCAGACCCTGTCCGGCCAGTGGTACAGATCCCACAGGACGCCCTCGATCCGGACCGGGCCGACATAGAACTGCTGCCCCGCCGGCCGGAAATCATGATCCAGCCAGATCATCACTTCGTGTGAGATGCCGGACACGCTGGGCGGATCGTCGCGCGTGATCCAGAAGTCGAACGCGAGGTTGTAGGTGCCCTCGACGGCGAGATAGGCCGCGTAGTCGACCTCCAGGGCTTCGATGGCGTCGATTCGTCGAGGAAGCTCCGGCGTGGTCGACCGTGGATGCCAGGGCTTGTGCCCGTAGATGAGCTCCGGGTACGCCTTGACCTGCCCCCTCCTCGTCGGCCAGCGCCATCGCCAGCCGTATTCCACCCTCTCGACCAGCCCGGGCACGGTCCGCCGCATGATGCATTGCTCGTAGTCTCTCGTGTCCTGCCGGTTCCAGACGTTGTTGAAGTAGGAGAAGTCACCCACGAACCACTCTTCCCAGCCCCGGCAGGCCATGATCTCCGGCGCCACGGGCGTGGGATCCGCGGGCGGAGGCGTGGCGTCGAAGGGTGCGGGTCCGGGGACGGTCGCCAGGGCGGTCCCCGAGATCGAACCCGCCGCCGCCGTGATCATCGCGTGTCCCTTTCCGGCCGCCTGCACGACACCCGCCGAGTCCACGGTTGCCACCGAGGGGTCGCTCGATTCCCATGTGAAGGGGAGGTCCGGAACCCTGTGACCGTCCGCGTCCGCGGCGGTCGCCCCCAGCCGGATCGTGTCCCCTATGGCTGGCAGCGTGACCGCGGAGGGGGAGAGGACGATGCTCGCGGGTCCGGTCGACGGAGGGGCAACCGGTGCGTCGTCCCCTCTGCAGCCGGCGAGGCAGGGGACTACAATGGCCGCGAGCACGATGACGGTCACGGTATCGGACCTGATCAGGTGTGCCGGCATTCGCGTTGCTCTCAGTCGTGACTCCCGGCGGAAGCATTGCGCCGATCCGCCGACGCAAGGATAAACCGTGGGCCAAATCCCCTCCAGGAACAACCGCGGGCCTGTTTATTGCCGGGGAAGTCCCCGGCTGGCGCGTGTCTCCGCCGCATGCGCTAGGTTCAGGGCACGGACAGGGCGGTCCGAGGAGCCGCGGATCATCTGATGAAAGACCTCAACATCCTTCCCAGCGCGTCCACCGCCGTCAACGGCCTTGGCGGAGGCCGGGTTGCGGCTCTGCCGCGCGGCGCCGAGTCGCCTCCGCAGGTGCCCCTGCGGGCCCTGGACCAGCTCTGGTTCCAGGTGAGCGGCACGGTGTGCAACCTGCGCTGCCGCCACTGCTTCATCTCATGCAGCCCGGACAACCATTCGTTCTGGTTCATGACCCGCGGCCAGGTCGCCGCAGCCCTCGCCGAATCCGTTCCGCTGGGAGTGAAGGAGTACTACTTCACCGGCGGCGAGCCCTTCATGAATCACGAGATGTGCGGCATCCTCGAGGATACGCTGGAACTGGGGCCGGCCACGGTGCTGACCAACGCGACCCTCCTGCCCGAGCGGACGGTGCGCGAATTGGCCCGGCTGGCCGCCGGATCGCCGTATTCGCTGGAACTGCGGGTGAGCCTGGACGGGGTCACCCCGGAGATGAACGACGCCATCCGCGGAGACGGGACCTTCGCGCGCTGCATGGAGGGCGTGGGACGTCTGGTCGACGCCGGGTTCCTGCCCATCATCACCGCCATGCAAAGCTGGCCCGAAGCCGAGACCGGACGCATCCTGGGAGGCTTTCGCGAGCTTCTGGCGGATGTGGGCTACGACCGCGCCCGGCTGAAGATCATCCCGCCGCTGCTCATCGGCGAGGAAGCCCGGCGCACGCAGGGGTACGCGCCTTCGATGCGGGTCACCCACGAGATGCTGCACGGCTTCGATCTCGATCAGCTTCTTTGCACGCGCGCGCGCCTGGTCACGGCCGCCGGGGTCCACGTCTGCCCCATCCTGCTCGACTATCCGGGCGCGCGCCTGGGCGACACCCTCGGCGAAGCGGTGGCGCGGCCCGCCTCGCTGTCCGAGCAGGCCTGCTACACCTGCTATCTGCACGGGTCCATCTGCGCCAACACCGCGGCGAGCGGCGAGTTCTAGCGGGTGGATGAATCGGCGCGAGCGCCGGGAACGGGAGCATCGGGCCGGTCCCGCGGCGCGGGATTGTGACGTGAACGCCCCCGCGGAGTCGGACCGGTTGGATCGCGTGGCCGTGTTCGGCGGCATCTACTCGAACCACCTGGCGCTGGCGGCGGCGGTCGAAGATGCGCATGCGCGCGGCGCGGAGGCGCTTTTCTGCCTGGGTGATCTGGGGGGGTTCGGGCCCAATCCGGACAAGGTCTTCCCCATTCTCCGGCGCGAGGGGGTGCGCGTGGTGCAGGGCAACTACGACGATTCCATCGGACATGGGCTGGACGACTGCCGCTGCGGCTACACCGACCCGCGCGACAATCACTACGCCAGGCTGGCGTACGACTACGCGCTCTCCAATACGTCCGGCGCGCATCGCCGCTGGCTGGCCGCGCTGCCCCCCGCCATCCGCTTTCGGCTGGGCACGCTGCGTGTTCTCGCGTGTCACGGCAGCCCGCGTCAGGTCAACGAGTTCCTGTGGGAGACCACGACGCCCTCGCATTTTCTGGCGAAGCTCGCCGCGGACGCCGGCTGTGACGTGATTCTCGGGGGACACACGGGCATCCACTGGGCCCGGCGGTTCGCGCCCGGCGGCTGGTACGTCAACGCGGGAGCGCTGGGGCGGCCGGCGAACGACGGGCGAACCTGCGTCTGGTATGCTATGGTATCGGCCGAGGGCGACCGGTTGGGCGTCGACTTCGTTCCGGTCCGCTACGATCACGAGGCGCTGGCCCGCGAGATGGCGGGGGAAGGCATCTGTGAGGAGTTCATCACGACCATTCGCACCGGGTGGTGGACCACCTGCCTGGAGATCCTGCCGGGCAAGGAGCGCGCGCGCGGGCGCTACTGACGCCGGGCCGGCCGAACTTCCGTCGGGCAACCCAGCCGAGAGACGCCGTTGAGCACGCATATCGCCTACCTGGATGGTCCGCGCCTGCGCCGTTCGCTGGTGGCGGCCTGCGAGTACACCCGGCAGCAGCGCCAGGAACTCAACCGCATCAACGTCTTCCCGGTGCCCGACGGCGATACCGGCACCAACCTTGCGCTCACCGTCGAGGCCATCGCGGACCGTCTGCGCCGCAACCGGGACCGGGACGTCTCGACCGTCGCGGATCAGGCGGCCGAAGCGGCGCTGCTCGGAGCCCGCGGCAACAGCGGGATGATGCTGTCGCACTTCCTGCTGGGCTTCGCGGCGCAGCTCAGGGGGCGCCGGCGCGTGGGTCCGCGCGGATTCGCGAGCGCGCTCGCCGGGGGCATCGACAACCTGTACGATGCGCTCGACGATCCGGTCGAAGGCACCATTCTGACGGTGATCCGCGACACCGCGAACGCCGCCCGCGAGGCGGTGGCCACCGACTTCGTTCCCTACGTCGAGGGACTGGTGGACGCCGCCCGGAAGTCGCTCGAGCGCACACCTTCGCTGCTCCCGGTGCTGAAGGAAGCAGGTGTGGTGGATGCGGGCGGACGCGGCTTCGTGCACATGCTGGAGGGCGTGCTCCTGCTCATCAACGGTGACCCGATCGTGGCCGGGGACGACACGGACTACTCGGACGTCCCGTCTGCGGTCGCGGAGATGGAGTACCCGGCGGACGAGGAGCAGTACCGCTACTGTACGGAGGCGCTGGTGCGGGGCGAGAGGCTGCCGGCGTCGGCGGTGGTGCGCGAGGAACTGCGCCGCCACGGGGACTCGATCATCGTGGTCAGCTCGGACACCCTGCTCAAGGTGCACATCCACACCGACGGCCCCGAAGGCGTCTTTTCCTATCTCCGCACCCTGGGGCGGCTGGCCACGAAGAAGGCCGAGGACATGCGCGCGCAGCACGCGGCGGCGCGTCACGGCGGCGGACACCACCGGAGCCTCGTGCGGCGGCCGTTCGCGATCGTGACCGACAGCGGCAACGACCTTCCCGAGGAAATCGTCCGGGCGCACGGCATCCACGTGGTCCCGGCCATCCTGGTGGACGGGGGCCGGCCCCTGCGCGACGGCATCGACATCACCGCCGACGACTTCCACGAGAAGATGCGCGACGCCGACGGCGAACTCCCCACCACCTCCCAGCCACCGCCTCAGGCCTTCGTGGACGGCTTCACCCGTGCCGCCGAGGACGGGGACCGAATCCTGGGCGTGCTGCTGGGCAGCGGCGTGTCCGGCACCTTCGGCTCCGCGGAGGCTGCGGCGCGCACCTTCGACGGGGTGCCGGTGCATCTCTTCGATTCGCGCGGCGTGTCGGTGCTCGAGGGGCTGATGGTGCTCAAGGCGGCCGAGCTGGCGGAGAGCGGGATGTCCGCCGGGGAGATCCTGGCCGAGCTCGCCCGGGTGCGCGACCAGTCGGGCATCTTCGCCACCGTGGACACCTTCGACCGACTGCTGCATTCCGGCCGCGTGGGCAAGGGGCAGGCGTGGGTCGGGGGCATGCTGGGCGTGAAGCCCATCCTGTCGCTGACCGATGAGGGGAAGGTCGGTCCGGTCGGCAAGGTGATCGGCCGGCGGAAGGTTCTTCCGGCGGTGATGGGGCTGCTGGAAGACCGCATCCCGGCCGGCGCGAAGAAGCTGCGCTTCGGCGTGGTGCACGTCGGGTATCCGGAGATCATCGAGCAGGTGTCGGCCGCCCTGCGGGCGCGCTACGGCGACGTCGACATCCTCACCGGGCCCGCGGCACCGATCTTCGCCACCCACGTGGGGCTGGGCGCCTGGTGCCTGGCATACATGGTGGAGGACTAGCGTCGCTACTGCGACGAGCTTCCGGCGCGCGCGCGCCTGTGGTACGATGAAGTGTGGAACGACTTGACGCGGTGACGAATCAGCCGGTGGTCGAATCCCGCGACGCTGCCGATCCCCCGCCGCGGGTGCTCGTGGTCGAGGATGAAGCCGATATCGCGGCGCTGGTCGCGTACCAGCTTACCCGCGACGGGCTGCGGGTGGAAACGGTGTCGAGGGGGACCTCGGCGCTCTCTTCCATCGACCGCGAGATGCCCGACATCGTCGTCCTCGACCGCCTGCTTCCGGGTGAGTCGGGCGACGAGGTCCTGCGCACCATTCGCCGCAGGCCCGCGACCCGCCACCTGCCCGTGCTCATGCTCACGGCCAAGCGCGAGCAGGAGGACCGCATCGAGGGGCTGGAGATGGGCGCGGACGACTACCTCACCAAGCCCTTCAGCCCGCGCGAGCTGATTCTGCGGGTGCGCTCCATCCTGCGGCGCGCCCGGTCCACCCACACCAGCGGCGCGGGACAGATTCTGCGCGCGGGACCGCTCGCCATCGACCTGACCGGCCACCAGGTGACCCTCAAAGGCCGCGAGCTGAACCTGACGCCCACGGAGTTCCGGCTGCTTCGTGTGCTGGTCGAGCGCCGCGGGCGAACCCAGAGCCGCCGGCAACTGCTTGAGTCCGCCTGGCAAGTGGGGCCCGGAGTGTCCGGCTATATCCACACGCGCACGGTGGACATGCACATCCGCCGGCTGCGCACCAAGCTCGAGGAGGTGGGCGACTGGGTCGAGACCGTGCGCGGCTTCGGCTATCAGTTCCGGCTTCCCGACGCGGAGGGATAGCCCGGGTACGCCATGAGGCTGCGCGCGCACCACGGTCTGTTCCTGGGCTTCGTAGCGGTGGTGGGCATCCTGGTCGCCGCCATGGTGGTCATCGTCGGGACCGGCCTGCGGCGGCAACTCGTGGAATCCTATCAGAGCGACCTGGCCGGGGATCTGGCGCTGGCGCAACTGCTGCTGGAGGGAAGCGACGGCGGCTTCTCCAATCTGCAAGAGCTGGCGGAGCGCATGCGGGAGCGGGTCGACTACCGGGTTACGGTGATTGCGCCCGGCGGGACCGTTCTCGCCGACTCCGATTCGGACTACCGGGCGATGGAGAACCACGGCGACCGCCCGGAGGTGCAGGGGGCCCTCGCGGGTTCGATCACGTTCGCCGAGCGCCGGAGCGCGACGGTGGGAGTTGCCCTCCTGTACGCAGCGACCGAGCTCACGTTCGAGGGCGAGCCGGTCGTCCTGCGCCTGGCGGCGTCGCTTGAGGCCATCGACGCCACCGTGATTCAGACGCAGGGGGCCATCGCCGGCGCGGGTGCGGTGGCGATCGTCCTGGCGCTCGGCCTCTCGTACGTGCTGGCGCGCGCCCTGGTCCATCCCCTCGAACGGGTGGCGGCGCGCGCGCGCCTGATCGCCGCGGGCGCGGACGGCGTGCAGCCGCTGGCTTCGTCGCGCATGACCGAACTCGCCGAGCTGGTCGGGGCCTTCAACCGCCTCACCTCGGACCTGGACGCGCGCATCCGCGAGCTTGCGCGCGCGCGCGACGAGGTGCGCGACGTGCTCAACGCCATCAACGAGGGCGTCGTCGCCCTGAACGCCGATGCCCGCCTGGTGCGCATCAACGAGGCCGCGATGCGCATCCTCGACGTGGAGCCGGTTCCCGCGCTGACGCATGTGAGCCTGTTCGTGCGCTCCGCGGAGCTCCGGCTGCTCATGGAGGCGGCTCCGTCCCACGCCGTGGGCGCGCGCGAAGTCCACCTGGGCGAGAAGCGGTACCTGGTGTCGGGCCGGCCGCTGGGGGCGGGCGGGGCCGTCATCACCTTCGTCGACGTGAGCGAGATCCGGCGCCTCGAAGAGGTGCGGAGCGACTTTGTCGCCAACGCGTCCCACGAACTGAAGACGCCCCTCACCGCGGTGCGCGGGTTTTCGGAGACCCTCCTTGAGGAGGATCCGCCCGAGGACCTCCGTCAGAGCTTCCTCGATCTCATCTGGCGCAATACCGTGCGCCTGCAGCAGCTCGTCGAGGATCTGCTCGACCTGTCACGCCTGGAGTCCGGGGGATGGGTGCCCCAGTCCGAACCGGTCCGGGTGGAAGAGGTGGCCGTCAAGGCCTGGGTCCAGGCCGGGCCGCGCGTCGCCGAATCCAGCGTGCGGCTGCACATCGACGGAACGGGCATCGCGACCGCCGACGCCCGCGGGCTCTCGCAGATCTTCCAGAACCTCTTCGACAACGCGCTCCGGCACACCCCCTCGGGAGGGTCGATCCGGGTGCAGGTCGAGTCCGAGGAGGACGAGGACCTCCTCCTCGTGTCGGTGAGGGACACGGGCAGCGGCATACTGCCGGCCCACCTGCCGCGCATCTTCGAGCGGTTCTACCGGGTGGATCCGGCCCGCTCGAGAGCGGAAGGAGGGACGGGCCTGGGACTTGCGATCGTACGCCACCTGGTGATCGCCATGGGAGGCGAGGTTTGGGCCGAGAGCTTGATCGAGGAGGGAACCACGATTCGCTTCACGCTCCCGCGCGGCTCCGCGACTTCGCTGTCTCTCATGGAGCTGGACGAGGAAGACGACGACGATGACGACGACGAACTCGACTACGGAGACTTCGTCGCCGCGTCGTCCATGATTCGGGAGTAGAGACCATGGGCAGGGAAGGGAAGGCCGGAGGTCGCGTGACCGACCGTGAATGGAAGCAGCGCCTGACCCGGGAGCAGTTTCGCGTTACCCGGCGCAAGGGGACGGAGCGGGCGTTTACCGGAGCCTACTGGAACCTGAAGGACGACGGCCTCTATCGCTGCGTGTGCTGCGGAGCCCCCCTGTTCGACTCGGGGGACAAGTACGATTCGGGGACGGGATGGCCGAGCTTCAGCGACACCGCCGAAGGCGCCGACGTCCGTCTGGAGGACGACCGCAGCTTCTTCATGCGCCGCACCGAGGTGCTGTGCGCGGAGTGCGACGCCCACCTCGGCCATGTGTTCGGGGACGGTCCCGCCCCCACCGGCCAGCGCTACTGCATCAACTCCGCGGCGCTCACGTTCGACCCGTCCCGCGGCCGGGAAGGTACGCAATCCCCAGAGTGAGGACGCCTACCTCGCGTCTCCACAGCAGCTCGCCCGTGCCGATGCGCAGGGCGGCCACCCCCCCGGGCTCGCCGACCCCGCCCTCCCAGGTCACGTAGGCGACCTCGCCCGCCGGGTCGAGCGCCACCCCGTGCGGGAACGCCGCGCCGGCCAGCTCGATGCGGCGCACCTCCGTGAGGGTGGCCGGGTCGACCACCGACACCGAGCCGCCGCGCCGGTTGGCCACCACCAGCACCCGACCGTCCGCCGAGCCCGCGATCTGGGCGGGCATGGGCCCTACCGCGACGGCGCCCTCGGGTTCGCCCGCGCGGGAGAAGGCCCGCACCTCTCCGCTCCCCGCCATGGTCGCAAAGAAGCGGCCGCCGTCGGGGCTCCAGGCGACGTTCATGGGGGTGTAGCGCGGCGTTCCGGCGGGGGCGGGATCGGGTCCGGCCGGGACGCGGGCGAGGGTAACCGCCGAGGCCGCGTCCATCAGCACGATCTCGTCCGAGAGCGAGCAGGTGACGGCGACTCGCGTCCCGGCCGGGTCCACGGCGGCGTGGTGGGGGGCGGGGCACACCATCGGCAGCGCCGCCACGGTCAGGTCGTGGACGTCCACCACCGCCACGCGGCTTTCCTCCCCCAGGCCGCCGCGCCAGTAATCGGGGATAAAGGCGCGGCGGCCGTCGGGGGTGAGCTCCACCCGCGCCGCGCCCGGCATGTCCAGCTGGAGGCGCCCGACCAGCCGGTCGCCGTCGGTCTCGAACTTCCACAGGGTGGGGTGCCCGTGCGCGAGGGTGGCGTACCAGTGGCGGCCGTCGGCGGAAACGGTCACGCCGTGGGGCTCGTCGGTCTCGGTGCGGCGGCGGTCCAGCGAGACGATGCGCAGGGTGGTCCCGTCGCGCGCGTCCAGCACATGGATCTCGTCGGTGAACCCGGAGGTGACGTAGAGCCGGGGCGGGTCCGCCGGGCCGTCCGCCGCACCTCCGCAGGCAACCAGGAGCAGCGTCGCGCCGACCCAGCGGCGCGGCCCGAGGCGGCTCAGCGACGTGCGGGCCTGCACGACCTGCTAGGGGACCGGCTCCAGCACGACGAGCCCGTGGTTCATGTCGGCGGCGTAGAGCTTGCCGTTGTCGTGCAATTGAGGAGCCCACGTGCATGTGTCCTCGGGGCCCAGGAAGCAGTAGTTGGTCTCGTTGCCGTAGTCGATGAAGCCGGTCTCGCGGCCCTGGAGCTCCAGTTGGCCCATGAGTTCGCCGCTGACGTCCAGAACGCGCAGGCCGCGCTCGTACCACGCCAGGTACAGGGTCGCGGCATCCTCGTCCATCCAGTAGTTGTGCGACGTGGCCCCCTGGACCTCATAGCTCGCGACCTCGCGCGGCCGGGTGATGTCACGGAGATCCACCACGCGCATGATTCCGGACGGACTCGTGGAATAGCCGAACTGCTCCTCGCCCACGAAGGCGTAGCCGGCCTCGGGCCAGTACCAGACGTTGTGGGTCTGCCCGCCCAGATCCCGCAGGCGGCTGACCTCCACCGGGCTGGTGGGCGATCCCCCGGCCATCCCGTTACCCACGTCGAGGATGACGAGCCCCGCGTCCCAGTGCGACAGGAAGGCCAGCCCGTCCCGGACGTAGACGTCGTGGAGCATGCTTGATCCAGCGTAGAAGCTGGCGGCCAGGCGAGGTGAAGCCGGATCGGAGATGTCGAGGATGCGCAGTCCGCTGTTGTAGGGGTCGAGAGCCAGATAGGCGTAATCGCCTTCCAGCCACGCGTTGTGGACGCCGGTGGCCAGACCTTCGGTAAAGCGGCTGATGATCTGCGGGTGCGCCGGATCGGAGAGGTCGAAGAAGGTGACCCCGTTGAGGCCTTCGGGGTCGCCCTCGTGGGTCAGCACGCCGAGCCGGCCGTCCGCCCGGATCTTCACATCGTTCACGGTGCGCGCGCTCACGACGATCGAATCGGAAAGGGTGGGCAATCCCCGGGCGTCCAGCGTCCAGGCATACAGCAGATTGCCCGGGTGTTCGGCGCGCATTCCCCAGGTGCCGGTGTAAGCGTAGTCGCCGTGCACCCACAGGTCCGAAGTGTAACGGTCGTCCACGGCGCCCCTTCCCGCCAGGCGGAGCGCCTGCGAGAGCCCGCGCGCCTGGACCGTGACGGGCGTGGTGGCGGAATCCGGCCGAATGGCGCCGTTGACGTTGACCTGTGTATGCGCGACGACCGTGATGTTCCCGGGGGCGTAGGCCACGAACCGGCCATCAGCGTCGAACAGCCCGGCATCCGGCGGGGTGGTGCGCCAGGTCACCGGCGCCCCCTGCACCGCGGCGCCGCTGCCGTCCCGGACCTCGGCCGAGAAACGCACCACGTCGCCCTGGCGGATGCGCCGGTTCCCGGCCGCGATGCGGATGTGCGTGCCGTCCACCGGTCCCACCCGCTGCTCCAACCGAAAGCGCAGTCCGAGCGATGCACGGGCGTCGCTGCCGGCCTGCGCTTCGAGCGTGGCCTCGTAGCTGCCGGTCTGGGCGGCGTCCGGTACCATCACCACTATGGCAATGGTCTCGCTCGCGCCGGGGTTCAGCGTCGGTATCTCGGAAGGCGTGGTCGTCGGAACCATGCCGGGCACGGCGACCCCGCCCGTGCGCGCGGCGTGCGCCGACAGGCTCACCGGCCCGACCGCCACATTGCCGGTGTTGGCCAGATCGACGGCGCCCCGGTAGGAGAGCGCACTTCCGTCCCGGGAAGCCACCAGTTCCAGGGTGGCGGAGGAGAACTCGATCGCCGCGACGCGCTCGACGGGAGGTTCGACGGGATCGCGGCAGGTGGTGAGCAGCAGGGTGAGCGACAGGCTGAACAGGAGCCCTCCGGGGTGCCTTGCCCGCGATGCGACTCGCGCGACCGGATTCCCTTGCTCGGAGGTTTCTACGGGGCGCATGTGCCTGGCCGTTGGATGCGAAGGCGTGCCGGACGACACTGCCTGAAATGGCAACCATCTCTTAAGATATAACGACCGGGTCGCCGGAGCGCATTGAGTTGAGCCCGAGCGGACACTAGTATCCATGGTTGTCCCCAAGGAGACGGCGGACGCGGGGGCGGGTAGCGATATCGACGTTTTCAACACCGCGCGCAACATACGGAAGGGAGTATCCCGCATGACCGGGTGCCGGGTCGGCAAGGGCGAGGGTGCGGTTGGTTCTCGGCTTGTGACACGCCGCTCTCTCATCCGCTCCGGGCTGGCGGCTCTGGCGGCGGCTCCCTGGGCCCGGCCACTGGCTGCGGCCACAGGTCCGGTTCGTCACCGAGGCCGGAACGTCCGCCCCGCCCAGGAGGGCGAAATCGTGCTGGGCGTGTCGGCCGCCTTCTCGGGTCCCTCCCGTGGCCTTGGCACTGAGCTCTACCGCGGTTCGATGGCCTGGTTCAACCACGTCAACGACAACGGTGGGGTCAACGGCCGCAGGATCGTCCTCAAGCTCACCGACGACGGCTATCAGCCCGATCCCTGCGTCGCGAACACGATCCAGCTCATGCAGGACGAGAGCGTGTTCCTGCTCTTCGGATACGTGGGCACCCCCACCGTCACTCGCGTGCTGCCCTTGCTGAAGAGGTTCGGGGACGAGCAGGTCTATCTCTTCTTCCCCTTCACCGGGGCGGAGCCGCAGCGAGAGCCCCCCTACGGCGAATTCGCCTTCAACCTGCGCGCCTCCTATCGCCAGGAGACCGCGGGGCTGGTCGACAACTTCGTGCGCATCGGGCGCCGGCGGGTGGCGGTGTTCTACCAGAACGACGCCTACGGCCGGAGCGGGTGGGCCGGCGTGCGCGAGGCGCTCGCGGCGCACGGAGAGACGATGGCCGGCGAGGCCACCTACATGCGCGGCACCCAGTTCGACGCCAGCATGAGGGCGCAGGTGGAAATCCTGCAGGGCCAGTCCCCCGACGCCGTGATCTGCATCGGCGCCTACCAGGCGTGCGCCGCCTTCGCCCGGGACGCCGTCGACCTGGGGCTCCACATCCCCGTCGCCAATGTCTCCTTCGTCGGAAGCGAAAACCTGCTCGCGCTCCTGCGGGAAGGACGCGAGGACCCCGAGTCGCACACCCGCTTCCTGGTGAATTCGCAGGTCGTTCCGAGCTACGAGGACACCTCGCTGGCCGCCGTGCGCGAGTATCATGAGCTGATGGAGCGCTACAATCCGGAGCCTCCGGAGAATGTCGACAGGATCGCCGAAGGCGAGCCCTATGAGCCTTTCCCGCAGAGCTTCGTCAGCCTCGAGGGCTTCCTGAACGCGAAGTTGATCACGGAGATCATCGCGCGCATGGGGGATGAGCCGGACCGGTCGCGAATCGAACAGGCCGTCTTCGCGGTGCGCAACTACGACATCGGAGTCGGCGAGCGGGTGTCGTTCGGGCCCGAGCGCCGGCAGGGGCTCGACCGGGTGTATTACACGGTTCCGGAGGGGGACCGTTTCGTGCCGCTCGAGGACTGGGAGTCCAGGTTCGCGATCTCATGAGGGTTCACAAGCTCTTCCGCAGGCTGCGCTTCGGCGTCTTCGCGCTCTTCGCGCTCGTCGTCCTCTCGATCTTCCTGCTCTCCATCCGCACGGTCTCCAGCGAACTCGAGACCGAGTACGTCAGCAACAGCGCGAACATCGCGAGGAACATCGCCGACGCCAGCGTCGACATCCTGCTGAACAGGAATCTGGCCACCCTGCAGTCGCTGATCGATCAGTTCGTGGAGATCGAGAGCATTCGCTACATCTACATCGTCAGCGATACCGGCGAGTTCCTGGCGCATACGTTCGTTCCAGGAATACCGGAGGAGATCCTGGCAAGCGACCCCTCGCTCACCGATCCCGTCGAGCGCAGCCTTCCCGGGCTGGGCGAGTTCGTCGAAGTGGGAAGCCCGATCCTTTCAGGGGTGGCGGGCACGGTGCACGTTGGCATGGACACGGAGGCGCTTGCCCTCAAGATCCAGCGTGCGGTCGGGCAGCAGATCTACCTGCTGTGCATCATCCTGGTCGTGGGCGTGCTGGCGCTGATCTGGATCGTAAAGGCGACCGCCAAGCCGCTGGAAGAGCTGCTCACCTACGTGGTCGAGCTGGCCCGCAACGGCGGCGAGGTGTCTGACGACGGCGTGCTGGCGCGGAAAGATGAAATCGGGGATATGGCGCGGCTCATGCGTCACGCCGCCGGCCAGGGCTCCCCGCCCGCGCAGTGGCGGGCCCGGGTCAAGCGCCCGAGGTAGGCGGAACACAACGTGCGCGTTCCCAGAAGCGTCGTCGTCCTCTTCTGCACGGTGCTCCAGTTGTGCCTGGGCACCGTATATGCGTGGAGCTTCTTCCAGACCATGCTGGTGCGCGACTCCGGCTGGACGTTCAGTGAGACCGCCGCCGCGTTCAGCATTACGATCTTCTGCCTGGGGGTGTCGGCGGCGATTGCGGGGCAGGCGCTCCCGAAGGTAGGGCCCAGGGCCCTCGCCCTGGCCGGCAGCGTCCTGTTCTCGAGCGGCTATCTGGTCGCCAGCCTCGCGCTGTCGCTGGATTCCCTGTTGCTCTTCTATCTGGGATACGGGGTGATCGGGGGTGCGGGCATCGGGATGGGTTACGTGACGCCCGTGGCGACCGCCGCGAAGTGGTACCCGGATCGCAAGGGACTGGTGACGGGCATCGTGGTGATGGGCTTCGGCGTCGGAGCGCTCCTGCTCAGCAAGGGTCTGGCGCCTCTTCTCGTGGTCGGAACGGAAGGCGATCTCGCGCAGGTATTCCTGTGGCTGGGGATCGTGTTCGCGTGCATCCTGGTCCCTTCCAGCCTGTTTCTCAGCGATCCGCCGGAGGCCACGGCGCCCGCGTCCGGGGACGGCTCGAGGTCGCCGCCGCCCGAGAGGGTGGAGCCGGCCGCGCCCTACCTGCGCACTTCACAGTTCACGATCATGTGGATCGTGTTCTTCTCCAACATCGCGGCCGGCATCTCCGTGATCAGCTTCCAGTCCGAACTCCTGCAGGAGGTCTGGGGGCTGGCCGACCCGTCCCTCGGTCCCGCGATGCTGGCCGAATACGGCGCCACGCTGATCGCGGTGAGTTCCGTCTGCAACGGCCTCGGACGACTCCTGTGGGGCTCACTCTGCGACCGCCTGGGGCAGGTCACCGTGTTCCGCCTTCTGCTCGCCAGCCAGATGGTGGTGTTCGGCATCCTCATGACCGAGTCCAACCCCTGGATCTTCTCGGCGCTCGTCTGCTACGTGCTGCTCTGCTTCGGCGGTGGGTTCGCCACCATGCCGTCGTTCGTGGTGGACGTCTTCGGCTCGAAGAACATGTCCAAGATCTACGGCACGATCCTCACCGCGTGGGCCGCCGCCGGAATCATCGGCCCGATGTACGTGGGCTACCTGAAGGACACCTATCCCGACCGGGCGGTCATGTACTGCTTCCTGATCGGAATTCTGCTGCTCGGCACGGGATACGTCTTCTCGTACCTGCTGGACGGCGACCGGATCAGCCTGGGCCGCCCGACCGTGAGGGGCACGCTGCGCCGGTACGGGGTGCCGGTGACCGAGGAGGCGTAGCGCCCATCCCATGAGCCGGACCATCACTGTCGTCCACGGAGACGGCATCGGCCCGGAGGTCATGTCCGCCACCCTGTCGGTGCTGGACGCGGCCGGCGCGGGACTCGACTACGACCAACAACTGGCGGGGATGGCGGCGCTCGAGCGGCTGAACGATCCGCTGCCCCCGGCCACGCTCGACTCCATCCGGGCGAACGGGGTGGCGCTCAAGGGGCCGCTCACGACTCCCGTGGGTGGCGGGTTCCGGTCCATCAACGTCGCGATCCGCAAGGAATTCGACCTCTACGCCAACGTGCGGCCGGTGCGCACCTTCGTTCCGGGCGGGCGCTACGAGGACATCGATCTGGTCCTGATCCGCGAGAACACGGAGGGGCTGTACGTCGGGGTGGAGCACTACATCGGCATGGAGGGCGATCCCCGGGCCGCGGCCGAGTCGGTCATGATCGTGACCCGCTTCGGCGCGGAGCGGATCTGCCGCTACGCCTTCGAGTACGCCCGCCGGCATGGCCGCCGCAAGGTGACGCTGGCGCACAAGGCCAACATCCTCAAGTACACTCAGGGACTTTTCCTGGACGTGGGCAGGGAGCTGGCCGGAGAGTATCCGGACATCGAGTTCGAGGACCGCATCATCGACGCCACCGCGATGCAATTGGTGCTGAACCCGCACGCCTTCGATGTCCTCGTGATGGAGAACATGTTCGGCGACATCGTGAGCGATCTGATGGCCGGGCTGGTGGGCGGGCTGGGCATGGCCTCCGCGGGCAACATCGGCCGGGGCGTTGCGATGTTCGAGGCGGTGCACGGGTCGGCGCCGGACATCGCGGGCCAGGGCATCGCCAACCCGACTGCGCTCATGCTGGCCGCGTGCGCCATGCTCGACCACATCGGGCAGCCGGAGACGGCCGCCCGCATCCGCGGGGCGATGCAGAAGGTGTTGCGCCGGCGCGAGACGGTGACCGGCGACCTCGGCGGCAGCGCATCGACACAGGAATACGCGCAGGCGGTGATCCGGGCGCTGGAGTAGGGTCGGCCTAGCGCTCGCGCACCTCGCGCACCAGCACGCTGCGACTGACCGAGACCTCCGCGGCGGTGCCGAGCGATTCCGGGCGGACCCGGGACCAGTCGCGCACGATGCTGAGGATGCGCCCGGTCGAGCGGCTGGTCACGATCGCGCCTCCTCCGCCGCTGTCGCGGTCCAGCGTCGTGAAGCCCTCGGGGCCGGTCAGCGTCACGCGCGCCAGCTCGTCCGCCCGGCCCTCCTCGACAGGTACCGCAAACAGGAAGCCCGCGCCGCCGTGGTCGATCCTGTCCGGCGTGAAGCTCAACGAGAACATACGTCCTCCCGCCGCGTCGATGCCTTCCAGCCGGTATGGGCCCGGTGACGTGGGAAGCTTCACCGGCGTTTCCCACTCGAAGACGGGTTCCAGGCGCAGCTCTCCGTCCTGAACTCTGCCCCACAGCAGCAGCGTTTTCTCGACTGCCGTTGCTCCGGCGGCGGCGGTTGGCGCCGGTGGAAGCCCCATCCTGTACTCGAGGGCCTTCGTGAAGCTGAAGTCACTGGTCCACGCCGGGTCGCAGTAGGACATGAAGTCTCGGTAGCGGGCCGGACTGATCAGCCTGCCGAAGTCGCCTCCGGTGCTGAAATCGACGCCCCAGACGCCCGTGTATGCGTCGGTGTACGGGTAATCCGGATCGGGCCCGCCCGCTCCGCAGCCCGGAGCGTGCCGGAGGGTGAGGTTGTGGCCCAGTTCGTGGGCCAGGGTGGCGCCGAAGGGTCCGTCGCCGCGATAGACTCCCGCAACGTGTGACAAGGTCAGGCCGGCCCACCCGCCGATGTAGGCGACGCCCCCAAAGCCCCACGACCCCCGATAGCGCGAGGCCGGCAAGGCCAGGATACCGTGATAGTAGTCGTTGGTGCCGCCCGCTTCGATGAATCGGAGCAGGTGGATTTCGCCGAGAAGCCCGAAGCCGCCCTCCTCCACCGTGTCGGCTTGCGTCATGTACGGCTCCCGCACGCTGATATTCAACGCGGAGAGCGGCAGCAGAAACTGGGTCTCCTGCAGCGCCGCGTGAGAGTTGCTGGTGGCCAGGTCCGCGACCAGAGCGGCCACCGGGGCATTGTCCACCTTGCTGGTCTCCGATTCGAACGCGACCGGCACAAGCGTCACGTCGAGCGGGGGCAGCGTGCGCACGTCCAGCTCCTCGCGACCCGTCGCCGGAATGCGCATCTCGCTGCCGGCAAGCGTCGACAGGGTGCTGTCCGGGTCGATCTCGACCACCATCTCCAGGCCGGGCTGCACGACGGAATCGGGGATCATGGCGTTGAAGGAGGCGTCCAGGCTGCTCTCGTCCACCCTTCTGGGCAGGCCGGAAGGCGGGGTCAGATCGGCAACGTGGATCTCCTCTTCGTCGAGATAGAAGGTGGCCCGCGCGGAAGGACGGTACGAGTTCAGAAAGTCGGCGGTCACGAAGACCCGGAGCAGCGCCTCGCGGTTCGCGACCAGCGGCACCTTGCCGGCGTAGGACTGTGTGGCCTGAACGAGGTAGGCGGCCTGCGCTTCGACCTTCAGATCCGGCGGGTTGACCAGCACCAGCGGTGTGCCGGCGACGGGCGTGATGCCCTCGAAACAGAGGAAGCCTTCGCACTCGTCCTCAGGCGTGGCCGGCAGGGAGTCGAGCTGGATGTACTGCGAGACGCTGCCTTCCCGGCGGGTCACGGTAACCAGTCGGCTGAGCGTGTCTCCGGCGGCGATCGAGACGACCGTCGAGCGCGGCTCGCCCCCGCGGGCGCCGAACACGAGGCGCATGTCGAACGGGGCGCCCTCCCTGACCGCGATGCCGATCTGTGCGGGTCCTTCCGCCAGCGGGTCCTCGTTGTCCGTCCTTACGGCTTCCAGGGTAAGTGGGAAGGGATCGGTCAGATTGTCCTCCAGCCAGAGAATCTCGAGTGAGGCGAGGCCGGCGAACACGCCCCGAGGCAACTCCGTCAGCGCATTGCCGAAAACAGAGAGATTCTTGAGATCGGGCGTGCCCTGAAAGACTCCTTCCGGCAGTCGCGTCAGGTCGTTTCGGTGCATGTACAGCTCGGTCAGATCGCCGAGGTCGTCGAGGAGGCCGTCGGGCAACTCGGTCAACTGGTTGTCGCCGAGGCTGAGCAAGTCGAGGTCGTCGAGGCCGTCCAGGACGCCATCGGGCACCTCGCTCAGCCGATTGTACGAAACGGCAAGGGTGTCGAGGCTGGTGAGGTCGGCAAAGACGCCGTCGGCCAGTTCCGTCAATCGGTTCAGGTAGATCGACAGGTAGTTGAGTTCGCTGAGGCCGCCGAAAACACCCTCGGGAAGCGACGCCAGCCGATTTCTGCTGAAATACAGGTTCCTGACGTCGGTGATGTTGTCGAAGACGCCTTCGTTCAACTCGGTCAAGCGGTTTGCCGAAAGCGTCAGGTACTCCAGGCTGGTCAGATCGTCGAAGGCGCCCGCCGGCAACGCGGAAAGGCGGTTGCCCGACAATCTGAGCCCCTTGAGTTCGGTGAGGTTGTCGAAGACGCCGTCGGGCAGTGTCTCAAGTTCGTTACCACCCAGCCAGAGGGTGTCCAGAGCCGTCATGTCGGCGAAGATCCCCTCGGGCACGGTGGTCAGCCAGTTGGATTGCAGGTAGAGCTTCTTGAGAGCAGTGAATCCGCTGAAGCTGCTGTCGGGCAGTGCGGTCAGCGCGTTGCCCGAAAGATCGAGGTATTCCAGCCCGGTGAGCGCTCGGAAAACGCCTTCCGGGAGCGATGCCAGCAGGTTCTCCTCGAGATTCAGCGTGTCGAGGTTCGCGACATCGGCGAAAACGCTGTCGGGCAACCCTCTCAGGAAGTTATGGCTGAGGTCCAGGAACACGAGGCCGCGCAGCCCCTCGAAATCACCATTCTTGAGGGAGATGATGCGCTCGTCCTCGCCGTCGGCTCCCGCCATGTCCATGAACACCGTGCCGGTTCCGGCGGGACCGGATGGCCGGGACTCGCACGAATTCGGCGGGCCGCCGCGTTCGAATTCATCCGCGATCGCTTCCGGGCAATCGGAGCCCGACGCCGAAGTGGTGTCCTCGTGCGGACCACTGACGTCGAGGCGCCTGAGGCGCGCCAGCAGTCCCGCGGTCACCTGCGCGCAGTCCTCACGGTTCGTCGCAGCCATGAGCGCGTCGCGTACCTGCGGAGTCCGGCCGCAGACGCCGTCGGTCGACGAGCTGTTGACCGATGCCTGAACCACGGCGCTCAGATCTCCCGCCACAACCGTGATCGCGGCCGTTCCCCGGGCGACCGCCGTCGCCCGGCCGTCCTGGTCCACGGAAATGACCGATGCGTCTTCGCTCGACCACGTGAACGGGGCGGGGAAGGCATTGCCGTGCTGGTCCAGCACGGTCACCGTGAGTTCCGCCATCTCACCGGGAACACCGAGCTCGACCGTCGCCGGGGAGACCGAGAGCGAAACCGCGCGCGGTGGCTCCGGTTCCGTGACGTCCTGGACGTCGCCACATGCCGTCAATGCCAGGAGGACAAAAACGATGGCGACTTTCTTCGGAAAATACTGAAACAGGCTCATGGTACATTCGCCTCGATTCATCAGGTGTCGCATGCCACGCCTTGGGGAGTCTGCACTGGCGGACCTCTGTCGGGTGCCTCCCTACTAGTCTGCCGGGGGGGATCGACGATACCCGCAATCTCGACACCGCCGCAAGGGGGCGCCGCCTTGCCGTGACGGGCCGCCTGAGGCATCCTTTCGCGGCGGCACTGCGGGTGCATGAGCCTGACCGAATGGCCGGCGAGACGCTTCGACAGGGACGACGGAAAACCCATGGGCATTCGTGACTCGATCGCAGACGAAATCCAGTGCTCGCGTTGCGGCGAGCTCCGCGACCGCAGCGATGTCGACCGCCTTCTGTGGTGCGTCGGCTGCCGCGCCCGCGCCCGGCTGATTGCCACCCGCAGGGCGCGCATCGCCGCGACTGCCCTGGCGGTGATCGTCGCGGGCTACATCTGGGGCATCATCCGCCCCACCGACGTGGTGATCGGCGGCTGGATCGCCACCGTCATCGCGGCCTACTGGATCGGGGGCAAGCTGGCCCGCGAGATCTTCTACGGCATCGAGCGCTCCGACAAGAAGCGCTATCCCGGGAGCACCGGCTGAGCCCGCGAGGCGCCTCTTCGCCCTGACGGACGCCGGGGGAGAGGACGATCTCCGTGTCCGCCTCGTTTTCCGTTAGCTTCCCTGCGCATCTCCGGGACCGTCGGCGACAGGGACACCCTCATGGCGGAAAAATTTCAGGGATTCGACTTCTACGATCTGGACTCCGCGCTCAGCGAGGAGGAGCGGATGATCCGGGACGCCATCCGCGAGTGGGTGGAGGAAGAGGTCATTCCGATCATCGGCGAGGCCTACTACGAACGCAGGTTTCCCCGCTCACTCATCCCCGGGCTGGGGGAACTCGGGGTCCTTGGGGCCAACCTGCCGGAGAAGTACGGCTGCGCCGGCCTCAACAACGTCGCCTACGGGCTGATCATGCAGGAACTCGAGCGTGGAGACTCGGGGCTGCGCTCGTTCGTGTCGGTGCAGGGCGCGCTGGTCATGTACCCCATCCATGCCTTCGGCTCGGAGGAGCACCGCCGCGAGTGGCTCCCCCGGCTTGCCTCGGCAGATGCCATCGGGTGCTTCGGCCTCACCGAGCCCGACTACGGCTCCAACCCCGCGGGAATGATCACCACCGCGAAGAAGACCGCCGACGGCTGGGTGCTCAACGGCACCAAGATGTGGATCACCAACGGCTCCATGGCCGATGTCGCGGTCATCTGGGCGCAGACCGACGCGCCCGACAACCCCAGGGGCATCCGCGGGTTCGTCGTGCCCACCGACACTCCCGGATTCAGCGCGCGCGACCAGACCGGGAAGCTCTCGCTGCTCGCCTCGGACACCAGCGAGCTCGCGCTGCAGGACGTGCACGTTCCGGACGACGCACTCATGCCGGGCAGCACGGGTCTCAAGAGCCCGCTCATGTGCCTTACCCAGGCGCGCTACGGGATCGCGTGGGGCGTGGTGGGCGCCGCCATGGCCTGCTTCCACGAGGCGCTCGGCTACAGCACGCAGCGGATCATGTTCGACACCGTGATCGGCGCCAAGCAGATCCAGCAGGTGCGCATAGCGGACATGCTCACCGGCATCACCCAGGGGCAGCTGCTGGCACTGCAGGTCGGCCGCCTGAAGGACGAGGGCAAAGTCACGCCGCAGCAGGTGTCGCTGGCCAAGCGGGCCAACTGCCACATGGCCTGCGAGGTGGCGCGGGAGGCCCGGCGGCTGCTGGGCGCCAACGGCATCCTGGTGGAGTATTCGGCCATGCGCCACATGGCCAACCTGGAGTCGGTGTACACCTACGAGGGCACGCACGACATCCACTCCCTCATCCTGGGACAGGCGATGACCGGGCTGTCCGCCTTCTGACCTTGACCCCCGACCCGGCGCGGCGCAGGTTAGCTGCCCGGCGCGACATTGCCCGCCTCGCTAGCTCAACTGGTAGAGCAACTGACTCTTAATCAGTAGGTTCGGGGTTCGAGTCCCTGGCGGGGCATAGGAGGTCGGAGAACCACATGCACGCACTTCTGCCCGCCCCCCGCCGGTGGGCGTCCGGTCACCTTCTCGGCATCAGCCTGTTCATCCTCGCCGCGTCCGGATGTGGAACCCGGGACGAGGCGCCGGGTGGAGCGGGCATGGCCGATTCCCGGGCGGCGCAGTTGGTCGAGCGCTCGATCGCCTTCCACGACCCCGAGGGAATCTGGGGCTCGCGCGCCATCGACATGGCCTGGTTCGGCACCGGCTCCGACGGCGGCGAGCGCGTGTCCGTGGAGCTCCGTTTCGGCGCGGATGAACGCGACTTGGCTTTCTCCGGCCGCTATGCGGGATCGAGTATCGAATACGAGGTTTCCGGCGAGGTCTGGGCTGCCACGGTGGATGGCGACGGTTCGCCGGACGAGGAGACGCTCGCTCGAATGCGGCTCGACCGCGAGGACGGCGTCTTCTGGCGCAGCTACTACGGCTTACTGGCCGGCCTGCCCATGAAGATCGCGGACCCGGGCGCCCGTCTGGACCCGGAGTTGGCCGAGACGACGTTCGAAGGGCGGGACGTCCATGCGGTGCGGGTGACCTACGATCCGCAGGTGGGCGGCGACACCTGGTACTTCTACTTCGATGCGGACACCGGGGAACTCGTGGGCTGCCGCTTCTACCACGACGAGAGCGCCAACGACGGAGAGTACATCACCTTCGAGGGGCTGGCGGAAGGAGGCGGCCTGCGCCTCCCGCGCTACCGCGAGTGGTACACCAACGCCGACGACCGCTTTCTGGGCTCGGACGAGATCCGCTCCGTCACCGTGAGGTGATGCGCCCTTCGCTGGAAGTCCAGAGCGCGCGCCCGTCGCGGATCTCCAACTCGGTGCCGTAAGCGGCGGAGAGTTCCGTGAAACGGGTCAGAATGGACTCGGCGATTCCACCGTTCGCCACCTCGGGGTAGCCGCGCCGCTCGAGGAAGAACTCTCCTTCCGAGCCTTCGTCGAGCGCGATGGGTGTGAACGCGGCGTCCCGCACGCCGTTCGGTCCGATGATCAGCGTCACTACCACGCTCTGCCAGGTCTCGGGCGGATAGTTCCCGATTTCGGTCCGGCTGTGGAAGATGAAATTGCCCAGGCCATAGAGGATGAGGCCGTCCCGGTAGGCCTCCATTCCCGAAACGCGCGGCTCGCCGTGGCTGACGTACAGGTCCGCGCCGGCGTCCACCGTGGCCCGGGCCCAGCTTTCCTGCCAGCCTTCGCCCGCATCGACCTGATAGTGCTGGTAGGCGATGACGAAATCGGCGTTGGCGGCGGCCTCCCGGATCGCCGCGAGGTTGCGGTCCCGGGCCGCGTCGTCGGTCGGCGCGAGCATGTTCACGCCCGGCGCCGACTCGGTCGCGGCGGCCTCCGGCGGCTGGTTGACGGTCGCCACAGCCACCATCCCCACGCGCAGCCCGGCCACGTCGCGGTACACGGGAGCGACCGCTTCCGCCAGGGTCCGTCCGGTGCCCGCATGGGTGAACCCGCGCTCGGCAGCTTCCTCGATCGTGGACACGATCCCTGCATCCCCATAGTCCCACGAGTGATTGTTGGCCAGCGAGAGCAGGGAGACGCCGAGTTCGTCCAGATAGTCCAGCACCTCCGGTCCCGCGCCGTGGAAGAACACGTCGTCGCGCGTCGGCCGGCAGTCGCATCCGGGCCCCGCCACCGCCACCTCGAGGTTGGTGAAGACCGCGTCCGCCGCCGCGAGGAGCGGCGCGACCGTGGCCAGCGGCTCTTCCAGATACTGTCGGGGATCGTGCTCGATGAGGGCCTGGCCCACCACGGCCAGGGTGACGGAGGAGTCGTCGGCCTCGGAGGGAGGCCCCTCCGCGGGCGCGCCGCAAGCCCCGAGGAGGACAGCCGCGAGCAGGACGGCGGCCCGCTTCTCCCGCACTGCTACATCGAGAATACCGACCTGCCTCGCGAGAACGTCTCCAGGATCGGGATGAACTCAAGGTTCTCCGGATCCGCGGTCAGCGGGCTCTCGTCCAGGATCACCAGATCGGCCTGCTTGCCGACCGTGATCGAGCCCTTGGTGTCCTCCTCGAAATACTGGTAGGCGCCGCCGAGCGTCACAGCGTGAAGCGCCTGCATCACGGTCAGCCGCTGATGCGGCCCCAGGATGTGCCCGCTGCGGGTCTTGCGGTTCACCGCGATCGACACCAGGCGCATCATGTGCGGCGGGACCACCGAGGCGTCGTTGTGGATGGTGAAGTTCACCCCCCGTTCGAGGGCCCAGCCCATCGGGCTGGTGTTGTTGCCCCGGTACTCGCCGAAGCTGATCCTGTGCCAATCGCCCCAGAAGAACGCGTGCGCCGCGAAGAACGACGGCACGATGTTCAGCACGGCGGAGCGATCCAGCTGGTCGTCGCGCATGAGCTGGGCGTGGATGATGACGGAGCGGTGATCGGGCATCGGATCCATGCCCGCAACCGCCTCGTCCACCCCGTCGATCATCAGGTCCATGGCCGCGTCGCCGTTGGCGTGGACGATGATCGGAATGCCTCCCCGGATGAGTTCGGCCGCGGCGGACTTGTATTCGTCGGGGATCATGACGCCGTAGGCCACGTAGTCCGGTGGGGCTCCCGGCGGGCCTTCCTCGTAGGGGATCGTGACCCACGCCGTGCGGCCCTGCGGGGAGCCGTCGAGCATCAGCTTCACCCCGCCGACCCGGAAGCCGTTCTGGTAGCCGCGCGTGTAGCCTATGCTCTCCAGGTCCGTGGGCGTCTCGTTGAAGCGCGCGAAAGCCGCGACGTCCGCCTTGAACGGCTCGCGGTTCGCGGCCGCCTGGAACGCCTCGGCCTGCGCCGGGCCGGTCCCGCCGTCCTGGATGGTGGTCGTGCCGTGGCTCAGGTAGATGTCGATCGACCGGCGAATCAGGTCGTCGAGCTCCTCGCCCGACGGGGTGGGACGACGATCGAACGCGAGCAGTCCGCGGGCGGTTTCCTCAAGCACTCCGTTGGGCTCCATCGAGCCTTCCATGCGGCGCACATGCCCGCCCGGCGGATCGGGCGTATCGGCGGTGATGTTGCTGGCCGCGAGCGTGGCGGAGTTGGTCGTTGTCAGGTGCCCCGACACGTGAGTCAGGATGATGGGATGTTCGGTCGAAGCGCGGTCCAGATCCTCGCGCGTGGGATGCCGGCCCTCCTCGAGCAGCGAGTCGTCGTAGCCGCGCCCGGTCACCACCTCGCCGGGAGGGATGTCGTGCTCGTCGATCCACGCGCGCACCTTGCGCACGACGTCGTCGATGTTGTTTACGTCACCCACCGGCGGCGGGTGCAGCCCCAGGGAGGTCTGGTCGCGCCCCGCGCCCAGGAAGTGGCCGTGCGAGTCGATGAAGCCGGGCAGGAGGGCGTTGTCGCCCAGGTCCACCACCCGGGTCGATGGCCCCTGAAGCGCCATCACGTCGTCCATCGATCCGGCCGCCACGATGGTCTCGCCGCGCACCGCGACCGCCTCCACGGCGGGCTGCTGCGGATCCATGGTGACGATGTTGTCGCCGTGGAAGATCGTGTCCGCGGGGTCGGCTTGCGGAGCACAACCCGCGAGCGCGACGTAAAGGGTAACTGCGAAAACGGCGAGGGTGTGACTGGACCTGCGCATGGTTCCCTCCGGGCCTGCTTGAGAGTGACTCGGGCACCGTAGTCCGGTCCGTCATGCCGCGTCAAGCCGGAGCCCGCTCCCGGTACGCGCCGCGCCTTGCCAGCGGCGGCGGCACGCGCCTACTTACTTGGCACCGACGCGCGGGAACGCCGAACACTGAGAGGCTGCACATGGCAAAGAGAACGATGACCCCCTCCGAGGCGCTGGTGGAGACGCTGGTCGCGGAGGGTGTTACTGACGTTTTCGGGTTGGTGGGATCGGCGTTCATGGACGCCCTGGACCTGTTTCCGGACGCGGGCATCCGGTTCATCCCGGTGGCCCACGAGCAGGCCGCCGCGCACGCCGCCGACGGCCTGGCCCGGGTAACGGGGAGACCCCAGGCCTGCATCGCCCAGAACGGGCCCGGCGCCGCCAACTTCGTCTCGGCGATCGCGGCCGCGTTCTGGGCACACTCCCCGGTCGTGGCCATCACGCCCGAAACCGGCTCGCTGGGCATCGGCACCGGCGGCTTCCAGGAGCTTGACCAGATGCCCATGTTCGAGGCGCAGACCGTCTTCCAGGTGCGCGTCAACCGTCCCGAGCGCATGGGGGAACTGGCACGCCGCTGCTTCTACAGGGCCAAGCTGGAACTGGGCCCGACCCACCTGAACATCCCCCGCGACTACTTCTACGGGGACATCGAGGACCAGATCTTCGCGACCCCCACGCTCGGAGCCGGGCGCCCCCCCCGGGCCGACATCGAAAAGGCGGTCGGCATCCTGAAGGAGGCCCGCTATCCGGTCATCGTCTCGGGCGGCGGCGTAAGCCAGGGCGACGCCGTGGAAGAGGTAAGGGCGCTGGCCGAGCACCTGAGCGCGCCGGTGGTCAACACCTACCTGCACAACGACACCTTCCCCTACAGCCACGAACTGGGGTGCGGCCCCATCGGCTACTGCGGGTCCAAGGCGGCGATGCGCACCATCGCCAAGGCGGACGTGGTGCTGGCGCTGGGAACCCGCCTCGGTGTCTTCGGCCTCCTGCCCCAGTACGACATGACCTACTGGCCCGAGGACGCCACCCTCATCCAGGTGGACCGGGACGCCAGGCAGTGGGGCATGAGCAAGATTCCGGCCCTCTTCTCGGTTGCGGACGTCAGAGAGTACGCTACGGAGCTGCTGGAGGAGCTGCGGGGAGCGCTGCCGAACCCGGGGAGGAACGGGCAGCGCATCGCGGATGTCGCGCGCGAGAAGCGGGCCTGGGACGACGAACTTGAGGCCTGGTCCTCCTCCACCGACGGCTTCATGCATCCGCGACGCTTCCTGTGGGAGTTCACACGCGCGCTCCCCGGGGACGCGCTGGTCACCACGGACATCGGCAACACCTGCTCGATCAGCAACGGATACCTCAGGTTCGACGGCCCCCGGCAGCATCTCGCGGCGCTGACCTGGGGGAACTGCGGCTTCGCCTACGGGGCCGCCCTGGGCGCGAAGGTCGGCAACCGCGGCGCGCCGGTCTTCGCCATTCAGGGAGACGGCGCCTGGGGCATCAGCGGGCTGAGCGAGGTCATGACCGCGGTGCGCGAGGACATCCCGGTCATCGCCGTCGTCATCAACAACCACGAATGGGGCGCGGAGAAGAAGAACCAGATCGACTTCTACGACAACCGCTTCGTCGGCACCAACCTGCGCGCCAATCCGGACTTCGCCGAGGTGGCCGAGGCGATGGGGGCGAAGGGCTACCGGGTCGAAGACTACCGCGACGTGAAGGACGTGGTGCGCGACGCCATCGCCAGCGGCCGGCCCTGCGTCATCAACGCGGTGGTCGAAGGCGGCGCGAGGGTGCTCGCCGAGCCCTTCCGCCGGGACGCGCTGGCGATGCCGACCCGTCATCTGCAGAAGTACGCACACCTGACCCTGGACTAGCCGCCCATACCGGAGGAAACCACATGTCCGACACCCAGGCGCTGCTGGCCGACTACGACGTCCAGGACGTCATCGAGAAGGACAGGAAGCACCTCTGGCACCATCTGTTTCAGCACAGCGTCTTCGAAACCCAGGATCCGCAGGTCTTCGTCGAGGGCGAGGGGGCGCGCGTCCGGGACATCCACGGGAACGAGTATCTCGACGGCGCGTCGGGCGGCGTCTGGTGCGTGAACGTGGGCCACGGGCGCGAGAGCATCGCGAGGGTGGTCTACGAGCAGTTGATGCGCCTGCCCTACTACGCGGGCGTGGTCGGCACCGTCCCTGCCGCCCAGTACGCGAGCGCGCTGGCGGAATGGCTGCCGGAGCTCGACCACGTCTACTTCGCCAACAGCGGCTCGGAGGCCAACGAGAAGGCGATCAAGATGGTGCGCCAGATCGCGCATCTGAACGGGACCGGGAAGTACAAGGTCCTCTACCGGGACCGGGACTATCACGGGACCACCATCGGCTGCCTGGCGGCGAGCGGACAGGAGGAGCGCAAGGAGGCCTACGGACCGTTCCCCGACGGGTTCGCCGGGATCCCCCACGCCATGTGCTACCGCTGTCCCTTCGGCAAGACCTGGCCGGACTGCAATATCGAGTGCGCGCGCGCCCTGGGGGATGCCATCGAGGCCGAGGGACCCGACACGGTGGGCGGGGTCATTCTCGAACCCATCACGGCGGGGGGCGGGGTCATTCCGCCGGTGGACGAATACTACACGATCGTCCGCGACATATGCGACGAATACGGTGTGATCCTCATCATCGACGAAGTCGTATGCGGATTCGGGCGCACCGGGACCATGTTCGGGTACGAGCACTACGATTTCGTGCCCGACATCGTCACCATGGCCAAGGGCATGGCCAGCTCCTACGCGCCGATCTCGGCCGCCGCCGTGCGCGGTAAGGTGTTCGACACCTTCCTCGAGGACCCGAGCGAGAAGTACCACTACTTCAGGGACATCAGCACCTACGGCGGATGTACCGCGGGCTTCGCCGCCGCCCTCGAGAACCTGCGCATCATCGAGGAAGAGGATCTGATCGAGAACAGCCGCGTGATGGGGGCGTACCTGCTGGACCGCCTGCGCGAGCTGTCCGACCATCCGAACGTGGGCGACGTGCGCGGCAGAGGCCTGTTCGCCGGCGTGGAGCTGGTGGAAGACAAGGCCTCGAAGACGCCCGTGAGCGAGGACGTGATGATGGCGGTCGTGAAGAAAGCCGCCGAGGAGGGCGTCCTGGTGGGCAAGACCACGCGCAGCGTCCCCGGGCTGAACAACACGGTCAACATGGCCCCGCCCCTCATCGTCACCAAGGCGGACGTGGACGAGCTGGTGGATGCCGTGCAGGCCGGGATCGAGCACGGGTGCCGGGACCTCTGAGAGGAATCGCAAGACGCACGCGCACACCAGGATCAGCTTCCACAGGGACGGGAGAAGCCGACGATGAACCGGACACGCCAGCCGCAAAGCCTGCTTCGAGCCGCGATCATCCTGATGGCCGCCGGGGTGGCCGCGTGCGCCATGCCGGCGCCGGTGCTCGAAGTCGACACGATCTACCTGAACGGGCAGATCGTCACGATGGACGCGGAGGCGCGCACCGTGGAGGCTGTGGCGGTGCGCGGCGACGAGATCGTCGGGGTGGGAAGCAACACCGAGATCGGGCTGATGGCCGGTCCCGGCACCCGCGTTGTCGACCTGGAAGGCCGGGCCATGACACCCGGCTTCTACGCCCCTCACGACCACTTCCCGTGGGCGGGCGCCATCGCGGTCACCACGGTGAACCTCAACAGCCCGCCCATGGGGCCGGTGCAGAACATCGACGGCCTGGTGGATGCGCTCAGGGAGAAGGCCGCCGAGACGCCGGCGGGCGACTGGATCCAGGGGTGGGGCTACGACGACACCCTTATCGAGGATCAGCGCCACCCCACCCGCCACGACCTCGACCGGGTGTCGACCGAGCATCCCATCTACATCAGCCACACCTCCGGCCACCTGGGCGTGGCCAACACCATGGCGCTCGGCATGGCGGGCATTGCCGCCGACACCCAGCCGCCCCCGGGCGGTGTCATCCGCCACGAAGCCGACACCGGCGAGCCGGACGGGGTGCTCGAGGAGACGGCCGCCTGGATGGTGATGGGCATCGTGCCGCCCGCGACCGTCGAACAGAAGCTGGAAGGCTTCCGGCGCGCCGTGCAGATCTATGTCGAACAGGGCGTGACCACCACCGTCATCACCGGGGGGACGGCCGAAAACGTCGTCGACCTGCAGATGGCCCGGCGGGAGGGACTCCTCTTGCTCCGGGTCGTGACCATGGTGAGCAAGGCCGCCCCCGGATTCCCGTCACCGGCGGAGGCGGGCGGCTTCGTTTCCGGTTTCGGCGACGACCGTCTGAAGCTGGGGGGCATCAAGATCGTCCAGGACGGCTCCAACCAGGGCTTCACCGGCTACTTCACCGAACCGTACCACACGCCCTTCAACGGCGATCCCGAGTGGCGCGGCTACCCCGCCCGCAGCCGGGAGGACCTCACGGCCATGGTGAAGGGGCTGCACCGGGCGGGCTACCAGATCGCCATCCACGGGAACGGCGACGCCGCCATCGACGACATCATCCACGCCTTCCGCGAAGCCCAGCGCGACTTCCCGCGCGAAGACGCGCGCCACCGCATCGAGCACTGCCAGATGGTGCGCAAGGACCAGTTGGACGAGATCGCTGAACTGGGCATCACGCCCTCGTTCTTCGTGGGCCACGTGTTCTACTGGGGAGACCGGCACCGCGACATCTTCATGGGGCCGGAGCGCGCCGCCGGGATTAGTCCCCTCAAGTCGTCCATCGACCGGGGCATCCGCTTCACGGTGCACGACGACACCCCGGTGACGCCGGTGGATCCGCTGCAGCTCATCTGGGTGTCGGTAAACCGCCTGACCCGCAGCGACCAGGTGCTCGGACCCGAGGAGCGGGTCTCGCCGCTGGAGGCGATGCGGGCGATGACCATCGACGCCGCCTGGCAGAACTTCGAGGAGGACATCAAGGGGTCGGTCGAGCCGGGCAAACTGGCCGATCTGGTCATCCTGTCCGACAACCCGCTGACCGTGGATCCCCTCGCCATCCGCGAGATTCAGGTGATGGAGACCATCGTCGGCGGAGAGACGGTCTACCTGCGCGGGGATTGACCGTCCTGGCGCGAGTCCACCCTCACGACTCCTCCGAAGCGCCTTCCCGGGCTCGTTTGTCCCGCGGCGCGTAAGCGACCCCGGGGCACCGGTTTGCGAAGGGGAAGCCCAGTCCCCACAATCAGACCCGCGTGGCAGGTCCCATGGAACCGCAGTCGGAGTCCCCTGACTCCGGGGAGGTTGCTGTGAAACCGTTCATCGTTCTTCTTCTCCTGTTCGCCGGCCTGGCTCCGGCGACCGCCGCCCAGTCCGTCTCGTTCGACCCGCAGCCGACGTTGGTCCTGGAGGTGGCCCCCGCCGAAGTGGACGCGCGTCCGGTCCCCGTGCAGGG
>JAPPHB010000118.1:90767-95178 GCA_028821195.1 Gammaproteobacteria bacterium
TGGTCCTGGAGGTGGCCCCCGCCGAAGTGGACGCGCGTCCGGTCCCCGTGCAGGGCACCGTCACCGGGACGGTCACCGACGCGGGAACCGGGCAGCCCATCGCGGCGGTGCAGATGTCCGTCGTGGGCACCGGTCTGGGCGGGCTTACCAACGCGGATGGCCGCTACCTGATCGCCAACGTGCCCGACGGGCCGCAGACCCTGCGCGCGGAGCGGGTGGGGTATGCGACCGTCGACGTGGCCGTCACGATCGCGGCCGACCAGACGCTCGTGCAGGACTTTCTCCTCTCCGAGCAGGCCTTCGCGCTGGACGAAATCGTCGTCACCGGCGTGCCGGGCGGGACCCGCAGGCGCGCGATCGGCAACTCGGTGAGCACCATCGAGGCCGCGGCCATTACCGAACTGGCGCCGGTCGAGGACGTGCAGACGCTGCTGCGCGGGCGAACCCCCAGCGTCAACATGATGGGCGGCGGCATGGTGGGGCAGGGTCCGCGCATGCGCATCCGCGGCGCGTCCACCTTCTCGCTCAACGGCCAGCCGCTCATCTACATCGACGGCGTGCGGGCCAACAACGACGAGACCACGGGCTACACCTTCGGCAACAACGCGGGCGTCCGCTCGATTCTCACCAGCCTCGACCCCGAGCAGATCGAGCGGATCGAGGTCCTCAAGGGCCCGGCGGCCGCGACGCTCTACGGCACGGAAGCCTCGCGCGGCGTGATCAACGTGATCACCAAGCGGGGCCAGGAGGGCGGCGCCCGGGTCGACCTCATGGTCCGGCAGGGCGTGAACTGGATGGCCGACAAGCAGGGCAAGGTGGGATACGACAACTACTGGACCGACCCGGCCAGCGGGCAGATCCACACGCTGAACATGCTGGACTACCACGACGGCCTCGGCAACGAAATCTACACGCCCGGCTCCGTCCAGGCGTACAGCGCCAGCCTGAGCGGCGGCTCCGCGGACACCCGCTACTTCCTTTCGGGGACCTACGCGGACGAGACCGGCATGCTGAACTACAACTGGCAGAAGAAGTTCAACCTGCGCACCAACATCGAAACCGAGCTCTCGGACAACCTGGGCCTCGCGGTGAACATGGGGTACACCAACTCCAGGGACCGCCTGGTGCGCGACGGCTTCGGAAGCATCACCGAGGGCGTGGAGTTCGGAAGCCCGCGGCTCCTGCCCGAGCACTGGTGCCGGTCGAGCAACAACAGCTTCGGCTGCGAACTCCTGCACGGCTATAACCGCTACGACATGCCGGTCAGGGACCAGACCAACTTCAACCACCAGTACCTGAACCGGTTCACCGGCGGCCTGACCTTCAACCACGAGGCGCTCGGCTTCCTTACGACCCGGCTCACCACGGGCATCGACTTCACCGGCGAGCAGAACGTGGCCTTCCGCGAATTCCAGACCAGCGACACCGCTGTCGTGTCGCTCGGCGCGAACAACCGCAAGGGCTTCCGCAACGAGGGGCACTTCACCCACTTCCGCACCACCACCGACTTCTCGACCACCGCCAACCTCAACGTCTCTTCGGCCCTGACGACGTCCACTTCGCTGGGCGTCCAGTACTATACCCGCACCACGACCTTCCTCTCGGCCACCGGACAGCAGTTCGCCGGCCCCGGCCTGAGCACCATCACCTCCACCTCGATCCCGGGTGTGCCGGCCAACAACCGCATCTCGGACAACACCCTCGGCACCTACGTACAGGAGACGCTGGGCTGGAATGACCGCCTCTTCCTGACCGGGGCCGTGCGCGTGGACAACAACAGCGCCTTCGGCAACGACATCAGGTTCGTGACCTATCCGAAGGCGTCGCTCTCGTGGGTGATGAACGAGGAGGGCTGGTTCCAGGACAGCGCACCCGGCTGGCTGAACACCCTGCGGTTTCGGCTGGCCTGGGGGGAATCGGGCGAGCAGCCCGCGTCCTTCTCGGCGCTGCGCACCTGGGCGGCCGTGACCGGTCCCCGGAGCACCGCCGGCGTGACGCCCAACACGGTCGGGAACCCCGATCTGACCGCCGAGGTCGGACAGGAGACCGAAGTCGGATTCGACGCCGATCTCCTCGACAGTCGCCTGGGGCTCCAGTTCACCTACTACAACAAGCTGACCAGGGGCGCGATTCTCGAACGCGACCTGCCGCCCTCCGGCGGGTTCACCGGCGCGCAGTTCGTCAACGCGGGCGAGATCACAAACTCGGGTCTCGAACTCTCACTCAACGCGCAGCTCGTCGAGACGTCGGGCCTCAGCTGGGATGTTGGACTCAACTTCTCCAGCAACAGCTCGGAGATCCTGCAGCTCTCCGGCGAGGCGGGGGACACAAGCATCGTCTTCAACAGCTGGAGCTCGATGGAGCACCGGGTGGGCCATCCGCCCTACAGCTGGTTCGGCGTGGACGTGGTCAGCTCGGACCTCGACGCCAACGGCAACACCGTCAACGCCCAGTGCAGCGACGGACAGGGCGGGACCACGCCCTGCTTCGACGCCGGCGGGACCACCATCGCTCCCCGGGTCTTCCTGGGCCGGGCCATCGCGCCCTACGAGATCTCGCTCACGTCCGACATCGCCGTCGGCAACAACCTGCGCTTTCACGTCCTGATCACCTCCGAGCAGGGCCACAAGCGCTTCGACAACACCCTCCGCCAGCGCTGCCGCCTGTACCGGGTCTGCCGGTCGAACCATCATCCCCAGGAGTGGGATCCGATCATGAAGGCGACGGTCGAGAGCAGCGATCAGATCATCGACTCGTGGGTCAACGACGTGAGCTTCATCCGGCTCAAGGCGGTCTCGATGACCTACGACCTGCCCGAGCAGTACCGCTTCGGCTCGAGCCGCGCCGTCCTCCAGATCGCGGCCCAGCATCTCTTCACATTGACGGATTGGACCGCTTCGGACCCCGAGGTGATGTTCTCGAGCGGCGGCAGAGCCTTCATGGCGCAGAACAACCTGCCGTTGCCACAGCAGATCACCGCTTCGGTCCGCTTCAGCTTCTGAGCCCGACAAAGAGGAGAATGTGATCATGCATATCAAGACGATTCCATTGAAGACCCGGGCTCTCGCATGCGCCGCGCTGGTGGCCCTCTCCGCCGCGTGCGACGTCGACAGCCTTCTCGAAGTCACCGACCCCAGCCGCCTGCTCTCGGAGAACGTGGAGATTCCCTCGCAGGCCGGGGCTCTCATGAACGGCCTGGAGGCCGACTTCCTGTGCGCCCACGGTGCGTTTCTGGTCGTGACCGCGGACCTGAGCGACGAATACGAAGACACCAACGCCGGCGGCGACAACTGGTCGCTGGACCGCCGCCGCCCCCAGGGCCAGAACGCCTGGGCCGACAACGACTGCACCGGGTTTCTGCCTTCGGGCTACGTCCCCGCGTCGCGCGCGCGATGGGTGGCCGACAACCTCGTGAACCTCCTCGAGAGCTGGAGCGACGCGGAGGTCGCCATGCGCACCCAGCGGCTCGCCAGGGCGTCTCTGCTGGCCGGGTTCAGCCTCTCGATGCTGGGCGCCGCGCACTGCACGATCGCCCTGGACAGCGGTCCGGAGATCAGCTCCGTAGAGGCCTTCGCCCATGCGGAGCAGCGGTTCTCCAACGCGCTGCAGCACGCGCAGAGCTCCGGGGCGGGCGACGTCGCCAACGCGGCGCTGGTGGGCCGCGCCCGGGTGAAGCTGTACCAGGGGGATGGCCAGGGTGCGGTAGCCGACGCCAGGCAGGTGCCCGAGGGCTTCCGCATGGACATCTATCCTTCGGCCGCGCCCAATCGGCTGAACAACCGCATCTGGGCCACGAACCTGTTCAACTTCAGCTTCGGCGTGGCGCCGTGGACCCGGGAGCTGATGACCGGCGGCGTGCCGGATCCGCGCACCATCACCTACGACACCGGCCAGAACACCGGCTGGGCGCCCGGCAACGTGTGGGGCCAGAGCAAGTACACGTCGGCGAGTTCGCCGATGCCGATCGCCCGCTGGGAAGAGGCGCAGCTGATCATCGCCGAGGTGGTGGGGGGTGACGAGGCCGTCGGCATCATCGACGGCCTGCGCGACGCGCACGGGCTGCCTCACTTCATGGGCATGGGAGACTCCGAGATTCGCCAGGCGGTCATCGACGAGCGGCAGCGCGAGCTGTGGTTCGAGGGGTTCCGGGCGTACGACATTCACCGCCTGAACCTGCCCCTGGTTCCCGCTCCGGGCGAGCCGTACCAGCTGGGCGTCAAGGGTGGATCGTACGGCGACCAGACCTGCATCCCGATCCCGATCATCGAGACCTTCAACAACCCGACCATCCGGGGAGGAGCGTAGGGTAGGGGACAGCGGCGCCGCGCTTCGTACGAGTCCGGACGCGCACTGATCGTCCTCGGTCGCTGACGACACGGGTCGATGTGACGTTCCTCGACGAGTTGCGGCA
>JAPPHB010000012.1 GCA_028821195.1 Gammaproteobacteria bacterium
CGGAGAGCGGGCAGCCAGTTCCTCTTCGGCGTGGCCCGCTCGCCCACGCGCAAGCACCCCCCACCCCACCGAGGTACCCACCATGACGACCCGACGAACCCGCCGACTCGTCCCCTTCACCCCCCTCCTCACCCTGGCCATCGCTGCCGCGACCGCCCTTGCCGCGGCCTTGGCAGCACCCACCCCCCTCTCCGCCCAAACCCTCCCCACCATCGAAGCCCACACCGAGGGCACGACCGCGATGGAGGGCTTTTTCAACCTCTACTGGGACGACGACGCCGGGTCGCTCTACTGGGAGATCGCCGAGCTGGACACCGAGTTTCTCTACCAGATCTCGATGGGGTCGGGGCTCGGGAGCAATCCGGTGGGGATCGACCGGGGGCAGTTGCGCGGAACGCACGTCTTCGAGGCGCGGCGCATCGGGCCGCGGGTGCTGCTCGTCGAGCCCAACTACGAGTTCCGGGCCATCACCGACAACACCGCCGAGGCGCGGGCCGTGCGCGATGCCTTCGCGCCGTCGGTGCACTGGGGCTTCGACATCGTGGCGCGCACCGGCGATCGCGTGCTGGTGGACGCCACCGAGTTCTTCATGCGCGACGCGCGCGGGGTCGTCACCCAGATCGCGCAGCGGGGGCAGGGGCAGTTTCAGTTGGAACGTTCCCGTAGCGCCATCTATCTGCCCAACACCAAGTCCTTCCCGGAGAACACAGAGGTCGAGGCGATGCTCACCTTCACGAGCGACGCGCCCGGCAATCTGGTCAGCGGGGTCGCGGCCACGGGGAGCACCTTCACGGTGCGGCAGCACCATTCCTTCATCCAGTTGCCCGGCCCCGGTTACGAACCGCGCGTCGCCGATCCGCGCATCGGGGTGAACGGGCCGACCGTGCGCGACTACGCGAGTCCCATCGACGAGGACATGCGCATCCGCTGGGTGGCCCGCCATCGCCTGCAGAAGCGGGACCCGGACGCGGAGCGCTCCGAGGCGGTCGAGCCCATCGTCTACTATGTGGATCCGGGCACGCCCGAGCCGGTGCGGAGCGCGCTCATCGAGGGGGCCGAGTGGTGGGCCGAGGCCTTCGAGGAGGCCGGCTTCATCGACGCCTACCGGGTCGAGGTGCTGCCCGAGGGGGTCGACGCGCAGGACATCCGCTACAACATGATCCACTGGACCCACCGGCGGACGCGCGGCTACTCGTACGGCAACTCGGTGATCGATCCGCGCACCGGCGAGATCGTGCGCGGGGTGGTGAACCTGGGGAGCCTGCGGCTGCGCCAGGACTACCTGCACGGGCAGGGGATGGTGCCGCCGTTCACGGGCGGGATCACCTCCGACGACGGGGGCGGCTACTTCGACATCCCGATGAGCGCCGAGGCGCGCGCCTACTGGGAGGCGTGCATGCTCGCGGGGGCTCCGGACTTCGAGTACCTGGCCCAGGTCGCCGGCAACTCCGACGCGGTGGAGATGGCGCTCGCGCGCGTCCGGCAGTTGTCCGCGCACGAGGTCGGGCACACGCTCGGCTTCCCGCACAACTATCTCTCCAGCACCTACGGCCGCGAGAGCGTCATGGACTATCCCGCGCCCCTGGCCACCATCGACGACAACGGCGACATCGACCTCTCCGACGCCTACGTGCCCCGCATCGGCACCTACGACAAGCTCTCCGTCAACTGGCTCTACCGGGAGTTCCCGGACGGAGTCGACGAGCGGGCGGCGCTGAACGAGATCGTCATGCAGGGCATCGACGACGGGCTCGTCTTCATGATGCACACCAACAACAACTTCATCGGAGCCGCGCATCCGGGGGCGAGCGTATGGGATAACGGGGCCAACCTGGTCGACCATCTGAAGCTCGAAATCGACGTGCGCGAGATCGGGCTCGAGAAGTTCGGCACCGACGTGCTCCGCACGGGCGAGCCGCTCTCGGACCTCGAATACGTCCTGATGCCGCTCTACATGCACCATCGCTTCCAGCTCCGCTCCGCGGCGCAGACCATCGGCGGCGCCGACTATCGCTACGCGCTCAAGGGAGATGGCCAGACGCCGTTCGCCATCATCCCGGCGGATGAGCAGCGCGATGCGCTGGAGACGATTCTCTCGACGCTGACGGTCGACTTCCTGACGCTGCCCGAGGACGTCGTGTCGATGATCCCGCCCCCGGCCTACCGCCACGACGAGGGCGAAGTCTTCCCCGGCTACACCGGGCTGATCTTCGACCCCGTGGGCGCGGCGGAGGCGGCGGCCGACTTCGCGGTGGGCGAGATCCTGCACCCCAACCGCATGGCCCGCCTGCTGGTGTTCGGCAGCATGGGCGACTACCCGGGCCTTGAGGAGGTCGCGGACCGCCTGATCGAGCACACCTGGGGGGCCGACGCGGCCCCGGACGCCTACCGGCAGCGGGTGCTGCACGCCATCCAGCGCTCGGTCGCGGACCGCATGATGCAGCAGGCCAGCCGCGACGGGAACGCGGCCGAAGTGCGCGCCGTGCTCGCCGACCGGCTCGAGGGGCTGGCCACGGACCTGGAGGCGATGACTGACCCGTCGCCCCACCAGCGCCTGGTGGCCGCGGACATCCGCCGCTGGCAGCAGCGCATCGAGAACACGGTGCCCGGCGGCGCGCTGGTGATGCCGCAGGGCGACCCGATCGGCGGGAGCAGCCGGGGAGGTGGGCCGCCGCGGTGAGGGTGGCGACGGGCTCGTCCGCGGTCCAGGACTTCCTCGGAGGTTGGCCGCTACGGTAAGATCGGGTCGGGGACGCGTGGTCCGGGCCTTGGCAAGGGAGGCTGGATATGTCCGACGAAGTGCAGCATCTGCGCCGCGAAGTGGAACGGCTTCAGGCGCGGTTGGCATTCGTTCAGGGAACGCAGGACGGCTACTACGAGTCGCCGCTGGTCAAGACGGACTGGTTCAAGCTGCGCCGCATGCCCGAACGGGGCCTGGATCGGAGGTCGGCAAGGCAAGTCGTGGAAGACGCCCACGCGCTTGACTTCGACCACCGGCTGAATACCTCTTCCTATGTGAACGTGGCCCTCGACCCCGAGGAAGAGGCCATCGCACTCCTGGGGCTACGGGTCAACCTGGCCGACCAAACGGTCTACCCGCAGTCTTACCGGCTCCACGACACAACGGTCAACATGATCGGCGGCCTGTGGAACTGCCCCGAGGGTCCCGACTTCAAGGATTTCGGCGTGTTCCCGGGTGCGGGCACGGCAGGTTCCACCGAAGCCTGCCTGCTGGCTGGACTGGCGCTGAAGTTCCGTTGGCGCGCCTGGTACGCCCAACGCTGCGGCATGACCGCGGAGCAGGCTGCGGAGGTGCGCCCGAATCTGGTCGTATCCACCTGCTACCAGGCGGCATGGGAGAAGCTGTTCAGGTACATGGACGTTGAGCCGAGGCTCATCCCGCCTTCGGTCGAAACCTTCACCCTGGATGCCGCGAAGCTCCCGGACGTGATCGACGAACGCACGATGGGGGTCGTCTGCATCATGGGCAATCACTACGGCGGCCACTACGACCCTGTTCAGGGGATAAGCGACGTCATCGACGAAATCAACGCCGAACACGGCTACCAGGTCGGCATCCATGTCGATGCGGCGTCCGGAGGATTCATCGCCCCATTCCAGGATGGCCTGCCGCCATGGGATTTCCGGGTCGGTAACGTCCTGTCGATTTCAGCAAGCGGACACAAGTACGGCGAGTCGATCTGCGGAACCGGTTGGATCGTCTGGCGACACCGCCAGCACCTGAGCGAGCAGATCGCCATTGCCGTAACGTATCTTGGGGGCAGGGCGGAGTCGTACACGCTCAACTTCTCCAGACCGGCGGCGGGCGTCTACGTCCAGTACTACAAGCTGCTCCACTACGGAATGTCCGGCTACCGGCAGTGCTGCGAGAACATGATGGCCAACGCCGCCTACCTGCGCGCCGGATTGCGGTCGATGCGCCACGGCGGCAAGCCGCGGTTCGTCCTGCTCGACCACGGCGACGACGACTGCCTGCCGGTGGTCACGGCCAGGCTCAACCCCGAGTGCCGACTCTGCTATGACGACTTCGACCTTCAGAACGCCCTGGCTCAGCATCATTGGTACGTAGGAAGCTATCGCATGCAGTTCGATCATCCCCTGACGCAGGAGAAGCTGCCCTTGTTCCACGATGCCGAAGCCGGTGCGTCCATGTTCCGGATTGTCGTGAAGAGCAACCTCACCCGGGGCATGGCGGAGCAGCTGCTGGAGTCGATTCGGGCGGGCCTCTCGTTCCTGGATTCGATTTCGGCAGATGGCTCGCTTGCGTTCGATACGCACGGCCTTCGGCACAAGGACCAGCGGCGGCTCAGCAACCACTGCTGAGCGCCCGGGAACCTCGCCCAGCCTCCGCCAACTGAATGACCCGGGGTCTCTCCCTCCGCGGCATCCTCTCCGAGTGGGTGCGGGAGGTGGCCGGCATCGAAGGCCGCCTCCCGCGTTCGCTCGGGAAGCTACGACGGTCATGAAGTGCCCTTGAGCGGACACCCTGTCTGTATGATGGTGTAGTGCGACTCAGAAGAGGGTGCTCGACATGCCAAACCACGCGCCGCTGGTTCCCAACGCCGCCACCATCGAAGCAATGAAGGAGGCCCGCCGAGGCAACCTCCCGCAGTTCGACAGCGTCGAGGATCTCTTCGACGATCTCCATGCGGACGATTGAGCGGACCAGCCGGTTCAAGCGCGACTAAAAGCGGGAGTCCCGGGGTCGGCACCGGACCTGCCTCGACGCCGTCCTGGCCCCCGTCGTGGAGGCCCTGGCCAACGATCGGCCGCTGGAGCCTCGTCACCACGACCACGCGTTGAACTCGGTCTCTGAGCCCGGCTGGTTCGCCTCGGAGGGAGAGGCGTAGCTCGCACTCGCCCACGAGCGGTGACAACGCCGTAACTTGAAGGGTATGTTATCGGCATGCGGGAAACCACGACGCGCGCACGGCTCGCCTTCGCCCTTCTCGTCCTCTGCTTGACGGCCCCGGACGCGATCTCGGCTCAGAACGTTTTCGCCTCTGCCCAGTCGGCGACGTTGCCGACCGCGTCCCCATCGCGCGCAGGCGACGTGCATATCGAGATCTCCCACAGGTTCGGTTACCTGTCGGGTGGCGCGAGCGATCTTTGGGGACTCGATGGATTCGTTCTGAATCGCCTCGGCCTGGCGGTCTCGCCTAACGACTACCTCACCGTCGGAATTCTCCGCTCCAACAGCTTCGACAACCTGGAGTTCAACGCGCGCTTCGCCGGAGTGGCCCTCGATGCCGCGACCGGCTCGTTCGAGTTTGCCGGGCAGGCGGGAGTGGCGTGGAACCTGCAAGTCGAAGGCGGCGACGATCACGCCGGTCATGACCATGGGACCAACATGGATGCCGGCCATCGCCACGACGACAAGGCCGACCCGAACGAGATGCAGGCGTACGTCCAGGCGATCGCCAACACGATCTTCGCCGATCGACTCGCGCTCGGTGTCGTGCCCGCGCTCCTGTGGAATCCCCGGATTCAGGACCACGACCCGGAGACCGCCGTTTCAGTCGGCGTGCACGGCCAACTGTATCTCGACCGAATGTGGAGCCTCTTCGGCGAGTGGATCTTCAGCCAGACGCGGAAGGACCAGGAATACGATTCCGGTTCCTTCGGCGCCGAAATCCGCACCCGCGGGCACTTCTTCAAGCTGGTGGTGACCAATCAGCACCAGATGAACCCGACTCAGACCCTGGCCGGGGCCGCCGAGGACTTCCTCGACCCGGGGTCATGGCGCTTCGGGTTCAACCTCCAGCGGAGGGTCCGCTTCTGATTCGCGTCAGGTCGCGGGCGCCGAGCGCCGGATGCCTGCCTGCGAGCTCGATGCCCCTACGCCCTCCGCCAGAACGGCGCGATGAAGTGGCCCTTGCGGCCGGCCCGGACCAGGAACCAGATCCCGGTCCCCAACCCCAGCACCAGCGCGAAGATCGACGCCTCCACCCCGAACTCGCCGCCTGAAAGCAGCGTCGGGCCGCTCAGCTCCGACTCGAGCAGGCCATCAACGGTGAGCCCCGACATCCTCCCGCCGAAAATGCCGCCCTGGGTGAAGTTCCAGGCGAAGTGGATGCCCACCGCGAGCCAGAGCCGACGAGTGAGGACGTAGGCGGCGCCCAGCAGGATGCCCGCCTCCATGGCGATGGCGAACGAGGAGAACAGCGTCGCGTTGGGGTTCAGGATGTGGACGAACCCGAACAGGAGCGCGGTGAAGGCCAGGGCGATCCAGGTGCCCAGGCTCTCCTCGATGATGCGGAACAGCACGCCGCGGAAGACGACCTCTTCCACGTACCCGGAGACCACGGCCGTGGCGAACGTGGGCACCACCGCGGTCCACGGGTTCGAGCCGGTCACCTGGTAGTATCCCAGGGCCGCGATGATGCCGATGGTGGCTGCCAGGAGGCCCGCGCCGACCGCAATCCCCGCGCCCGTCTCCCGTACGGCGCCCTTGCCGGACAGCTCCTCGGCGCGGCGGCGCTCCACGAGGCGCACGAAACCGACGTACGCGAAGTGGACCGCGATCACCAGGGGGATGACGTAGTGGAGTGAGTCCTGGCCCGGTACATCGAAGCCCAGGGCTCCGTACAGGCCAAGCACGATCAAGTTGGTGACGATCCCCACCCCCACGATCGTCACGACACCCAGAACGATCCGGGTCAGGCCGAACTGGAGGACGCGTTGCGGCCATCCGCGTGGCCGAGGCGAATCGGGCGTCATCCTCCCCTTACGGCAGACTCATCGCCATAAGCATGTTCGGCGCCTGGATCACCACCCGCTGCTTGCCCTCGTGCATGTAGGTCATCATGCCGTAGCGCGGGTTGCCGGGGAGCTCGACCTCGCCCAGCCGCTCGCCCGTCGCCTTGTCGACGGCGTAAAGCATGGGGGTGTTGTCGCTTGCGTTGCCCGTGTACAGGAGCATGTCCGGGGTCACGATCTGCGCCGCCTGCCGCCCGGTTCCCGTGTTGGGGATATCCATCCCTTCCAGCGCGGGATGGTTGAGCACGTTGTTGGGGGTGTCGCCCACGGGGATCCACCAGAGGTGCTCGCCGGTGTTCATGTCGATCGCGGTGATCTTGCTGTAGGGGGGCTTGTACATCGGCAGCCCCTGCACGCGCCCGATGCGCGCGCCGCCCAACACCGCGAAGTCGTTGATGGTCGTGCCGGTGGGTGCCTCCACCCTCTCGTCGACCTCGTGGCCGGGGACCACCAACCGCGACGAGCATCCCTTCTGCGAGGTCACGAAGATGACCCCGCTCTCGGGATCCACCGCGGGCGTGCCGTCGATGTTGGTGCCGCCCACGTCGCCGGGGCACCAGATGCTGCCCAGCTTGCCCTCGTCGTTGTCGCGGTGCAGCGGGGGCTGGAAGAACGGACCCCAGTCGTAGGGCTCGAGGAGGTCGAGGGCGGCCTGCCGCAACTCGGGCGTGAAGTCGACGAGGTCGTCCACGCTCAGGCCCTGCATGTCGTAGGGCGCGGGCTTCGTCGGATGCGGCTGCGTCTCCGCCAGCTTCTCGCCCGGCACCTTCGACTTCGGCACCGGCTTCTCTTCGATGGGCCAGATGGGCTCGCCGGTCGCGCGGTTGAAGGCGTAGGCGAAGGACTGCTTGGTGATCTGCACCACCGCGGGGATGTCCTCCCCGTCGACGGTCACGTCCATCAGCACGGGCGCGGTGGGGGTGTCGTAGTTCCAGATGTCGTGGTGGACCAGCTGGTAGTGCCACGCCCGCTCGCCGGTCTGCACGTCGAGCGCGATCAGGCTGGTGCTGAACAGGTTGTCGCCGGGCCGGAAACCGCCGTAGAAGTCCTGGGTGGCGCCGTTGGTGGGGATGTAGACGAGTCCCAGCTCCGGATCCGCCGAGAGAGGCGCCCACGAAGAGATGTCGCCGGTCCACTCCCAGGCGTCGTTCTCCCAGGTCTCGTGCCCGAATTCGCCGGGGCCGGGCAGCACGTTGAACTTCCAAAGGAACGCGCCGGTGCGCGCGTCATAGGCGAGGATGTCGCCCGGGATGTTCTCCATGCGCGACTGGTTGTAGCCCTGCTCGGCGGAGTTGCCGACGATGATCACGCCGTTGACCACGATGGCCGGGGACGAGCTGGTGATGTAGCCCTTCTCGAGCGGGACGCCCATGTACGGGTCGTATTCGTGCCCCAGGTCCGCGAGCAGATCCACGGTACCGGTCTTCGGGAATCCCTCGATGTCCACCGACCCGCCGAAGCCCTCGATGGGCTCGCCGGTCTCGGCATCCAGCGCGTGCAGGAAGAAGGCGGGCGTGACCACGTAGACGATGTCGCGGCCGTCGACGTTCGCGTATGCGACGCCCTTGCCGTGGTTCTTCCGCATCGAGTACTCCCAGCGGAAGGTCTCGGGCTCCACCCAGTCCCACAGCACCTCGCCGGTGGCGGGATCGGTGGCGATCACATGGCGCTTCTCGCCGGCGACGCTGATCAGCTTGCCGTTGACGTAGATGGGGGTCGCGCGCGCGTTAACGTTAGGATACGCGGAGCCGTCCCAGATCCAGTCCACTTCGAGTTGGTCGAAGTTGGCGGGGTTGATCTGCGTGAGTTCCGTGTAGCGCTGGCTGCCGGCGTCGCCGCCGATGTACGCCCAGTCGCCCTCGGTGACCACGCTTCCGGCCGGGCCCGCATCCGAGGTCTGGGCGCACGCGCCCGCTGCGAGCGAGACCAGGGCCAGCCAGCACCAGGCTCGCGTGGCCGGCATCCGTGATTGACGGTCCTGTCCTGTCATCTTCCGCATCCCCCTTCCAAACAGATGTTCATCCCCTCGCGCAACATAGCGAGCATCGCAAGATGAAGATGCGCCGGGATGTGGGCAAGGCGGGCGGCGCGCCGTGGGTAGGGCGCGCAGGGCTCTTCATCGCCGTCCAACCCCTCTGCACAGTGTTGCATTTTCGAAAAGGCAACAATGTGTTGCATTTTCGGATTGGCAACACCCTGGGGAGGGCCGCGAAACCGTTAGCCGATGAGCTGCCGCTGCATCTCGGCGGGAGTAGCGCTTCCCGGTCTGGCGGCTAGCGCAAACGGCGCCTACCCTTCCGGTTAGTGGGGAGGGTCGCCTATCATTCCGGTCCGGGCAGCGCTGCGCGTGACGCCGCTGCCCGTTTCGCTCCCGACGCAACGACATCCGGAGAATTGACGAGTGGCTATGGAACTGAGCGGGTTCGCGCGGTCGCTGACGGCGGAAGCCGCCTTTACCGTGCTGGCGGTCGCCAAGCGGCTTCAGTCCGAGGGGAAGGACGTCGTCGAGCTGGAGATCGGCGACAGCCCGTTCGCGACCACGAGCGCGGCGGCCGCGGCGGGAAGGGAAGCCATCGCCGCGGGGCACACGCGCTACTGCGCCTCCCTGGGGCTCCCGGAGCTGCGCGACGCGGCGGCCCGCTACATGCGCGACGAATTCGGCGTGCCGGCGGGGCGCGAGAATGTCGTTATCGCCACCGGCACCAAGGTCTTCGAACAGTATTTCTGCGAGGCCTTCGTGGATCCGGGGGACGGGGTGCTGGTCTTCAGCCCCTACTTTCCGACGTACGTTCCCAACATCCTCAGGCGCGGGGGGCGTCCGGTGTTCACGCCGCTTCGCCAGGAGGATGCCTTCCGCCCGAGCCTGGCCGCGGTCGAGCGCTTTCTCGCCGAGGATCCCCGGCCCAGGGCCATCTTCCTCAACTCGCCCCACAATCCCACCGGCGGCGTGGCCACGGAGGAGGATTTTCGCGGGATCGCGGACCTGGTGCGGGGGACGCGCGTCGCCGTGTTCAGCGACGAGCCCTACTGCCACATGGTGTGGAAGGGGAAGCACATGTCGCCGCTGGCGCAGCCCGGGATGATGGAGCGCTCGGTGGCCGCGTACACCTTCAGCAAGTCGTACAGCATGGGCGGCTGGCGGCTGGGGTTCGCGGTGTCGGCGCCCGAGACCGTCGAGGCCATCGGCAAGATGATCAACACCAGCGTGTCGTGCGCGCCGCCCTTCGTTCAGTTGGCGGGGGTGGCCGCGCTGCAGCGGGACGCCGGCGAGCGCGACGAGGCCATGCGCCGCTTCCGCCGCAAGGTGGAGCTGCTCACCGACGGGCTCAACGGCATCGAGGGATTCTCGTCGCTGGATCCGCACGCCACGTTCTACGTCTTCCCGAAAGTGGCGCCGGTGTGCAACCGGCTGGGCATCACCAGCCACGGCTTGGCGATGTACCTGCTGGAGGGGGCCGACGACGACTTCGGGGTCGCCTGCCTGGGCGGGGAGTGCTTCGGCGACGCCGGGGCGGGGTTCCTGCGCTTCAGTTGCGCGGCCTCCGACGAGCGACTGCAGGAGGCGCTGGACTTCATCGCCGAGGCCGTGACCCGGGAGGGCCGGGTGGCCGCCTTCCTCGACGCGCGGCCGGAGTACCGGCTGGAGGCGCCGTATCCGGGAGCGGCGGTGGACCGCGCGGCCGTGGCGGCGGCGGTCTAGCCGGGCGGGAATGGTCGTGGGGCGGGGCGGCGTGATGCTGGACGGGGACGGAGGAGGGACCGCGACCGCGGTTCGCTTCCGGGTCCGGGACATGGACTGCACGCACTGCGTGACCCGCATCGAGGACGGGCTGCGCGGGGTCGACGGGGTGCTCGGGGTGGGAGCCAACCTGGTGGGCCGCACCGTGACCGTCGAGATCGATGCCGGCCGGGTCGAGACCGAGGAGGTCCGGCGCGCGATCGGACGCCTCGGGCACCTGGCCGAGCCGGATACCGGCGCGCGGGAGGAGCGGGCGGCCGCGACCTGGGCGACGAGGGACGCCCGCATCACGTACGCGTCGGCGGCGCTGTTCGCGGTCGGGCTCGCGCTCCAGTTGGCCGGGATGGGTCCGCTGCTGTTCACGCTGCCGCTGAACGAGGTGCGGATTCCTTCGCTGCTGTTCGTCGCCTCGGCGCTGGTGGGCGGATGGAGGTTCATGCCGGACGGGGTGCGCGCGGCGCGCGGGCTCTCGCTGGACATGAACTTCCTGATGACGGTGGCGATCCTGGGAGCGGTCGCGATCGGGGAGTACCTGGAGGCCGCGGCCATCGCCTTCCTGTTCTCGACCGCCGAACTGCTGGAGAGCTACGCGGTGGACCGGGCACGGGCGTCGATGGAGTCGCTGATGGACCTCGCCCCCAAGACGGCCGTGGTGCTGCGCGGCGGGGTGGAGGAGACGGTGCGGGCGTCGGAGGTCGCGGTCGGGGATGTGGTGGTGGTGCGCCCCGGCGAGCGGATTCCGGTCGACGGCGGCGTGGTGGAAGGGGGCTCGGCAGTGGACGAGTCGCCGCTCACCGGGGAGTCGCTCCCGGTGGAGAAGGACTTGGGCGACCCGGTATTCGCCGGCACCATCACCCGCGACGGTTTCATGCAAATCCGCACGGAGAAGCCGGCCGACTCGAGCTCGCTCGCGCGCATCGTGGAGCTGGTGGAGCGGGCGGGGGCGGAGAAGGCGAAGACCGAACGGGTCGTGACCCGGTTCGCGCGCTGGTATACGCCGGCGATCACCGTCGCGGCCGTGCTGGTGGTGGCGGTGCCGACGCTCGCGGGCGCGGACTTCATCACCTGGCTGGTGCGGGGGCTCACCCTGCTGGTGATCGCGTGTCCGTGCGCGCTGGTGATCTCCACCCCGGTCGCGGTGGTGAGCGGCATCACGGCCGCCGCGCGCCGCGGGGTGCTGATCAAGGGCGGGGTGTACCTGGAGGCGATGAGCGGCGTGCGGGCCATGGCGATGGACAAGACCGGCACGCTCACGGTGGGGCACCTGGAGGTGCGCGATGTGCGCTCGACCCGGGGGGCGCCACCGGCCACGGTGCTGGCGCGCGCGGCCGCGGTGGAGGCCCGCTCGGAGCATCCCGTCGCGCGTGCGATCCACGAGGAGGCGGCCAGGCGCGACATCCACACCCACTACGCCGTGCGCGACTTCGCCGCCCGCCGGGGCGAGGGTGTCGAGGCCCGCCTGGACGGCGTGCGCCATTTCGTCGGCAAGCCGGCGGTCCTGGGGATCGGCGAGGCACCCGGGGGCATGGCCGGCGACGGCCGCACGGTGGTGGTCGTGGCGGACGAGGACGGGCCGCTGGGGTGGATCTCGCTGGAGGACCGGGCCCGCAAGCAGGCGCGGGAGGCGGTGGGGCGGTTGCACGGCATGGGAATCCGGCCGGTCGTGATGCTGACCGGTGACGACGCCGCGACCGGCCGCCGGGTCGCAGGGGAGACCGGCGTGGACGACGTCATGGCCAGGCTGCTCCCGCACGAGAAAGTGGAGGCGCTCAAGGCGCTCGAGCGGGAGCACGGCCGGGTGGCCATGGTGGGCGACGGCGTGAACGACGCGCCCTCGCTCGCGGCCGCCTCGGTGGGCATCGGCATGGGTGCCGCCGGGAGCGACGCCGCCATCGACAGCGCGGACGTGGCGCTCATGGGCGACGACCTCACCCGGCTGCCCTACCTGTTCCGGCTGTCGCGCAAGTCGCGGGCGGTCATCCGCCAGAACATCGCGACCGCGCTACTGGTCAAGCTCGTGTTGGTGGTGGGCGTGCCGCTCGGGATGGTCTCGCTGATCGCCGCCGTCCTGGTGGGCGACGTGGGGGTCTCGCTGCTGGTGACGGGCAACGCGCTCCGGCTCGCGCGGGTGGATGCCTGAGGACGGGGCGCGGCGGACGGTGGCGTGGGTCGCGGCGCCTGCGCGGGCCAAGGCGTACCGCAGGGCGCGGGCGCGCATCATGGACGCGGTGGCAGCGCGGGTGACGCCGGTGGCACGGTTGCTCGCGACGGCGGTTGTCCTGTGCACCCTCGTGCCCGCTCCGGCCCTCACCCAGCAAATCGCGGACGACTTCCCGTTCCCGCAAAGCCTCGTCGAGCAGGTGTTGCCGGGCGCGACCTTCTTCGAGGTGCGCGACGGCGACCCGCGGGTGATCGTCGGCTACGCGGCCGACACCCCGGACGAGGACGCCCTCGTCGGGTATGCCTTCCTGACATCCGACGTGCCCCCGGAGGAACTGGGCTACAACGGTCCCATCGAGGTGCTTGTGGGGATGGACCGGGAAGGGACCCTCACCGGTGTGCGGGTCACCCACTACGTCGAGTCCTATATCCGCACCCGCGGCGACTTCCTGCGCACCCCCGGTTACGAAGCCCAGTTCACGGGCAAGTCCATCTCCGACCCCTTCCGCGCCAAGCGCGATGTCCGCGTGGTGTCGCGGGCGACGATCTCGGTCTCGGCCATGTCGCGCGGCATCCGCGCCTCCGCCCGCCGGGTGTACGCCAACTACCTGGCCACCCGGCCGTCCGCCGAGTCCGGCGGCTCGCTCCTGACCATCGGCATGGAGGAGTTGGAGGAGCTGTCCTGGTCCGACATGGTCGCGGGCGAGCTGGTGCCGCAGATCCATGTGCTCGAAAACGATGTCACCCGGATCGTGCTTTCCTTCGCCCACATCCGCAGCGACTCCGTCGGCGAGATGCTGGTCGGCCGGAGCAGGTTCGGCGAGGTGGCGGAACAGCTCGGGGAGCGGGTGCAGGAAGACCCTCTGATGCTCGTGGGCGTCGATGGCGCGCTGGCCCTGCTCTTCTATCCGCGCACGCTCTCGCTGGTGCAGGGCGCCGACACCATCGACATGGACAACCCGGACCTCGTCATGCTCGGCGAGCCGCGCAGCGGGATGGTTCAGGGGCAGTTCCGCAACGTCGGGGTGATGGCCGTGCCGGGTTCGCTCGATGTCGAGCAGGCCTTCGACATCCATTTCGATCTTCGTCCGGGCATGGGTCTCTACACGACCGCGTATCCGCCTCCGCAGCTCACGGCGCCGGCTGTGGCGGAGGAGCAGGGCGAGGAGCAAGCCGCCGAGGAGACTGTCGCCGCGATAGAGGTCTCCGGGGAAGCCACGCCTGAAACCGCGGAGGACGATCCGTCGCCGGCCCCCTCCGAGCCACCGGAAAATCCCGCGGGAGCCGGCGATGCCGCCGAGGACGTTTCCGCGAGGACGGGAGAGGGCGATGCCGCGGAGGCCGCTCCGGACGATCCAGGGATGGCTGGCGACACCGCTCCCGCCGAAGCAGTTGCCGTGGGCGAATCCTCATCCCCCGATGACCCCACGGCTGCGCCTGTCCCTGCCGACGCGGCAGAAGCAGCCGACGTGGCTGCCGGCGACCCCGCGCCACCCGCGAACCCGTCGGAAGCCGAACTTGGGGAGAATCCGTCCGCGGCCGTCCAGCCTTCGGCCCCACCGGATCTCGATTTCTCCCTCGCCGAGGAACAGACTGTCCTCGAGCGCACCCTGGCGCGCACCTCGCCCGCCGAGGTTGCCTGGATGCTGGGCCTGCTGGCGCTGGTCACGGTGGCCTTCTTCCTGAAGCGCGACCGGCTGCGCTGGGTGGCCCTGGTGGCGACCTTCCTCTACCTGGGGTGGTTCGATGGCGGCTTCCTCTCGGTGTCGCACATCACCGCGGTCATCTCCGTGGGGCCGGCGGTGCTCCTGGAGGACATCCCGCTGCTCCTGTTCGTGGTCTTCACGGTGGTGACCACGCTGCTGGTGGGGCGCGTCTTCTGCGGGTTCCTGTGCCCGTTCGGGGTCCTGCAGGATTTCCTGGAGAAGGTGGTTCCGAGGAGGTTCAAGCGGGAACTGCCGCGCGCGCTGCACGAGCGCCTGTACCTGGTCAAGTACGTGTGCCTGGCGGCGATCCTGCTTCCGGCGCTGGCGGGGAGCCGGGCCAGCATCTTTTCCTTCTTCGAACCGTTCGGGACGGTCTTCTTCCTGAGTTCGTCCATCGTGCTGTGGGGGATCGCCGGGGGGATCCTGGTGGCGTCGGCGATCGTGCCCCGCTTCTACTGCCGCTACGCCTGCCCGCTGGGGGCCGCGCTCGCTGTCGCCTCCACGGTGTCGCCCTTTCGCATCCGCAGGGTGGAGCACTGCGACCACTGCAAGGTGTGCGAGCAGGCATGTCCCACGGGGGCCATCGAGGGACCGCGCATCGACTTTCGCGAATGCGTTCGCTGCAACATCTGCGAAGCGAAGCTGATCGAGCAGGCAGGCGTCTGCCGCCACGACATCGATGAGGTGCGCCGCCGGCTGGTTCAGTTGAAGGTGGCGCCTGGTGCCGGGATCGAGACCGGTCCCGGGCTCGGGGCCAGTGCCCGGATCGAAACCGGTGCCTGAGAACGGCGGCCTTTCCGGGGCCGCGGGCGTCTCCCGGCGCACGGCCCTCCGGATCGGCGGGGCGGCGGGCCTGCTGCTGGCGATGGGCGGCGGACTCACGGCCGCGATCCTGCGCAGGGCCGGGTTGCACAGCGCGAGCGATACTCGCACCCGCATGGGCACGCTGGTCCACGTCACCGTCGTGCACCCGGATGCATCGCGGGCGAGCGAGCTGGCCGGCGCCGCCTTCGACGAGATCGATCGGCTGGAGGCGGTCTTCAGCGGCTACCGGCCCGACACGCCGGTGTCCCGGCTCAACCGGGACGGCGTCCTCGTTGACCCGCCGGCCGAACTGGTGGCAGTGGTGCGCCGCGCCCTCCATTTCGCCGAGCTGACCGGCGGCGCCTTCGACCCCACCGTGGCTCCGCTGATCGAGGTGTACCGGAGCAGCTTCGCGGAGGCCGACGCGCCGCCCGCGGAGAACGCCGTGGAGGAGGCTCTGTCGCGGGTCGGGTACCGGCACGTCGCGGAGGATGAGGGGCGCATCGCGTTCGCGCGCCCGGGCATGTCGCTCTCGCTCGACGGCATCGCGAAGGGGTACATCCTCGACCGGGTGGTCGCGCTGGTCACGGGCGCGGGTGCGGCCGGCGTGCTGGCCGACGGGGGCGGGGACATCTCGGCCGGGGAAGGCGAGGTGGCGGGCACGGGATGGCCGGTGGGGGTGGAGCACCCGCGCGAGCCGGGGACGATGCTGGGGACGATCGAGGTGCGCCACCAGGGGGTCGCCACCTCGGGCGACTACATGCGGGCGCACACCGCCGACCTCCGCCACCACCACATCGTCGACCCGCGCACGGGCTCCTCGCCCGGCCATGCCAGTGCGGCCACCGTGGTAGCCCGGTCCGCCATGGACGCCGACGCGCTCGCCACCGCGGCCATGGTGCTGGGCCCCGTCCACGGAATCGAGCTGCTGGAGCGCGTCGACGGCGCCGAAGGCCTCATCGTCACCAAGGAGCTCGATCTGGTGCGCAGTTCCGGCTTCGGAGCCTGAAGCGCTCGACATCCATGTCCGAGTCGCCCGCTGCGCCCGTGCGCGCATCCCTGTTCGTCACCTGCCTGGGCGACCACTTCTACGCCGATGCCGCCGCCTCGGCCGTGCGGCTGCTGCGCAAGCTGGGGGTGGAGGTCGACTTTCCGGAGGCGCAGACCTGCTGCGGGCAGCCGGCCTTCAACG
>JAPPHB010000094.1 GCA_028821195.1 Gammaproteobacteria bacterium
CCGGCCGCCGCTCCGGCGGGCTCGCCGGCCACTTCGGTCGCCGCGGTGGGCGCGGCCCCGCCTGCGGCCCCGTCGCCCGCCGGGTCGATCACGCCGACGATGGTTCCCACCTCCACCGTCTCTCCCTCCGGGACGGTGATCTCCACCAGCACCCCGCTGCTGGGAGACGGAATCTCCGCGTCGACCTTGTCGGTCGAGATCTCGAGAATGGGCTCGTCGACCTCGACGCGGTCTCCTACCGTCTTCAACCAGCGCGAGACCGTCCCCTCGGCGATCGACTCGCCCATCTGGGGCATCGGCACTTCAATGCGGGACACGAAAGACACTCCGTTGCTTGCGGCAGGACGTTCGGGCTCTGGAGCCCGGCATCGGCAATACCCTGGACATCATCAATACCCTGTAAGATAGCGGCACGTGGTGACGATGTCCGACACCCGCGGCAGAAAGTAGTCCTCCAGCCCGCCCGCGTATGGGACCGGCGAATCGATCGCGGTGACGCGCAGAATCGGCGCATCCAGCCACTCGAACGCCTGCTCGTTCACGCGCATGGCGATTTCGCCCGCGATCCCGCCGGTGCGTGTGTCCTCGTGCACGATGAGCAGCCGCCCGGTCTTCTTCACGCTCTCGGCGATCGCCGCGTCGTCCATGGGAAGCAGGGTGCGCAGGTCCAGCACCTCGATCCCGACCCCGTCGTCCTTCTCCAGCGCGGCTGCCGCTTCCAGGCTGGCGTGCACCATCGCGCCATAGGTGACGATGGTCGCGTCCCCGCCCTCGCGCGCGCGCCGCGCCTTGCCCAGCGGCACGACGTAGTCCTCCGCCGGCAGCACTTCCCGCAGATGGGGCGCCCGGTAGAGGCTCTTGTGCTCTTCGAAGATGACCGGGTCGTCGTCGCGAATGGCGGACTTCATGAGCCCCTTGGCGTCGTAGGCGGTGCTCGGATAGACGATCTTGAGCCCGGGGGTATGGAAGAAGGCCATCTCGACGTTCTGGGAGTGGAAAGGACCGCCCCGGTTGCCGCCGCCAACCGGGCCGCGCACCACCACCGGCACGCTCCCGCTGCCCCGGTATCGGGAGGTGGCGAGGTAGTTGGTGATGACGTCGTAGGCGGGAGAGATGAAGTCCATGAACTGCATCTCCACCACCGGGCGAAGTCCCATGTGCGCCGCCCCGGCGGCGGCGCCGGTGAAGCCGGCCTCGGAGATCGGAGTGTCGATGACCCGTTCGGCGCCGAAGTGGTCGAGGAAGCTTCGCGTCACCTTGAAGGCGCCCCCGTAGACCCCGATATCCTCGCCCATCAGAAAAACCGAGGAGTCCCGCTCCATCTCCTCGAAGAGGGCTTCGCTGATGGCTTCGAGCAGCGTCACCGGCTTCCCGCGCAGGGTCTTGCCGAGATGCTCCGGCCTCGAGTTGCTGGTCATTGCCCCGCTTCCGGTCACGTTGTGGACGCCGGCGCGAGCCCGCGCGCCGGGGGCTCGAGGCGATACCAGGGGGGAGCGCCCGGGTCGCCGTCATAGACGCCTCCGAGCGCGCGTCTTTCAGCGGGAGACGACTCGCCCAGCGCCTGTTCGCACGCAGCCCGGACTTCGGACCGCGCGCCGCGCTCCACTTCGTCGAGGTCGGAGGCGCGGGCGATGCGCTCCCCGACGAGCCGGGCCCGGAACCGGGCCACAGGGTCGGGTGAGTTTTCGTCCGGGTGACGTCCCTCACCTGTGCGGGCGGCGCGATGGACGCGTCGTGAGGCCGGACAGCCCCGGGCTTCGACCAGCGTGGTGCCCTTCCCCGACCGTGCCCGCTCGGCCGCCGCCAGTACCGCCCCATGGACGGCGAGCACGTCGCCACCGTCCACGGACGCACTCGCGACCCCGTACCCGGCCGCCTTCTGCCCGAAATCGCGCGCCCGCGTGTGGTCGCCAATTGAGGCCTCGGTTCCGGCCTGAACGACGACGATCAGGGGACAGCGTTGCGCGGCGGCGAAGTTGATGCCCTCGTGCCAGGCGCTGGTGGAGGTTTCGTCCTCGCCCGAGAACACCAGTCCGACCCGGTCCTGACCGCGCAGGCGGAAGGCCAGGGTGATGCCCGCCATCACCTCCACCATGGTCCCGGGAAGCGCACCCGGCCCCGCCAGCCCGCGCTCGAAGTCGGTGGGGCACATGCCGGGCTCCCGGCCGCGGCCCGGCGCGGACTCGCGCGCAAGACGCTGGCGGAAGAACTCGAGCGGGGTCCCGCCGAACACGAAGAAGGCGCCCGGATTGTCGGGGGTGGGCGCGATCACGTCGCCGGTGCCGTCTTGCGCAGTACGCAGGGCACGCGCGGCGCCTGCCGAGACGGCTTCGTATCCCAGACCGCAGCGGCTGGCCGCGGGAACCTGGCCCTGGTCGCGGAGGCTCTTCAGCCGCGTGGCGGCGGCCCTATGGAGGGCGAGTGCCCGGTAGAGGTCGACGGGATCATCGCGCCCGGCCACGGTCAGCGTCGAGCGGATCCGCGTCAGCTTCCGTTGGGCGGGGGCGGGGTCCCGTCCGGCTGCGGGTCGGGTGGGGGCTGTGTCTCGCCCGCGGCGGGTACTTCGACCGGTATTGCCTCGTCTGCGGGCACGGCTTCCTCGAGTCCGGGAAGGACGGGCGTGGGGGCGACCTGCTGCTGGCTCTCGCGCAGAATGGAACTCGGCGCCGTGGCCCGCGACGACATGATGGACAGCACCAGCGCGAGCACCATGAAGAGCGTGCCGGTCGTCCAGGTGGTGCGCGTGAGCACCGAAGCGGCCTGACGGCCGGCGAGAATCCCTTCCGTCGGGCTGGCCCCTCCGCCCATGGCGGCCAGTCCGCCTCCCTTCCCTGCCTGGAGGAGGATGACGACCCCGAGGATCAGGCCATCCAGTACGAGTAGGAACAGAAGAAAGCCATACATGCGTCTATATCCGGCTATTTAGCCCGGTTCGAGGAATCGGCGTAAACCATCGTCCCGGCCCGCTCCACTGTCAAGCGGCTCCGGCCCCCGTTCACGGCCGCGCGGCTTCGGCGATGCGGGCGAAGGAGTCGGGGTCGAGGCTCGCTCCGCCCACCAGCACCCCGTCGATGTCAGGCGAGGCCAGCAGCCGCGCGGCGTTCCGGGGGTTCACGCTTCCCCCGTAGAGGATGCGCACCCGGGCGGCCCGCTCCCCGCCCCAGGCCTCCGCCAGGCGGCGCCTCAGGATCCCGTGCGCACCGGACGCGTCCGACGGGGTCGCGGTTTCACCCGTGCCGATGGCCCAGACCGGCTCGTAGGCGATCATCACGTCGACCTCGGGGGTGAGAACGGCAAGGGCGGCGTCGAGCTGGCGGACGATGACTTCCCCGGCCCGGCCGGCCTTTCGCTCGTCGAGGGTCTCGCCCACGCAGAGCACGGGAACCAGCCCTGCGTCGGCGGCGGCGCGTGCCTTGGCGGCCGCGTCGCGGTCGCTCTCGCCGAACAGGTGGCGGCGCTCGGAGTGTCCGGCGAGCGCGTGGGTGGCCCCTGCGGCGCGGGCCATGGGGGCGGAGAGCTCCCCCGTGAAAGCTCCGTGCGGCTCCGGATGAATGTTCTGCACGCCCAGTTGCACCCGGGGATGATCGGGGAGGGCGGCTTGCGCCGCCGCGAAGGAGATGGCGGCGGGAAAGATCAGGATGTCGGGCTGCGCCCCGGACCAGGAGGGGCGGAACGCGCCGAAGAACCGGCGGGCGTCCTCGGGCGCGTGGTGCATCTTCCAGTTTCCGGCGATGACCGGTTTCCTCATGCGGCCTCCAGCTTGGTTGGCGCGTCCGTGCCGTCCTTTCCGGCGGGGTCTGCGCGGCGCTCCCTACGCGTCCGAAAGCGCTTCGAGTCCCGGGAGGGGTTTGCCCGCCAGGAACGCCAGCGAGGCGCCGCCGCCGGTGGATACGTGCGAGAAGTCGTCGGCGAGCCCGGCGGCGCGCACCGCGGCCGCAGAGTCTCCTCCTCCGGCGATGCTCACCGCGCCGGTGGCGGTCGCCGCGGCCGCCGATCGCGCGACGGCAACGGTGCCGCCCGCAAACGGCGGCATCTCGCATACGCCCATCGGTCCGTTCCAGACGATGGTGCGGGCCTGCTGCAACTCATCCCCGAACATGCGCCGGCTTGCGCCCCCGATGTCGCCGATGCGGTCGTCCGCTCCGACCTCGGCCCGGGGCGCCTCGCGGGTGGCTGCGTCCGGGGCGATGCGGGACGCGACCACGCAGTCCACCGGCAGCATCATGCGGTCGCCGGCGCCGTCCATCAGCCGGGCCGCGAGATCGACGCCCTCCTCATCCACGAGGGACCGGCCGGTCTCAAGCCCGAGCGCCCGGAAGAAGGTGTTGGCCATGGCACCTCCGACCAGCAGCCGGTCGGCCCGCGCGAGCATCTTCTCGATGACGGCGATCTTGTCCGACACCTTGGCTCCTCCCAGAACCGCCACGAAGGGGCGGCCGGGATCCTCGAGCGCATCGCCCAGAAAGCGGATTTCGCGTTCCAGCAGCAGCCCCGCGACCGCGTCTCCGCCCCTGGCGCGCATCGCCAGGGCGAGCCCCGCCGTCGAGGCGTGCGCGCGGTGCACGGTCCCGAAGGCGTCGTTCACGAAGTGCGTTCCGAGGGCGGCGAAAGCGGCGGCCAGCTCAGGGTGGTTGCGCGTTTCGCCTGCCAGAAAGCGGGTGTTCTCGGCCACCAGAATCTCGCCCGGAGCGAGGGTGCGAGCGCGGGCCACCGCCTCCGGCCCCGTCGTCTCGGGGCTGAAGCGCACGTGCTCTCCGAGGAGTTCGCCCAGTCGCGCCGCGACCGGTCGGAGCGAGGCCTCGGGATGCGGCCGGCCGCCAGGACGGCCAAGGTGGGAGAGGAGGACGAGGCGGGCGCCCGTGGCGGTGAGGCGGCGGAGGGTCGGCAGGGTGCGCTCGATGCGGGTATCGTCCGCGACCCTCCCGTTCCGCACGGGCACGTTGAAGTCCACGCGCACCACGATGAGGTCGCCCGCGCGCGCGGCGAGGTCGTTCAGGGTCTTCTTGCGCATCGCTGCCGGGCCGGCAGGCCGAGCGGGGAGCTAGACGGCCGCCGGCGACATCATGCGCTCGCCCACGAAGCGCACCAGGTCGACCACGCGGCTCGAATAGCCGGCCTCGTTGTCGTACCACGAGAGCACCTTCACCAGGCGATCGTCGATGACGTTGGTGCTGAGCGCGTCCACCACCGAGCTGGCGGGATTGCCGATGTAGTCGACCGATACCAGCGGCTCGTCGGAGACCTCGAGGATGCGGTGCATGGAGCCGGTGGACGCATCCCTCATGGCCTGGTTGACCCCGGGGATGTCGGTCGCCTGCTCCACCTCGGCCACGATGTCCACCAGGGACACGTTCGGGGTGGGGACCCGCACCGCCATCCCGTCGATGCGGCCGTGGACCTCCGGGATGACCAAGCCGGTGGCCCGGGCGGCTCCGGTGGTGGTGGGGATCATCGACACCGCGCCGGCGCGCGCCCGGCGCAGGTCCTTGTGCGGCTGGTCGAGGAGCGCCTGGCCGTTGGTGTAGGAGTGGATGGTGGTAACGAGGCCGCGGCGGAAGCCGAAGCGGTCGTTCAGCACCTTGACCACCGGGGCCAGGCAGTTGGTGGTGCAGCTCGCGTTGGAGATGATGTGGTGGCTGTCGGGGTCGTAGGCGCCGTGGTTGACGCCGAGCACCAGGGTGACATCGACGTCCTTGCCGGGCGCGCTCACGATCACCTTGCCGGCGCCGGCGGCCAGGTGGCGGCCCGCGCCCTCGCGGTCACGGAAGAAGCCGGTCGACTCGACGACCACGTCCACACTCAACTCTCCCCAGGGAAGGCTGCCCGGGTCGCGTTCGGCGAACACGCGGATCAGGCCGCCATCGACCATCAGCCCGTCGCCCGCCACCTCGACCGACCCCGGATAGGCGCCGTGCACCGAGTCGTACTTGAGGAGATGCGCCAGGGTGCGTGTGTCCATCAGGTCGTTCACGGCGACGAGTTGGACGTCGGAGGCGTCCTCCCTGGCGAGGGCGCGCAGCACGTTGCGGCCGATGCGGCCGAATCCGTTGATGGCGAGTCGAATCGACATGGATGGCGTTGTCTCCCGGGGCGTGTCTGATGCTTCCTTGGGGAATCTGCCCGGACGCACCCCGCTGGCGGGTCAGAGTTCCAGGAACAACCTAACGGGGAAGCGCGCGCGCGAAGGTGACCAGGGCGACCCGGCCCACCCCGGCTCGGGCGAGCGTTTCGGCGGCCGCCCGGGCGGTGGCCCCGGTGGTGAGGACGTCGTCGACCAGGAGCACGTGGCCGCCGCGGTGCAGTCGGTCGGCGCCGGGCCGAAGAGAGAAGGCGTCGCGCACGTTGGCCATCCGCTGCTGGGGGTGCAGCGAGACCTGGGTGCGCTTCTGGCGGCGGCGCTCGAGCAAGTGCGCGAAGGCCAGTCCGGTGCGCCCGGCGAGCGCCCGCGCCAGCAGCTCCGCCTGGTCGTATCCGCGGCGGCGGCGGTGGGCGGCGGACGTGGGGACGTACGTGACGACGTGCTCCTCCAGGTCGGCGAGCAGGGTTGCAAGGCGCCGCTCCATGAGCTCGGCCATCATGGGCGCCAGCTCGCGCCAGCCCTCGTACTTGAGGCCGTGCACCAGGACATCGGCGGGCGGGCGCAGGGCGACGGCGGCGCGGGCCAGCGAGAGCGCTTCGGGCCACTCCAGGCATTCGAGGCACGGCCGCCCGGGCCGGTCGCCGGTCCCCGCGGGATAGTCGCAGCGCGCGCAGCGGGGGGCCGGCGGTGCGCGCAGGCGGCTCCGGCAGGGCGCGCACACCAGCCCGCCCCCCGCGATACGCGAACCGCAGGCGATGCAGGCGCAGGGGAGCAGGAAATCCACGAGCGGGGCGAGCGCGCGGCGGACGGTCCGGCGACGGGTCCCGGTGCGGAGCGCCAACCTCATGCGCAGCGCACCCGCTCGAGAGCCTCGCGCATGGCGGAGAGCGGCGCCTCGCGTCCCCACCAGAGCTCGAAGGCGGCCGCGCCCTGGCGCAGGAGCATCTCGCCCCCGTCCATGGCGGGAATGCCGCGCGCCCGGGCGGCATCGGTGAGGGGCGTCCCGGACGGAGCGTAGACCATGTCCATGACAGCCCCGACCCGGCCGAGGCGGTCGATGTCGACCGCGAGCGGATCGCGCGTGCCCAACCCGAGGGAGGTCGCGTTCAGCACCAGGTCGAAGGCCTGTCCTTCCAGGGTTCGCGCATCGGAGACCACGTGCACCCGCGCGTCCCCGACTTCGCCGGCCATGGTCCGGGCCCGAGCGTGCGTCCGGTTGATCACCCGCACCTCCGCGGCGTCTTCGTCGATGAGGGCGGCGACGGCTGCGCGTGCACCGCCCCCGGCGCCCGCCAGCAGTACGCGGGCACCCCGGGCGGACCCCGCCAGCAGAGCGCACATGGCGCGGCGCGCCCCCTCGACGTCGGTGTTGTCCCCGTGGATGCGCGCCCGGTCGCCCCAGAAGGTGTTGCACGCGCCCGTCCGCCCGACGGCGGCGGCCGCGTCGTCGAGCGCGGCCGCCGCGCGCCGCTTGTGCGGCACCGTCACGTTGCCGCCGCCGCCCGCCCGAGCCAGGGTGCGCATCACCGGGGCGACATCCTCAGGCTGACAGGCGATCGCCACGTACCTGCCGTCGAGTCCGGCGGCACGGAGCGCGGCGTTCTGGATCGCGGGCGAGAGCGAGTGCGCCACCGGGTTCCCCAGGATGGCGAAGACGCGCGTGCCGGCGGTCGGGGCCGGGATCGTCATGGCGTTCCCTCGGCGGTCACGCGTCCGTTCCCGGTTCGAGACGGTCAAGGACCGCCTCGACCAGCCGTTCGAGTTGCGCGCAGGTGTCGCGGTAGTGGTCATCGCTTCCCCCGAAGGGGTCTCGGACACCACCCGATACGTCACCGGCGAATGCAGTGATCACCTCCGCGTAGCAGCGGCCCTGGCCCAGCGCCTCCACCGCCGCCAGGTGCGACGGCGACATGGCCAGCACCAGGTCTGCCCACTCCAGCTCGTCCTCGCCGAGCAGCCGCGCGGCGTGATGATCCAGTTCGAGGCCCCGGTCGCCCACGGCCGTGCGCGCGCCCGCCGAGGCGGGCGAGCCCTCGTAGGCCATGGTTCCGGCGGATCGGACCCGGATGCCCCTCAGGCCGCGTTGGCGTGCGTGTGCGCGGGTGAGGACCTCCGCCATGGGGCTCCGGCAGGTGTTGCCGGTGCAGACGTAGAGGAGTCGGATATCCTTCGTCGGCGCGTCCGGCGGCACATCGCGCACCTCGGCGTCCTTGTCCCTGGTGTCCTTCTCCCCGGCGCCAGGCCGACCATCGTCCACGTCAGCGCCCTCCTCCGCAGGGGGACAGAGTTCCCGGAGTTCCGACGGGTCCAATGCGCCCGCGCGCAGCACCACCGGGTCTCGTCCGGTGCAGTCGACGATGGTCGAGGCGGGCGCCGGGGGAAGCTTCCCGGCATCCACTACCCAAAGGCGCTCGCCGGCTTCGAGCGCGCGCGCCGTCTCCCACGCCTCCTTCCCGGAGCGCGCGGGCGCGCCGCCGGGAGCGTTGGCGCTCGTGGAGGTGATCGGCGCGCCCACTTCGTCCAGGATCTGCCGCGCCACCGGGGCCGGGCTCATGCGGACCGCCACCCCGCCGCTCCCGCCCCGAACCTGAGCCGGGAAGGAGCGTCCGGGGTCGGGAAGAACCAGGGTGAGCGGGCCGGGCCACAGGCGCTCGGCGAGCCTCCGCGCGCAGCGGTTCCAGACGAGCGCGGCGGCCGCCTGCGCGTCGGGGAGTAGGAGCAGGAAGGGCTTGTCGGCATCGCGCCGCTTGAGCGCCGCCAGCGCGCGCAGGGGGCCGTCCTCCGCCAGCCCTCCCAGCCCGTACACCGTCTCGGTCGGATAGGCCAGCAGCCCTCCGGAGCGCAGGTGCCGGCCCACCTCGCGCAGCTCGCCCGCGCGGAGCAGGCCGTTCCGGCAGACGATGATGCGCGGTGCGCTCACGCGCCCTCATCCGCCGCCTCGAGCAGGCACCCCGCGAGGATCAGATCCTCGGGACGGGTCACCTTGAGGTTGCGCGGCGATCCCTCCACCATCTCGACCTCCCCGCCCAGGAGTTCCACGAGCGAGGCGTCGTCCGTGCCCTCGACCCCGTTCTCGCGCGCCCGCCGGTAGGCGCGTTCCAGAAGAGGACGCGGGAAGGCCTGCGGGGTCTGGGCGTGCCAGTAGCGGCCGCGCGGCGGGGTGCGGACCACCCGCCCACTCGCGTCGACCTCCTTCAGCGTGTCCACCGCGGGCACGCCCGCGACCACGGCCCGGCCGGCCGCGGCCGCGCGCAGACAGCGCTCCACGAGGCCGCGCGCCACCAGCGGCCGGGCGCCGTCGTGCACCAGCACCACCTCCACGGCGGGCGGGAGGGCGGCCACCGCCGCCGCCACCGAGTCGCCTCGGGTGGCTCCTCCCGCCACGACCCGCACGCGGGGGTCGGCGCCGGTCAGCCAGGCCGGGGGATGCGCGGCCTGGTCGGGGGGGAGGGCCACGACCACGCATTCCACCCCGCGCGTCTCCAGAAAGGGGCGGATGGCGCGCAACAGGATGGGCTGTCCGTCGAGTTCCAGAAAAGCCTTGCGGATCCCTCCCATGCGCCGGCCCGCCCCCGCCGCCGGCACGGCGACTCCGGCCCGACAGGGAAACCGCCGATCGCCCGGGGTCACCCCGCGTATCCGCCCCGCGCGCCGCTGCGTCCGCCGGGGGTGGGAGGCGCGGTGCCGGCTCCCTCCGGCGCGACGGGCAGGAACCGCGCATGGGCGCTGTCGAAGTGGAGCGGGACCACCCCGGTGGGGCCGTTGCGCTGCTTGCTCACGATCAGCTCCGCCTTCCCTTCCAGCGAGTTGCCGTCGCGGTCGGTCTCGGCATAGTACTCCGGCCGGTACAGGAACATGACCAGGTCGGCGTCCTGCTCGATGCTCCCGCTCTCGCGCAGATCGGACAGTTGCGGCCGATGGTCGGCGCGCTGTTCCGGGGCCCGGCTGAGCTGGCTCAGCGCCACGATCGGCACGTCCAGTTCCTTGGCCAGCGCCTTGAGCCCGCGCGAGATCTCGCTCACCTCCTGCTGCCGGTTCTCGCTGTTCCGCGATCCGGCCATCAGCTGCAGATAATCGATCACCAATAGTCCGAGCCGGCTCTCGGCCTTGAGGCGGCGGGCCTTGGCGCGCACCTCGAGCACGGTGTTGCCCGGGGAGTCGTCGATCCAGATCGGAGCGGTGTTGAGGTGTCCGGCGGCGGCGGCCAGTCTCTGCATCTCCTTGGTGGTGAGCTCGCCCCGGCGAAGTCTCTGCGCGTCCACGGGCCCGTCGGAGCACAGCAGCCGCTGCACCAGCTCCTCGTTCGACATCTCAAGGGAGAACACCCCCACCGGCACCGCCTCACCCGCCGCGTGTCTGGCCACGTTCAGCGCCCAGGAGGTCTTCCCCATGGACGGGCGTCCCGCGACGATGGCCAGGTTGCCCTTCTGCAGCCCGCCGGTGAGATAGTCCAGCAGGGCGAACCCGGTAGCGACCCCGGTGAGTTCGCCCTTGGCTTCCTGCAATCGCTCGATGTGCTCAAAGGCCGGCCAGAGCAGTTCCTTGATGCGGACGAACCCCTCTCGGTCGTGCCCCGAAGCCACCTGAAAGATGCGCTGCTCGGCTTCGTCAACAATCTGCTCGACGGAGCGCTCGCCCTGATCGTAGACATCGCGGATGATGTGCGAGGAGGCGTCGATGAGGCGGCGCAGCAGCGCCTTGTCGCGCACGATGCGCGCATGGTGCTCGATGTTCGCGGCGGTGGGAACCGCGTCCAGCAGTTCGGCGAGGTAGTCGTAGCCCCCGGCGGCCTCCAGCTCCTCGGTCTTGCTCAGCTCGTCGCTGACGACGATGACGTCGACCGCATCGCCGCGCTCGAACAGGCGCAGGACGGCGCGGTAGATGCGCCGGTTGGCCTCCGAGGCGAACATCGTGTCCGAGACCACTTCGACGGCGCGCGCGACCGCGTCGCGGTCGATGAGCATGCCCCCCAGCACCGCCACTTCGGCCTCAAGCGAAACCGGCGGCTGGCGGTCGTACGCGGGGGCCTGCTCCTGCGCGACGGGAAGTGCGGTGGTACTCAGGGTGCCTCGGCGGTTTGAATGTGAACGGTCGAAGGACCGGGGGCGCCTATCCGCCGCCGGACCGCCCGGTGCGGTCCATAGTGTTGCGCAGCAGCTGGAGGTCGTCCCACACGGCTTGCGTCCAGCCGCGGTTCCGGAGCAGCGCCGCCGGGTGGTAGGTCACCAGCGCGGGCACGCCCCTGTAATCGTATATCTCGCCCCGGAGCTTGCCCAGAGCAACCTGGCGTCCGGTGATGAACTGCGCCGCGAACCCGCCCACCGCGAGGATGACCTCCGGAGCCACCAGCTCGATCTGCCGCTCGAGGTAGGGGGTGCAGGCCTCGATTTCATCCGGCATGGGGTTCCGGTTCCCCGGGGGCCGGCACTTGAGGACGTTGCAGATGTAGACCGAGTCCTTGCGCGAGAGGCCGACCGACGCCAGCAGGAGATCGAGCAGCTTGCCCGCGCGGCCCACGAACGGAAGCCCGGTGCGATCCTCGTGCATCCCCGGCGCTTCGCCGATGACGACCAGCCTGCCCCGCGGGTTCCCGTCGGAGAAGACCACCTGCGTGCGGCCCCCGGCAAGCCGGCAGCGCTCACAGGCGAGCGCCGTGCGCCGAACCTCTTCGTAGTCTCCGGACAGAGGGGCCGACGTCTCGCCGGCCGGTGCGGCGGGACGGGCGCGGGCCAGCGCGAGCGCCTCGTCCCCGCTCAGACGGCTGAACACGATGTCGCCCTCCCCCAGCTCCTTCCGCTGGCTCAGGTAGCGGGCAAGGGTCTCCCTATCCACGCGCGTCGGCGGGGCTCACGACGACGCCTGCGAGAACCTGCGCGCGGGGGCGCCGTCCAGCCGGTCGAGCACCGCCTCGGCGATCTCATCCTTGGGCATCAGCGGAAGCTCCTCGGGCGGGCCGTCGGGAGCCAGCAGGGTCACCGCGTTCCGTTCACCGAAGGGGCCGCCCCCGGGACCACGCGCGTGGTTGGCGACGATCAGGTCGAAGGCCTTGCGCTCCATCTTGGTGCGCGCCCGGGCGAGGAGGTCGTCGGTCTCCAGCGCGAAGCCCACCACCCTCGCCCCCGGTTTGCGCAGCGGCAAGGTGTCCAGCGCCACGTCCGGGTTGGCGGTCAGCTCCACCGACAGGGAAGCGCTTTCGCGGGCACGCTTGATCTTGCCGGAGCGGGCGCGGGCGGGACGGTAGTCGGCCACGGCGGCCGCGAAGATCACCACGTCCGCGCGCGGGATCGCCTCGGCCACGGCGTCGAGCATCTCGCGCGCGGTGGCCACGCGGGTGCGCTGTACCCCGGGCGGGCGCGCCAGATGGGTGGGACCGGACACCAGCGTCACGCGGGCGCCCCGCCGCCAGGCCGCGCGGGCGAGCGCGTGCCCCATCCTCCCCGACGAGCGGTTGCCGACGAACCGCACCGGGTCGACGGGTTCCCGGGTCGGCCCGGTCGTGATCAGGACCTGCCTGCCCGCCAGGAAGGCGTCCTTCTCGAGCGCCCTGCCCACGTGCTCGACGATGTCCGGGGGCTCGAGCATGCGGCCCGGCCCCTCTCCTTCCCCGAACGCCAGTGGTCCGGTCGCGGGCCCGGCGACCGCGTAGCCCAGTTCGTCCTGCAGGTACGCGAGGTTGCGGGTGGTCTGGGGGTGGGCGTACATGCGGTCGTTCATTGCCGGGCAGATCACCACCGGGGCGCGCGTCGCCAGGAGGGTCGTGGTGAGCAGATCGTCCGCCCGGCCGGCGGCCGCCCGCGCGATGAGGTCGGCGGTGGCGGGGGCCACGCAGACTGCATCGGCCTCCACGCCGAGACGGATGTGCATGGCCGCCCCGTCCGCCGAGAAGAGTTCGGTCAGGACCTTGCGCCCGGTGAGCGCCTCGAAGCTGAGCGGGGTGACGAACCGGGTTGCGCCCCTGGTGAGCACGACGTCCACCTGCGCGCCCAGCCGGGTGAGGTCGCGCGCGAGCTGGACGGACTTGTAGGCGGCGATCCCGCCGGAAACCCCCTGGACGATCCGGCGATCGCGCCAGGGGCGCCGCGGAACGAGCGCGCCGGACACCGCTCAAGCCTCCTCGCGGCTATTCCGTGCCGTGAGCCCGGTACTGCAGCCGGTACTCGATGTGGTCGGAGGTCAGCGCCTCGAGCGCCTTGGTGGTCAGCTTCTTCTCGTCCATGGGCATCGCCTCGCGCGGCATCGCGTTGAGCTCCCGCGCGTACTTCGCGGCGATCAGAACCCCCAGGTACTTGCTCATGGCGGGTTCGGCGACTTCCTGGGGTGTAAACACGCGCATCTGTTCTTCTCCGGAGATGTGGCTATTCCGATAAGATATCTAAATCCCGGGCGAGAAGTGTAGCGATACCCCGGCAGAGCGACTCCGCAGTCCCTCTCGCGGCGCGCAGCGACCCAGCCGCGCCCGCGTCTCCGCGCGCGATCGCCCGCACCGCCGCAACGGTCGCGTCCAGGTCGTCGTTGACCAGCACGTAATCGAATTCCGGCACCCGCGCCAGCTCATCACGCGCGACCCGCAGGCGGCGGGCCACCTCGTCCCGCGGCTCGGTTCCGCGTCCCGACAGCCGTGCCAGCAGCGTCCCGAGCGACGGCGGGAGCAGGAAAACGAACACCGCCGAAGGGACGTTCCCGCGCACCTGGGCGGCGCCCTGGACGTCGATGTCCAGCAGCACGCGGCGCCCGTCGCCCCCTGCCAGATTGCGCAGCGGGGTCCCGTACATCCGGTCGTGCACCCGCGCCCACTCCGCGAACTCGCCCGCGTCCACCATGCGCTCGAACTGCTCCCGGGACACGAATTCGTAGTCCGCGCCGTCGCGCTCGCCCGGGCGGGGCCGGCGGGTGGTCGCGGAAACCGAAAAGACGAAGCGGCCCCGGTCCGCGGCCAGCGCGCGGGCCACCGTGGTCTTGCCGACCCCGGTGGGGCCCGCCAGCACGATGGGGCCGTCCCCGCCCGCACTCGGCGTCACTGCACGTTCTCCAGCTGCTCGCGAATGCGCTCAACCCCGCCCTTGAGCGACAGGACCGACTCCGCCATGCGGGCGTCGTTGGCCTTGGCGCCGATGGTGTTGGCCTCCCGGTGCATCTCCTGCATGATGAAACCCAGCCGCTTGCCCACCGGCGATCCGCTGGCTCCCTCGAGCGTCTCCTCGAAGAGCTGCATGTGCGAGCGGAGGCGCACGATCTCCTCGTTGATGTCCCATCTCTCGGCCAGGTGGGCGATCTCGCGGGCGATCCGGTCCGGGTCCGCGGGCACATCGCCGAGCAGCTCCTGGATGGCCGCGCTCAGGCGGTCGCGCTCCCGGACGAGACGCGCCGGGGCCCGTTCCTCCACGCGGTCGAGTTCCTCGCGCATTCCGGCCAGCACGCCCAGGAGATCCGCCTCCAGGCGCTCCCCTTCCGCCCGCCGCATGCGGACAGCAGCGTCCGCCGCCTCGCCCGTCACCTCGCGCAGTTCGTCTTCGTCGATATCGATTTCGCGACGCGCGGAGTCCCTGCTCCGCATCACGCCCTGGAGCCGGATCAGCGCATCGAGCCCGATCCGGTTGTCCAGCCTCAACTCCGCGGCGAGACGCTCGAGCGATGCCACCCAGGCGCGGGCCCGCTCCACGTCCACGAGGAGCTCCGGCTCGGTGCCTTCACCGGGATCCAGCGTGAGCGAGTAGCTGACGTGTCCCCGGGGCAGCGACTTCTTCAACCAGCGTTCGATGCGGGCGTGATGACGCTCGCACCCGGGAGGCGTCCTGAGACGGGCGTTGAAGAAGCGGTGGTTGACCGTGCGAATCTCCGCGCGCACAAGGCCCTGATCCGTCTCGCGCGCGGCTTCACCGTAACCCGTCATGCTGTGGATCACGCGCTCTGCCTCAGTTCCACAGCGTCCACTTGATCCCGTAGATGGACCGGCCGCCGGGGAGAAACCGCTCCGGGAAGTCCTGCAGTTCCCGCTCCGCGGTGAAGTTCTCGGTCAGCACGAAGAGATGGAACGTCAGGACGCGGAGTTGCAGACGAAAGTACCAGCTCTGGTGATAGGGCACCGTGAGAAACCCGGGCGCGTCGATCTCTCCTTCGGGGTCGGCTTCTCCCGGAAGCTCGCCGCCGGGGTCCTCAGGCGCCATGAAGGGCACGACCATGGGCTCGCGTCCTTCCACTCCGATCTCGGTCCAGATCTCGAAGTTCTCCGTCGCCAGGAACGTCCTGTGGTATCCGAGCTGCCCGTTCCAGCTCTCTTCCGGCAGATAGCGCCAGTCCGGCGCATCCTTGTCCCAGACCTGGTAGGACAACCCCGCGTAGAGGCCGTTGAAGTACAGGGGCACCCGGGCGCTGGCCTCGATTCCCGAGCGCTTTCCACCCTCCTGCACCACGCCCGCAGAGTCCATCGGGAACCCGAAGGGTGAGAGCCGGTCCTGCTCGAGCTCGACCCGGGCCGCCCCGAGGGACAGGCCGCGCCAGGCGAACTGCGCTCCGACCCGGGTGGAGCTTCGCTCGGTGGTGAAGGAGACGGGAGGCCCCGCAAGCCGGGGGATCTCCGGGATGGTGTCGCGGGGATCGAAGAGCCGGAAGGGAACCCCCGTCGCACCGTCCCGGGTCTCGCCGAAGAACGAGAGGCCGAGCAGGGGCGCGGTCCACGCGCGCAGGCTTCGGAGCGAGAGATCCTCCCCGAGCCACCTCTCACGGCTCCAGTCTCCCTCGATCCCTCCCAGAAACGTGTGCACGCCGCTGGCGACCTCCAGGGTCCGCGCGGGCCACGCGTCGCCGCCCATCGATGCCCAGCGTCCCGTAGTCCACACCCCCGCACGCTCTCCGAAGGCGTGCTCGGCGGCGAGCCGGATGCCCGTCTGGCCGCGGCTCAGGGACGGGACGGCCGAATCGGGGTTCGCTTCGTCCACCGGAGCGGTCGTGGAGGATCTTCCGGTGAAGACCTCCGCGGTGACGCCCGGCACCAGGTTCGCACGGGCGCGCAGGTTCCAGTCGCTCCTGCCATGCTGCGCGGGCGTGTAGAGCGCGCTCGGGCGCGAGGCCGAGATGCGCCGCAGCTCCCCGCGCAGGCTCACGCGCGAGCCCAGGTGGCGGCTGTAGCGCAGCCAGCCGCCGGTCGTGG
>JAPPHB010000015.1 GCA_028821195.1 Gammaproteobacteria bacterium
CTGGTCGAGTTCTTCTTCGAACTCGACTTCCACCTGCCCCTCGGGCGCGTCGCCGCCGTGTGGCTGGTGGTGGTCGCTCTGACCGTGGTCACCGGGTTCGCCAACAGCCGGGGCGTTCTGCGGCGGAAGCCGCTTGCGACGCTGCGGGCGGTGGCGGAGTAGAAGCTCCCCCTACGCCCCCGCTCGCGCGTAGGCCCGCAGCCGCTCGCTCGCCGTCTCCAGGGGGCTCAACCCCACTCCGCCTCCAGCATCCGGTTCCAGGGAAAGATCTCGGTGTCGTTGCGCCGATGACGGGAATCGCCGCCGTAAACGAGGCGTTGCTCGAAGCTCTGTTCGGCTTCCTCCAGAGAGGCGGCAAGGCCCCGCAACCCGGCAAAGAAGCGGGAGGCGATGGTCGTCCCGGACTTGGCTTCCACGAGGATCAGCCGCTGCCCGCGGTCCACGACGAGATCGACCTCGATCCTCGGGGCTCGATAATGCCCCAGCCGGGGCTCCCGACCCCGATGCGTGATCGTCTTGAACACCTCCGACACCACCCAGCTCTCGAAGATCTGGCCGCGTAGCGGATGGTGGCGCAGCTCTTCCCGGGATCTGATGCCCAGCAGGTGACAGAGGAGCCCGGAGTCGAGGAAGTGCAGCTTGGGTGCCTTGATCTGTCGCTTCCGCAGGTTGCGCCGGAACGCGGGAACCTGGGTGACCAGGAAGCTCGTCTCGAGAACGGACAGCCACGCGCGGGCGGTGTTGTGGCGGACGCCCGCATCCCCGGCCAGCGCGGACAGGTTGACTTCGGTCGCGGTGCGTCCGGCCGCCAGGCGCACGAATGCCGAGAACGCCGCAAGGTCGGTGACGTTGCGCAGCGACCGCACATCGCGCTCGATGTAGGTGGTGAAATAGTCGCGCAGCCACACGTCCGGGGGGATACCCCGGTGATGGATGCGCGGGTAGGCACCGGTCCAGAGGCAATCCAGGAGTTCCGGAGCCGGTCCTCCGAAGCGGGCCAGTTCGTTGAATCCCAGGGGCAGCAGGTGAAGCACCCCGACCCTTCCGGCGAGCGACTGGCTCACCGCCTCGCTCAGCCCGAAGTGCTGTGAACCGGTCAACACGAAACGCCCGGGAGCGGGATCGCGGTCGACCTCCTCTTGCAGGTACGAAGTTAGGTCGGGCGCCCGCTGCACTTCATCGATGACGGCGCCGCCCCGGTACTCATGCAGGAAGCCGCGTGGATCTTCCTGGGCGTAGGCTCGCACGTCCATGCCCTCGAGGGAGACGTACGGCCGGTCGGCGAGCAGCGTGCGGCAAAGCGTGGTCTTGCCCGATTGCCGGGGGCCGGTGACGGTGACGACCGGATAGTGGCGCAGCCGCTCGCGCAGAGGTGCTGCCAGATCGCGCTCGATGAACGGCGGCTCATGCTCGACGGAAGGCACCTGGAATCTCCGGTTTCGACACAGGCCTCATGATTCGATGATGGGCATCCGAGCGGATGCCCCATGAAGCGTGGCCATCTCGGTGCAGATTGTCAATGAGAATGACAATCTGCACCCATCCGATCACCGCATCCCGTCACACAGCGGCTTTCCGCGCCCCCTACGCCCCCGCCCGCGCGTACGCCCGCAGCCGCTCGCTCGCCGTCTCCAGGCTGCCGACGCGCTTGCAGAAGACGAAGCGCACGTAGGTGCTGTCCCCGGCTTCCACGTTGAAGAAGCTCGATCCCGGCACCGGGATCACTCCCGCATCGCGCCCCAGCGCGCGCGAGAAGGTGTCGTCGTCCTCATCGGAGAGATCCGAGAAGTCGGCCATGATGTAGTAGGCGCCCTCCGGAGGGGAGCAGCGGAATCCGCCCTCGCGCAAGCCCTGGTACAGGACTTCCCGTTTCGCCTGGTAGCTCTGCTTCAGCTCTTCGTAGAAGTCGGACCCGAGTGCGTTCATCGCTGTCGCGACCCCCTCCTGCAGCGGTGCGGGCGCGCCCACGGTCAGGAAGTCGTGCACCTTGCGGATCTCGTCGGTCAGGTCGGCCGGGGCCACGATGGTGCCCAGCCGCCAGCCGGTGACGCTGTAGGTCTTGGAGGCGCCGGAGACGGTGACCGTGCGCTCGCGCATGTCGGGGAGCGTGGCCAGCGGGATGTGCTCGCCCTCGTAGTAGATGTGCTCGTAGATCTCGTCCGTGAAGGCGAGCAGGTCGTGACGCCGGCAGATGTCGGCGACCCCCTCCAGCTCCTCGCGGTCGAAGACGCGTCCGGTGGGGTTGTTGGGCGTGTTGAGGATGATGGCGCGCGTGTGCGGGGTGACGTCCGCCTCGAGCCGTGCCGCGTCCAGGCGGAACTCCGGCGGCTCCAGCCGATGGAAGACGGGCGTGGCCTCGCACAGGATGGCGTCCGGCCCGTAGTTCTCGTAGAACGGCTCCAGCACGATCACCTCGTCGCCCGGGTTGATGATCGCCATCATGATGGACGCCATCGCCTCGGTGGCCCCGCAGGTGACGGTGATCTCGCGCTCGCCGTTCACCTCCATCCCGTACCACTCGCGGTACTTGCGCACCAGCGCGTCGCGGTAGCGCGGCGATCCCCAGGTGATCGCGTACTGATTGATGTCGCTCTGGATGGCCTCACACGCGGCGTCCTTGATCGCCTGCGGCGCCGGGAAGTCCGGGAATCCCTGGGCCAGATTGAGCGCCCCGCACTCCTGTGCGACGCGCGTCATCTCGCGGATGACGGACTCGGTGAACAGGCGCGTGCGGCGCGCCGTGCGTGGCTTCTGGGTCATGGTGTGTCGTGCTCGCTGGTGGGTGCCGGATCCGGGGGCCGATGAACGGCCCGCCCGGGCCTGGAGGGAGTCGCGGTGGGCACGTGGGCGTGCGCCTCCGGTGGGGCGAAGCTGCAAGCTCTGCGGAGAGGGGCGGATGGGCAAGGGTGGAGCGGCACTCTCCCGCTTGCAGCCCCGATCCCGCTCCGGGCATATTGCCAGCACCGCGCGGGGCGGCGGGGAGGTCCCGTCACACCTACGCGGTCAACGGATCCGCGAGCCGGATCCGATCACTCTTGGCAGGTCGGGAACATGTACGGTCTACGGGTCTTTCGGGCTCAGGAAAGCGCGCGTCGGGTCTTCGCTCTCGCGCTCTACGCCATCGCCTTCTCCCTCTGGGGCACGTCTGCCGCGGCGCAGCAGACGGCCTTCGGCGTCGACGACGCCATCAACCTCACGCGCGTATCGGATCCGCGCATGTCCCCGGACGGGGAGCGGGTGCTCTTCTCGCGCTCCGAGCTGGACTGGGACGAGAACGAGCGCATCACCTCGCTCTGGATCGTGAACGCGGACGGCACCGACGCCCGCCGCTTCACCGGGGAGGACGGCGACTCCGGGGCGCGCTGGTCTCCGGACGGCCGCTGGGTCGCCTTCCTGCGTGCGAGCGGCGACGGGGAGGACCGCACGCGTCAGGTCTTCATCATCCGGACGGACGGCGGAGAGGCGCGGGCGCTTACCGAGCATCCCACCTCGGTGCGCTCCTTCCAGTGGGGGGACGCGAACTCGATCTTCTACCTCGCCAACGACTCGCTTCCCGACGACGAGGAGGAGCGCCGCGAGGACGGCTACGACGCCATCTTCGTCGACGAGGCCCCCAACGGGCAGACGCGCGGCGAGTGGTCGAGCATCTGGACGATCGCCCTGGACTCGGAGGATGAGGACGACGCCGAGGCGCGGCAGCTCACCACCGGCAACCTGCGCATCGGCCAGTTCGCGGTGGCGCCCGGGGCGGAGCGCGTCGCCTACACCTACCGCGACGAGAACCGGCGCAACGACGGCTATCTCTCCGAGATCGCGCTGCTGGACGTGGCCACCGGCGAGGCCCGCGACCTGACCGACAACGAGGCGCCCGAGAGCGGGCTGGCGTGGTCTCCCGACGGCACACGGCTGGCCTTCGGCGCCCCCGACCTCGAGACCTGGGAGCTCGATCAGGGCAACCTGTACGTCATGGACGTCGAGAGCGGCGACGTGCGCCAGATGGCGGCCGACATGATGATCGATATCCGCAGCACGCCCGAATGGCATCCATCCGGCGACGCCTTCTACTTCGCGGGGCTCGACCGGACGGTCGCCAGCCTCTACCGGCTGAGCGTGGACTCGGGGGAACTGGAGGCGGTCTCCTCGGGGGACGGCATCCTGTCCTCGCCCAGCTTCTCGGCTGACTTCACGCGCTACGCCTTCACGCACAACACGCCCACCTCTGCGGGCGACATCTTCGCCGCCGCCACCGACGGAAGCGCCCCGACCCGCCTCACCGAAGCCAATCCATGGATGGCGGAGAGGCAGTTGGCGGAGCCCGAGGTCGTCCAGTGGACGAGCCGCGACGGGCTCCCCATCGAGGGCATCCTCTACCGCAGCCTCAATCCTGAGGCCCAATCGCTGGTGCTCGAGATCCACGGGGGCCCGGCGGGCGTCTTCACCCGCGGCTTCGACGCGGACGCGCAGATCCTGGCCGCGGCGGGCTACTCGATCATCCAGCCCAACGTGCGCGGCTCCTCCGGCTACGGCGACGAGCTCCTGCGCGGCAACATGAACGACATCGGCGGCGGCGACTACGACGACGTCATGACCGGGGTCGACTACGCGCTCGAAGCCGGCGTCGCCCACGCCGATTCGCTGGCGGTGAAGGGGTGGAGCTACGGCGGCATCCTGGGCGGCTGGACCATCACACAGACCGACCGCTTCAAGGCAGCGAGCCTGGGCGCGATGGTGTCGGACTGGCAGAGCGAGTTCGGCACCGGTTTCCACTTCGACGTCCTGCGCTGGTATCTGGGCGGCGATCCATGGTCTAACCGGAACCACTGGCTCGAGCGCTCCGCCTACTCCCACCTCGACCAGGTGACCACCCCGACCATCCTCTTCCACGGCGAGCGGGACCAGACGGACACCATGGCGCAGTCGATGAACTTCTTCGCGGGGCTGACGCACCTGGGCGTCGAGAGCCGCTTCATCCTCTTCCCGCGCGAGGGCCACGGCATCTCCGAGCCCCGGCATCACCGCACGCGCCTGGTGGAGGAACTGCGCTGGCTGGAGCTGTATGTGCGCGGCAACCCGGACTGGGAAGCGCCGGAGCGACCCGAGGAAGAAGGGAAGCCACGTCCAGTGACCGATGATTGAGCCGGACCCGAAGGCGAAGACCGAGCCGGACCCCAACGCGAAGACCGCGCCGGACCCGAAACCCAGAGGTACCCCCATGCGCCGCATGAGATTTATCAAGTTGTCAGTAGTTGCCAGTATATTGTCAGTAGCATCCCCGCTGGATGGCCAGAGCGTCGATCCGGAGCACTTCTCGGTGATGCAGGCGCGTTCCATCGGGCCAGCGGGGATGAGCGGACGCGTGTCCGACGTCGAGGTGGTGCTCTCGAACCGGAACGTCGTCTACGTCGGCTCCGCGAGCGGAGGGGTGTGGAAGTCCGACGACGGCGGGCACGTCTGGCGCCCTGTCTTCGACGACCAGCCCGTGGGCAGCATCGGCGCCGTAGCCGTCTTCCAGCCCAACCCGGAGATCGTCTGGGCGGGCACCGGGGAGGGGAATCCGCGCAACAGCGCCGGGGTCGGCAACGGCATCTACAGGAGCGGTGACGGGGGCGAGACCTGGACCCATATGGGGCTCGAGGACACGGGCAAGATCCATCGCGTGCTCACGCATCCGTCCGACCCCGACATCGTCTACGTCGCGGCGCTCGGGCCCACCTGGAGAACGGGCGGCGAGCGCGGGGTCTTCCGCACGCGCGACGGGGGCGAGACCTGGGAGGCGGTCCTGCAGTCGAACGAGCGCAGCGGCGCGGGCGAGCTGATCATGGATCCGGTCAACCCGGACAAGCTCTTCGCGGCGCTCTGGGAGCATCAGCGCTGGCCCTGGGCCTTCGAGTCGGGCGGGCCCGGAAGCGGGCTCCACGTGACCCGCGACGGCGGCGACACCTGGACGCAGCTCACCGAGGAGGACGGGCTGCCGGCGGGCAACCTCGGCCGCATCGGGCTGGCGATACCCGCCGAGCATCCTTCCGTGGCATACGCGCTGGTGGAGGCCGAGCGGAGCGAACTGCTGCGCTCCGATGACGGCGGCCGCAACTGGAGGACCATCTCCGACGCGCCCGGAGTGGCGCCCCGGCCGTTCTACTACGCGGACCTCCGCGCCCATCCTTCCAACGAAAACCGCATCTATTCGCTCCACGGGGCCGTGACGGTGTCCGAAGACGCGGGCCGCACCTTCACCACCGTGGTGCCCAGCGCGATCATCCACGGCGACATCCACGAGCTCTGGATCGATCCCGACGACCCGAGCCGGATGATCCTGGGCAACGACGGCGGCATCGCCTTCACGTACGACCGCGGGAGGAACTGGCGCTTCGTGGAGAACCTGCCGTTCGCCCAGTTCTACCACATCGAGGTCGACAACGAGATCCCGTTCAACGTCTACGGCGGCCTTCAGGACAACGGCTCGTGGTGGGGGCCTTCGGATGTATGGGGCGGGCGCGGGGTCATGAACGCGCACTGGCACCGGGTGGTGAGCGGCGACGGCTTCGTGGCGGCGCCGGATCCGAGCGATGCGCGCTACGGCTATTCGTCGTCGCAGCGCGGCAACCTGCAGCGCTTCGACAGGGTCACGGGCCAGCGCAAGGCCATCCGCCCCGCGCATCCCGAGGGCGAGACGCTCCGCTTCCACTGGAACGCGGCCTTCGCCACCGATCCCTTTGACCCCACGACGATCTACATCGGCAGCCAGTTCGTGCACCGGAGCCGCGACCAGGGCGCCAGCTGGGAGATCATCTCGGGCGACCTGACCACCAACGACCCGTCCAAGCAGCAGGCGCACCTGAGCGGCGGGCTCACCATCGACGCCTCGGGCGCCGAGGAGCACACGACCCTCCTGACCATCGCGCCGAGCGCCCTGGAGGAGGGACTGATCTGGGTGGGAAGCGACGACGGCCGGGTGCACGTGACCCGCGACGGCGGTGTTTCGTGGACCAGCCTCGAGGAAAACGTCCCCGGCGTACCCGAGGCTACCTGGATCCCGCACATCGAGGCCGGCAAGCACGATCCCGGCACCGCCTACATGGTCTACGACGACCACCGCCGCGGCAGTTGGACGCCCTACGTCTACCGCACGGAGGACTACGGGGCGTCGTGGCAGTCGATCGCGAGCGACAACATCTTCGGCTTCGTGCACGTGATCGAGGAGGACCCGGAGGAGCCCAACCTGCTCTTTGTGGGGACGGAGTTCGGCCTGTTCGTGAGCCTGGACCGGGGCGGGAGCTGGTGGAAGCATCCCGGCGTTCCGCCCACGCCGGTGCGCGACATCGTGGTGCATCCGCGCGACGGCGATCTGGCGCTGGGGACGCACGGGCGCGCGGCGCTGGTCGTCGACGACATGCGTCCGCTGCGGGCGCTGGCGGCCGATGCGACGGTGGCCGCGCGGCCGGTGGAGGTCATGCCGGTCGCGCCCGTGCGCCAGCACACCCAGTCGGAGGGCATGGGGCTCACGGGATACCGTTCGGTCGGCCACACCATGTTCATCGGACCCAGGCGGCCGTACGGCGCGCTCATTCACTACTGGCTGGCGCCTGGTGAGATGGTGGCGAGCGCCGAGGTGCAGATCGCGGACCCGGGCGGGGTGGTGGTGCGGACCCTCATGGGCACGACCGATCCGGGGCTCAACCGGGTGGTGTGGGACCTGCGCGACGGGACCGAGGGCGGGGGCATCGAGGTGATGCCGGGAACCTACTCGGTGCGCGTGACCGCAGGCGCCGGTTCAGCAGCCCGGACGCTCGAGGTGATCCCCGACCACCGCTTCCCCTACAATCCCGACGCGCGCGCGGCCAAGATCGCGGCGCGCAAGGAAGCGGCCAGCTGGATCATCACCGCGAACGAGGCGCAGGACCGCCTGGAGCGAGCCCTCGACGGGCTGGACGTAGTGCTCGCCACCCTGGCAGACGACGACGCCCTGAGCGGCGAGGGCCGCACCGTGTCCGAGGTCGTGCGCGGGCTGCTGGAGCTCCACTTCACCGGCCCCGAGTGCCAGGGCGGATGCGGCGGTCAGGCGACCGTGCGCCAGGTGCAGGCCGCCGCCGGCCCCCTCGCCAGCTCCTGGGACGCCCCCACCCCCAACGAGCTTCAGGCGATGAACAACGCCCTGACCGCGCTCCAGACCATCCTGGACGAAGTCAACGCCGTGTTCCAAGGCGACGTGGCGCGCTTCCGCCAGCGGCTGGAGGCGGTCGGCTTCACGCTGTTTCCGCCGGAGGGGCCGCTGAGGCTGATGCGGTAGGGGGGGACGACGCGGTTCGCGGCAGCATCCCCATCACCCGGCCTCGGCGGTCCATCTCGAACTCACAGCAGGCGAGCAACCGTCGCTTCAGTTCCGCGCGTGCGCGCTGGACACGCGATTTCATGCCCGAGACGCTGAGTCCGAGACGGCGCGCCGCCTCTGTCTGGCTGAGGCCCTGGAACGAGGTGAGGAGGAGGGCCTCCGCTTGTTTCGGCGACAGATCGAGGATGAACGGCATCAGGCACGCCTCGATTCGTCGCCGCTCCGCTTTCGACTCCTTCTCAGCCGCGGTCGGAGCCAGGGATGCGGCCGGAGCCGAGGATGCGGCTTCGGCATGGGCCTGTACCAGGGCCCGCGATTCGACGGCGCGTCGCCGGTAGTGATCCGTGATGGAATTGGCGGCGACCCGGTAGGCCCAGGCGAGCGGGTTGCGGGCCTGTTCCAGACGCTCCTTGTTCTCGAGCAGCCGCAGCAGGATGTCGCCGGTTACGTCGTCCGTCCAGGCGGGGTCGACGCGGCTGGCGACGTAGCCACGCAGCCGAGTCTGGAACGCGGACCAGCGCGGTCGTTCGTCGCCATCGTCTGCCGCGCTCGGACCACGGCTCTTCTCGTCGGACGGGCCACCCGGGCCATCGCGGTCAGACGTCACAGGATAACCGGCGCGGACGCCTTGGCCGAGCCGCCGCAGCATGCTCCCGTCTCGGCTTGGGCAGGAGCGGCAGCGGTGAGAACGGCGGTCTCGGTCACTTGCCCATCGCAGCAGGCTGGTGCCGCGCCTTCGGCTGGCGCATCGTCGGTGATCACGTACCACTCCCAGCGCAGTCCCTGGGGTTCGTCGGACCAGACCTTGGTCTGCTCGGCGTGACAGCAGACGGCCTGTTCCTCGGTCTCGGTGAGAATGTCGGCCGCTGCCAGTCGGGAACCCGCCTCCCGCACCCGAGCGGCGTCGAATACCTCTATGCCGAGGTGGTTGATGCGCTCCGACGCGCCGGGGTTCTCGAACAGGACCAGTTTCAGCGGCGGTTCATCGAGCGCGAAGTTCGCGTAGCCCGGGCGGCGCTTGTGGGGCAGGGCGCCGAAGAGCTTGCCGTAGTAGTCGACGGCTTCGTCGATGTCGCGCACGTTGAGGGCGAGTTGGATTCTCATGGTGCGTTCTCCCTGGGGGGTCGTGTCGGCCATGGTCTCACGCGGTTCCGCGCCATTCGCCGGTCGGCTTCTGACTGAATAGACGCACGGGTCGGCGAAAGGACGCAACCGGCCCGTCGACCCGTGGCGATCCGAGCCGCACGGCCTCCGAGGCGCCATTGCCAGTCGGGCGGCCGCCGCTCTCGGTGTACGGGCGGATTCATCCACCGACTGCTAGGCTTGATGCGCTCAGGACCGACTGAAACCGGACACATGCCCAGGAGGGGCGTCACCAGAATGGCCCGAATCGCCCGCCGAGCGCGAATCTCCCCGCCGCGCGCCTGGAGCACTCTCGTTCTGTTGGCGGTGGCTGAACTCATGGGCATGTCGCTCTGGTTCACCGCCAGCGCGCTGTCGCCGGAGCTGACAGCGCAGTGGGGGCTGAGCGAGGCTCAGGCGGGGTGGCTGACCACGGTCGTGCAACTGGGGTTCGTCGCCGGGACGGCGGTCGCGGCATTCCTCAACCTTGCGGACATCTTTCCGGCAAGACGCTACTTCTGCGTCTCGGCACTTCTGGGAGCGGCTGTGAACGCGCTGGTGCTCGTCGCGCCGGGGTATGGGTCGGCGCTGGCTCTGCGCTTTTTTACGGGCTTCTTCCTGGCCGGCGTCTATCCGCCGGCGATGAAGATGATAGCGACCTGGTTCCGTGACGCGCGCGGCTTCGCCATCGGCACGATCGTGGGGGCGCTGACGGTGGGGAAGGCCGTCCCGTACCTGCTGACGTCGGTCGAGGGAGGAGGCGCGGCGCTGGTGCTGGCGGGCGCGTCGCTGGCCTGCGCGGCGAGCGGACTTCTCGTCCTGACGACGTATCGGGACGGGCCCTACCGCTTCGAGCGCCGGCCCTTCTCGTGGCGGCTGGCGGGAACGGTCGTGCGGCACCGCGAGACCCGGCTCGCCATCGCGGGCTACCTGGGGCACATGTGGGAGCTCTACCCGATGTGGGCGATGATCGCGCTCTTCTTCGGCGACTACTTCGCCGGTGGTGGGGGCCTTGCCGCGGCTGGCGGGGGTTTCCCCGGCGCGGGCGATCTCACCAGTACGGGCGCGGGCGATCTCACCAGCACGGACGCGGGCGATCTCACCGGCGCGGCCGCGGGCGCGGTCTCCGCCGCGGGGCTGGCGGGGGTGGCCGGGTTCGGCGCGATCGCCATCGGCGGGGTGGGGGCGGTGCTGGCGGGCACTTGGGCCGACCGTCTGGGCCGCGAGCGCGTGACCATCTGGTCGATGGCGGTGAGCGGGGCCTGCGCGGCCGTGATGGGCTGGCTGCTCGCCGCTCCGTTCTGGCTGGTCGCGGTGGTCGCGGGGGTGTGGGGGTTCGCCGTGGTCGCGGACAGTGCACAGTTCAGCGCGGTGGTCACCGAGGTGGCGCCGCGGCACGCGGTCGGCACGGCCCTGACTCTCCAGACCTCGCTCGGCTTCCTGCTCACCGCCGCCACGATCTGGATGACGGTCGAACTCGAGACCCGCTTCGGCTGGCGCGTCGCCTTCGGAGTCTTGGCGCTGGGACCGTGGGCGGGTATCGTGGCGATGCGCCGGCTGCAACGGATGCGTGCTGGCTCGACGCGACGTTGAACGCGCCCGTCAGACACCTCGCCGCAGGAGAACCCCATGAAGAACCCCCCGGAAGGCTGGCCGAGAATCACGCCCGCCGTCTTCTACGATGACGCCGCAGCCGCAATCGACTGGCTGACCAGCGTCTTCGGATTCACCGTTCGCGTCCGAGTCGAGAACGACGAGGGGCAGATCGTCCACTCGCAGCTTGCCATGAACGGCGGCCTCATCATGGTCGGGCAGGCGGGCCTGACGCCCGGTCGCACCTACCCTCGATCTCCACAGGCCGCGGGCGGCGCCAACACGCAGGCGCTGTGCGTGTTTGTAGACGATGTCGACGTCCACTGCGAACATGCCCGCGAAGCCGGAGCCGCCATAACGACCGAGCCGGCGACCCAGGACTACGGCGAGGGCTACTGGACGGAACGCACCTACGAAGCCCGTGACCCCGAGGGACACTACTGGTGGTTCCTGCAGCGCCTGTGAGGTTTCCTTTACGGACCTATAGCGCGTCCCTATAGCGTCTCCTCCACGGCCTCCCGCGCCGCGGCCTCGATCGCCCAGGGAACATCGGAGTCCCGATACCGACCGGCTCCGTTGGAGAACGGACTCGAGGCAACCGCCGGGAGGTTCGCTCGAGCGCCCGACCCGATCATCCCGGTAGCTTCCGGGGCGTCCGCCATCGCTCTCCCCTTGCGCGTGAAGAACAGCGCCAGCCCGGCGCGGTCCGTGCAAACCCTCACCCGCCCCTCGTGGACGGCCCTGTGATGGCGCCGGCAAAGGAGCAGAAGATTGCTCAGCCTGGTCTCGCCTCCGTCAGCCCAGTGCCTGACGTGATGCGCCTCGGTGAAGCGGCTGGCGCACCCCGGAAAGCGGCAGCCGCGGTCACGCTCTTCGAGCGCACGGCGGATATGGGGCGGAACCGTGCGCGTCTTTCGGCCCACGCTGAGCACCTGTCCTCCGGCGCGCGGCCCGCGGGTCGCCATGTCACTCACCGACGGTGCCTGCCCGTGCATCGGGTTGGCCGTGCCGCGCGTCATTCCAGCATTCCCCTGCACCGTTTCAGACTTGCCATGCACCGTTTCAGGCTTGCCGCGCAGCGCTTCAGGCTTGCCGTGCACCATCTCGACGACCGCTGCATCGCACGCCATGCGCCTCGAAATTTCCGCGGCAACGCGCACGCCGTCGAGATCGGAGCGACCGGGCTCGCCCTCTTCGGCCAACGTCGCCGCTTCGGTATGGATCACGACCTGATACCGCTCCGCGCGCGTACCCGATTCATCCGTGCCCTCTTCGGAGTCTTCGCCGAACCCCGCCGCCAGCGCCCGCTCGGCCATGAGCCCGGCGGCATCCGCCCAGCGCTGCTTTGGCGTGGGAGCCGCATCCCAAGCCCTTGCTCCCTCACGCGCTGAGGCCTCGGTGCCCATCCGACTCTCAGCGCGTCCGTCCTGCCGCCCTCCCTCCCCGACACGCTCCTCCCGCCGATAAAGCGCGTCCGCCGCAGCTTCGAGGGCCCGCCTCAGGACCGCTCCGACCTCCGGCTCGAGCCGGCCCCTGATGACATACATCCCGTCTCCGTCCACGAAGACCGAGAGAGCCCGGTTGCGGTGCCGCACCTGCTCGGCCGTCAATTCCCCCTCGCGCGACAGCTGTTTCCACATCCGCACCCTCTGTTCAAGCCTCGCCGCCGATGCCGTCCTCGCGAACTCGAGCAGCTTCGATTCGCTCTCCGGCGTTGCCACGCGCGTGATCGCGCGCACCTTGGCATACGATAGCCGGCCCCTTCTGAGCGCTTCCGCGGTACGAGGAAGGTCCTCCAACGCCCGCGCAGCTCGAACCCGCTCGCGCGCTGGCCCGATCTTGATGCCGGTCCGCCAGGCAAGCCACTCGGCACAGGACCCGAAGTCGTCCTTCCATCCTCCCCGGCGATCGAAGTCGGCGAGTAGCGCCATCATCCGTCCTTCAGCGGCATTGATGCTCGCCGCAAGATCCGCGATGCGCTCACCCAACTGATGGAGTTCATCGTGCTCATCGGATGGCGAAGCCCCGTCGGCGGGAGATGGCGAAGCCCCATCGGCGGAAGATGTGGAACTGCTTCCATCGACAATCACTTCGCGCTTCCACGGGTCGTTCTCGCGGGTCGTTGCGGGCATGATCACGGGATTGCTCCTTGATTGGGGATACCCTCGTCACATGGATAAATATAACGGGAGCATATTCGACTCTCTCAGATGCCCTCAGAGAGCAAATGTCGACTCCCCGGATCATTTGCGGAGGAGATTGCGGCTCAGGCGCCTGCGGAGGCTTTTGTAGCGCGTCTGACGACTATCCCAGCGAGGATCTCGGATGGTGTCGACTCGTGGCTCCAGAATCCGTCAATGGTAAAATGGGACTATCAGATGTAAATTGGGGATATTCCCGCTTGTACTCCTTTCACGGGGAGGGATGGTCTTCAAGGAATCGCGAGCGGACCGTCTTCGAGACTGTGAACGGAACGTCTCTCCAAGGCGACAGTTGCGAACGGAGCGTCCCAGGGAGGCTGGAACCGAGGTTCGTGTTTCAAGCGAAGCTGTGAACGGAGCGTCCTCGGTTCGACGCCGGTCACCGCACGGCACGATGTAGTCCCACGCCGACCGGACCACTCGGCTTGCGGTGGGGACGCCCGCCGGAAACCAGCAAGCTGATCGAGTGCCGAAAATCTCCGCGGAAACTTTTTTCGCGTCGCGACAGGCCGTCCCCGAGCCACCGCCCGTCGCCAACCGGCGTTCATCCACCGAGCGGACCACCGGGCTATCGATGGGGACGCCTGCCGGAAACCGGCAAGCTGACGTCTGCCGTGAACTCCGACGCCCTTTCCGCGCCGCCCCCGTGCTCACTCCACCGCCACCCCTCCCGGCGCCACCCGCTTCTCCGCCAGGCCGAGGGCCCCGTCGACCAGGAGGGCGAGCGCGGCGGCCGGGATTGCGCCCGACAGGATCATGCGCGTGTCGGAGAGGGCCAGCCCGGCCACGATGGGGTCGCCGAGTCCGCCGGCGCCGATGAACGCGGCGATGGTCGCGGTACCTACGTTGATCACGGCGGCGGTGCGGAGGCCCGCCATGATCACCGGGGCCGAGAGCGGAAGGCGCACGTGCCTGAGCAGTTGCGCGGGGGTCATGCCCAGCGCGCGCGCGGCATCCACGGCTGCCGGGTTGGCGTCGCGCACGCCCGTGTAGGTGTTGCGCAGGATCGGGAAGAGGGAGTAGAGGAAGAGGGCGACTACCGCCGGCACGACCCCGATTCCGAGCGCCGGGATCATGAAGGCGAGCAGGGCGAGGCTGGGGATGGTCTGTACCAGGCCGATGGCGCGGATCACGCCTTCCGCCCCTCCCGCTACCCGCACGAGCATCAACCCGGCGGGAATGGCGAGCAGCGCGGCGGCCGCGAGGGAGATGATCACCAGCACGATGTGGCGGCGCGCATGGCCCAGGATGTCGGTGCGATTCTGCCACATGTAAGACGCGAAGCCGACGACCGGGCTCCGGGCGGACTCGGCGGCCATGGCTGCTTCCCGCGCCGACTCCCGCGCCCGGGCCGACTCCGCCAAATCCGATTCCAGGGCTTCTTCGGTATCCGAGACCACGAGCCCCAGTTCCGCCAGGGCGTCACGGGCGATGTCGGCCACGGGGTCGCCGTCCGATTCCGCGCGTCGGTTCCACTCCCGCACGCGTTCGTCGTCGAGCAGGCCCGAGAGTTCGCTCAGCGCGGCGATCGCGTCGGGTCGCCGGCCCCAGAAATCGCCGTTGACCAGCCCGGCGGCCTCGTAGGGCGGGAAGAAACCGCGGTCGTCCTCGAGCACCACCAGGTCGTAGCGCGCGATCAACCCATCCGTCGAGTATCCGTCGATGACGTCGACCCCGGACTCGACCAGCGCCTCGTACTTGACCGCCTGCAGCAGCGGCAGGACCTCGACCGCCTCGAAGCCATAGGCGGCGCGCAGTCCCGGAAGCCCATCGGAGCGCCCGATGAAGTCCGGCGTGAAGCCCGCCCGGAGCCCGCCGGCCTCGCGCGCCAGATCGCTCAGCGTGGCGAGCCCCAATTCCTCCGCGGTCTCGCGGCGCACGGCGATGGCATAGGTGTTCTCGAACCCGAGCGGCGCGAGCCAGCGCGCGTCCCATCGCTCGCGAAAGGTCCCCGCCACATGGCGATAGACGGCTTCGGCATCGGCCTGCATTTCCTCTCCGAGGATGGCCGCGAGGGCGGTGCCCGTGTACTCCGGATAGATGTCGATGGCGCCCTCGCGCAACGCTCCGAAGGCGATTTCGGTAGCCCCGAGTCCGAAGCGCCGGTCAACGGCAATGCCGCGGGCCTCCAGGAGCTGCGCGAAGATCTCGGCCAGGACGTAGGACTCGGCGAAGGGCTTGGAGGCGATGATGACGGGCGTGCCCTCGTCCTGGGAGGATTGGGCGGCCCGCGTCTGTAGCACGGGCTGGCTGACGGGCGCCGCCTTGCTGGCACGTGCCGTGGGACTGCCGGCGAGTGCCGGGGGCTGGCGGGCGTATGATGCGGGACTCGGCCGCGTGGCCAGGGTTCCCCCGAGTAGCGCGACCGCGACCAACAGCAGCATCACGCGTCCCATGCTCACCCGATCCCCGCCCGCTTGAGCAGCTCTTCCACGTACCCATGCGCCGGCGCGCTCAACAATTCCTCCGGACGCCCCACCTGCATGAGGGCGCCGCCCTTCATGACCGCGATCTCATCCGCCAGTTCCACGGCTTCGTGGAGGTCGTGGGTGACCAGGAGCGAGGTTACCCCCATCCCCGCGCGCAGGTTGTGGAAGCTCCGCCGCAGTTCGCTGCGCGTGATGGCGTCCAGGGCGCCGAAGGGCTCGTCCAGCAGGATGATCTCCGGGCTGCCCGCCAGCGCCCGCGCGATCGCCACCCGCTGGCGCTGGCCTCCCGAGAGGTCCCGGGGCCAGCGGTCTCCGAAGCGCGACGGGGGCAACCCCACCCGATCCAGCGCCGCTCGCGCCCGTTCCTCGGCATCCTCTTCCCCTCGCAGCCAGGGAACCAGCGCCACGTTGCGAAGCACCGACCAGTGCGGCAACAAGCCGCCCTCCTGCTGCACGTAGCCGATGCCCCGGCGCAGAGCCACCGGATCGAAGGACGCGACGGGTCGACCACCGACGTCCACGAAGCCCGCGTCCGGTCTGACCATTGCGTTGAAGCAGCGGAGCAGCGTCGTCTTCCCGGAACCGCTCTCACCCACAAGCGCGACGCACGATCCCTGCGCCACATCCAGCGAAACCCGATCGAGCGCGATCGTGGCGCCATAGCGTTTCACAACTTCGTGAGCGCGCAGGGCTGGCTCGTCAAGGTGCGTGGCCGGGTGGTCGAGGTGCGCAGACAGGTCGTCGAATTGCGCGGACGGTTCGCGCTCATTCGGAGCCGGCGAATCGAGCCCCGCGGTCACGCGCCGGCGCCCGCAGGATGAGGACTGCGTCCGGCGCCGGCTTGCATTCGCGTCCCGCAGCCGCACCTTATGGTTCGGCACTCTCCAGGACCATCTGGGCGTTGTCTCGACGACGGACGCAAGGAGTCGAATCCATCAAAGGGGTTGCATCCCATTCCGCGCATCCTCGCCGGCACGGGCGCTCCATGGTAGCCGGGAAGCAAGGTCCCGGACAATGACGGTCCCCGCTCTCCCGCTTGGGTTGCTGCGCGATCGCCTGGGCGAAGCCCGTAGCCGTACCCTCGAACTGGTGGCTCCGTTGAGCGACTCCGACGTGACGCGGCAGCACAATCCGCTGATGTCGCCCATCGTCTGGGATCTGGGCCACATCGCGCACTTCGAGGAGGTGTGGCTGCTCGAGAATATCGACGGCGCGGGCTCCGGGGCCGAGGGATTGCGCGGCATCTACGACGCGTTCCGCCATCCCCGCGCCACGCGCGACCGGCTGCCGCTCCCGGACCGGGCCACCTGCCTCGCCTACCTGGCCGACGTGCGCCGCGCGGTGCTTCGAAGGATGGAAAGGATCGACTCGCACGCCGATACCCCGCTTCTCCGCGGGGCCTACGTCTTCAACATGGTGCTTCAACACGAGTACCAGCACAACGAGACCATCCTGCAGACGCTGCAGTTGATGGAAGGGGAGCCGTATGCGGGACTGGGAGGGAATCGGTGTGGGATGGAGCAGGGGAATGAGCCGCGGACCGGCGACATGGTCCACTTTTCCGGCGGTGATGTCTTCGTCGGCACCGACGACCGGTCGCAGGCCTACGACAACGAGCGCCCGCGCACCCGCCTTCGCGTGGAACCCTTCCGCATCGACCGCCATCCCGTCGACAACGCCGCCTTCATGGACTTCATCGCGGCGGGCGGCTACCGGACCAACGCGCACTGGAGCAAGGCCGGGCTTGCGTGGCGCGCCCGGGAGCGTGCGGAAGCCCCTCTCTTCTGGTTCCGGCGGGACGGCGTGTGGTGGACCCGCGCGATGGGCAGCGAAGTGCCCGTCGACCCCGCGCTCCCGGTCTGCCATGTCTCCTGGTACGAGGCCGACGCGTTCGCGCGCAGGGCCGGGAAGCGCCTGCCCACCGAAGCCGAGTGGGAGGTTGCCGCGAGCTGGGATCCGGTCCGCGAGCGCGCCGTGCTCTACCCCTGGGGCGACGAACCCGCCACGCCAACGCACGCCAACCTGGACGCCGTCCGCTCCGGACCGGCCCGGCCGGGGAGCCATCCCGGCAACATCTCGCCGCTCGGCTGCTACGGAATGATCGGCGACGTATGGGAATGGACGGCGTCCCGCTTCCTTCCCTATCCGGGATTCCAGGCCTTCCCGTACCGGGAATACTCGGAGGTCTTCTTCGGGGAGGAATACCGGGTGCTGCGCGGAGGATCCTGGGCCACCCGCCCGGGCGCCATCCGGAACACCTTCCGCAACTGGGACTTTCCCCAGCGCCGGCAGATCTTCTCGGGGTTCAGGTGCGCGAGCGACGCGAAGAGCTAGACGAGCTGGCGCGCGGTCTGGCGCGCACGCCGAAGACCGTCTCGTCGCGCTACATCTACGACGAGCGCGGATCGGAACTCTTCGAGGCCATCACCCGGCTTCCCGAGTACTACCTCACCCGCGCCGAGCGCGGGCTGTTGACGCGCATCGCGCGCGGGCTGATCGGGGAGGTGCAGCCGCGTGCGCTGGTCGAGTTCGGAGCCGGGAGCGCGCGCAAGACCCGGATCCTGCTCAGCGCGATGACAGAGGGGGGAAGGGCCGCCGTCTACGTTCCGGTCGATGTCAGCGAGGATTTCATGTTCGACACGGCGCGGCGGCTCCGGGACGAATACCCATCGCTGAAGGTGCGTCCCGAGGTCGCCGACATGACGCGTGGCCTCCGGCCTGCGGCTCGGCCGCCGGCGCCCTGCATCTACGCGCTTCTGGGAAGCACGATCGGCAACTTCACCCATGAGGAGGCGGTGCGCATGGTCGCCGGGTTGAGTTCGGGGATGCGCGACGGGGACGTGTTCCTGCTGGGCGCGGATCTCCGCCCGGGGCCGGGCAAGTCGCTCGAGTCACTCGAGGCGGCGTACAACGATGCCGCGGGAGTGACCGTGGAGTTCAACCGCAATCTGCTGCGGGTGCTGAACGCCCGTTTCGGCACCGATTTCGACCCCTCGCGCTTTCGCCACCGCGCCTGGTATGATGCCGCCAATACGCGCATCGAGATGCACTTGGAGGCCCTGTCGGCGCATGCGGTGGCCTTGCCCGGCGGTCCGGTGATATCCTTTCGGGAAGGTGAGACGCTGCGCACCGAGATCAGCTGCAAGTACAACCGGGCGGCGGTCAGCTCGCTGCTGGAGCAGGCGGGTCTCGAGATGGTGCGCTGGTGGACGGACGAAGGGTGTCGATTCGCGCTGGCGCTGGGCGCCGTGACCTCGGGAGGAGGCTCTCCGTGAAGAAGATCGGGTTGGTGGGTGTCGGGATGTTCGCGTTGGTCATGTTGACGAGAATGTTCTTCGGGGGCGAGGCCTCAGCTGCGGGAGCGGCTTCGGTGGACCGGGTCGAGCCGACCCACGAGGTCACCGCGCCAACCCCGGAGACGGAGGCTGCGGCCCCGGCCGGCGCGGCTCCGAACGGGCCGGCGGCCAGCGGTGCATCCGCGGCCATCCCGCCGCGCCCCGTGGCCGCGACCACCCCGACCATCCAGGAAGCCCAGGAGGCCCTGCCCCAGGAAGCTCCCCGCCGCTGGCGCCGCTGGCGGAACTACAACCGCTATCCCGGACCCATTCCCACCCCGGAGGAGTGGCGCGCCCCCGACGGCCCGGTGCGGATCGCTCTGCAGGTGGGTCACTGGCGAACCGAGGAGGCCCCCCGCGAGCTGTCGGGGCTGCGGCGCAACGGGGCCAACTGGAACGGGCTGGCCGAGTGGGAGGTCAACCTCGAGATCGCACGCCACACCGGCGCCATGCTGGAGGAACTTGGCTACGTGGTCGACATCCTGCCCGCCGTGGTGCCGCCCGACTACCGCGCCCACCTCTTCATCGCCATCCATGCCGACGCGAGCAACGACCCCGGCACGACGGGCTACCGGGTAGCGGCCCCAGGCCGCGACGCCACCGGCCGCGCCTCCGGCTTCGTCGACCTGCTCAACCGGAAATACGGCGAGGTGACCGGCATCAGGCGCCTCCCCACCGTGACCCGGCGCATGCGCAACTACTACGCCTTCAACTTCCGCCGCTACGAACACGCCCTGCATCCCATGACCATCGCGGTGATCATCGAAACCGGCTTCCTCACCAACGCCGGTGACCGAGAAGTCATCGTGTCGCAGCCCGACCTGGTCGCACGCGGGATCGTCGAGGGCATCATCGCGTTCCCCATCACGCCGCCCCCCGGACGGGCCAGCACTTCGCCGTAGCCCACCCTGCCAATCCAGCGCCGAGACATCAATGGAACTCAACAATGCCGTCGCGCTGATCACCGGCGGGTCCGAGGGGATCGGCCGCGCCATCGCCGAGGCGCTGATCGCGGAGGGCGCGAGCGTGACCATTACCGGTCGCCGGAAGGACTTCCTGCAGCTGACCGCCGAGGAAACCGGGGCGGACTGGATCGCAGGCGACGTGAGCGTCGAGGCGGACGCCGTGCACACCGTGAGCGAGGTGATCAGGAAGCACGGCCGCCTCGACATCCTCGTCAACAACGCCGGCTTCGGCCTCTTCAAACCGCTGGTGGACATGACTCTCGAGGAGCTCGAGAGGGTCTACCGCACCAACGTCTTCGGGGCTTTCCTGATGGCGCGCGAGGCCGCCCGTCACTTCATTGATCGGGGAAGCGGCGAGCTGATCAACATCGCTTCGACTTCGGGGCTCCGGGGGAGCGGCGGACGCACCGCCTACGCCTCCTCCAAGTTCGCGCTGCGCGGCATGACCGAATGCTGGCGCGATGAACTCCGCCGCCACGACATCCGGGTCACGCTCGTCAATCCGAGCGAGGTCATGACCAACTTCGCCGCCAAGGCGGGCGTCGAGCGCGCGCGCTCCGACAAGAAGCTCACGCCCAGGGAGATCGCCAGCGCGGTGGTGGGCGCGCTCAAGGTGGATTCCCGCGGCTTCGTGCCCGAACTGGCGGTGTTCGCGACGAATCCGTTCTGAGCGTCTTGACGGGAATCTGCCCCAACTGCGGGTCCGGCCGCCCGGACCGCTTCTGCAGCCGCTGCGGCCAGAACGACCGCGACTACATGCGCGGCCTCTGGTCGGTGGTGTTCGAGTTCTTCCGCGAGATGTTCGAGCTGGACTCGAGGGTCTTCCGCACCCTGAAGTCCCTGCTCTTCAGGCCCGGACACCTGTCGAGCGAGTTCTCGCGCAACCGCCGCGCCGCCTACATGTCGCCGGTCCGGCTCTACCTCTTCATCAGCTTCCTGTTCTTCCTGGTGCTGTCGATTTCAGCGGGGGGATGGCTGCGGAATCTGGATCTCTCGGATGCGGATGTGCAGATGGGCGGTAGCGACGACGCCGCGGCAGCGGACAGCGCCCTCGCGGTGGCTGACAGCGTGCTGGCGGAGGTGGACAGCGCGCTCGCCGATCGCGGGCTGCCGGCCGGGCTCGGGCTGGGTGCGCTTGTGGACAGCGTGCTTGCGGATAGCACGCTGATGGCGGACACACCAGCGGATAGTGCGGTCGGCCAGGCGATCGATCCCGTCCAACTCGAAGCACTCAAGGCCCGCCTGCTCCCCGAGCACGCGCGCAAAGTCGATGACATCATGGGCCGGCCCGGCAATCCGGCGGCGAAGCAGGTGGTCCGCGGCCTCGCCGGATCGGTGGATCCCGACGAGAGCGCCAGTGGCGTGCCCGGATGGCTCATCCGGTACGGGCGGGGCCTCCTGATCGACCTCTTTCACGATCCCCGGGCGTTCCTGCAGGAGGCCATCGGGAACCTGCCCATCGCGATGTTCTTCCTGCTCCCGGTGTTCGCCATGATCCTGGCGGCCTGCTACCTGCGCAGGAAGAGGTTCTTCGTCGAGCACCTGGTGTTCGGCATGCACATCCACACTTTCGTGTTCCTGGTGCTGGCCGCGGCGCTGCTCGTGCCGAGCGAGGGGGCCGGCAACTGGGTGCAGCTGTTCCTCGTCGTCGTTTCCCCGCTCTATGTCCTCATCGCCATGCGCAGGTTCTACGGCGAGGGATGGGGCCGGACGCTGGTCAAGGGGTTCGTGGTGTGGAACCTGTACTCGTTCGTGCTCTTCCCGGGCCTCGCGCTGGCGCTCTTCATCAGAACCTGACGTCGCGCCTCCCGCGATAGGATCATCACCGCACCCGCCCGAAGCGCACGTCGCGCGTCCTCCCGTTCGACAGGTAGAACCCGATCACCTGGCCGTTGCGGTCGCGCTCGAAGCGGAAGGTGAAGCCGCCGCCGGAGAACGTGTCCGGCTGGCCCGGCTCGAGCGTCGCGTCGTCCAGCCGGCGCTGCTTCATGACCAGTTCGCCATCCGCCAGAACAATCTCGAAGAACGTCTCGATCTCCTCGCTGAAGTAGCGGCCCTCGAAGTCGGCCAGCGCCTCGGGATCGTCTGCCTCCTCCGCGCCGGGCACGCGTGTCCCCGGATGCAGGCCGTTCTGGTCCAGGGTCATGCGGCTCACCGTGCCGTCTTCGCCGCGGTGGAAGATGATCGTCGCTTCGACACGGCTGATGGCGAACGTGGAGTCGGAGGTCGGCACCATCGCGAGACGGGGCTGGCCGGTGGGTTCCGCGTAGAAGGTGTCGTCTTCGCGGGTGAAGGTGAGAATGAAGGCGGGCGTCTCGTCGAGCGCGTAGCGGCCGGCGAAGTCGTCGAAATCCTCGGGGTCGTAGTCGGCTGGATCGAAGGTGCCCTCATCCGCGTCCTCTGCCACGGCATCCTCCGGCTTCATCGCGTCCGCGAAGAACGCTTCGGCCAGCTCGTACGCGACCGCGCTGTTGAAGCCCGCATGGTTGCTCTGGGTGGTGATGCCGGCGTTGATCTCCGGGTAGTAGGCCAGCATCGAGCGGTGCGCCACGTCCGCGCCTCCGTGCGACACTCGCCTGAGGCCGCGCTGCTCGTCGACGGAGAGACCGTAGCCGTAGCCGGTCTCTTCGCCGTCGGAGAGGACGTAGGACGTCATCATCTCCTCGAAGATCTCCGCGCTGCCGATCCGCGGATTTGCGTAGTTCTCCACCCAGGTCTGCAGGTCGTCCAGCGTGGAGTACATGCCGCCGGCTCCGGCCGCGCCACCCAGGTCGCCGATCTGCAGGAAGCCGTCGGGCCCGGGCGTGTAGCCCTCCGACATCTCCGGGACGATGTGGATGGGTGAGGGACGGACCAGCGTGCGGGTCATCCCCAATGGCTCGAAGACGTTCTCGCGCATGAAGGTGGGGAAGTCCTGGCCCGAGGTGCGCTCGACGATGACCGCGGCCAGTCCGAAGGCGGTGTTGTTGTAGTTCCACTCGGCGCCGGGCTCGTTCTGGAGCGCGGGCTGGCGCTGGACGATGTCGATGATCTCGGAACGGTCGATCCAGTCGCCGCGGTCGAGGCGCCGCCCGGTCATGCGGGTCAGGTTCAGGAACTCGCGCAGCCCGGAGGTATGCGTGATGAGATGGCGCACGGTGACGGTGTGCTCGAACTCGGGCAGCTCCGGGATGTGCTTGCGGATATCGTCGTCCAGCGAGATCAGCCGCTCGGCCTGCAGCATGATGGCGAAGGCGGTGAACTGCTTGGAGGTCGAGCCGATGTTGGTGCGCGTGTTGGTGGCGAACGGGATGCCGTAGCCGAGGTTGGCCATGCCGTAGGCCCTGGAGAAGAGCGTCTCGCCGTCGCGCCAGACCTGAACGGCCGCGCCCGGCGAGTCCTCGCCGCCGTAGCGGGACATGAGCTGGTCGGTGAGCTTCTCCGGGTCGGTCTCGAGCGGCTCGAGGCGGAGCAGGGTGATGGTGTAGTCGCCGGACTCGCCTTCCGCAGGGGTCAGCTCGACCGTGTACGCGCCGGCTTCGGGCGGGCGCACCGCGAAGCGCTCCGCGCCGCGGCCCGGCCCGGAAGAGTTGCCCCAGGGTGTCTCTCCGTCGGATCCGAGCACCCGCACGTCGATGTCCGCGGAAACCTGATCGACCTCGCCGAGCACGAAGTAGTCTTCCCCGGCCTCGAAGGTGTAGCGCGCGGTGTCGCCCTCGGAGAGGGAGCCGGACAGCGTGCGGCCCACGGAGAGGGGAGTCTGGGCGGAGACGTCGCGGGGAAGCAGCGCCCCCGACGCCGTAGTCGCGAGCAGGGTGAGCGCGGCGAGCCGGAGGAAGCGGGAGGGGGTCAGGATCGTTTCGGGCTGTTCACGCATGGATTCTTCTCGTGAATGGGTCTGGATCTGGCTCGGGGCCTGTTTGAATCTCTCTTGATCGATGGCATCTGAGATACCATTATTTCTACCATGGAAACTACCATCGACAAGGCGGGCCGCCTGGTTGTGCCCAAGGCGGTTCGCGAGGCAAGCCGGTTATACCCCGGAACCCGCGTACGATTCCGGGTCCAGGACGGCCGGGTGGAGATCGAGCCGGTACCCCTGGACGTATCGCTTGAACGGCGTGGCGCCGCCATGGTCGCGGTGCCGCGGGAGGGACGACCGGTGTTGACGGCTGCGGAGGTTGACGAGACGACCGCCAACCTCCGCTCCGGCTCCTCGTCGGCGAGCGAGTGACGGCCCGCCGGGTGCTCCGATACCTCTGCGATACCAGCGCCCTTGTCGCGACGGTCTGCTCCTGGCACGAACACCATGCGCGAACACTTGCGGAGCTCGAGCGTCGCGAGCGCGCCGGTGAAGAGCTTGTCCTTGCCGCTCATTCCCTGGCGGAGGCCTACGCCGTCCTCACCAGGCTCTCCGGGCCGAATCGCCTGCGATCCGACGACGCGCTCGCGCTACTGGAGGCGAACTGGCGTGAGACGCGAGTCGTACATCTGACGGCAGCCGAAACATGGCGTGCGCTACGTCGGGCTCAGCGGCGGGGAGTGATCGGCGGACAGACGTACGACATGCTCATCGCGACATGCGCGCTGAAGGCCGGTGCCGCGACCATCATCACCTGGAACGTGCGCCACTTCGCCGCGGCAGCACCCGAGATCGGCGTGGAGACGCCAGCCTGACGGTTCGGCGTCGTCACGCCTTCGCGATCGCCGACACCACCTCCTCGTGGGTTGGATGGCGGCCGCTGGCGGCCTTGGAGTACACGAGTCGACCGTCGGCGACGACCTCGAAGCGCCCGCCGCCCGACGGGATCATCTCGATATCGACGCCGTGGAATCGCTTCCTGAGCGTGGCCGCCAAACTGGCGGCTTTGGGCTCGTAGTTTCAGGCGGTGCAATATTCTATGGATACGCGCATTGGGCGCCTCCCTTGTTGTCCCGGTGAGCTGCAGGTCGCGACGAGCATTGTCTTCATCACGTATTCTATGTCGGTCGTGTTGTGCAGGTCGTCAAGGGGTTGGCAACGTCACCCCAACCGATCCTCCCCGAGACCCTGCCAGATCACATAGGAGTACGCGACCGGAATCGTGACCATGGCGAGGAACACGAGCGCCGAAGCCCACAGTCGCGCGGGATGGGGCAGGAAGCCGGTGGCCACGAACAGGAGGCCGGCGAACGCACACGTGTAGGCGCCGAGTTGGTGAGTCCGTCGCCAGACCGTGTCGTTCGAAAGGGTCCAGGGTGTCCGGATGCCGGTCCACCAGTTCGGGGAGAGGCGGGGCAGGATCGGGCTGATTCCCGCGAACAGGAGGCCCATTCCGACGAGCATCGCCTGCACCGGGTCGACATCCCATCCGACACCAAGCGCCAGCACGAGAACGTGCGCGGCCGCCAGGAAGATCAGAACAAGGTTGCACAGCAGCCAGTAGCTCCTCCGGAACTCCGCGTAGCGGCGGCGGCGCGGGTCGATGCGCGGCAGACCGAGGAAGAGGAGCAAGACGCCGACCCCGACGAACACCATGAGAAACGCGCCGAGGGCCTTCGGCATGGTGCTGTCGGGCTCGCCGGCCAGATTCCAATGGATCGGGATTTCAGCGGGGAGCGCGGGGAGGACCAGGACGGAAAAGACCGCCATCCCGGCCACGATCAGGAGTCCGAACCACTTGCGGGTCATCTCACACCTCCGGCAGGCGCCTGAACCTGTCTTGCCGCTGCCACATCCGATTCACGCTTCACGTCGCCCGCTACATCCCCTGCCCATCCCCGTACTCGATCTCCGTCACCAGGTATTCCTCGAAGAAGTCCAGCATGTCGTGGAGTTTCTCGATCGTATTGTCGCGCCCATATACATAATATCCTTCGCCCGGATAGGCCTTGTATCGCACGATCTTGTAGTGCTGATCGAGCTTGCGGGCGAAGTCCAGGGCTGCGGGAGCCCCGCCTTCCTCGAGGCGCCAGTCCGCCGCAATACCCTCGCCCTGAATGACGAAGGTGGGCGTCGTCACCTGATGGGCCTTGAATATCGCGGAACTGTTGAGATAGACGTCGCGGTTCTCCGGATACGGGCCCAGTTCGTACTCGACCAGCTTGATGTGCTGCAGCTCGTGGACCTCGGTGTGGAAGTCGGTCATGTCGCCGTAGCCCGAGAGCGAGATCGCGGCCTGGAAGACATCCGGGGCGAAGGCCACCGCGGCCATGGTCATGATGCCGCCGTAGCTGGTCCCGGTAACGGCGATCTTGTCGGGGTCCACGTAAGGCAGGGTCTTGAGGTAGTCGACGCCCGCCAGCACGTCCTCCAGGTCGCAGTGGCCCCAGCATTCGTTGTTGAGATCCTCGAATTCGAGGCCGTAGCCGGAGCTGCCGCGGATGTTGGGCATCAGCACGACGTAGCCGCGCTGGGCGAAGAAGTGGACCTGCTGGTGGCGGCGGAACTGGTCGTCGAACTGGGAGGTGGGGCCGCCGTGGATCCACATCACCCCGGGGAAGCGCTCGCCCGGGGCGGCATCCGGGGGCCGGTGCAGGAAGGCCTCGATGGTGAGCCCGTCGGTGCTCGGGTAGCGCACCTTGCCGGGCATGTGCAGCGCGTCCGCCGCCCCTTCGGGGATCTCGCTGTGCAGGAGCTGCTTCTCGCCTGACGCGACATCGATGACGAAGAGCTCTGCGGGCCGCACCGGGGTCTCGAAGGTGTAGCTGATGCGCGTTCCGTCGGGGGACCATTCGGGGCGGAGCGCCGCGCCCGCGTCCGGGTCCGCGAGGACCCTGGGTTCGCCGCCGTCGGCCGACACGACGCGGAGGGAATGGACGCCGTCCCGGTTCTCGGTGTAGCTGATCCAGCGGCCGTCGGGGGACCACCGGGCATCGCTCTGGTCGTAGCCGGACGCCGCGACGGCGCGCGGATCGCCGCCGGCGCGGGGCACGACCCAGAAGTTCAGCCAGCCGCTCCGTTGGGAGCGGAAGAGGATGGTCTCACCGTCGGGGGAAACCTGCGCGGCCCCGAACGCCCTGCCGGCGCGGTAGTCGAAAAAGTCCGTGTCCCGAACGACAATGCGCGGGTTGCCTCCGTCGGGGTCAATCTCGATCACGTCGTGGTCGACCCAGCGGTCGTCCATGCGAACGTAGAGCAGCCGGTCGCCGTCCGGGGTCCAGCTGGGGTAGCCCTCGTAGAGGGGATCGCCGGACAGACGGTGTACCTTCCCGTCCGGCACCGACACCGTCCAGATGTCCATGTTGCCGAAGCGGTCGCCGGAGAAGGCGATGCGCCGGCTGTCCGGCGACCACGCCAGTCCGTTGGCGCGCGCGGCCAGCCTGGTGAGCTGCACGTCGGTGGTGACGCGCATGCCGTTGCCTTCCTCGGCGGGCCAGAGCCAGATCTCCGGCGCACCGCTCTTGTCGGAGGTGTAGGCGATCCAGCGGCCGTCGGGTGACCACACCGGCTGGGGCGCGCCGAGCGAGCCCACCCCGCTGAGGCTGAGGTCGTCGGAGACCGCGCGGAAGGCGCCGTCCTCCGTGGCGACCGCCCCCAGCCCGCCCCCCGACACGAAGGTGATCATCGACCCGTCGGGAGCCCACTGGGGCGAGCGGCTGCCACCGACCGCCGCCCGCAGGTCGACCAGCGCCTCCGCGCTGATGGGGCCCTCGGCCATCGAGCCCGCCGCACCACCCTCGGCCGCGGGCGCATCCGGGGCGCAGCCCCACCCCGTCCAAACCGTCAGGATCGCCGCCGCAACCAACGTCAACCGTCTCATCTCTGCATCCTCGTGTCCATGTGGGACGCGGCGGCGAGTGTAGCCCGACCGGCTCCTAACCCGCCCCGCCCCCGCCCGCGCCGACAGACGACAGCGCCCGCTCGCGCAGCAGTGCATCAACTTCCGTGATCCGCGGCTCGCCCGCCCCCGTGACCTCGATCACCGAGTGGGGCGGCACGACCTGCCATTCCCCGTCCTCATCCAGGCGCTCCGAGGCGATCAGCGTGCCCCCGGGAGCGAGCGGATGCCGGCGGGCGAAGTACAACGAGTTGGTCTCGTCGAAGTTCGAGGTGCGGATCACGGCGAGATTCCGCCCGTCGGCCAGGATCATGTTGAGCTTGCAGCGCACGTCCAGCGAGCCCGCGCGCTCCGCGGCCCGCGCCAGCGCCGTTCCGGGCGACGCCCCCTTCCAAACCTCCGCGATCGCGAGCAGGAAGAGGGTCTCCGTGTCGGATGTCCCCCGGATCTGCGTGTAGAGCTCGTCCGGCAGCGTCGAGCGCAACGCGCGCATCGCGTGCGTGTGGAACTTGCGCACGTATCCGTTCAGGCCGAAGGACCAGCGCTCGAACACGAACGGGGCCACCTCCCCCCGGTCCAGCGGAATGCCCGGGCTCGCGCTCCGCACGAGGGCCAGCGAACACGACGAACGCACGGACGAGAGCACATCCTCGAGGTCCGGGTCGTGCCAGATGGGGCGCGCTTCGCGGATCCGCACCGCGTGGCCGCCGTGATACCAGCCCACGCCATACCCGTCCGCGTTGTGGATCCCGTGGCCCATCTCCCTGGCGTCGTAACTCTGCCGCACGAGCGTGTGGCTTCCCCCGAACACGATCGGGCGGACGGGCATTTCATCGCCGGAGTAGCATACGAATCGGCACAAGGCGCTTGTCTCTCCTTCGGAAGATGATGGGTGGGTGCCTTCGAAGATGAAGGTTTGCCGGGGATGCGGCGCGTGCAACTCAGGGCGGTGCGGCACCCCCGGCGCGCTCCGGGGCGAGGATGTCCGCAAGCAGGCTCGAGTCCACGTTGCCGCCCGAGACGATCACTCCCGCCGGGCCGCCGCCAAGGTCGGGGATACGCCCGCACAGGAGCGCGGCCACCCCGGCCGCCCCGGCGGGCTCCACCACCATCTTGGCGGTCTCCGCGAGCGCGCGCACGGCCGCGGTGATCTCGGCGTCGCTCACCCGCACGACGCCGTCCACCAGGGTGAGCACATGCCGGTAGGTGACTTCGCCCGCCATGGGCGGGGCGAGTCCGTCGGCAACCGAGCGGACGCGCTCCAGACGGGCCGGCCGCCCGATGCGCAGGCTCTCGGACATGGCTGCGGCCCCGTGCGGTTCCACGCCGAAGATGCGAAGGTCGGGGTGCAGGCGCCTCATGGCCGCGGCCACCCCGGCGATCAGGCCGCCGCCCCCCACCGGCACCACCACGACGTCCAGGTCCACGGCCTGCTCGGCGAGCTCGAGCCCGGTGGTGCCGTGGCCGGCGATCACGGCGGGGTCGTCGAAGGGGTGGGTGAAAAGCATCCCCCGGTCGCGCGCCAGCGACTCCGCCAGCGCAAAAGCCTGGTGCACGTCGTCGGCGACGACCACCTCCGCTCCGTAGCCGGCGCTTGCCCGCGCCTTGGTCTCGGAGGCGCCTGCCGGCATGACCACGGCGCACGGCACATCCACGCATCCCGCCGCCCACGCCAGTGCCTGCGCATGGTTCCCCGCCGATACCGTAACCACGCCGCGGCGGGCCGCCTGACCGGCGACCAGCACCTTGTTGAGCGCCCCACGCACCTTGAAGGAGCCGGTCTTCTGCAGGCTCTCCATCTTCAAGCGAAGCGGGATGCCCGCCTGGTTGCTCAAGCGCCGCGACGACAGCACCGGAGTCCGGTGCAGCCGGGCGCCGATGCGGGCCCGGGCCTCCTGGACGGCGTCCAGCGTTACGAGCGGTTCGATTCCCGAACCCGGGAGGGTGGGGGACACAAGTGACAATTTACTGACAACATGATGTCATTTACTGACGATATGACCCCGACCGACTGAGCGCTGATGAAGAGGGCTGGCGCGCCGGCCTGGGACCGGCGCGCCAATCGAGGATGATGCGCCACGTCCGGCGCGCGCGCCAGTGAGTGAAGGGCTGCCCATCCGCGCCTCCGTGGGAACAACCGCCGTCTGGTGGGATACTTGCGGCGCATGCCCCGACGCCAGCTGCCGCCACGACTCCCGCTCGTCCTCGCGCTGACGTGGCTCGCGCTCGATCCGACTCCGCAGCCCGCCGCAGCCCAAGGCCTCTATTTCGACCCCGGCACCCCGCTTGAGACCGGGCTGGTGCAGAGGGTATTCGTCGGGCCCCACTTCACGGACGCGTTCGCGGGCAGCCTCCTGCCGGTTGGCCGGGACCGCGACCAGTGGACTCCGTTCTCGTTCCCCTACGGCCTCGAGCCTACCTCCCGCGGCGACTCGGCGGGTACCGAAGCGACGCTGTTCGGGGGTGGGCGGGCGCTCGCGGGCGGACGGTTCCGGCATGCCGACCGGGTTGCGGGCGGCGCTCTCTTCGAGGCGGCCGGCCACTACCTGCGCGGCACCGACTGGCCGTTCGCGGACCCGGTCGAGGCACGGCTGCGTGAAGGCAGCGCGCTGCTCCCGGCGCGCGACGACCAGTTGGAGCGTTGGGGCGCCGCGGTCCGCTACGACCTGCGCCCGGACGACCCCGACGGCTGGGTCTTCGAGGGTGGCCTGGACCGCCTGCGCGGCAACCAGCTCACCGAGGTCGGCGCAGCCTACGCCCGCAGCTGGACCCGCTGGCACGGCCGGGCCCGCTACCGCGAAGGGAGCCTGTCCGCCGACGCCCAGGTGCGGGGACGCGGAGCGGGGGAAGCCGTGTTCTACCGCACCGCCCGGGACATCGAAGACCGGTCGCTCTTCTTCGCCGGCCACATCGGCCACTCGGCCCGCCTCGCCGGCCGGCACAACCTTCGGTATGGACTGGATCTCCGCGGCGTCCGTCCCTCCACGGACGGCACGGTGACCGGCGTCCACGAAAACGCGGACGGCATCCTGGTCGCCGGTGGCTACCTCGACTCCGTCGTCCGCATCGCCAGCCGGCTGGACCTGGCCACGATCGTGCAACTCGAACGCCATTCCCGTGTCGACGGTCTCGGTGTCTCGCCCTTCGCGAGCCTGATCTTCAGGCCCGCACGCGGCCACAGCTTCTTCGTGACGGGCGCGCGCGCTGCACTCATGCCTTCGGCGGACCACCTCCTGTTGGATGTCGGCGCGGGGAGAATGACGGCCGGCGTGCTCATCTACAACGTTCTGGCGCGCGGCGTCCCGCAGGGCGGCTTCACCTTCAACGACCGCTGCCCCGGAGGCTTCGGGGGCATGTGCATGCGCTCGCCGCTCGCGCCCGGCGAGAGGCTGCCGGCGGATCCGGCGGTGCTCTGGAATACGCTGGTGGAGATCGCGGCGGCCAGCGATCCCCTGGCACTCGGACCCCTGCGGCCGTTCTTCAGAGACCCGGAGCCGGGAGAACTCCCGCCGCGGCTCCTCCTCTTCAATCAGAAGGAGTGGGCAGCCGGCCGGCCTCCCTTCCTGGGCGAGGAGGTGCTGGGTCGTCCCATCGGCGTGGACCCCATCGATCCGCTCCAGCCCAGCATCGTCAACTCGCTGTCGCTGCAGTACCGGCTCGAGGTCGGCGGGCGGGGCCGCATCTCGGCGGCAGTCGGGCGGTCCTCCATGGACAACTTCATCGGCCCGCTCCGGGTCGAGACTCCGACCGTCTTCTTCGAGCCCGCATCCACGCGCGCGTTCATCGAGAAGCGCGTGGAGCCGATGGTCAGGCAGGGGATCGTCTTTCCCGCGCTGCGGGAGCTGCTGATTCACGACCTCACCAACCTGGTGCTGCAGCTGCCCGTCGGCACGATCATGCCGGACCAGGTGACGACCCCGGGCCTGCTGCTTACCTATCGAAACTACGGCAGGGTCGACTTCTCGACCGCGGGTCTCTCGGCGGAAGTATCGCTAACCCCCGCGCTCTCCCTCGAGGGCACGCATGCGCACATCAGCGAGCAGTGCTTCGACTTCGTGGAGGATTCCGCAACCGACTGCTCGGACCTGGAGGACATCTCCCTCAATCTGCCGAAGACGAAGAGCAGCTTTTCGATTCGGTATGAAGGGGCGGAATCGGGCTATTCCGCGGAAGCGCGCATGCGACGCCAGCGCGGCTTCTACGCCAACGCCGGCGTATATGCCGGGGACGTGGAGGGGTACACGGTGGTCGATGCGCAGGTCGGTTTTCCGGTTCCGGGTCTGCCGCGCGCCAGTGCCGCGCTCATCGGCACCAACCTCCTCGACGACCGTCACCAGGAGTTCATCGGGGCGCCCGAGATCGGCCGCCTGCTGGTGGCCAGCCTCACTTATGCCTTCCGTTGAATGTGCGCCCGTGGTAACGTTTGCGCGTGGCCGGAAGCGGGGTCCGGCCTTTCGCGAGCCACACCCCCGGAGTCCGGCCTTGAGCGAGTTCACCACACTGAGATGCGCGTTCTGCCGCTCCCTGAACCGGATCGGCCTTGCCGAGGCGCGAACCGGGCCGACGTGCGGGAGCTGCTCGCGGCCCATCCTCATCGATCGGCCCGTCAAGGTCGAGGCCGAGGATTTCGAGGCCACCGTGCTCGGGGCGGGCGTGCCGGTGCTCGCGGACTTCTACGCGGACTGGTGCGGTCCCTGCAAGCTGGTCGTGCCCCTTCTGGACGAGATCGCGGCGGCGGAGCGGGGGAGACTCCTGGTCGTGAAGATCGACAGCGACCGCTCGGTCGAGCAGTGCCAGCACTACGCCATCCGCAGCGTGCCGACCATCCTGCTGTTCCGGGACGGGGAGGAGATCGGCCGCAGCCTTGGCTTCGAGCCGGAGGTCATTCGCGGGTTCGTCCGCGAGGCCGTGGGAGCCGAGGCCAGCGCCTAGCGAGCCGCTTCCGCGGCGCGGATTCATCCACGGACTGCCAGTGAGAGAAACACCATGGCAATGAGGGTGGCGCTCGCCTATTCCGGCGGGCTCGATACGTCGGTCATCGCCCGGTGGCTGATCGAACACTACGAGGCGGAAGTGGTCTGCGTGGCGGTCGACGTAGGCCAGCCGGGAGGGCTTGCCGGGCTGCGGGAGAAGGCCCTCGCCACCGGCGCCGTGGCCTTCCACGGGGTGGATGCGCGCCAGGACTTCGTGTCCTCCTACGTCTGGCCGACGCTCCGTGCCGGGGCGGTCTATGGTCGCAAGTATCTGCTGGGAACCTCGATGGCGCGGCCGCTCATCGCGCGCCGGCAGGTGGAGGTGGCGCGGGCCGCGGGCGCGAACGCCATATCGCACGGATGCACCGGGAAGGGCAACGACCAGGTGCGCTTCGAGCTCACCTACCGCGCGCTCGCCCCGGAGCTCGAGGTCATCGCCCCCTGGCGCGAGTGGGACATCGCTTCGCGTGAAGACGCCCTCGCCTATGCGCGCTTGCGGGGCATCGATCTGACGGGCGTCGACGAGGAGAAGCTCTATTCCTGCGACGAGAATCTCTGGCACATCTCCTACGAGGGCGGCCCGCTCGAGGACCCCACCTTCGAGCCCGAGAAGGAGATGTTCCTGTGGACGGTGTCGCCGATGGACGCGCCCGACGACGCGGAGCGCGTGGAGGTCGGGTTCGAGGAAGGGTACCCTGTTTCCGTCAACGGGGAACGGCTGGACCCGGCGGAGCTTCTCAAGGCGCTTAACGCCGCCGGCAGCCGGCACGGGGTCGGGCGCGCCGACATCGTGGAGGACCGGCTGGTCGGCATGAAGTCCCGGGGCGTCTACGAGACCCCTGGCGGCACCATCCTGTACGCGGCCCTGAAGGAGCTTGAAGAGCTGACGCTGCACCGGCGCTCCATCGCCCTGAAGGACCTCGTGGCGGACCGGTACGCGGACCTGGTCTACGAGGGGCGCTGGTGGACACCGGAGCGCGAGGCCATCGACGCGCTGGTGGATGTGCTGCTGCGGCGGGTGACGGGCAGCGTAACGATGGAACTGTACAAGGGATCGGCGCGCAGCGTGTCCCGCACCAGCCCGAGATCGCTCTACGACGGCGATCTGGCTTCCTTCGGCGAATCCGGCTCCGGCGACTACGATCAAAGCGACGCCGCCGGCTTCATCAGGCTCTTCAGCCTTTCACTGGAATACCCGGAGGCGGGGGAGTGACCGACCCCGGAGAGGCGGGAGCCGGCGCTCCCGGTCACGGGCTCTGGGGGGGGCGATTCTCCGAGGAGATGGCGCCGGAGATGGCGCCGCTCAACCGCTCGCTGGACATGGATTTCCGCTTCTGGCCCCAGGATGTGCGGGCCAGCCGCACCTGGGCGCGCGCTCTCCTGCGAGCCGGGGTTCTGACCCACGCGGAATGGCAGGACATCGACGCCGGCCTGCAGATGGTGGCGACCCGCCTGGAGGGCATGGATCCCGCCACCGTGGAGGACGAGGACATCCACTCCCTGGTGGAGCGCCTGCTGGTCGAGGAGGTGGGCGGGGCAGGGGCCAAGTTGCACACGGGGCGTTCGCGCAACGATCAGGCAGCCACCGACGTGCGCTTGTGGGGCATGGACGCGGTGGCTTCACTCGACGGTCAGGTCGTCCGGCTGGGCAGCGCCCTGGCCGATCTGGCCGCCGGGTCGCAGGAGCTGGTGATGCCCGGCTACACCCACCTGCAGCGGGCGCAGCCGGTGCGCGCCGCCCACTGGGCGCTCTCGCACGTCTGGCCGCTGGTGCGCGACCGGGCCCGCCTGCGCGCCGCCGCCGAGGAGGCCGCCGTACTGCCGCTGGGCGCCGGGGCCATCGGTGGATGTCCGTTCGCGGTCGACCGCGCCGCGATGGCCCGCGAGCTGGGCTTCCACTCCGTGACCCCCAACAGCATGGATGCGGTGGGCGACCGCGACTGGATCGTCTCCGTCCTCTTCGCGGGGGCGATGATCGGGGTGCACCTCTCGCGCCTGTGCGAGGACCTGGTGCTGTTTGCCTCCGAAGAGTTCGGGTTCCTGAAGCTCTCCGACGGCTACTGCACCGGCTCCAGCCTGATGCCGCAGAAGAAGAACCCCGACGTGGCCGAACTCGCCCGCGGCAAGAGCGGCCGCCTGGTGGGCAACCTGGTTTCCATGATGATTCAGTTGAAGGGCCTGCCGACCGGCTACAACCGCGACCTCCAGGACGACAAGGCCGCCCTCTACGACACGGTGGACACCCTGGAACTCACCCTGCCGGCGGTGGCCGGGGCGATAGGCGGCGCGGCCTTCCAGCCCGCGCGCATGGAGGCCGCGCTGGACCCCGCCCTCCTGGCGACCGACCTGGCCGACTACCTGGTCAGGAAGGGCCTGCCGTTCCGCACCAGCCACGAGGTCGTGGGACGGGTGGTGCGCCGCGCGGAGGCGCTGGGCTGTTCGATCGCGGAGCTGTCCACCGAGGCGCTCGCCGAGGAGCACGAGGCCTTCGGTCCCGGCGTGACGGAGGTCTTCGACCCGGTCCGGTCCGCGGATGCGCGCGTGGTGAGCGGAAGCACGGGCCGCGAGGCCGTGGCCGCGCAGCTTGAGCAGGCGCGGGAGGCGCTCGGGGCGGGGCTCTGGTAGGAGCCTACAGCGGAGCCACCTTCCTCCCCGCAGCCTCCGCGAATGGGGCCAACTGCCCCATCAGCCGCTCGAACTCCGCGAAATCCAGCGACTGATCCCCGTCTGACCACGCGGCTTCCGGGTCCGGGTGCACCTCAACCAGGAGACCGTCGGCCCCGGCCGCGATGGCGGCGAACGCCAGCGGCGCCACCAGGTCGCGGCGCCCGCCCGCGTGACTGGGGTCGGCGATCACCGGCAGATGGGTCTCCCGCTTCAGCACCGGGATGGCGGCCAGGTCGAAGGTGTTGCGGGTCGCCGTCTCGAAGGTGCGGATGCCGCGCTCGCACAGGATCACCTGGCTGTTGCCCTGCTGCATGATGTATTCGGCCGACATCAGCAGATCCTTGATCGTCGCCGACATGCCCCGCTTCAGAAGGACCGGCCTCTGCACCCTTCCCACCTCGGTCAGCAGGTTGAAGTTCTGCATGTTGCGGGTGCCGATCTGGAGCACGTCGGCGTACCCCGCCACCAGCTCCACCTGCCGGGTGTCCATGACCTCGGTCACGACCGGAAGTCCGTGGGTGTCGCGCACGTCGACCAGCAACTCCAGACCCGGCTGGCCCATCCCCTGGAAGGAATAGGGCGAGGAGCGGGGCTTGAAGGCGCCGCCGCGAATGCCGTGTGCTCCGGCGGCCCGCACCCGCGCCGCGGTCTCGCGCAACATGTCGCCACCCTCGACCGAGCAGGGCCCGGCGACCACCACCACTCCGCGTCCTCCCACCTCCACTTCCCCCAGCGGGATTCTGGTCGGATCTGCCGCGAACTCCCGCGAGGCCAGCTTGTAGGGCTTCATGACCGGGTGCGCGGCCACCACCCCCGGGATGGAGAGCAGGGGGACGTGCTGGAGCCGCTCCTCGTCGCCGATGCATCCGACGACCGTCAGCGTCTCGCCCCGCGACACGTGCGTGCGCAGCCCGAGCGACTCCACGCGTTCGCGGATGTGGTCCAGCTCCTCCTCGGTGATGCCCTGGCGGGTGACGAGAATCATCTGTTTCTCCGCTTCGAGGCCCGTGCGCGCGTCCGGGAGCTCAAGTGCCTGCGCGCGCGGTCCCCGGTGTCGGGTTGCCTTTCCGCTCCTGTGGCGCCCGAATAGATTCCGGGCGCGTTCGGCGCCCCAATATAGTCAACTCGCCGGTCACGACAGCCCCCCTTCAGAACGATTCCATGACGACGACCCGACCCTCGCTCCACGATCTCGACATCGACCTGGGCAAGCGCGCCCGCCTCCACAGAATCCTCTACCGGAACGGCCTCGGAAACGGGACCATGCTCGCCCTGCCCATCGACCAGGGACTCGAGCACGGACCGATCGACTTCTTCCCCAACCCTCCGTCGCAGGATCCCGAGTTCCAGTGGCGGCTGGCCGTGGAGGGCGGCTTCAACGCGATCGCCTGCCACTACGGGCTCGCGCGCAAGTACATGCCGAAGTACGCGGGCCAGGTGCCGCTCATCCTGAAGCTGAACGGCAAGACCAACATCCCGCCCGCCGACAAGGCGCTGTCGCCGCTCACGTCCACCGTCGAGGACGCGGTGCGCATCGGGGCTGACGCGGTCGGCTACACGCTGTACGTGGGCACGCCGCGCCAGGACGACGACTTCGCCCAACTGCGCCGGGTGCGCCAGGACTCCGAGCGCTTCGGCATGCCGCTGGTGGTGTGGTCGTATCCGCGCGGCGAGGCCATCGACGCGAAGGGGGGCGCGACCTCGCTCTACGCCGTCGACTACGCGGCGCGCACGGCTCTTGAGCTCGGCGCCGACATCGCCAAGCTGGTGATCCCGCCCGCGATCGGCCCCAATCCCGCGCAGCCGGGCAAGTATGCCGAGATCGTTCACACCTACGCGGAGGGCGCGCGGCGGGTCTTCCGCTCGGCGGGCCGCACCATGGTGCTGGTGAGCGGGGGCAGCAAGCTCTCCGACGAGGACATGCTGGACAAGGTGAGGATCTCGATGGAGTCCGGCGCCACCGGGCTCATCTTCGGCCGCAACATGTGGCAGCGCCCCTTCGAGGAGGCGCTCGACATCGTGCGCCAGGTGAAGGAGATCCTGAGCCGGTTCCCGTCCTGACGATCGCCCACCGGCGACGCGCGGCACGGCAATCCGGGACATGACCGGCACCGACGCTCTGAAGCGGGCCGCCGCCGCACGGGCGCTCGAGAGCGTCCGCGACGGGATGGTGCTTGGGCTCGGCACCGGGAGTACGATCCGTTTCTTCCTCGACCTCCTGGGCGAACGCGTGCACGCCGGCAGCCTGAGCGACGTCGTCGGGGTGCCGACCTCCCGGCGCACGGCGGAGATCGCGCGCGGGCACGGGATCCGGGTCTCGCGCCTGCGCGCGCAGCGGCGCCTGGATCTGACGGTCGACGGCGCCGACGAGGTCGATCCGCACAGCAACCTTATCAAGGGCCTGGGGGGCGCGCTGCTGCGCGAGAAGATCGTGGCGCAGGCGTCCGACCGCTTCATCGTCATCGTGGACGAAAGCAAGGTGGTCGAGCGGTTGGGCACGCGCAGCCCGCTGCCGGTGGAGGTGACCCGCTTCGGTTCCTCCAGGCACCAGGGCTTCGTGGCGGAGTTCGGGGCGGAGGTCGCGCTGCGCCGCACCGCCGACGGGAGCCGTTACGTCACGTCCAACGGCAACTACATTCTGGATGCGCGCTTCCCGGAAGGCATCGATGATCCGGTGGCGCTGGACGGGGCCCTGCGCGCGCGGGCGGGCATCGTCGAGAACGGGCTCTTTCTGGGGATGACCACCCGGGCCCTGATCGCGGCGCCCGGCGGCGTGCGCTCGATCGAGCCGGGCGGGACGGGCTGATGAGCACGCGACAGGCGGCCGCACGGGGTCGGAAAGCCCGGGGAGCCGGGCGGGACACGCTCAGGAGGTCGGCATGAAGGTTCGCATCGCTCCGTCCATTCTGGCGTCCGACTTCGGGCGCCTGGCCGAGCAGGTGGTGGAGGCGGAGGAGGCCGGCGTCGACTGGATCCACGTCGACGTGATGGACGGCCATTTCGTTCCCAACATCACCATCGGTCCGGCGATCACGGAGGCGGTGCGGCGGGCGACGCGGTTGCCCGTGGACGTGCACCTCATGATCGAGGCGCCCGACCGCTATATCCAGGCGTTCGCCGACGCCGGGGCGGACTACCTGACGGTGCACCAGGAGGCCTGCCCGCACCTGCACCGGACCATCCAGCGCATCCGCGCGGCGGGGGTGCGCCCCGGGGTGGCGCTCAACCCGGCCACCCCGGTGGAGGCGGCGGCGCCCATCCTTCCCGACATCGACCTGCTGCTGGTGATGTCGGTGAACCCCGGATTCGGGGGACAGGCCTTCATCCCCTCCGCCCTCGCCACGCTGACGCGGGCGCGCGAACTGCTGAACGCCTGCGGAGGCGAGGATACGGCACTCGAGGTCGATGGCGGGATCGACGCCACGACGGCCCCCGGGGTCGCCGGCGCGGGCGCGGACGTGCTGGTCGCCGGATCGGCCATCTACGGGCACCCGCAGGGGGTGGCTGCCGGGGTCTCCGCGATCCGCACCGCAGTGGAAACCCCGGGCGGCTGACGCCGTAGCCACGGTCATGGCCATCTTCCGGCGCACGCATCGGCTGCCGCATTCGCCGGCGGAAGTGTTCGCGTGGCACATGCGCCCGGGCGCGCTGGAGCGCCTGCTTCCCCCGTGGGAGAACGTCCGCGTGGTGGCGCGCGAGGGCGGCATCGCCGATGGCGGTTCGGTCACCGTCCGGGCTGGTCCCGGGCCGTTGCGGGTTGCCTGGACGGTCCGCCATACGGCCTGCGAGGAGGGGGTCCTCTTCCGGGACGAGCAGGTGCGCGGCCCCTTCGACCACTGGGTGCACACGCATCGCTTCTCACCGGACGGAGCAGGCGGGTGCGTGATGGAGGACGAGATCGACTGGGGCCCGCCCCTCAACGTGGACGCGGCGCCCTTCGTGCGGCGGATCGAGCGCATGCTCGAGCGGGGCTTCGGGTTTCGGCATCAGCGGCTGGCCAACGACCTCGCCCTGCACGAGCGCTACCGGCAGCGGCGGCCGCTCACGGTGGCCATCAGCGGAAGCTCGGGCTTTCTGGGGCGCAACCTGCGCCACGTTCTCACCACCGGCGGGCACCGCGTGCTTCGCCTGGTGCGCTCGCGGAAGAAGGCCGGAGAGGGATCCGTATACTGGAATCCCGCGAAGGGGCAGGTGGATCATGACGGGCTCCAGGGCGTGGACGCGATCGTGCACCTGGCGGGCGAGCCCCTGGTCGGCGTGCGCTGGACCGTGAAGAAGAAGCAGGAGATCATGCGGTCGCGCAGGAACGGCACCGATTGGATCGCTCATACCGCGGCGCGTCTGTCGCCGCCTCCCCGGGTGCTCGTGTGCGCCTCCGCGGTCGGATACTACGGCAATCGCGGCGACGAGAAGCTGACCGAGGATAGCCGGCCGGGCCGTGGCTTCCTGGCCGAGGTGTGCAAGGCGTGGGAACTTGCGGCGGCGCCCGCGCGCCGGGCGGGGATCCGGGTCGTGCATCTGCGGCAGGGGGTGGCGCTGTCGCCGGACGGCGGCGCGCTGCAACTGATGCTGCCCGCCTTCCGGGCCGGGGCGGGAGGTCGGCTGGGCAGCGGGCGGCAGTACTTTCCGTGGATCAGCCTGGACGACACCCTCGGGCTCATCCTGCACGCGATCGTCACCCCGCAGGTTCGCGGACCCATCAACGTTACCGCTCCATTGCCGGTGACGAACGCCACGTTCACCAGCGCGCTGGGCCGGGTGCTCCGGCGCCCGACCCTCCTGGCGGTACCGTCGCTGGCCGTGTACGCCCTGATGGGCGAGATGGGACGGACCGTGCTCCTGGGCGGGCAGCGTGCCCTCCCCGCAAAGGCGGAACGCACGGGATACGAGTTCCTGCACCCGTCCATGGACGAGGCGCTGCGGTTCGTCCTGGGGGTGGCATAGCAGTCCACGGGCTGCCGGGCTGCGGAGTGCTGGCGGTCCCGGCGATTTCCGGGTTATCGTCCCCCTGCGGATTCCTCGAGCTGGAGCGTGCCATGCAGCGGCTGACCGTCCTCGCGATTCTGACCTTCCTGTCGACGTTCGCCTTTGCGCCCGAGCGCGCGAGCGCGCAGGCCGGCGCCGCGAGCGTCGTGCGGCTCGAGGCGTTGCCGCCGTCGGTGGTCGTGATGACCGGTGAGGAAGTCCCGTTCGAGGTGCGCGCCCTCGACGCTCAGGGCCGCGTGGTGGCGGACGCCCAGGTGCGTACGGTGGCCCCCCGGGCGGCGGCGACCGTGCGCGGGGGGACGGTGCGCGGGCGGACGATGGGCGAGTACGAGATCGTGGCGACGCTGCTGACGCCGCCCGGATACGAAGGAACCCCGCCCAGCCTGCGCGTGCCGCTCACCGTGCTGGCTCCGGAGGTCGCCACCGTGGAGGTCACCGCCGAGCCGGGCCGCCTCTACCAGGGGACCACCCTGCGCCACACCGCCACAGCGCGCCACGCGGACGGATCCGCGCGGCCGGGCCCGGTTGTGTCGTGGTCCAGTTCCGATCCGTCCGTCGCCACCGTCGACCGCTTCGGCTACGTGACTGCCAACGGCACGGGCGCGGTCACCATCCGCGCCGACGTGGAGGGGACGGCCGGCACGGCCGCCTACGACGTGGCCCCGTTCCCCGCGGTCTCGCTGGACATCACCGGGCTGGCGGACGAGGTGCGCACCGGTGACGTCCAGCACCTCGCCGCGGTAGCGCGCGACGCGGCCGGCGAGGTGGTCGCGGACGTGCCGGTGACCTGGACCCACACGGCCGTGCCCGACGCGGAGATGATCGCGCCCAGCGCGCCCGGGCAGATCGCGCGCGACCGCTTTGTCGCCGACGTGCCGGGCGTGTACACGATCGTCGCCAACGCGGGCCCGCTGTCGGCGCGCGCGACCCTCCAGGCCGTCGGCCGCGACGCGGTGCGTGAGCTCACGCTGGTGGGCACCGGGAGCACCGCCACGGTGCGCACCACCGACTTCTGGGTGTTCGAGGGGATTGACGGCCGCGACTACGCGCTCACGGGCGCCAAGATGTCGGACGGGTACGCGTACGCCTGGGACGTCACCAACCCGGCCAACATCTTCAAGACCGACTCGCTGCAGGTGGACGCGCGCGCCGTCAACGACGTGAAGGTGTCCCCCGACGCACGGTACGCCACGCTCACCCGCGAGGGGGCCTCCAACCGGCGCAACGGGGTGGTCTTCCTCGACCTGGCCGACCCGGCCCACCCCGTGATCGCCTCCGAGGTGGTCGAGGGGCTCACCGGCGGGGTCCACAACGCCTTCCCCGATGACGACTACGCCTACGTGCTGGCGGCCGGCGACAAGTACGTCATCATCGACGTCGCCGACATCTACAATCCGCGCGTGGTTGGCGAGTACAATCACCCCGACAGCCGCCTCCACGATGTCTGGGTGCTCAACGGCATCGCCTACTCGGCCGAGTGGGAGAAGGGCATGGTGGCCGTGGACGTGGGCAACGGGCGCTGGGGGGGCACCCCGGAGAACCCGGTGCTCATCTCCGAGCTGGCGGTTCCGACCGGCACCACGCACGCCATCTTCCCGTACCAGTCGCAATCCACGGACCGCTTCTACGTCTTCGTGGGGGACGAGAACATGCAGCGGAGGGGGCTGGCCAACGCTGGACCGCGGGGCGGGGGCACGTACCAGTTGCCGTACGACCCGGAGACGGGGATGAACGGGATACCGCTCGCGACCCAGGGCTACATCCAGGTGATCGACTTCACCGATCCCGACAACCCGGAGATGGTCGCCCGCTACGAGGTCAGCGAGTACGGCACCCACAATATCTGGGTGGAGGACGACATGCTCTACCAGGCGTACTACGAGGGCGGGCTGCGCGTGGTCGACGTTTCCGGCGAGCTGATGGGCAACCTCTACACGCAGGGCCGCGAGATCGCCGTGCACAAGTCGACGGACGTGAACGGCTGGGTGCCCAACTCGACTATGGTGTGGAGCGCGATGCCCTTCAAGGGACACGTCTTCTTCTCCGACACCAACTCCGGGCTCTGGTCGGTGAAAGTCGAGCCGCCCGAGCGGCCCGTGTCCTAGTCCGGCGGCGCGGTGTCGTACGCGGCGTCGTAAACGCAACTGGACGGAGAGAGAGCCTCGGACGCCGTCGTCATCGGCGGTGGACCGGCCGGGTCCGCCGTGAGCCGCCTGCTCGCGCGTTGGGGGCACTCGGTCGTGCTGCTCACCCGCCCGCCCATCGGGCATCCCGCGCTCGCCGAGTCCGTTCCCCCCAGCGCGCGCAAGCTCTTCGCCCTGCTGGGAATTGCGCAGGAGATCGACGACGCGGGTTTCTTCCCGGCCCGGGGCAATCTCGTACGCTGGGGCGATGCCCCGCTCCGGCGCGCCGACTTCGCGCCCGGGAGCATCGGCCATCACGTGATCCGCGACGCCTTCGATGCGCTACTGCTGGACCTCGCTGAAGAAGCGGGTGCCGAGGTGCGGCGCGATGCAACGGTACGGCGAGTGGTGCGGGCGGAGGCTCGTGGCGAAGGGGAAGGGGAGCAACTACAGCGAGTCGAGTATGAGGACGGACGAGGCGGTACGGGGATCCTGCATGCTCGCTTCGTCCTGGACTGCTCCGGCCGCTCCGGGGTGATCGCCAGTCCGGAGCTGCGCGTCCACGACCAGTCGAACGCCACCGTCGCCCTGGCCGGCGTGTGGCGGGCGAACGCCGGCTCGCCCCCGGCGGAGCCCTGCACCCTGGTGGAGAGCTACCGGGACGGCTGGGCGTGGTCGATGCCGGTATCGGACACGCGCCGCTACCTGACCATGATGATCGACCCCCGCAGGACCGAACTGCTCAAGGGGCAGGGACGCCGCCGCCTCTACCTGGCGGAACTCGAGAAGACCCGGGAGGCCCGCCACCTCGTGGCCGACGCTCGCCTTGAGAGTGACATCAGCGGGCACACCGCCTCCCAGTACGCCGCCTCCCGCTTCGCCGGAGACGGGTTTCTGCTGGTCGGGGATGCCGGCAGCTTCATCGATCCGCTCGCCTCGGCCGGGGTCAAGAAGGCGCTCGCTTCCGCGTGGCTCGCGGCGGTGGTTGTCCACACCTGCATCTCGACGCCCGACATGCACGACGTGGCTCTCGAGTTGTTCGACAACCGCGAGCGGGCGACCTGGCTCGGCCATCGCCGCCACACCGCCCGGTACTATCGCGGGGCGGCTGCGGCGCACGGTCACGGCTTCTGGAGCGCGCGCGCGGAGGCCGCTGGAGACATCGAGGCGCCCGCGCGTTCAGACCCGGCACAAGCCTTCGCCCTCGACCCCGCCGCGGAAGTACACGTCCCGGTCCCGACCGAGCCCGACATCGCCGCGCTGCGCAGGGACCCGGATGTCCTGCGCGCCTTCAGCGAACTGCGCGCCGCGCCCGCCATCCGCCTGCGCCCCGCGCCCGGCCTGCGCCGCCTCCGGCTGCCCGCGGTACGCGGCCGCCGGATCGTCCTCGACGAACACCTCGCCTCGCCCGCACTTCCCGACGGCGTGCGCTTCCTGCGCGACGTCGACCTCCCTCCCCTTGTCGCGATGGCGGGCGAGCACAACCAGGTGCCCGACCTCTACCAGGCCTACCTGGACCGCGTCGCCACCGTCTCGCTGCCGGACTTCCTGGGCGCGCTCTCCGTCCTTCTCGGCAAGGGGATGCTGACGAACGAACCGTAGGCGGATCGGCACTCTCCACGGAGATTTGCGCGGCCTGACGCGAGACAGCGCCCCTCCCGCGAGTCGATCAGTCGGGATCCGCCGGTTCTCCCGTGTAGAAGGCGATCGTGCGCCTTGCCGCCGCACGCGCGGCGTCCGGGTCCTCTCCGGCAGCGACTGCAGCCTGCCCCCATCCTTCACCGCTGCCCCGGATGAACGCCTTGCCGTCCGGCGACGTCGCAAAGGCCACCTCGTCCGGCTTCGGCGCGTCCGGATCCGCGAGATGGAACGCGAGACCCAGGAGGCCCAACTCCCAGCCGACGCCGGTCGCCCCTGGCCCGTACCGGCTCCAGTGCTCCGACAACCACTGTGTGTGCGTCAGCTTCAGCCGCGCGCGGCCAGCTCCACCCTGGGAGAAGCGCACCTCCACCCAGCTTACTTCGCCGCCGAACTCCCATGTTAGCGCGAGATGCCAGGGCCGCCCGCAGGCCGTGATCGCGCCCCCTGCGTTGCCTTCCAGCTGATAACGCCCACCCGGTCTGAGTTCGCCCGTGACCGGAAGAAACCAACCTGCAAGCCGCTCGCTGATGGTGACGGCGTCCCACAGATCCTCCAGAGTTGTCGCGTAACTGCGGGAGAGGACGACTGCGCGCGCGGGCTCTCCATCACGCTGCAGCACCGACACCGCGCGCTCCGTGGCGCCCTGGTGTTCTGCGACGTCGAAGTTCATGAGTCCTTTCCCGTGTTCCGGTCAGTCGTTGTAGGCGGTTCGGTGAAGCCTGGTCTCGCGGGTCGCGATAGCCATCGCGTCTTCATCGCTCAAACCAGCACTGGCACGCGCCCGGGCGACGATTTCGCGTGCGGTCCGGGAACGGAGGATACCCCCGAACTCGAGGCTTTCTTCGATGATCGCGCTCATGGAGCGCCCCTGCCGATCCGCAGCGTCCTCCAAGGCTTGGTGCGCCCGGTCTGTCAGGGTGATCGTAAGACGTGGCATGGCGTGAGTCTCCGAGGTTTGTTTCCCGTCCCCGCAGGCGGTATCATCTCTATGCCGCATACACCGGTAAACAAGAGTTTCTCCAACTCCCGGGTCCCCGCATGGTTCACCGCCCTCGTTTGACCCGCGCGCGCCTCCTGGCGGGATTGCTCGCCGCAGGCTCGTTCGTCGTCGCCTCCGGCGCCAGCGCCCAGAACGACGAGGAAGGCTTCCCGATCGACCACGAGACCATCCGCGCCCGCTGCGCGGCGTGCCACCTCCCGGATTCCGACGGGCGCATGTCACGCATCTCCTTCGAGCGCAAGACTCCGGAGGGATGGCAGGGATCGCTGCAGCGGATGATCTCGCTCAACGGCGTGACCCTCGCGCCCGAGGAGGCCCGCGAGATCGTGAAGTACCTCTCGGACCACCAGGGATTGGCGCCCGAGGAGCTGCGTCCCGGTCTTTTCGAGGTCGAGAAGCGGATGATCGACCACCGCTATCTGGCGGACACCGACGTCGAGTTCACCTGCATCCAATGCCATTCGATGGGACGGGTGATCACGCAGCGGCGCACGCGCGAGGAGTGGGAACTCCTGATGTCGACGCACCGCGGCTACTATCCGCTCGCGGACTTCCAGGCCTTTCTGCGCATGGGCCCCACGCCCGATCAGCCCGGTCCCGACGGGGAGCCGCCCGACACGCGCCAGCCCATGGAGCGCGCCGTCGATCACCTCTCCGAGGTCTTTCCCCTCCACACCCCCGAGTGGGCGGCGTGGTCGGCCACCATGCGCCCGCCCCGCCTGGAGGGCACATGGGTCATGTCGGGTCACCAGGCCGGACGCGGCGCGCTCTACGGCACGGTGACCATGGGGGACGGGGGCGAACAGGACGCGTTCGTCACCCGGGCCAGCTACACGTTTCCGGCCACGGGCGAGGCCGTCACACGGCGGGGCCGCGGGCTGGTGTACACCGGATACCAGTGGCGAGGGCGCTCCTTCGAGTCCGATGAAGCCGATGGGGCGATGCGCGAGGTGATGTTGGTGGAGCGCGGCATGAACGAGATCAGCGGCCGCTGGTTCCTGGGCGACTACGACGAAATCGGCATGGATGTGCGCCTCACGCGCCTGGCCGGCTCCCCGATCGTCGCGGGCGTGCATCCCCGCGCCCTGCAACTGGGTGGCGGCGAGCGCGAGGTGCGCATCTTCGGCGCCGGGTTCGCGGACGGCGTCGGGCCCGGAGATGTGGATCTGGGCCCCGGGCTGACCGTCAACAGGGTGGTCAGGTCCTCCTCCGAGGAGATCGCCCTCAACGTGACGCTGGCGCCCGATGCGGTCCCCGGCGGCCGCGACGTTTTCGTGGGGGGCGCCAGCCTTGCGGGAGCCGTGGTCGTCCACGACGGCATCGACCGCATCCAGGTCCTGCCGCGCACAGGCATGGCCCGCGTGGGCGGCATCGTCTTCCCGAAGGGGTACCAGCAGTTCGAAGTGGTCGCCTTCGACGACGGACCCGACGGGCGTCCAAGCTCCGACGACGATCTGGAGCTGGGGCCGGTCGAGGTCGACTGGAGCCTCGAAGAGTACGCGGCCACCTTCGACGACAACGACATCGAGTTCGTCGGCTCGATCGACCAGACCGGACTCTTCGTGCCCGCGGCCGACGGCCCCAACCCGGACCGCGACCGAAACCGCAACAACGTCGGCGACGTGTGGGTGGTGGCCACGCTGGCACAGGACGACAACGGCGACCGTCCCCTGCGGGCCCGTGCCCACCTGGTGGTGACCGTCCCGCTCTACCTCCTTTTCGACGCGGGAGCCAACGTGAGTACGGGAGTGAACCCGGATCCGGCGGCAAGCCCGAACGGGCGAGGAAACCGAACCCCGGGACCGAATCCCGGAATGGGAGGGAGTCCGAAATGAGCACAGCTGGCGTCACTTCTCCCGGAGGTTCGTCGGTGAGCGCCGCGACCGCGACACTTGTTGCGGCTCGCGCCTCGGCGAACCCGGAGGCCACCGCGGCTGCAAACGGAGCCGCTGCAAACGCAACCGCGACCCCCGGCCCCGGCGGTCCCGCCCCGGGCTCCCTGGCGCTGGGGGAGTTCCACGCCTTCCAGACGGACGGCGCGACCTTCCTCTACCTGGTGCCGAGCGCGGCCATCTTCCGCATGGACGATGCCTCGCTCGCCGTGCTGCGCGCGCTCGAGGCGGCCAACCGGACACCCGCCGAGCTGGTGGGACTACTGGCGGACCAATTCGCCGCGGAAGTAGTCCGGGACCGCGTCGACGAGCTGCTGGGCATCCGCGCCATCGGCCATCTCGGCAAGCCCGCTCCGGCCCCTCCCGACATGCTGCCGCCCAAGGGCTTCCCGCTCACCACGATGGTCCTGAACGTTACCAGCAAGTGCAATCTGGCCTGCACCTACTGCTACGAGTACGGCGACGACCGCATCGTCGAGGCCGACTCCAAGCCCCGCTACATGGACCTCGAGACCGCCCGCGAGAGCGTCGACTTCATGTTCGAGCAGGGCGGATCGAACCGGCTCGTGCACCTCACCTTCTTCGGCGGTGAAACCCTCCTCAACTTCAAGCTGCTGAAGAGCACCACGGCCTACGCCCTCCAGCGCGCCCGCGAGGTGGGGAAGGAGGTCGACTTCAGCCTCACCACCAACGCGACCCTGCTCAAGCCCGAGATCGTCGACTGGCTGGCGGAGAACCGGGTGGGCGTGACCGTCTCCATCGACGGCCCCCGCGAGGTCCAGGACGGCCTGCGCGTCTTCTCGAACGGCATGGGCAGCTACGACATCATTCTGCCCAGGATCAAGGACCTGCTGGCACGCCACCGCACCCGTCCCATCGGCGCGCGCGTGACCCTCACCAGCAAGAACCTCGACGTGAAGCAGATCTTCACCCACCTGACCGAGGAGATCGGCTTCTGGGAGGTGGGCTTTGCGCCGGTGACGAGTTCGTCATGCCGCGACTTCTCCATCTCCGACGCCGGCTACGACAAGATGCTCGGCCAGTTCGAGGAGCTCGCCCACGACTTCCTCGAACACGCCTGCGCCGACCGCCATCACGGCTTCTCCAACGTGAAGGACACCCTGGAGGAGATCCACAAGGGCGTGAGCAAGGCGTACCCCTGCGGCGCCGGGCTCGGGCTCATGGGTGTGGCGACCGACGGCGACGTGGCCCTCTGCCATCGCTTCGCCGGCTCGGACGAGCACAGGATCGGCTCGGTGTCGGAGGGTGTCGACGTCGACGTGCAGTACGATTTCCTGAAGAAGCATCACATCAACAGCAAGACCGACTGCCGCACCTGCTGGGCCCGTCCCATCTGCGCCGGCGGATGCTATCACGAGGCTCACACGAGGTACGGCACCACGGGAACCCCGAACCTCCACTTCTGCGAGTGGGTTCGCAGCTGGACCGACACCTGTCTTCGAGTCTACGGAGCCATCTCGGAGCGCAACCCCGCCTTCCTGGCGCGGTTCGACGCCTGAGCCGGCTCCACCGCGACCGAGTCAACGAGGAGAAAGACCCTTGGCACTGAAACCGATCAACCGCAAAGCGGACCGGATGGTGACCTACCTGGCGAACCAGGGCGACGTGCCCCCGGCCGAGCAGATGGCGGGTCCCGTGGGGCCGGCCGCCGGCGCGGTCGAGGGCGGCGCCGACGAGAACGCCGAGGATGTCGTCGCGCTCGGGGGACGGCTTCCCGAGGTGCCGGAGATCCCGCACATCCCGCTGGGGTGCTCCCTGGTCTTCGCGCCCGGATGGGAGGTCGACGAGGCGGGCGGCACCGCCGGACTCTGCCAGCCGGTGGAGCGCGACCTCTTCGACTGCCACCTGGCCTGCTTCTGGCCCGCCCACGTCCCGGACCAGCTCAACCACAGCCCGGACTGGACCGGCAAGTGCGCGGCCGCTCAGAACGACTGGCGCAAGCTGGAAATGATCTTCCCGTAGGCCGCGAGCCTCCTTTCCTCCACGAAACCTGACAAAATGGCAGACATGTCTGACAAAATGTCATACCTGGCGGTGCTGATCGCCCTCCTCCCCGCGGCCCTGGCCGCCCAGGAGGTGCGCTCGGGCGGCAACGGCACCATCTACATGGGGGCCTACAACGAGGCCGTCTACGTCATCGACGAGGCGACCCTCGAGGTCACGGAGCGCATCCCGGTCACCACCGGCATCCCCAACCTCATGCAGCTCTCCCCGGACAACCGGATGCTCTATGTGCGCGACGCCGCCATGGAGCACATCGAGGTGGTCGATCTGGCCGAGGGGCGCTCCGTCGACTCCTTCACCCTGAGCGAGGGCAACACGAAGGTGCGAATCCGCTCGATGGTGGTGGAGCCGGGCGGGGAGTACATCCTGCTCGGCGCGCGCAGCTACACCAGGCTGCTCGACCGCTTCGAGATCGGCGAATTCGCGATCCTTCGCGTCGACCTCGATTCGCACGAGGTCACCGATACCGTGCCGACGGAGGTGGGCGAGCAGCGCCAGGGCGCCAACCTCATGTTCTCGCCGGACGGCGACCTCCTCTACTTCTTCGGCCGCGACATCATCGCCGTGGAGACCGGGAACTTCACCGAGGTCGACCGCTGGGAGCTGTCGCAGCCGCTGGAGGAAGGGCTCGGGCGCATGAACATGAGCTTCCAGCGCAGCCCCTACGACGACGAGGGAATCTTCACGAACCTCTTCCGGATGACGGATCCGGTGCAGGGCCGTCAGATGATGGGCATCGCGCGCGTGAACCTCGCGGAGCAGGATGTCGACTTCTACACGCTCGGGCCCAGCGAGCGAGTGAGTTTTTCGCTGGCGCCGGGGGGACGCAAGGCGTACGGGCTCCGCTCGGAGATCGGCTTCTACGAGTTCTGGACCTTCGATCTGGACGGGCGCCGAGTCGAGAGCCGGGTCGAGTTCCCCGGGCGTCCGCGCATGTCGCTGGTGCCGAGCTCCAACGGCGAACTGCTCTACATCTACAACGCCGGCAACACCATCGACGTCTACGACGCCGACACCCACGAGCTGCTGCGCACGGTGTGGCTCGACGCCGACATGACGCGCTTCCTGCTGGTGCCCGGGGACGCGGCCACCAACGGCGGTTCGTAGGGTCGAGGCTGCCGAGCCCCCCCGCACCGATTCCGCTGTCCGGACGCCGGGTAGCGGGTCGTCTCCGCGCGCGGAGCCCGACTCTTCCCCTGCGGGGCCCGTGAGGCGTCGCTCGCGAGCCCTGTTCGACCGCGAAGTCCGCTGGGCTCTCGGCTTTGTCCGTCCGTACGCAAGGTGGCTGGTCCTGATCCTCGCGCTGAGCCTGGCGAGCACCGCGCTCTCGCTCTACATCCCCTACCTCTCCAAGGACCTGGTGGACACCGCCCTGCTGGGGCAGGACGGCGCCGCGCTCACCCGCATCGTCGCGCTCTTCGCGGGGATCACCGTGGTCTCCTTCGGGCTGAACGTGGTCGCCGGGATGCGCTACACGCGCACGTCGGCGGACATCCTCTTCGACATGCGCCTGGCCCTGTACCGGCACCTTCAGCGGCTCTCGCCCCGCTTCTACGCGCGCACCCCCATCGGCGACATCATGTCGCGCATCAACAACGACATCGGCGAGATCCAGCGCGTGGTTTCCGAGAGCCTGCTCTCGTGGCTGGGCAATATCGCGTATCTGCTGGGGACGGTGGGGATCCTGCTCTGGCTGGATGCGCGGCTCTTCCTGGTGAGCCTCGCGATCCTGCCGCCTTGCCTGTGGGCGCTGGTGCGCTACAGGAGGCGGCTCGAGAGCGTCACGGCAGAGCTGCGCGAGCGGAGCGCGGGGATCGGCAGCTTCCTGATCGAGACCATCCTCGGGCTCAAGCTCACCGTGGCGTCGAACGCGCAGCGGCGGGAGCAGAGGCGGTTCCGGAGGAAGAACGACGCCTTCATCCGGACGCTGATGTCGATGAGGCTGCTGACCTATCTCGCGGGCGGGCTGCCCGGGCTGATCCTGGCGGGTGGGGTGGCGGTCATCTTCCTGTACGGGGGGCAGAGGGTGATCGCGGAGGCGATCACGATGGGGACGTTCGTTGCCTTCATGGCGTATCAGATGCGGCTGCTGGGACCCATCCAGGGGCTGATGGGGCTGTACGCGAGCCTCGCCACCGCGCGGGTCTCGCTCGGGCGCGTGCATGTGATTCTGGACACCCCGGTCGACGTGCGGGATCCTGACGCGCCCGTCCACGTCGAGGGGCTGCGGGGGGAGGCGCGGGAGCCGGGCGCACCGGTCCCCGTGGCGAGGCTGGGCGGGGAGATGCGGCTGGAGGGGGTGAGTTTTTCGTTCGGGCGCGGGGATCCGGTGCTGGACGGGGTCGACTTGGCGGTGGGAGAGGGGGAGGTGGTGGCGGTCGTGGGCGCGAGCGGCAGCGGCAAGTCCACCATCGTGGACCTGCTGTCGCGGCAGCTCGACCCGGACGCCGGCCGGATCCTGCTCGGCGGCCGCGATCTGCGCGCGCTCCGGCTTGCGGACGTGCGCGCGGCAGTGGTGCCGGTTGAGCAGGAGCCGTTCCTGTTCAACACCACCATCGCCGAGAACATCCGTTACGGCCGGCCGGCCGCGTCGGACGCGGAGGTGGCGGCCGCCGCGCGCGCGGTGGGGCTGGACACCTTCCTGGCGACCCTGCCGGACGGCCTCGAGACGCTGGTCGGCGAACAGGGGCGGGAGCTGTCGGCGGGGCAGCGCCAGCGGGTTGCGGTCGCGCGCGCCTTCCTGGCCGACCCGGCGGTGCTGGTGCTCGATGAGCCCACTTCGTCGCTCGATCCGGCCTCAGAGCGCGCGCTGATGGAGGGCTACGAGGCCGTGATGCGGGGCCGCATGACCATCCTGGTGTCCCACCGCCTCGCGCTCGCCCGGCGGGCCGACCGGGTCGTGGTGCTGGAGCGCGGCCGCATCGTGGAGGAGGGCACGGCCGCGGAGCTGCTGGGGCGGCGCGGTACGTTCGCCCGGTTGTTCGGGGGCGAGGGGCGTTAGCGGCAGGGGCCGCTCAGATGGCCGCGACTATTTGGTAGTAACTCCTTCTGCCCAACCCTCTGCAGACTGTTGCAAAAGTGAAAAGGCAACAAATTGTTGCATCTGGCGATTTGCAACGCCGTGCAGAGGGGTGCTCACGCAAATGTGACGGGCCTCGGATGCCGCGCGGTGATTCCCCTCCCTTGGTGGCGGAAGCTTCCAGCCTTTATCATCGATCTCATGGGACCAATGGCAGAATGGGAACATCTGGAGCTGCGGTTGGACGCCCCGCCGCCGGATGAACTTCGAGGGGAGGGTGTCCGCATTGCGGTGGTGGACAGCGGCGTCCACGCGGCCCATCCCCACGTAGGGGGGATCGCCGGTGGCGTGGCCATTGGATCGGACGCATCGGAAGCCGATGACTACGTCGACTGGCTCGGGCACGGGACGGCCGTCACCGCGGCCATCAGGGAGAAGGCGCCCGCAGCCGAGTTGTTCGCCGTGAAGGTGTTCGGCGACCGGCTGGCCACCAGTTGCGGCGCCCTGGTTCGGGCCATCGAATGGGCGGCGGAGCATGAGGCGCGATTGGTAAACCTGAGCCTGGGCACGTCGAATCCGGCGCACGAAGCCAGGCTGGCGGCTGCCGTGACACGGGCGGCGGAGCAGGGAGCGCTCGTAGTTTCGGCTCGGCACAGCGATGGCGTGCGCTGGCTTCCGGGGTCGATCCCGGGCGCCATCGGGGTGCTGCTGGACTGGAGCTGTTCCCGCCATTCAGTGCGGGTGGGCATCGACCATCAGGGGAATCCGGCGTTCCTGGCCTCGGGTTTCCCGCGGCCGATTCCCGGCGTTTCCCCCGCGCGCAACCTGGGCGGAATCAGTTTCGCGGTGGCCAACGTTACAGGCCTGCTTGCCCGGCTGCTGGAAGCGGAGCCGGAGCTGGGCAGCGTGGGTCAGGTCTTCGAACAGGCCCGCCGCTACGCCGTCCGGCGGCCCGCCACCCAGTAGAACAGCAGCCCGGCCGCGATCAGTCCCAGGCCGATGAGGCCCTGCGCCGGGCGGTCGACGAGGATAAAGGCGAGGGTCCACGACGTCAGCGCCAGGTAGACCAGGGGCGTGACCGGATATCCCCAGGCGCGGTAGGGGCGCTCGAGCTCCGGCTCGCGCCTCCGCAGCACGAAGATTCCCGCCACCGCGAGCAGGCTGTTCAGCCCCAGCGTGAACCCGGAGAACACCAGGATCGCCTCGAAGGACGCGCTGAAGATGAAGAAGAGGGCGAGCGCCGCCTGGGTGAGAATCGCGACCCGGGGGATGCCGGACGGCGTCCTCTTCTCCAGGAATCGAAAGACGGGATAGTCCTCGCCGATGACGTGCAGGACCCGCGGGCCTGCCAGCACCATGGCGCTCACGGTGGAGACCAGCAGCACGGCCAGCGTGACGCCCATGATGTCGGCGCCCAGGGGCCCGAAGATGTGCATGGCGGCGATGTGCCCCACCTCGAGCCTTCCTTCCAGTTCCGACATCGGCGCCGCCCTCAGGAAGGTGTAGTTGAGGGCCAGGTAGAGAACCATGACCAGCAGGGTGCCGCCCGCGAGCACGCCGGGGAGCGTGCGCCCCGGGTTGTCGAGCTCGCCGGTCAGGTATGTTGCCGCGTTCCAGCCGGTGTACGCGTACGAGACGTAGATGAGCGATACCGCGAAGGCGCCGCCGAAGACGAGTTCGGCATCGCCCGCCGAAGGGAGCAGCGCTACGGGCTCCGGGGCGTCGACCATGGCCAGCGCGGCGGCGCAGAAGGCGGCGATCAGGATCACCTTGACGGTCGTGAAGCTGCGCTGGAAGAAGGACGAGGCGCCGTAGGTGGCCGAGTGCACCCACGCCGCCGCCGCGACCAGGCCGGCGGCCAGCCAGGTGGGCGACAGGGCGGGGAAGACCGAGGCCAGGTAGGTGCCGAAGGTGATCGCGGCCAGCGCGGTGGGGGCGGCGAACCCGACCGTGGCCGAGATCCACCCCGACACGAAGCCCGCGGCGGGGTGGTAGATGCGTCCCAGAAAGGTGTACTCGCCGCCCGAACGCCGTAGCGCCGCACCCAGTTCCGCGTAGGTGATCGCGCCGCAGAAAGCCGCCACGCCCCCGACCACCCAGAGCAGCAGGAGCGGGAAGGTGGACTGGATGGTCTCCAGCTGGAATCCCAGACTGGTGAACACCCCCGTACCGATCATGTTGGCGACCACGACCGCCGCCGCCGCGTGGAAGCCGTAGCCGCGCGTGTTCGTTGAAGTGGGTCGCATGGAGGTCCTGGGCCTGGATTCCCTGTCAATCCGACCATCCATTATACGCCCCTGGATTGGACCGGCGACCCGCTCGGCAGTAAAATCCGCCTGTCGCGGATCGGCTGCGCCGAAGACAGCACGGAGGAACACATGAACCATCATCATTCATTTCCGAAGACACTCGCCGCCGGCCTCGCAACGGTCTGCCTCCTGGGCGCCCAGTACGCCTGTCAGGCGGATGCACCGGGCCAGGCGGATGCGGAGGAGCAAATGGGCGCGCAACAGGAGGCGGAGGGCGGTGAGGTTCACTGGAGCTACGAGGGCGCGACCGGTGCCGACATGTGGGGCGGGCTGGACCCGTCCTTCGCGGTCTGCGACACCGGCGTGCAGCAGTCCCCGATCGACCTGGCGGGCGCGATTCCGGCGGGCGGCGGCGGGCTCGAGATCCAGTGGCAGCCCACCCACGGGGAGGTCGTGGACAACGGGCACACCATCCAGGTCAACATGGCCGAAGGGAATACGATCACCCTGGAGGGCCGACAGTTCTCCATGCTGCAGTTCCACTTCCACCTGCCCAGCGAGCACACCGTCGAGGGAGGGGTCTACCCGATGGAAGTGCACTTCGTGCATCAGTCCGCGGAGGGGGACCTGGCGGTGGTCGGGGTCTTCATGGATGCCGGCCAGGCGCATGCGGCCACCCAGGCCATATGGGATGCCATACCCGGCGTCGACGAGGCGCCCGCCCCACTGGCCGGGATCGACCCGAACGCCTTCCTGCCCGAGGGACGCGCCTACTTCCGCTACGCCGGCTCCCTGACCACGCCGCCTTGCTCGGAAGTGGTCAGCTGGGTGGTGATGACCGAGTCCATCGCCGTCTCGCAGGGGCAGGTCGACGCCTTCGCGGCGCTGTATCCGATGAACGCGCGTCCGGTCCAGCCGCTCCACAGGCGTTTCATTCTGCTGAAGTAGCGACCAGGAGCTCCTCTCGCCGAGCAGAATGCCGCTGGGGCGCCCCGTGGTCGGGGTGATGGGCTCCGGCTCCGCCCGGCACACCCATCTCGCGGAGCCGTTGGGCCGCGCACTGGCCCGCATCGGCGTGCACCTGCTGACGGGGGGCGGGGCCGGAGTCATGGAGTCCGTCTCGCGCGCCTTCAGCGCGGTGCCGGAGCGCGAAGGACTGGTCATCGGGATCCTCCCGGCGGGGGATGCACGCCCCGACCGAGCCGACGCGGATCCGGGAACTCCCCCCGGCTATCCCAATCGTTGGGTCGAACTCGCCATCCGCACCCACCTCGACGCCCGGGGAGACGACGGTTCGGGAATCCGCTCCCGCAACCACATCAACATCCTGTCGTCCGATGTCGTCATCGCGTTGCCGGGATCCTCGGGTACGGCTTCGGAGGTCGACTTGACGATCCGTTACCGCCGGCCCCTCATCCTGCTGGGAGACACGGCCCGCGCGGATCGACTCCCGGGCTCCGTGCCGACCGCCGAGAGCGTAGATGAAGCGGTGGAATTCGTGCGCCGGGCCCTGCGTGGCAGCGGTGGCGAATCCCTGCCTCAGGGGTCTGAGCGTTAGCTTCCTGCACACGCTTCCACCATCCAGGGAGCATCCACCATCCAGGGAGACCAAGATGCGCAATCCATCTCGCGGTGTGCTCGCGCTGCTGGCGCTGACCAGCGTCGCATGCGCGGGCGATGGAGCCGGAGTGATCACAACCGAAAGCGGTCTTCAGTACGAGGTGCTGCGAGAGGGGGACGGCCCGACGCCGACCATGAATGACCAAGTCGTCGTCCACTACCGCGGCACCCTCACCGACGGGACCCAGTTCGACGCCTCCTATGACAGGGGTGAGCCCAACACCTTCCCGGTCAACGGCCTTATCGCGGGGTTCAGCGAGGCGCTCCAGTTGATGCCGGTCGGCAGCCACATCCGCGTCACGATCCCGTCGGAGCTGGCGTACGGCGAAGCCGGCGCGGGTTCGCTGATCGGCGCCAACGCGACGCTGATCTTCGAGATCGAGCTGCTGGAGATCGTTGGGAGATAGCCGAGTAGCCGGACGTTGCGAGGCGCCGGTTGCCCTCGACCCTACAGATTGCCGGTCACCAGCCTCACCACGAACGCGACCATGAGCATGATCGTGGGGATGACGAGTGTGACGCCCACCCCGAGGGTCAGCCCCGCCCGGAAGAGCGCCGGCCCGACCGGGCGCAGGCTGCGGCCCCAGACCTTGTGCAGAACGCTCTCGACCATCCACCCGAGGGTGTAGCAAAGGTTGGCCATGATCCCGAAGGGCAGGATCGCCGGGAGCGCCTGCACCACCTCCGATAGCGGATTCAGGGTGAGGAGCGCCATGAAGATGGTGCCGATCCCTGACCCCGCGAGCACCGCGTTGTAGGCGAGGCGGCGCTTCTCCCACCACTTGATGATCCCGCCGACCCTGCGTTCGGCGGGGGCGGGATACAGGAAGCTGACGAGCGGCGACTCAGCGGGGCCGTCGCCTGCCGCGTACTGCTCCACGCTCATTGGATCGGATGGGGTCACGGCTCTCTTCGCTGGACGGTGGTATCCGTTGGACACCCGCGCGGGTCCCGGAGTTGCCCCGCAACCGGCCTCAGAAGCGGGAGGTCACGGTGACCCGGAAGCTCCGGGTCGCTCCCGGATTGCGCTCCTGGACGTCTACGTACTCCGCCTGCAGAAGGTTCTCCACCTTCGCCCGCACATCCATGTCCATGACTTCGAGGGCGAGCCGCAGGTCCAGCAGCGTGATGGGGCCGCGTTCGTCCAGAGGATAAGCGAGGACGGTTTCCGCCTCGCTCCGGTGACGCAGGTCCAGCGCCAGCAGATCGGCCCAGCCGGAAAGGGTCGTTGTGATGTTGTGGCGCGACCGGTACGCGAGCGGCCGGCCGGTGTCGAGATCCTGCGAGTCGATGAAGAGGTAGTTCGCGTGCAGGTTGAGCTTCCGGGGCACGACCCCGACGCGCATGCCGGCGTCGAGCCCGCGTACCCGGGCCTCGGCCACGTTGCGGAACTGGAAGGTGAGGGGCTGGTTCGGGGCGCCGGTGACCTCAATGAGGCCGGAGTACTCGCTCCAGAAGAGTCCCGCATCGAGCCAGAGCCGTTCGTTGGGGACGATGGTGGTGCCCACCTCGCCGGCCCAGGCTGATTCGCCGCGCAACTCGAGATTGGGCACGACGCGAAAGCCGAAGGTGGTGGTCCTGGTGAACTGCTCCACGACGCTGGGCGACCGGTATCCCCGGCTCAGGGATGTCCTCAGGCTCATGTCCGGCGTGGCATCGAAGACAAGCCCGATCTTGGGATTGAGCGTCAGATCGCCTTCCACTACCGAGGCCTTGTGCGAATCCAGCCGGATGCCCGCCGAACCGCGCAGCCGCTCCGAAAAACCGATTTCGTCCTGAACGAACAGCGCCAGATCGGTGACGTCCGGCGTCGGGCTGAGGAAGTTGGAGGTCACATCGGTGCGAGATGCTTCTCCTCCCACTGTGACCGCATGACGTCCGCCGGAAAAGAACGACAGCTGCAGATCGGTGCCGTAGCGCGTGGAACGGTGGGAATCCTCGTTGTCGTGGAAGTAGTTCTGGTTGCGGACATGCTGCACCTGCGGCCGCAACTGCAGCTTGAGCGTCGAGGTCACCACCGGGGTGGCCGTCAGCCCGAAGATGAGATCGGAATGGCGCTTCCAGTCGCCCAGATCGGCGGGATCCACCTCGAGACGGCGCTCGGGGGAGAGCCAGGTGAAGAACTCCTCCACGTCCTCGCGCTTTCCGCTGGCGAACACCTCCAGCGGCTTTGACGACTCGGCTCCGAAGACGGCCTTGGCACGCCAATGCCAGCGCTCCTGGCCTCCGTTCTGGCGAAAGCCGTCGGACCCCTCGCGTCCCGCGAACACCGTGACGCCCGCGCCCCCGACCTGCCGCGAGTGCTGAATCTGGAGGCCCCGCATGCTCAGGCGCTCGTCGGTGAAGTCGAGGTTGCCCGGGGTGTCGAACACGCCGTAGTAGCCGCGCACGGCGGTGCGCGGGGGCCCGAGGGGCGGGCGCGTGATCACGTTGACCACGCCGGCCATGGCGTTGGTGCCCCACAGCGTGGAGTTGGGGCCCTTCACGATCTCGACACGGTCGACGTCCAGGAGCGGCAGGATGTTGTAGTCGATCCTCGATTCCGCGCCGGTGAGCGCCCGGTGGCCGTCCAGCAGCATCAGGACCCGGCTGCCGACACCCCGGGCGAAGCCGCTGGAGCCGCGAATGTCCAGGTGGCCTGCGTTGAAGGTCACGCCCTGGGCGAACGGGAGCGCTTCCTTGAGGTTGGTGACGTCGCGGCGCTGGATCTCCTCCCCGCTCAGGATCGCGACGCTTACGGGCGCGTCGCCCGGACGGACCGTGGTCCGGCTTGCGGTGACGGTTACGCCGGGGACGTTGAAGAGCTGCGGCTCGAGCGAAATGCGGACCGGTTCGGATGCGGTGGCGGCGGGGTCGGCCGTGACCTCCGCGTTGCCGAAGCCGTCAGCGATGACGAATAGCGTGTAGGTGCCCTCGTCCGGCACGGGAATCTCGAAGCTGCCGTCGTCGCCGGTGAGCGCGCGCAGCGGGGTCGACTGCACCAGCACCTCCGCGCCCATGACCGGGCTGCCTTCTTGGTCGTCCACCACCACGCCCCGGATGGTGGGTCCGGCCTGGGCGGTCAGCGGCGCGCCGGCGAGCAGCAGGAACAGCGCGAAGAGCGTGGTCCGGGCCAGGCGCCGTGGTGGGTGGATGCGCGTCGTGCGGCGGCCGACCGGACCGGATCGTTCGCTCTGCCTTTCCAGCCTCTCGGTCCCCGCCGAACGGGCCGCCACCGCCACCGTCAGTTCTTCCGCCAGACCGTGGTCGAGACGTTGAGCGCGGGCTCGGTCACTTCAACGGTCAGGACGTTATTGCGGAAGGTATACGTCCCGATGCCCTGAAGGATCTGGCCGTTTTGCTCCCAGGTTCCGTCGAGACGGTTGACGTAGGTACCCTGATCCTCGATTGGAGGGGCGGTCCCGCCCATGCCGTCGGGAAGGGTGATATTGAAGATCGTCGTGCCGGAGGCTTCCCCACCCGTCACCGATGTCTGTTGGGCGGTGAAGGTGCCCGCAACGTTCGGCGGCGTGAGGGTCTGCCCGCCGGTCCCTACGACGGCGGACAGCGACTCCAGCGTGTAGGTGCCCGTGAGATCGGGCGGTCGTTCCGGCTCGGGTTCCACCGGATCCTCACCCCCGCCGCAGGCCGCGAGCGCCAGAAGGGCGACGAGGAGGGGAAAGAGTCGGGCTGACCTGGGACGGAGCATTGCTTTCTCGCTGTTGACGGGACCGACACCAACGATCCGACGAGCCGTGGCGGCACGTGTTCACCGCGCCCCGGACGCGCCCGGAACCAACGCAACACCCTTGATAACCTATTGGCGGCCGCGGGTTCTCACCAGAACAGGCTACGGATGGCCCAATGGGGCGATTTGCCGGTTTGCCGCCAGCGGTTTTGACTCTACATTGCCCGCGCCTTCCGGCGTGCAGCCCTTCGTCTACACGGAACAGGACCAGCGCGTGACGACTCAAGCAGAGCCCCACGTCGAGTTCGAGGACATCGCCAAGAGCTACGACGGGCGGGTGATGGCCGTCCAGGGATTGAACCTCAGCGTGCGCCGGGGCGAGTTCCTGAGCCTGCTCGGGCCATCCGGCTCGGGGAAGACGACGTGCCTCATGATGCTCGCGGGATTCGAGACTCCGACCGCGGGAGCCATCCGCATCGACGGCCGATCGGTGCACGCCCTGCCACCGCGCAAGCGGGGCATCGGCATGGTGTTTCAGGACTACGCGCTCTTTCCCCACATGACCGTCGAGGACAACCTGGCCTTTCCGCTGGACGTGCGCGGCATCGGGCGCGACCGGCGGCGGGAGCTGGTGGACCGGGCACTCAAGCTGGTCCGGCTGGAGGGCTTCGAGAAGCGTCGGCCCGGGCAGCTCTCGGGCGGGCAGCAGCAGCGGGTGGCGATCGCGCGCGCGCTGGTCTTCGAGCCCGAACTCGTGCTGATGGATGAACCCCTCGGCGCCCTCGACCGCCATCTGCGCGAAGAGTTGCAGTACGAGATCCGGCGCATCCACCGGACGCTCGGCGTGACCATCGTCTACGTGACCCACGACCAGCAGGAGGCCATGGTCATGTCGGACCGCATCGCCGTGCTGCGCGACGGCATGGTGGAGCAGGTGGCCGCGCCCGAAGCCCTGTACGAGGAGCCCGAGCGCTCCTTCGTCGCGCGCTTTATCGGCGAGAACAACCGCCTGCACGGGCGTGTCGCCGCGGTTGACGGCGAAGTGTGCGACGTGGAGGTGGGCGGGCATGTGGTGCGTGGCTATCGGGTGGTGGACTGTCGGCCGGGGGACCCGGTCACGCTCTCCATCCGGCCCGAGCGAATCACGCTGCATCCCGACCCAGGGCTGTTCTCGAACCAGTTCGACGCGGTCATCGAGCACATCACCTTCGTGGGCGATCACCTGCGCATCCACATGGAGACCTGCGGGCGAGCCGACTTCGTCGCGAAGATCTCCAACGTGGTGGGACAGGGCGCGGTGCTGGAGGGCGACGAAATCCGCGTGGGATGGACGGCTGCGGACTGCCGGGTCCTGGACTACGGCGGCGCGGAGGGCGCGGTGTGAACGAGCGTTGCAGCGCCCACCCGGCGCGCCGGCGGGAGGTTCCCATGGCTCGCCGACTCGCGGTGCTTGGGCTCGCCGCCCTGATCGCTGCCTGTGGCGGCGACGCCGGCGATTCCCTGACCGTGGGTGCGTGGGGCGGGGCCTATACGCGCGCCTGCAAGCTCGCCTACTACGAGCCGTTCATTGCCGAGAGCGGCATCGTCATCCGCGACGCCCAGTACAACGGGGGCCTGGCCGAGGTGCGGGCTCAGGTCGACGTGGGACGGATTCACTGGGACGTGGTGCCCATGGAGATCGCGGATGCCGTGCGCGGCTGCGACGAGGGGCTGCTCGAGCCGCTCGATCCGGCGATGTGGGCTCCCGGCGCGGACGGAACGCCACCCGAGGAGGATTTCTTCCCAGGCACGCTTACCGAGTGCGGCGTCGGCGCCGAGTTCTACGCGACCGTCATCGCCTACAACCGGGAGAACATTGCCGGCCCCGAGCCCCGGACCATACAGGACTTCTTCGACCTGGAAGCCTATCCGGGACGCCGCGGAATGCGTCGCAAGCCGATGGGCAACATGGAGTTCGCCCTCATGGCCGACGGCGTGCCGCCGGCGGAGGTGTACCAGTTGCTGGACACCCCGGAGGGGATCGAGCGCGCGTTCCGCAAGCTGGACACCATCAAGGACCAGATCGTGTGGTGGGAGGCGGGCGCCCAGCCGCCCCAGCTTCTCGCCGACGGCGAAGTGACCATGACCACCGCATACAACGGCCGCATCTTCAACGCCCAGGTGCTGGAAAACCAGCCCTTCGAGATCATCTGGGACGGGCAGCTGCTGGATTTCGGCCAACTGGTGGTCGTGGCGGGGACGCCGAACCTGGAGGCGGCGCTCGAGTTCCTGGCCTTCGCGACCACGCCGCAGTCCATGGCCCGGGTCAGCGCCAACATCTCCTACAGCCCCACGCGCTACTCGGGACTGCCGCTCGTAGGATCGCACGCGGAGGCGGGAGTCGACATGCTGCCGCACATGCCCACCTCCCCGGAGAACCTGGAGCGGGCGCTGCGCAACGACTGGGAGTGGTGGGTGAACCACACGGACGAGATGAACGAGCGCTTCAGCTCGTGGCTGGCCCGATGAGGGGAGGCTCGATGGCGGGCGGCGCGCGACGGTGAGCTCCGAGGCGATGCGGCGGGGGCGCGACTGGCGGCCGCAACTGCGGGCGGCGGGGCTTGCGTTGCCGCTTGTGGCCTTCGTCGGCGTGACCTTTGTGGCGCCTCTCGCCACGATGTTCAGCCGCAGCGTCTACGACGCGGTGGTGGCGGACGCGCTGCCCGAAACGCTCGCCCTGCTGGAGGGATGGGACGGGGAGAGTGTGCCCGGCGAGGATGTCTTCGCTGCGGCGGCGCGCGAGTTGATGGAGGCGCAGGAGGAGCGGGTGATCGGCCGGGTGGCCGGCCGGGTCAACCGGGTGCAGGGGGGGATGCGCAGCATCGTCGCGGTGACGGGACGCAGACTTGCCGCAGTGCCCGACGGCTCCTGGCGGGAGACTTTCACCGGGATCGATCCGGCCTGGGCCGAGGCGAGCACCTGGCACGCGGTGCGCACCGCCGGCGAGCGCTTCACCAGCCGCCACTACCTGGCCGCGGTCGATCTGCGGCGGCTTCCCGACGGATCGGTCGCGCGTCAGGAGGAGGACCGCCGCATCTACCTGCGTCTGTTCGCGCGCACCTTCCTGGTCAGCCTGTCCATCACCGGGCTGTGCCTCCTGTTCGGCTATCCGCTCGCGCACTTCATCGCGCATGCGCCGCCACGCCGCGCCGGCCTGCTCCTGGCGCTGGTGCTGGTTCCCTTCTGGACCTCGCTGCTGGTGCGCACGACATCCTGGATCGTCCTGCTCCAGGGCCAGGGCGTGATCAACGACATTCTGGTCGCGCTGAGGCTCGTTTCCGACGATGGCCGCCTCGCGCTCATCTACAACATGACGGGCACGTTCGTCGCGATGACGCACGTTCTGCTGCCCTTCATGGTATTGCCGCTCTACTCGGTAATGCGCGGGATTCCCCGCTCGCACATGGACGCGGCCGCGTCGCTCGGGGCCGGCCCGGCGCAGGGGTTCCTGCGCGTCTACTGGCCCCAGACGCTCCCCGGGGTGGGGGCGGGGAGCCTGCTCGTGTTCATCCTGGCCATCGGCTACTACATCACCCCGGCGCTGGTGGGGGGAAGCACGGGCCAGCTCATCTCCAACATGGTCGCGTACCACATGCAGACCTCCCTCAACTGGGGGCTGGCGTCCGCGCTGGGCGCGATCATCCTGGCGTGCGTGATCGGCCTCTACCTGCTGTACGAGCGGCTGGCAGGGACCGAGGGCGTGAGGGTCGCCTGACGTGCGCGCGCTCAGCCGGGCGGAGAGGGCAGGAAGGACGATGCACGTCGCGTTCTGCGCGGCGGTGCTGTTTTTCCTGATGGCACCCATCCTCGTGATCGTGCCGCTCAGCTTCAACGCGGAGCCCTACTTCACCTTCACCGAGGGCATGCTGAGGCTGGACCCGGAAGCCTGGTCGCTTCGCTGGTACCAGGAGATCGCGACCAGCGACGTCTGGCGGAGCGCGCTGGTCAACAGCCTGGTGATCGGCACCGCCGCCACGGCGCTGGCCACCTTCCTGGGCACGCTGGCCGCGCTCGGCCTCTCGAGCCCGGACATGCCCGCGCGCCGCTTCCTGATGGGCTTCCTGGTCTCCCCGCTGGTGACCCCGGTGATCATTTCGGCCGCGGGGATGTTCTTCTTCTACTCCCGCATGGGCCTGGGCCAGACGCACCTCGGGCTGATCCTCGCGCACGCCGCGCTGGGGACGCCGTTCGTGGTGATCACGGTGACCGCCACGCTGACCGCCTACAACACCACCCTGAACCGTGCTGCCGCGTCGCTGGGGGCGGGACCGCTGCGCACCTTCACCCGCGTGCAGTTGCCGCTGATCGCTCCGGGGGTGCTTTCGGGGGCGCTCTTCGCCTTCGCCACTTCGTTCGATGAAGTGGTGGTCGTGCTCTTCCTGGGCGGAGTGGAGCAGAACACCATCCCGCGCCAGATGTGGGCGGGCATCCGCGAGGAGATCAGCCCCGCGATCCTGGCCGTCGCGACCTTCCTGATCGTGTTCGCGGCCGCGCTGTTGCTTACGGTGGGGTGGCTGAGGAGGAGGGCGGCGGGGTCCGGTTGACGGGCGCGCTGCCGGCCACTGGGTGCCGGTGCGCCGACTCAGTCGTCGCAAGACGGGTCGCTTGAGTCTGCCATTTTGGCAGACGCATACCTGATTGTCTGCCATTTTGTCAGGTCGCCGGACTGTGCTGACCTGCATGGGCCCCCTCCCGCACCGGACCGATGTCCTGCCCGAACAGCAGCACATGTCCCTCCGGATCCGCCACCTCGAACTCTCGCAACCCGTAGAACCGGTCGACGCATTCGGTCGCCGGCCATCCGGCATCCACGACCGCCGCTCTCAACGCATCCGCATCCTCCACGTAGAAATAGTAGGCCGCCTGCGGATAACGTCCCTCGACCCTGGGAGCCCGCGGGATGTAGGTCGGGCTCGCCAGCATGATCTGCGCAGCACCGTTGCGCAGGGACGCAAAGCCGGTAGCGCCGACATCGTCCATGCGGTCAACCACCTCGAATCCAAGGACATCGCAGTAGAAGCGCACCGACGCCTGCACATCGGCGCACATCAGCATCGGAACGAGGTCCAGGAAGGGGGACAGGGTAGGTGCGCCCGCAGGAAGCCCCCACCCCCCGGACCCGAACCCCGGGCCCGGGAGATGAGTCGGCTATCGAGCTTCGCCTACGGCTCGGGCGTGGCCTCGTCGACCATGGCCGCCAACTCCTCGTAGGCGGTGGGGTCCACCTGGGCGAACTGCGGGATCACCCCGGCGATGCGGCCGTCCGGCCCGACCACGATGACCGAGCGGCTGTCGACCATGTTGTTGTCGCGCTTGCCGCCGCCGAACGCCTCGTAGGTGGCACCTTCGGTTCCGGCATCGCTGAGGAACAGGAAGGGGAAGTCCTCGTCCTTGAGCCAGGAGCCCAGCTCTTCGGGACTGTCGTTGGAGATGCCGACGACGACGACGTTCCGGCCTTCGTTGAACAAGCTTGCGTACTGATCACGGTACGCTGTCATCTGCACCGTTCAGCCACGTGTTCGAACGCGGAAGAAGAAGGCGAGGACGACGGTTTCTCCCCGGTAGTCGCTGAGTCGAACCGGGTCCTGCAGCACGCCGAAGCGGGTGGCCCCGGGCAGCTCGAAGTCGGGAGCCATCTCTCCCACTTCGAGGAGCTGGGCATCCGCCTCCGCGGGGGCCCCGAGCCCGAGTACCCCGGCAAGCAGGAATAGGGCGGCGAACCTGCGCATGTCTGATCCTCCCTGGAGTCGGTGAACAGTTGGAGTCGGTGAGCGGGTTGGAAGACGCCGCGAGACCACGCTCGCGGCCACAGCGGACAAATTGCGCTGTCGATGCCCGTCGCGACAAGGGTAGACGGCGGTCAGGAAACGGCGGTCAGGAGACGACGTTCAGGGCAGCCGCGTCTCGCCCATCAGCCAGCGGTCGATTTCGCGCGCGGCCTCGCGTCCTTCGCGGATGGCCCACACCACCAGCGACTGTCCGCGTCGGCAGTCCCCGGCGGCGAACACGCCGTCCACGTTCGTGGCGTAGGAACCGAACTCCGCGGCGTAGTTGGACTGCTCATCGTATTCGATGCCCAGCGGCTCTGCGGGCGCGTGCTCCGGGCCCACAAACCCCATCGAAAGAAGGACGAGATCCGCGCTCCACTCGCGCTGGCTGCCCGGGATCTTGCGCAGGCGGCCGCCATGGAAGGTCACGTCGAGCGTGCGTACGCCCGCGACCTTGCCGTCCGGGCCCGCGAAGAAGCTCTCCGCCGAGATCGCGTAGACCCGCGGATCGTGTCCGAGATGGGCGATCGACTCCTCGTGCCCGTACTCCACGCGGAAGATGAGCGGCCAGGCAGGCCAGGGATTGTCGGGGGCGCGTTCAGCGGGCGGCCGCGGCAGGAGTTCGAAGTTGATCAGGCGGCGGCACGATTGGCGCAGAGAGGTACCGATGCAGTCGGTGCCGGTATCGCCCCCGCCGATGACGACAACATCGAGGCCGGCCGCGGGGATTCTGGGCGGATGATCGCCGAGCCCCGCCTGGATGCTGTCGGTGAGGTACTCCATGGCGAAGTGGATGCCGGGCAGTTCCCGTCCTCCAACTGGCAGATCGCGCGCGCGCGTCGCGCCCGTGGACAGGAGCAGGGCGTCGAAGCGCCTCCTCAGTTGCCGCACATCCAGCGACCCTCCGCCGCCATCGGCTACGTTGGCGTTGGTCACGAACTCGACTCCCTCCTCGCGCAGGAGTGAAACGCGCCGCTCCACGACGCGCTTGTCGAGCTTCATGTTGGGAATCCCGTACATGAGCAGGCCCCCGATGCGGTCGTCGCGCTCGTAGACCGTGACCCGGTGCCCCGCGGAGTTGAGCTGTGCCGCCGCTGCCAGCCCCGCCGGGCCCGAACCCACCACCGCGACGCTCTTGCCGGTGCGCGCGGACGGCGCGTTAGCCCGCACCCACCCCTCGTCGAAGCCCCGGTCGGCGATCGCCATCTCGATGTTCTTGATGGTGACGGGGGGATCGGCGATGCCGAGGACGCAGGAGCCTTCGCACGGAGCGGGACACACCCGGCCGGTGACCTCCGGGAAGTTGTTGGTCCGGTGCAGGCGATCGAGCGCCTCGCGCCAGCGCCCCCGGTAGACGAGGTCGTTCCACTCCGGGATCAGATTGTAGACCGGGCAGCCGTCGTCCGACTGGCAGAACGGAACGCCGCAGTCCATGCAGCGCGCGCCCTGGGTCTGCAGTCGCTCATCGGCGTGCGGGGTGTAGATCTCGTCGAAATCCCGGATGCGCGTGGCGGGGTCGCGGTAGGGGGCCGCCTCGCGCGCGTATTCCTTGAAGCCCGTGACCTTGCCCATGCAGCCGCCCTCAGGTGCCCGCCGCGACGGGCAGCTCGTGCGCATGGCCCGCGGCAGCGCGATCCTCGAGCGCCCGCTTATAGTCGATCGGCACCACCTTCACGAATTCCGGGTGGCGGGCGTCCCAATCGCGCAGGATGGTGGCCGCGACCGTGGAGCCCGTGTACTCGTGGTGCCGTTCGATGAGGCGGCGCACCTCCTCGCGCTCGTCCGCGTCGGACAAGCGCTCCAGCACCACCAGATCCATGTTGCAGCGGGGCTCGAAGGTCCCGCGAGGATCCCACACATAGGCGATCCCCCCCGACATCCCGGCCGCGAAGTTGATCCCGGTCTCGCCCAGCACCACCACGCGCCCACCCGTCATGTACTCGCACCCGTGGTCGCCGATGCCCTCCACCACGGCGGTGGCGCCGCTGTTGCGGACGCAGAAGCGCTCGGCCGCGATACCCCGGAAGAAGCCCTCGCCGCTGATGGCGCCGTAGAACACCACGTTGCCGATCAGGATGTTCTCTTCGGCCTTGAACCGGGACGCCCTGGGCGGATACAGGATGATCCGGCCGCCGGAGAGCCCCTTGCCGACGTAGTCGTTGGCGTCGCCTTCCACTTCCAGCGTGACCCCGCGCGCCAGCCATGCGCCGAAGCTCTGTCCCGCGCTCCCACGGAAGCGGAAGTGAATGGAGTCGTCGGGAAGCATGGCCGGTCCCACGCGGCGGATGATGTGGTTGGACAGCATGCCTCCCACCACCCGGTTCGCGTTGGAGATGGCCATGTCGTGGCGCACCGGCCGCCCCTCCTCGATGGCCGGCCCGGCCAGGCGGATCAGGGTGTGATCGAGGGCATCCTCCAGCCCGTGATCCTGTTCGTGCCGGCAATACACCCCCAGACAGTCTTCCGGCTCGAGCGCCGGCATCAGGAGCGCGTCCACGTTCACGCTCCTCGCCTTCCAGTGCCCGGGCCGGGGCGCGGCCTCGAGCGCGTCCACGCGCCCGATCATCTCGTTTACGGTGCGGAAGCCAAGGCGGGCCATGATCTCGCGCAGCTCGTGCGCGACCATGAACAGGTAGTTGATGATGTACTCCGGCTTCCCGGAGAACTTCTTGCGCAGCTCCGGATCCTGGGTCGCCACCCCCACCGGACAGGTGTTCAGGTGGCACTTGCGCATCATGACGCAGCCCAGCGTGATCAGCGGGGCGGTGGAGAAGCCGAACTCCTCCGCGCCCAGCAGCGCGGCGATGGCCACGTCGCGGCCCGTCTTGAGCTGTCCGTCGGTCTGCACGATGACCCGCGAGCGCAGGTTGTTCATCACCAGGGTCTGGTGGACCTCCGCGATCCCCAACTCCCACGGCAGGCCTGCGTGCTTGATGGAGGTAAGGGGCGAGGCGCCCGTCCCCCCGCTGTCGCCCGAGATGACCAGGTGGTCGGCGCGCGCCTTGACCACCCCCGCGGCCACCGTGCCCACGCCGATCTCGGCGCACAGCTTCACGCTGATGCGCGCCTGCGGGTTGGCGTTCTTCAGGTCGTGGATGAGCTGGGCGATGTCCTCGATGGAGTAGATGTCGTGGTGCGGGGGCGGGCTGATCAGGCCCACGCCGGGCGTGGAATGCCGGATCGACGCGATGTAGTCGTCCACCTTGCGCCCCGGCAGCTCGCCGCCCTCCCCTGGCTTGGCTCCCTGCACGATCTTGATCTGCAGTTCCTCGGCCGCGGTCAGGTACTCGATCGTCACGCCGAAGCGTCCGCTGGCCACCTGCTTGATCCCGGAGCGGCGCAGCCCCCCGTCCGCGTCCGGGACGTTGCGCGCCGGATCCTCGCCGCCCTCGCCGGAATTGGACTTGGCGCCGATGCGGTTCATGGCCAGCGCGAGCGACTCGTGGGCTTCCTTCGAGATGGAGCCGAAGCTCATCGCGCCGGTCGCGAAGCGCTTCACGATCTCGGCCTCGGGCTCGACCTCGTCCAGGTCGACCGGCGGACCGGTGGGGTGGAACCGGAGCAGGCCGCGCAGCGTCGCCTTGCGGGTGTTCTCCTCGTTGGCGTGACGGGCGAAGCGCCAGTAGGCCTCCGGGGAGTTGGTGCGCGCGGCGACCCGGAGGCCGCGCACCGACACCGGATCCCACATGTGGCGCGCCCCACCCTTGCGCCAGTGGAAGTCGCCTGGATTGGGCAACGCGCGTCCGTTGCGGCGCCCCTCGCCGGCGAAGCCCAGCTCGTGGCGGCGCTCGATCTCCTCCGCCAGCACTCCGAACCCGATCCCGCCCACGCGGCTCTCGGTATCGGTGAAACAGCGGTTCACCACCTCGGCTCCGAGCCCCACCGCCTCGAAGATCTGCGCCCCCTTGTAGGACTGCAGCGTCGAGATGCCCATCTTGGCCATCACCTTGAGGATGCCCTTGCCGACCCCCTTGCGGTACGCGGCGACCACGTCGTCGTCGGAAGCGATGTGGGCGAACTCGTCCATCCGCTGGGTGTGCCGGACGTGCCAGAGGCATTCGTAGGTGAGATATGGGTTGATGGCATCCGCACCGTAGCCCAGCAACAGGCAGTGATGGTGCACTTCGCGCGCCTCGCCGGTCTCGACGACAAGGGCGATGCGGGTGCGCTGGTGCGTGCGCACCAGGTGGTGGTGCACGCAGCCCACGGCGAGCAGGGAGCTGATGGCGAGGCGGTCCGGGCCGATCGCGCGGTCCGAGAGCACGAGCACCCGGTAGCCCTCCTCGACGGCCCGGTCGGCCTCCTTCTCGAGGCGGGTGAGGGCGGCGAGCAGACCGCGCTTCCCGGAGCCGCGCGCGAAGGTGGTGTCGAGCGTCCGGCTCCGCCATCCGCGCTCCTCCAGTTGCGAGAGGGCTGCGAACTGCCGGTTCGAGAGGATCGGATGAGGAAGGCGCAGCCGGTGCGCGTGCTCCTCCGTGACCTCGAGCAGGTTGCCCTCGGGCCCGATGTAGCACTCAAGCGACATGACCACTTCCTCGCGGATCGAATCGATGGCGGGATTGGTCACCTGCGCGAAGCGCTGCTTGAAGTAGTCGTAGAGCATGCGCGGCCGGTCCGCGAGCGCCGCCAGCTCCGCATCGTTGCCCATCGATCCGAGCGGGTCGCGCCGGTCGCGCACCAGGCTGAGCAGCATGAACTGCACGGTCTCGGCGGTATAGCCGAAGGCGCGCATGCGCCGGAGGACGGTCGCTTCGTCGTAGCCGTGCGGATCGGCGGCCTCGCCCAGTTCCAGGCGCTGTCGCGCCAGCCACTCCCCGTAGGGCCGCTGCCTGGCCCACTCCGACTTGATCTCGCTGTCCGGCACCAGGCGCCCGGCGTCGAAGTCGATCAGGAAAAGCCGCCCCGGTTGCAGCCGCCCCTTCTTCACCACGCGCTCGGGTGCGACCGGCAGCACGCCCACCTCGGAGGCCATCACGCAGCGGTCGTCGTCGGTCACGTAGTAGCGGCTCGGGCGCAGCCCGTTGCGGTCGAGCACGGCCCCGATGCAGTGGCCGTCGGTGAAGGGGATGAGGGCCGGGCCGTCCCAGGGCTCCATGAGGCACGACTGGAATTCGTAGAAGGCGCGCTTGTCGGCCGGCATGCCCGGCCGCTGCTGCCACGCCTCCGGGATCATGGTCATGACCGACTCCGGCAGGCTGCGTCCGGTCATGAGCAGGAACTCGAGCACATTGTCGAAGTTGCCCGAATCCGAGCAGTTGGGCTCGATGATGGGGAAGAGCTTCTCCAGCTCGTCCCCGAACAGCTCCGAGCGCAGAACGCCTTCGCGCGCGTTCATCCAGTTGCAGTTGCCCAGCAGCGTGTTGATCTCGCCGTTGTGGCACATGGCGCGATTGGGTTGCGCACGGTCCCAGGAGGGGAAGGTGTTCGTGGAGAAGCGCGAGTGCACCATCGCCATGTGGGACTTGTAATCGGCGGCCCGGAGATCGTCGAAGAACTCGAAGAGCTGATGGGGCGTCAGCATCCCCTTGTAGATGACGGTGTTGGCCGAGAGCGAGCAGAAATAGGGCAGTTCGCGCCCCGAAAGCCGCGGATCGCCCCGCAGGCAGTGGCTGGCGTACTTGCGGATGATGTAGAGCTGGCGCTCGAAGGCGGAGTCGACGAAACCGTCGCCGGCCCCGACGAAGAGCTGCTCGAGGTGCGGCATCGACCCGAGCGCGGTCGGGGTCAGCCCGGCCCGTTCCGCGCTGTGCGGGAGCCGGCGCCATCCGAGAAGGCGCTGTCCCTGTTCGGCGATGATGGCCTCGGTGCGCTCCTTGCAGATCTGCCGCTCCCGGCGGTCGCGCGGGAGGAAGGCGATGCCGACGCCGTACTGGCCGGGAGAGGGAAGGGCGATGCCCAGTTGTTCCCGGGCCACCCGGTCGAGCAGCCGGTGCGGCAGCCCGGTCAGGATGCCGGCGCCGTCCCCGGTCCCGGGTTCGCAGCCGATCCCGCCGCGATGCCCCATGCGGCAGTTGATGCGGTTGGCATCGTCGAGGATCGCCCGGCTCGCGCGCCCCTTGATGTCGCAGACGAAGCCGACGCCGCAGCTGTCGTGCTCGTAGCGGGGACTGTACAGCCCACGGGCAGCCGGCAGGCCGGCGTCGACCGCCGCTCCTGCGTTGATCGTGCGTCGCACGGCCCCCTCCCCGGAACTGTTACCTGCAGAATATCCCGCCATTCCTGCGCGCAGGTTCGACTCTCACGGGGGAATGGGCGGGATGGACCCGGTAAACTGGGGACGATGCGCCGGAGTCGGCAACCGCGCCCGTCAGTGCTCCAGGTTCAGATTGTAGCGCATGATGCGGCCGTGCGGGCCTTCCCGATCGCGCTCGACCTCGAACACTTCTCCCCCGACGGTCTCCGGCACCGTCGCCTCGAGGTGCGCCACATCGGACGGGGAGAGATGTACTCGGCGCCCGTCGACCATCAGCCCTCTCCGGCTCAGCCCGACGATCGCAGCCCCGACGCCCGGCTGCCTGAGCACGTAGGCCACCGCCGCGTCCGCCATGGCGGCCCCGTGCCGCGCGGCCAGCCCCGCGAGCGCCCCCCGAGCCCGCCCGAGCACCTCCCGGCCACCCACCTCCTCGGCGATCAGGCGGTACTTGGTCAGCGACCTGGACTCCGCCGGTACACCGCCGGCGTCCGACAGGAGCCCGCCCGCCAGGGCCCCATAGGCGAACACCGTGACGCCCCGCTCGCGGCAGAGCTTCGTCAGGCCCTTCAGGGGACGGCGGTCGAGAAGCGAGAGCTGGACCTGGCTGGACACCACCGCGATGCCCGCGTCCAGGAGGGTGCCGAGCGCGGCCCGGTCGAAGTTGGTGACGCCCAGGTGGCGGATGATCCCCTCCTGCCGGAGCTCCGCAAGCCACTCGGCGGCGCGCACCCACTTCGGTTGCGAGAGGTCCCACCACGCGAACTGCACCAACTCGAGTGCGTCGACCCGGAGGCGGTCCCGTGACCGCTGCACCACGCGGCGGACGTAGTTGCGGTCGATAGTGGACAGGGCGTCGAGGTCGGGCACGAACTTGGTATGGACGGCGACGTCGTCGGCGATATCCGGTCGTCCGGCCAGCCAGTCCCCGATGATGCGCTCCACGCCCGTATAGATGTCGGCGCAGTCCAGGACGAGGGGGCTTTCAGCCGCGGCCGCCGCGTCCAGGGCCGCGAAGGCGCGCTCCCTGCCCCAACCGTCGCTGTGGCCCTCGGAGAGCTGCCAGCACCCCCGGATCACCCCGGACGGAGGCAGCCGGAGAGGTGGCTGAACTGGATTCACCGGGGGGAGTCCGTGGATGCCTCTCCGCTCGCATGCCGGCGTGACTCCGCCCACGGGCGGTCAATCCAGCGGAACACGCGTGACCTCGCTGTGGCGGAAGGTCGACCTGCCGGTCCGGGTGATGCGGAAGCGGGCGCCGCAGTGCGGGTCGGGGCAGGCGATCTCCGTGTCCGTGGTCATCCAGTCGTGGGGGTGCGTGTCGCGCTGCTTTGCGGGGAGGAGGGGAAGAAGGGCGGCCAGGGGGTAGAGCGGAAATGTCTGACCGGCGGGAAAGGACAGGTTCTCCCCGCTGAGCTCGAAGTAGTCGCCTGCCTTGTGGTTGCACACCATGTCGCGCTCGCCGGCGACCACCTCGACCCGCAGATCGTAGAGTTCGAAGACGTCGTCGACGCTCATGCGCGCATCCTCATTTCGCCAGGGAACGGATCACGGAAGCTGGCCCGGCCGGTGCCGATCCTCGATCATAGGGCGTGTCCAGTCACCCGGAAAACCCACCCGGCACCGTGAACTCCGCACCCGATCCGACACCGTCCCCGCGCTCGCACGCGCAGACGCCGGCACCGCTCGACTTCCACCTGGGCCTTGCTGGTGCGGCGGCTCCGATCCTGGTTTTCGCCGCGGGCGCGGCCTGGCTGGGCTTCTCGGGGGCTCCAGACGAGCGCGGGCTGTGGCCGGTCCTCCTGGCAGCCCTCGGGGTCGGACTGCTGGTAGCCCGCAGCGCCTCCGCGTACAGCGCGGCCGCGCTCAGGGGCATGTCCCGCCCGATCGTGATGCTCATGGTCGCCGCGTGGCTGCTGGCGGGCGTCTTCTCGGCCGTGTTGCGCGAATCGGGCCTCGTACACGCTCTCGTCTGGGCCGGAAGCGAACTCGGTGTACGCGGCGGAGGCTTCGTCCTCATGTCGTTCCTGATCGCGGTTCTGTTCTCCACGGCCACGGGGACCAGCCTGGGCACCATCCTGATCTGCGCTCCGCTCCTCTATCCCGCCGCCGGCGTCCTGGACGCGAGTCCGGTCGTCCTCATCGGGGCCATCCTGGCCGGGGCCACCTTCGGCGACAACGTCTCGCCAGTATCCGACACGACGATCGCGTCGGCGAGCAGCCAGGGGGCGCCCATGGGGGGCGTGGTGCGCAGCCGCCTCCGGTACGCGCTTCCCGCCGCGGCGGTCGCGGCCCTCGTACTCACTCTGCTGGGAGGCGCGGAAACCGAGGTCACGCAGGCGCCGGGACAGGGCGCGATGCTCGAGGGTAACCCGGCTGCGCTGCCCATGCTGCTGGCGCCATTGGCCGCTTTCGTCATGCTGTGGCGAGGGCGTGGCCTGGTGGAGAGCCTCTTCTCCGGTGTGGCCGCGGCTGTGGTCCTGGCCCTGGCGCTGGGGCTCGTCGCACCGGCAGACCTCGTCTACATCGACCGGGAGGCCTTCCAGGCCCGCGGGCTCATCCTTGACGGGATGGAGGGGGCGGTGGGGATCGTCGTGTTCACCATCCTGCTGATGGGCATTGTGGGGGCCGCGCAGGAAGCGGGCATCCTGGACCGCCTGGCACAGAGTTCCCGGTCGGCGGCCGAAACCGCGCGCGCCGCCGAGCTGCGCATCTTCGGCGTGACCAGCGTGGCGGTCCTGCTGACGACGCATTCGGTCATGGCCATCCTCGCCGTCGGCGACCTGGTCCGGGATTCGGGCAGGCGCGCCGGCATCGGCCGTTTCAGGCGCGCCAACCTCCTCGACATGACCGTGTGCACCTACCCCTTTCTCCTCCCCTTCTTCATCCCCACCATCCTGGCCGCCTCGGCCACGGCGTCCGGCGAATCGTTCGGGATCGCGCGCGTGTCGGCCCTCGAAGCCGGTCTGGCCAACGCATATTCCTGGGCGCTCCTCGGCGTGATGCTGGCCGCGATCTGGACGGGGTTCGGGAGGTCCGAATGACACTTGGCGTTCGGCCCTTCACGCACGGCCTGCACGAGCTCGGATCCCGATGCTATGCGTGGATCCAGCCCGATGGCGGTTGGGGTTGGAGCAATGCGGGACTCATCGTTGACGGCGACGAGAGCCTCCTCGTGGACACCCTGTTCGACCTTAAGCTGACCCGTGCCATGCTCGCAGCCATGCGCGATGCCGAGCCGGTCGCCGTGCGCAACATCGACAAGCTCGTCAACACCCACGCGAATCCCGACCACTGCAACGGCAACGAGTTGGTGGCCGGGGCGGAGATCATCGCCTCAAGGGCCGCAGCCGAGGAGATGACCGCCCAGAGCCCGGAGCGGCTCGCAATGCTCATGGACGCGGCTCCGGGCATGGGCGAGACGGGCCGATTCCTCATCGAGGCTTTCGGCGCCTTTGACTTCGAAGGAATCACACAGGTCCTTCCGACAACCACCTTCGAAGGCCATCACCGGACGCGCGTCGGAGACAAGAGCATCGTCCTGAAGCAGTTCGGCCCGTGCCATACGACGGGTGACATCCTGGTCTACGTACCGGACGACCAGCTCATCTTCACAGGCGATATTCTGTTCATCGAGGGCCACCCGATCCTGTGGGCCGGACCCGTTGCGAACTGGATCGCCGCGTGCGACTACATGCTCGGGTTGCCTGTTGAAGTTGTGGTCCCGGGCCACGGTCCGGTCACCGACAAGCGCGGCATCCGGGCGGTGCGGGATTACCTGGTGTATGTGCGGGACGAGGCCAGGATCCGCTTCGACGCGGGTTTGAGCGTCCATGACGCGGCGATGGACATCTCGCTCGCCGACTTCGATTCGTGGGGGGATGCCGAACGGATCGTTGTCAACGTCGCGACGCTGTATCGGGAATTCGGCTCGGCCGAGGAACCTGGCGATCCGTTCGCGCTGATGGCCAGGATTCGCAGTGAGCGAGCCGGGCCGCGATAATCACATCCTGCCGGGATGGCAGGATACGGATGCTATGAATCGCGGCAAGGAATCGTCTAAGTTCAACTGGGACTGCACGATCTGCGTTTCTTGCCGTTGGACTCTACCTTGCTGGATCGTGCCGGGGAAGCGGGAAAACGGGACGTGAATAGCGGGACTCTCACCCGCCGCATCTCCTTGCCGAAGGCATCCGGCGTCTTAGCGCCAATCGTGAACGCCACCTCACGTGTCACCACCAGTGTTGAGTCAGTTGACCGGAGGTTCGCCGCCCTGAACAGACGTAGCCATACGGCAGATCGCGTCGCAGATGGACGCTAACGGTTCTTGCCCCATGCATTGCCGAACTGGAGAGAGAGCGGCGACAATTCCTGTGTAGCTGCGGGGGCCGGAGAGCCTACACCAAGGGAGGGTCGAAGGACATGGTTCAACAAGCGAAGCCGAAATCGGGAGACTCGAACGGACAGGCGTTTGTCGATAGGGACAGGATGATCAGAGACATGCGGAGAGTCGTTCGGCATATCTGCCACCACGGTGGGTATGCCCGTGACAGGAGATGGGCGACCGTCGCCCTACCGGGGTTCGATGACGCGTTGAGGCACGACGGCGACGCCTTGCTCACCGGTGAAACGCGGAGCGAGAAGATGCGTGACGAGGCGCTTCTGAAGAGCTACGGGGCAGTACGACGCATCAAGCGTCATGCGCTTGCTCTGGCCGAGCGAGCAGTTTCGTCTCCCGGGGTTATGGTTCGCGCGCTAGCGACGTGAAGTGAATTGATGCTCGGAGTTGCCGGCTCCCGTGAGCCCGATGGACGGCTGGCGTCTGTTCGCCTTGGCCCGCCCCTCAAGCCTTCCGTGGCGGACCTTGCGGGCGCGACCAGGTTGACAGGGGCGTGACGATCTGAACGATGGGAGGCATGGGAACGCCACGGACCGTTTCGCAGGCCATCAAGGGCCGTCTGTATCCGTCGCGGGAACAAGCCGCGACTCTCTCCCGGATGCGCTTCCTGCTGGCGTGCATCCGGGAGAGGGTGCGGGCCGAATCGCGCGAGTTTTACGAGCGCGAGAAGAAGGGTTGTTCGGTCGGTTGGCTCCAGAAGGAGGTCGCGCAGCCGATGCACCGGCGGCTCGGTTGGCCGTGCGACGCCCTGTCGGTCGTGAACGTGGTCGCCATGCATCATCAGGCGCTGCGGAACTGGTGGCGCAGGCCCGACCACTATGACGCCCCGTCGAGACGGGCTCCCGAACGATGTCCCGTCAACCCCTACGTCCACAATCAGCGGTTGGAAACCGATGTCGAGCGGGGGCGGGTGCGGCTGTTCGGCAACAAGGTGGGCTGGATGCGTTGGCGGTCAGGTTTACCGAGAGTCGTTGAGACCTGGTGGGTGAAGTCACCCTCGCCAAAGGAGGACCGGGGATTTTTCTGGCGTCTTGCTGATGGACGACTCATCAAGATCAACTCGGGTCGCGTCTCGTACCGGGGCGGGCATTGGTACCTGGCCATCCAGTACGAGGGTCCGGCCCCCGAGTATGCGGAGCCGAAGGCGCTGGCCGTGGGAATCGACCCCGGCATCCGGGCCATGACGGCGCACGATGGCGAGCAGTCGCTGGAGTTCGCTCGGGTGCCCGAGCGCTCGAAGAAGCGGCGGCGGCGGTTGGATCGCAAGATCGCGCGTTGCAAGCGCGGGTCGCGCCGGCACCGGAAGCTCGTTTTGACTCGCTCCCGACTGATGGAGCGGGAAGGAAACATGAGGCGTGACCGGACCCACAAGGCCACGCGAAAGCTGATCGACCATGCGCGAATCGTGGGATACGAGGACCCGAGCGCGAAGGCATGGCAGGAGTCCGGTTTCTTCGGTGAGGCGAGCCGCGAGGCTGCTGCGGGCGAGTTCTGCCGCCAGATCGAGTACAAGGGCGACTGGGCGGGCCGTGAGGTTGTGGCCGTGCCGGAATCGGCGTCGAGTACGCAGACTTGCTACGCTTGCGGCGAGCGGACGGTGCATCCGCTGGGAGAGCGGGCGTATTCGTGCCCGCACTGCGGGTATCGGGCCAGACGAGACGAAAACGCGGCGCTGAACGTGCGCGCCGCTGCGATACAGGGAGCGCGGGCAGCGCTGCCCGAGGCGGTCATGTGATCGCCCGAAATGTGCGGGTGACGGAGAGAGGTTTCAGCCCTTCGGGGCGGTGCTCCCGGATGATCCCGCCCATCCCTGCCCGGCGTAATCGTCGCAGCGCTCGACGGCGTCTCTGTAAGCGATTGTCGCGCAATGGCTTGCCCGGAGGGCGTCGCGATGGCGAGATAGCCGGGTCGCGAGTGCCACGCGCTGCCCGGGTTCGAGACGGGGTGACACGATGACGAGTCGCGATCGACGGGATGAGCCGGGTCGCGAGTGCCACATGTGGCCCGAAGTCGGAGTCGCCACAGTGGTTGACGCGGTGCGAGACCATCCGCTAGCATTATGCTAGCACCCGACCTAGGAGGCACACTTGGGCAACCTGACCATACGCAATCTGCACGACGACGTGATCGACCGGCTCAAGGCCCAGGCCAAGGCAAATGAGCGCTCGCTGGAGGGAGAGGTTCGCCATGTGCTCACCCGCGAGGTGACCAGCTACCTTGGGACGGTCGAGTTCTTGGCTCGCGCGGACTCGCTGGCGGCGACGACAACTGGCATAAGACAGACCGACAGCACGAAGCTCATCCGGGAGGACCGGAACCGGTGAGGGTCACGGTCGACGCGAGCGTGGCCGTCAAGTGGTTTTTCGCGGAGGACCACCGCGAAGAAGCCCGGTACCTCCTCGCACCTAGAATCGACCGATACGCTCCAGACCTGCTACCCGTCGAATGTGCCAACGTGATCTGGAAGAAGGCTCGCCGCCGGGAAATCGCTTCGGCGACGCCTTTTCTGGACAGGATCGCCAAGCTCCCCGAGGTCGTCCAAATCCAGCTTGGCGCGACCATACTGCGGGAAGCGACTGAGACCGCGCTGCGAATCGGTCATCCGGTCTACGACAGCCTATACATCGCCTGCGCGAGACTCACGGAATCGGTGCTTCTCACGGCGGATCGGAAACTTGCGAAGATCGTGTCGGATCACGTCCCGGAGGTGTCGGTGATCGCGCTCCAGGATGCGTCGGCAATGGCCGATTTGAAGGAGGCTGGTCTTCGACTGGTGATCGACCGGGACAGGGTCGAGGAGTTGTGTGAGGTGTGGGACCGCGTTGATGCGACCATGGCGAGCGTCGTGGACGATTTCCATCCGGTCCCCAAGACAGGACTCCGAATCATCGCGGCCGAAACCTCACAGCTCGCGGAGACTTCACCGACCAAGCTCAGACTGATCAGGATGATCGAGGAACTGACCACCGATGAAAGGATGGATCTCTTGGTGCTCGGCTGGATCGGGGGCGGTCAGCCACACACCAGGAGGAGGTTGTTCGACATTGCGGTACGCCATGTGAACAATGCGAGGTACATCGCTGGACATGGTATGCACTGGCGCCAAGGCCTAAGGCAATGGTCCACATGGGATCGGACAGCTTCGGGCTCCTGATCCGTTGTCCCGCGCGATTCGCCGTAGGACGGCGTCGAGTTGGGCGTGCGCGTCGGCGAGCCACTTGCGGGCGCGCCTTGTAGAGGTTGGTCAACGTCCGTCTCTTGAGCGCGTTGGCCGCCTTCTCGTCCCGGAGCACCAGGCGCGGGGGTAGCCGGGAACGGGTTCTTCGGCCCACTCCGCCCATTCGGGAGGATTGAGCCAGCGGTCTCGCAGTTCGACGAGCCGCCGGAACGCCCTTCGTGTCGCCCATGAAGGCCATGTCGGCTGGAGGCGAGCCGCCTAGGCGGTTTTCGGATCCGCAGGCGACCGCCGCTGACCTAGCAAGCGCGCCGGGTTACCCGACCCGGATCGTAGTCAGATCCCTCCCCTATGGCACTATTCCTGAGGAGTATCTTCGTAGGGGACCGTCACCGATGCGGCGGCGGCGCGATCCTGCTGTTCTTGGGCCAAGTTACGCGGAGCTACTGTCGTACTCACGCCGAGGTCGCTGCAACGCCTGCGAGCCTGCTCAAGCTCTCCCTTTTTGATGGCCAAGTCATCGATCGCCGGACGGGTAGCGATCATCGCTCTTGCGACGCGGTATCGCGCCTCGACGTATGCCCAATGCGCAGCGCTGAACGCCGCCCTCGCGTGGTTCACTGTCTCTCGTTGAGCGTAGCCACGCGAACGTTCCCTTCGGTAAGCCTCCCCGTCGGCATCGCCATGGTGGCGGCAGCGGCCCGCGATCTCCTGCTCGTGCCGGGCAGGATAAGCTCCGCAGGGCTTTCCGAATATGTCCACTCCTCCGCTATCTCCGCATGTGCCGCTCATCGTTTCATGCTCGGATAGGCGTCGCCATCGTGGATACCAGCGAGAAGGATTAGTTCGATGGGTCCCGAACTGATCCCCCGAAGGGTGTCGAGGTTGCGCTCCGCCGTCAAGCTCTGAACAACTTGGCGATGGCAAACTTCCATGCCACAACCTTGTGGGGACCTCTAACGTTGGAGGCGTTTCCCATGTTCCCCACGACTCCTTCTGCTCGCCGCACTCTCCCTCGCGTGCTCTGGATGCAGCATCCTCGACTTCCTCAGCATCACGTCGAACGAGACCCTGCGCCTCGGCCTCGCCGGGAGCCCCAGGGAACAGAACTCGCCGGACGACCCCATGGGTCTAGCGAGGCTCGAAGTCACGCTCACAGGGCACATCGAGCGCACCTTCACGGCTGAGAACTTCCCGGTCGAAGACTTCTCCGTTCCGGACAAGGGCCGAGTCTACGTCAAGGGCGGCCCGTGATTACCCCTTGTCGCAGGGGAGAGGGAAGCCGTATCGTGCTTGAATGGCAGACGATGGGTATCAGTGGCTTGCCAAGACGGCAAAGGTGTTTCTGTCGGGCCGGGCAGCACAAGTTCGGGTCTGCTTAGGGTGCCTCGCGGGTCTTCTTCTGGCACTCGGGTTCCGAGAGGAAGGCGTGACATTCGCCTTGGGTGTGGGGGTGATGGGGGCAGCGTTCGTCATCACTGGAATTGGGGCTTGCGTCGAGTGGTGGCAGAGGAAGCAGGACGCACAGCCGCATCGACGTTTCGAGGCGTTGGTGGATCGGATGGAAGCCTTCTCGGAGGAACTCCAAGCCCGCCGCGAGAGAAATCAGCTAACGGGTGCGAAACTGATGTTCGAACTGGACGCCATCAGGTACGAACTCGAAAAACTGGGGGTGTTCGTGTCGGGAGCCGAGGAGGTTTACAAGGTCGTGAGCTATGCCCGGCGAGGAGATCTTACTGGCGCAAGACGAGCCTTCCCGTCCCGGCGAAACCGGGGAGTGATAGGTCTGGGGCTTAATCGACGATCCGGCAGTCCATGATGGTGCGTAGGGAGCCCCCCCGCGGACGTGACGCCTTCCGCGATGGGCTCAGAGACCGCTGACCGGGGATCGAGAAGGCACTTTCGGGTAAGTTACGGGTCACAGGATGGCCCAAGATCGATGATCGCCGGTCTCCGAGGGGTACGGGTTGGGGGAATTGTCGGTGCGCGACAGGGAGGGCAGTGCTGGTTGCTCTCGCCGTCCGTGAGGGGCGATCAGGAGGCCGGGAAGCTTGGTGTTATCGGGCATGCAATACTTCAGGGTCGTGGGCGTTGAAGATGTCAGGGTTGAGCCCCGTGGCGGGGGCTTGGCCGCACGGGTTGTTGGGAGGAAGCCGGGCAGGGAGCGAGAACGGGTTGGCTACCATCGCGTCTCCATCGAACGAAGGAGACGTGATGATCGGGAGAAAGAAGCGGGTGCTGCTGCCGCACTATCTGGAACAGGGACTGAGCGGCCGCGGTGGCCCGGCATGATCTGGCTTGTGTCTCCGTTGCTGATAGGGGCGGCGGAATCGGACTCTCGTTCGCATGACGGGTCTCCCTGTGTCCGAACGAGGGTGGACAAGCGAAGCGCCCTCGCAAGCATGGGTGCTTGACGCTCAACCCCTTCCCCCTCTCCGGAGGCCCTGCACCATGGCGGGACACTGGCGAAGACTGGCGGCGCTGTTGCTGGCGGCCGCGTGTTCGAGCGACGCGACGGCCCCCGATCCCTCCCCGGCCGATCCGGAACCGGAGCCGTCCGGGCTGTCGGGGCGGGCTGGCGTGGCGGGGGCGTCGAACCGGGCTCCGGAGGCGGTCGGCGGCGGCATCCCGGCGCAACACCTTCCGGGACCGGGGGCGGCAGTGGTGGTGGACGTGTCGGCGTACTTCGCGGATCCGGACGGGGACACGCTGGCGTTCGCGGCCTCCAGCTCGGACACGGCGGTTGTCTCGGCGGTCGTGGACGGCGACACGCTGCGCATGACGGGCGGTGGGACCGGGGGCGCGGGAGCGGTGGCGGTCGCGGCAACGGACCCGTCCGGGCTGTCGGCGGTGGCGGCCGTGGCGGTGACGGTGAACCGGGCTCCGGAGGCGATTGGGGAGATCTCCGCGCAACGGCTTCCGGGACCGGGAGCGGCGGTGGCGGTGGACGTGTCGGCGTACTTCGTGGATCCGGACGGGGACTCACTGGCGTTCGCGGCCTCCAGTGCGGACACGGCGGTTGTCTCGGCGGCCGTGGACGGCGATACGCTACGCCTGACGGGCGGGAGCGCCGGCGGCGCGGGAGCGGTGGTGGTCACGGCCAGCGATCCGGACGGGCTTTCGGCGCGGGCCGTGTTTGCGGTGGAAGTGGCGGACATCGACGAGCGGGCCGCGCTGGCGGCGCTCTACGAAGCGACGGACGGCCAGAACTGGAGGAACAACGGAAACTGGCTGACGGACGCCCCGCTTGGGGAATGGCATGGGGTGACCGTCGGCGCCGATGGACGGGTAGAATCGCTGGACCTCAGAGACAACGGCCTCGATGGTCCGATCCCTCCGGAGCTGGGCAACCTCGCCAGCCTAGAAACGCTGCACCTCGGCATCAGCTTGGAAGCCTGCCTGACATGGCCAAGTTGTCCGGATACGGATTGGGGGAGCCGGGGGGAGCTGAACTACCTCACCGGTCCGATCCCCCCGGAGTTGGGCGGCCTCGCCAACTTGCGAACGCTGGACCTCAGCGGGAACGTCCTCCACGGCCCGATCCCCCCGGAGTTGGGCGGTCTCGCCAGCTTGGAAACGCTGGTCCTTAGGGGCAACATCAGCGGCAAAGGCCTCGATGGTCCGATCCCCCCGGAGTTGGGAGATCTCGCCAGCCTGAAAACGCTGGATCTCAGCAGGAACGACCTCGACGGTCCGATCCCGTCGGAGCTGGGCAACCTCGCCAGCCTGGAAACGCTGCACCTCGGCCGGAACGTCTCGATCACCCCATATCGGTCGGAACGGGGCGGTCTGACCGGCTCGATCCCGCCGGAGCTGGGCAACCTCGCCAGCCTGCGATCACTGGACCTCGAAAACAACAACCTCACCGGCCCGATCCCGCCGGAGTTGGGCGGCCTCGCCAGCTTGGTATGGCTGGACCTCAGAGACAACCGTCTCGGCGGTTCGATCCCGCCGGAGCTGGGCAACCTCGCCAGTCTGGAAACGCTGCGCCTCGGGTACAACGCCTCGCGATATGGACAGTGTTGCCGGGAGGATAGCCCCGGTCTGACCGGCCCGATCCCTCCGGAGTTGGGCGGCCTCGCCAGCTTGGAACGGCTGGACCTCGGCGCCAACGGCCTGACCGGCCCGATCCCTCCAGAGTTGGGCGATCTCGCCAGCCTGAAATGGCTGGACCTCGGCAGGAACGAACTCACCGGCCCGATCCCTCTGGAGTTGGGCAACCTCGCCAGCCTAGAAACGCTGGACCTCGAACGGAACGAGGGGCTGACCGGCCCGTTGCCGAACAGCTTTTCGCAACTCCGGCTGCGATGGCTCAGCGCGCGGGGCACCCTTCTTTGCGTCCCCTGGGATGATGAGGCGTTGCAATCGTGGCTGAGCGATCTTGGGGGACCCGGGATCGAGTCAGGTCCGCGAGGGACGGGTGTAGCTCCTACCTGTGACGTGGTTGCGCTAGCGGCACTGTACCATGCGACGGACGGCCCGAACTGGTGGAACAACGAAGGCTGGCTGACGGACGCCCCGTTTTGGGAATGGTCTGGGGTGATCGTCACAAGACCGGTGCCAGGACGCGGGCTGCGGGTAACGGGGCTGGCCCTCGGCGGCCTCACGGGCTCGATCCCGCCGGAGTTGGGCGATCTCGCCAGACTGCAAACGCTGGACCTCGTCGGCGACATCGGCGCCGAAAGCCTGACCGGTCCGATCCCTCTGGAGTTGAGCAATCTCACCTGGCTGGTACGGCTTAACCTCAGCGGCAACGACCTGAGCGGTTCGGTCCCTCCGGAGTTGGGCAACCTCGCCAGCTTGGAAACGCTGGACCTCCGGCGGAATAGGGGGCTGTCAGGCCCGTTGCCGAGCAGCTTGACGCAACTCCGGTGGCTGCGGGCGCTCAGAGCGGAGGGCACCGGCCTATGCGCTCCCACGGACGAGGCATTTCAATCGTGGCTACGTACCGTTCCACGCCGCGAAGTAGCCAACTGTGCGGCGGCCGCCATGGCCGGGGAGCGCTTCCGGGAAGCGGTGGAGGTTCGGATCGTGCCGGTTCCGGTTCCGGAGCCCCGACGATGAGCCCCGCGGGCTGGGGGAACGGCGAGGAATCAACCGTGCCGGCTGAAGAGATTCTCCGTCGCGTGAGGCATGCAGCAAGACTAGTCTACGACGCGGCAAATGAAGCCTACCCCGCAGATGGCGCGCCACCTTCTAGACCCGGCCTCGGGCGAGTAACGCCCGCCAAGGCCGCCAGGGTTCGAGAGGAGATACAGAAGGAGCTCGCCAAACCTGCGTTATCGAATGGCCCGGTCTTCATAGCGGAGCAACTCGTGGCCCAAGCACGTGCTCTCCTTGGTCGCCACGGTGAGCGCTTCTACGCCGACTTGCCGCCCCAGCACGGAGGCACTCGCAACGAGTGGCACCGGAGGCCCAACGATTGGAAGTCGGTCCGCGACGCCGCAACTTGGGATGGGGCCGTTATGAAGTTTCGCGCCCTGACCCATAAGTCGGCAGCCGTGGCTGCCGCGAAGGCTCATCTCGCAAGCGGACGGATCGTGTCTGAGCGTTCACTTGTAGTCGTCGCGAAGGCCGTGATCTTCGACGGGTGCTCCGCGATTGCGGCGGCCAAGCTAGACCACCCAGGAGATCACGTGGTTCGACAGAAGATCGCCGTAGAACTGGAGCTTGCCGAGCACGACCTCTTGGGGGGGCGGGTCTTCATGGCAGCCCATCGCGTAGCCAGAGCACAAGCTCTCGTCGGCCCGCAACGACCGCGTACCAAGTCGTCCGGGCCTGGTGCGCGGCACGAGACGCTTCAGGAAGTCCCGCACCAGGGCTGACACCGACGTGTCCAGCTCCGCCGCCCGGGCACGGACACGTCGATGGGTTTCCTCGTCAACGGATACGGTGATGTTTCGCACGGCCACCGCCTCGCCAGTGTCTGTGTCACACGAACTAATTCCGTTCAAGGATTGGTCCAATCGGACGGCACCGTCAACTCCTGAGCGCGCGTTCCGACTTGAAGGGGCTACCCGGCGGTCATGCCCGAGTGTCCAAAGCCCTGTGAGGGCGTAGTTTGTAAATGGTGCAAACACTACAGGAGGAGGCCTGTGCGAAACGCAATCGTGACGATGTTTGGTTCGAAGAAGTTCCTGACCGCCGTCACGGGGGTGGCGGTGGTCGTCCTCGAAGATCTCGGTCTCCCAATCTCGGAAGAGGCGCTGCTGCCTCTCGTAGCGTACATCGTCGGCCAAGGCATCGCCGACCACGGGAAAGAGCGGGCCAAGGTGGAGTCCGGCAAGGCCGATGAGCTTCTCGGCGTCCTTGGGCGCGGCTCGTGATGTCGCCAGCCTAGCCGGATGGGCGGGAACGGCGAGGCTCTACCAGACCCAAGGGAACGCGCAGCCGCGCTGAGGTCTTTGGGCTGGACGGGACGCCGGGCCGAATGGATCGCGCTCGCCTGTTGCCACGGCGGCGTGTTCACGCGCGTGCAGTGGACGGGCTTCCTCGGGTGCCACCACGAAAAGGTGGGCCGCGCCGTCCGCAGGCTCGTCGCCCAGGGCGTGGCCGTCGAGGAGAAGCCGCCCGGCATCAAGGGCATCGGGCGGATCTGCCGGATCCACGGTCGCCCGATCTACAAGGCGCTCGGCTTGGGGGACCGCCGCCGCCGGAGGATCACGTCGCCGGAGGTGACGATGCGGCGCCTGCTCGGGCTGGACTACGTGCTCGAACATCCCCGCCTGCCGTGGCTGCCGACCGAGGCCGACCGGGTGGCCGCCTTCGAGGCGCTCGGGATCGAGCGGGGACTCCTTCCCCAACGGGTCTACCGGGGCGCGCTCGGGGGCCTCCGGCGCTTCTTCCCGCTCGGGCTGCCCATCGCGCTGGACACGGAGCGCGCCGTCTTCGTCTACGCCGAACCGGGTTACGAGACCGCGACGGCGATCCGCTCGTGGGGCGCGAAGCACGGCGATCTCTGGAAGGGGCTCTGGGACCTCGGCCTCAAGATCGAGGTGGTGGCGGTCGTCCGGAGATGGAAGGAGTACGGGAGGACGAGCCGGGTGCTGGCCAACTGGTCGCGGTATCCGCGCCCGTCCGAAATCGACGAGGAGACCCGGCGCGACCTCGCCCGGATCGAGCAGGCCATCCTCGCGGGAGATGTCCGCACGCTCGACGAATACGGTGGCCTGAACGCCGCCTTGAAGCACGCCATCGCCCTTGAGAACCGGGCGCGCAGGCGGGCGGGCCGGGGGCTGACCGAGAGCGTCAAGACATGGAGTTCGGACCGGCTGGCGGGGGCTCGAATCTGGTGGGAGTCCTGATGTGCTGGGCCGTACCGGAGGTGTGCAAGAGACACAGGGGGTCGATGCACATTTTGGCGCTCCGGTGATGCGCACCGCCCGTCCTGCATATCCGGTGGCGCGGCAACGTCTTGCGGCTTCGCCGCGCGGCCGGCCGGGGCGCGGGAGCCGCTTGGGGCTTGGTGGGGAGCGACCCCAGGGGCACAGGTGCCCGGTTCGGGCGCGGGGCCGTGCGCGTTTTCACACGCTCGTCCCCGCCCCTTCTGGGGTCGCTCCCCCCAAGAATTATCCCTGCGGGAAGGCCGTTGGGCACCGAAGAAAGATCGGATCAATCGCTCCGGTTTACCACGGTTTCGCCGAAGGCCCTCCAGCGGGCGTTCTCCCTTCCCGTTGGAGGCCGAGCCCACCACGGCCCGAGCGCGCTGGTGATGCTCACGGGGTGAAGAGAAGGTCAGCCTTCATCTCTTCTCGTGAGCACGAGGACCACGAAAGGCTCGAAGATGAACGTCCCCCCCGGAGATCCAGGGACCGGAACATATCGAGAGCAGATTTTCTGGCCCGCAATCCCGGTGCGGTCCTTCGAGACGACTGCCACAAATTCGCAATTGAGGCCGTAGAGGTCGATTTCGAAATACAGATGGAGCGCGGGATGGCTGTACGTGCCCCCCGCGCGGATCGCGAAGGTATCGGCTTGATGCGGGTACGTGGTGACGATACCCAGGGATGCATCGACCCCCCTGTGGTCCGAAGGGTAGTTCGGACGGTCCGTCGCGTATTCCTCGTGGATGTCGAGCATCCACTCCTCGACCATGTAGTCAGGGTCGGGATGGAAATCGGTAACCACGTTTCTGCCTGACCAGCGACCGAGAATCGACGCGGGCGCCTGTTCTGGATCGACAGGCGCAACCCCGCAACCGGTCACGGCGAGCACCAGTGTGGCCAACTTGATCGTTTGGCTCATGACTGTCCGTGGGGTCCGGCCGGCCGGGGTTGGAGCGGGAGCGCACCCGGCCGGTCTCCAGCACCGTTCAGGGTCGTATGCCGTGGCCTCGGGCGGCGCGGTGGGAACGGTTGTCGGGCTATCGCAGGAAGCCAGTGCCAACAACAGTGCCACGCGCCGCCTCTACGGACCTCACTCCCGCACGCTTGTCCTCGCGGGGGGGTCCGTTCCGTGGGAGCCGACTTGGCGCCGGCCCGTCGAGCACGCCCACGGCGGACACCGCGAGCATCTTCGCGATCTGATCCGCCAACCTCTCGATCACCGCAGGTGTTGCCAGGAAAACGGAGGTCCGTTCGCCAACGGTGATTCCGAGCACCATGGAGGTCTCGCCGCACATCGTGCGCGTTCCCATCCACATGTCCGATGCCCTACTACGCCCGGTGTCGGTCTGCTGCCGAGCTTTGCTCTGCGCAACTCTGTTCCCGCGCATGGTACCACCCTCCTCTACCGTGTTCTTCTCAGCCGCTTCCTCGGTCGTGCGAGCCCCAAGGACCGATCGGACGCTTCCGGGGCTCTGGCGAAATCGCACATGGCAGCCTCCAGCTTACGCGGATGATTCTGACGGTTGCGGGGTAGGCTCTCCTCCTGCGTGGCATTGCGGGGTTTGTCTCCTACATCCAACGGGCCGAAAAGGGTCCGCGCGTGCAGCGTGTTCGAGACGGCCTGTTCCGAAAGCGCGAACCGCCTCGCAACCTCCGCCATGCTGCCGCTTTCCTCGTAAGCCGCGCAGATCGCATCGCCCTGCAATCGGATCAGATCGGCTCTGGTGGGGAAGCCGCCCTCGCGCATCGCGATCCTTCCAACCTGATAGGACGATACGCCGAGGTCGCGAGCAATGTGCGCGAACGTCTCGTCGTCCCAGGCGCGTGTGATGATCTCCCCGCGTACCGCGTCGGGGATCTTGCGCGGTTGCCTTGGGAACCTCCCTGTGTTTCGCTGCCGGTCGGGGATCGGCCACGATAATTGGGGCCTGTTCCGCGACCTGTAGAGCGCGCGTCTCGGCCCGCGCTGCCAGCGACCGGATGGCGGAGATGGCTTGTTTCCGCGAACTTGCCGAGCGTGCAGATCGTGCGGTCCATCACCGAGGAATCGAATGATAACACACACGAAACGAAGCGGTCGGAGCTATGGTGCTGGCACCGAGACCCTGTACGAGCATTTGAAGAGCAACGACTTCCACGAGGTCGAAAACGGGATGAAGGACATCCGGGAGCGGATGGACCGCATGGACGAGCGGTTGCGGGAAGCACGGGAGGAACGGCGCGGGATCGCGGCGGTCGTGGAGGGTCGTGCGGCGAACCGTGGCCGTGCTTGAGGATCGGTCGCAACGGCGCGAAGACGCCTTGAACGTTACGGAACGGAGACCCAACCCATGAAGCCTTGGCGGAAGCTAGCGGCGCTGTTGCTGGCGGCCGCGTGTTCGAGCGACGCGACGACCCCCGATCCCGGCCCTGTGGGAACGGTGACGGCCAGCGATCCGGCCGGACGGTCGGCGCGGGCCGCGGTGGCGGTGGGCGACGGCGCGGCTGCGATACTTGTGAGGCCGCCACAGGCGATCATCACGGGCGTGGGCGACACGCTGCGGATGGCGGCTCTGGCGTTCGACGAGAACGGATACGCAGTGTCGGCGGGCGCGGTCTCGTGGGCGTCCGACGACGTGTCCGTGGCGACGGTGGACGCGGAAGGGCTGGTGACGGCAGTTGCTCGAGGGACGGCGACCGTCACGGCGAGCGCGGGCGCGGTCTCGGGGGTTGCGGAGATCGTCGTCTTGGGGATCGCGGACAACGGCACGGATCGGGATGTTCTGGTGGCGCTGTACGTTGCGACTGGCGGGCTGAACTGGGAGACGGCCGAAAACTGGCTGACCGACCGCCCGATCCGATACTGGCAAGGGGTGGATACGCAATGGATCGGCGGAGCGGATCGGGTCATCCGACTGCACCTTGACGGGAACGGCCTGACCGGGTCGATCCCGCCCGAGTTGGGCGGCCTGACGGAACTGCGGGGGTTGTGGCTTGACGCGAACGGCCTGACCGGCCCGGTCCCGCCCGAGTTGGGCGGCCTGACGGAACTGCGGGATTTGAACCTTTCGGCGAACGACCTGACCGGCCCCATCCCGCCCGAGTTGGGCGGCCTGACGGAACTTCGGAGGTTGTGGCTTACGTGGAACGACTTGACCGGCCCCATCCCGCCCGAGTTGGGCGGCCTGACGGAACTGGGGGAGTTGTGGCTTGCGGGGAACGGCCTGACCGGCCCGATCCCGCCCGAGTTGGGCAGCCTGACGGAACTGACGTACTTGCATCTTCAAGGGAACAGCCTGACCGGCCCGGTCCCGCCCGAGTTGGGCAGCCTGACGGAGCTTCGGTTGCTGGCCCTTGACAAGAACAGCCTGACCGGCCCGATCCCGCCCGAGTTGGGCGGCGTGACGGAACTGGGGGAGTTGTGGCTTGCGGGGAACAACCTGACCGGCCCGATCCCGCCCGAGTTGGGCGGCCTGACGGAACTGGGGGATTTGAGCCTTGAGGGAAACGACTTGACCGGTTCGGTCCCGCCCGAGTTGGGCAACCTGACGGAACTTCGGCGGTTGGCCCTTGCGGGGAATGCTGGCATGGCGGGGGTCTTGCCGATGTCGTTGACCAACCTCCGCAAGCTCGAAGAGTTTTCCGCTGGGCGCACGGGCCTGTGCGCGCCCGCCGATCCTGACTTCCAGAGTTGGATCGGGGCGATCCGCGCTGCGCGGGTCCAGACCTGCATTGACCCCAACCGCGTCACATACCCTGCATACCTCACCCAGGCGGCGCAGTCGCGGGAGTTTCCGGTTCCTCTTGTGGCGGGCGAGGAGGCGCTCCTCCGGGCTTTCGTTACCGCTACGAGCCCGACGGAGGTGGCCATTCCTCCCCTTCGAGCCCGGTTCTTCGCAGACGGTGACGAAATCTACCGGGCGGACCTTCCCGCGCGGACGGCGGCCATCCCGACCGAGCTTTACGAGGGGGATTTGTCCCAGTCGCAAAACGCCGTGATACCCGGCGGGATCGTGCGACGGGGCCTTGAAATGATAATTGAGATCGACACAACGGGAATTGATCCCGGATTGGGCATCGCGGCCCGAATCCCGGAAACGGGCCGTATCGCAATCGACGTGCGGGAAATGCCTGTGCTTGACTTGACGGTGATTCCCTTCCTCTGGCGCGACGATCCCCATTGGGAGGCGGTGGAAACGGTCGAAGCCATGGCGGCGGACCCTTACGGTCACGAAATGCTACGGCAGATGCGGGACTTGCTGCCGGTTGGCGAAATCGGGGTGACAGCCCATGCGCCCGTGCTGACCTCGACCTCCTACGACGAATGGGATCCGATATTGGGTCAGACGGAGGCGATCCGGGCCATCGAGGGCGGGACCGGCCATTACATGGGCACGATGTCGAGACCGGGCCGGGAGGGGGTGGCGGGAAGGGCTTACTTGGGAGGCCGGGTGTTCATTTCGAGGCTGAACCCTACGACTATGGCCCATGAACTCGGCCACAACATGGGCCTGTACCATGCGCCGGCGTGCAGAGCCGGGGGGGCGGACCCGGACTTCCCGACCGAGGATGGATCGGTAGGCGTCTGGGGCTATGACTTCCGCTACGGGAATATCGTGCCTCCGAGCGTCCCGGACCTGATGGGCTACTGCGATCCGTCGTGGATCGGCGGCTATCACTTCGGCAACGCGCTACGCTTCCGGCTGTCCGACGAGAGCGGGACTGCTGCTGCTGCGGTCGCCGGTACGGTTTCCGACAAGTCGCTTCTGCTGTGGGGTGGTGCCGATGCCGGGGGGGCGCCCTACCTGCAACCCGCGTTCGTGTTGGACGCCCCGGCGTCGGTGCCTGCGCCGGGGGGTGAACACGAAATTACGGGACGGGACGGGAACGGCGGCGAATTGTTCTCCCTGACCTTCGCGATGCCGGAGACGGTCGATGGTGACGGAGGCTCCAGCTTCGCTTTCGTGCTCCCGGTTCTTCCGGAATGGCGGGAGGGGCTCGCCAGCATCACGCTTTCGGGACCCGGCGGCTCGGCCACCCTGAACGGCGAGAGCGATCATCGAATGACGATCCTGCGCGGTGGGCGCGACGGGCAGGTACGCGGCTTCCTGCGCGGCCTTCCGCTTGCCGCCCAAGCCGCCAGCGACGGAACGGCCACGCCCGGACTCGATGTATTCGTAAGTCGCGGAATCCCGGACCCGGCGGCGTTTCGGTCGCCGCGATGAGGAGAAAAGGAAGCGCCAGGCGACGATCGACCACATGATTCCCCTCGCGGGGCCCGGACTCGACGAGATGACAAACTGGGTAACGTGTTGTAGGGCCTGCAACCAGCGAAAGGCAGCCCAGCCACTCGACAAGTTCCTCGAGTCTTTAGCGATGCCCGTCGAAGGGTTGCCAGTATACGGCGACCCCATCATCGATGATCCGGCAATCCCGACGCAACTCAGGCTGCTGCGGCGCCGGATCTTCGACCGAATCCGGCGCGGCCAACTCCGCGTGTCTGGAACAGCTGCGCAGAAGAAGCTTGAGAAGGAGTATCGACGAGAGCTCTGGCGGACTGCTGACGGAAAGCTGCTTGAGGCCGAGTTCCCCAACCTCCCTGGCCATGTCCGAGCCGTGATACCCGAGATACGGTCCATCGCCGGGTCCGAACGCGAGTTATTGCTGCTGGTTGAACTCGCCAAGTCGGCTCGGACCCGGAACTTGATAGGGTCGGTACTCACCGCGGGCGTCGATGTTGAAGCCAGGGTCCGCTCCCTTTGTGAACGGGAGAGTAATCCAGCATTCAAGAAGCGGTTGGAACGGGCACTGACGCGGTTTGAGCCTGCCGCCAGAGCCTCCGGGTTGGACTAGGCGAAGGCCGGGCTGGTTGAGGCTGGCCGCAAGCTTGATGCGGCCCTCGACGCGGAGGAGGAGGCGTTCAGCGACTACGAGGCAGCCCTCAGCAAGGTTGGCGGCCAAAGAGGCCGATGAGCTTATGCGCCGCCCGTCCGCAGGATGCAGTTCCGGGGGGTGTCCCGGAGCGGCGGTTGCGAGCGACCGCAGGGCTAGCTCAGCACCGATTCGTATGTTCCCGGCGACCCGTTGTGGCGGCGGCATCCTCCGGTTGACTGGTTGCCAGAAAACGGGGCATGAAGAATTGGACTCATCGACGGAAGCGATCCGGTCGCTCAAGGCGCTGAACGCCGATCTGGACGTAATTGACGAACTGGGAAGGATGACACCGGACGACCGGGCCATCACGTCCCGGTTCATACAAGAGCACACCCGGCTTTACCACGCGCGGTAGGTTCAGGACACGACCTACGAACGGGCGCGGGAGATCCAGGAGCTCATGCAGGGGCGCGGGTTCGCAACTGAGGACACCCACTGCGTTGGTTGGATGGATTTCTTCGCGGAACACGGTATCCAGTTGGGCGGATCGACTCCAAAACCGGAAACCCCGGGCTGGGAGGATGTCTACGGCAGTGAGGGAGAGGGTGCGCCCCATGAGCGAGAAAATCGGCGACCGGCTGGCCGATGGCCGTTCGGGCATGGCCCGGAACGCGCCCGCCCCAGCTCGCCGTGGCCTTCCCGCCAAGGGATTGATGGACCGGGAGCGACCCGGCGGGGCGGGCGGCATGGGCTTGCACATGCCGAACCGCCCCTATGCCGCACCGGGCATACCGAAGGGCCGGGTCGCTCCCGTCCACGGCCCGGAGACGCGGATCGGCAGCGGCGATCCGCGGGCCGTGGCCCAACCCCAAGCCGTCCGGCGACTTGCGGAACCCGCGTTCCGCACGCTCGGGCGCGATTTCCTTGCACAAGCACCCCGATGTCGTTTTCACACCTCTGGATCGGCAACGAGCTCCCCCGAACGGCGCTCAAATCCGGATTCCCGAAAGGCGGCTCGAACGCCACACCGAATGGCTGTCAATCGTGCCTCCGGGACGCGCCAACCGGAGCAGTTCCCGCATCTCGGCGATCTGGAGGAGGCGGGCCTGAAAGCCGCCATTTCCGCAACCGCCTCATCGTCCATGCCGAAGATGGCATTCTCGATGCGCGTGATCTCGCGCCGGGCCGCAACGGCGGTCCCGGGAGGATGGATGGGATGTGGGGCCGTGTCCGTATTGGTCTAGTTTCCGAGGATCGTCCGCGCCCGCGCAAGCGGTCGCTGGGCGCACGCGACCCCGACGACCTCGAACCGACAGGCCGAGTTCCCGCAGCGCCTCCCAGAGCTTCAGGTGCCGGTCCCGCCACGAAAGGAGCGCGGTCGAGGTGTCCCAGCCGGGGTCGGCGTCTGACTTGCTATCCGGAGACGAGAGCGCTCCGACCGGGGCACCGATCCCCCGATCGTCATCGGCGGTTACACAGCCTTCGCACCATCTCTTGGTATTCCTCGGGCGGGAAAACGCCACGGATCCGAGGTAGGTCGCGGCAGCTGTTACACAGGCTTCGCACCATCTCCTCGTATTACTCGAGCGGGAAGGCTCCACGGATCCGGGGCAAGTCGCGGCAACTGATCTGCATGGTTCCGACAGGGTTTCCAAGGATGACGTTGTGTACGCAGGGCGTGAAATCGGGCACATGCGGACAAACCTCGTTCGTTCCATGCGTGCCCCAGCGGATGGCGTGCCAGACCCAATTCGTTCACGGTTCCAGCGCGCTCAAGCGCCATGATGGCGTCAGCGCCTTCCTCTCCGGCCCGCGCCATGATCTCAATCGCCGTCATCGCGGCCACATCGTCGTCTTGCTGGGCGACGAGTCGGGACAGGTACGGCAGTGCGCGCTCCGGCGGACGGCCCGCATACCCGTTGATAACGATGCTTGCCCGTCTGGGATTGCGCTCACGCAGAGCGGTGTAGATCTGGAACAGAGCTTGGTCGACGCGCTCGAATCCTGCCTCGCCCGCATCGGCCACGCGGTCGTACCACCGCCACCTATCAGCATCCTCGATGGCGACGAGTACGAAGGCTTCGGCGATCAAGTCGCGCGTTGCATCGGTCACCGGCCCGAACTCGCCTGCGATGATGTCGCGGCTGTAGTCGAAGTACATGTCCAACTCATCCGGCAACGTTCGCCAGTTGCCCGGGTCCTCCACGATCCGCGCCGCCGCCTGGCGCGCGCCCGAGAAAACCAACATGGCCGCTTCCCGATCCGTCTTCGCGAGTTCGACCAGCTCCAGCATCTCCACTGTACGACGTACCCTGGCCGCCACCTCGTCTTGGCCGGAAACGCCGGTAGGGAGAAGGGCCGCCAGTGTCACCGTCAACATGTAGTGGTTCATCGCCATGCTTCCCTATGACCCCGAAGGCGACCAGATACTTGCGGCATCTGCCACGTGTCCGCCAGAGGGCGGATTCCGTGTCCGGCCTACCTCGATGTCAAATACGCACCTCTGGATCGGCACCGGCCATGCTGTAAGCGCGGCTCTCATCAGGCTTCGTACCGCTACCGCCGCCTCGGCTTTCGCCTCCGAACTCCATGCGCGTGCAGCGTGTTCGAGACGGCCTGTTCCGAAAGCGCGAACCGCCTCGCAACCTCCGCCATGCTGCCGCTTTCCTCGTAAGCCGCGCAGATCGCATCGCCCTGCAATCGGATCAGGTCGGCTCTGGTGGGGAAGCCGCCCTCGCGCATCGCGATCCTTCCAACCTGGTAGGACGATACGCCGAGATCGCGAGCAATGTGCGCGAACGTCTCGCCTTCCCACGCGCGTGCGATGATCTCACCGCGTACCGCGTCGGGGATCTTGCGCGGTGGCATGAGGGCACCTCCCTGTGTTTCGAACCCGTCCGGGATTCCGCCACGATATTGGCGCGCCTTCCGTCACCTGTAAAGCACGGGTCTCGGCCCGCGCGGGCAGCGGCCGGATAGCGGAGACGGCTTGTGTCCGCGAACTTGCCAGTCGTGCAGATCGTGCGGTCCATCACCGAGGAATCGAATGTTGGCACACACGAAACAAAGCGGCCGGAGCTATGTGCCGGCAGCAAAACGCTGTACGAGCAGTTGAAGAGCAACGACTTCCGCGAGGTCGAAGACGGGATGAAGGACATCCGGGAGCAGATGGACCGCATGGACGGCCGGTTGCGGGAAGCACGGGAGGAATGGCGCGGGATCGCGGCCGTCGTGGAAGGCCGTGCGGCGAGCCGTGGCCGTGCTTGCGCCAACGGCGCGAGCCCCAAACGCTACGGAACGGAGCCCCAACCCATGAAGCCTTATCTGAAACTGGCGGTGCTGTTGCTGGCGGCCGCGTGTTCGAGTGACGTGATAACCCCCGACGGGGCTGGTCCGTGGTGGCTCGAACCCGCGAACCGGGCTCCGGAAGCGGTGGACGAGATCCCCGCGCAACGGCTTCCGGGACCGGGGAAGGCGGTGGCCGTGGCCGTGGGGGCGCACTTCACGGATCCGGACGGCGACACGCTGACGTTCGCGGCGTCCAGCGCGGACACGGCTGTTGTCGCGGCGGACGTGGACGGCGACACGCTGCGCCTGGCGGGCGGCGCGACCGGAGGCGCGGGAACGGTGACGGTGACGGCAACGGACCCGTCAGGGCTGTCGGTTTCGGTTTCGGTCGCGGTGACGGTGAACCGCGCTCCGGTGCTTTCCGGGGAGATCCCCGCGCAAAGCTGGATTGAGAGAGCGTCCTCGGAGGAAGTGAACGTTTCGGCGCACTTCACGGACCCGGACGGGGACGCGCTGACGTTCGCGGCGTCCAGCGCGGACACGGCGGTTGTCCGGGTGTCCTCCAACAGCCGGTGGGACCCCGTGTCGGGCTGGTGGCTGGCGTTTGAGGCGCTGGCCGTTGGGGAAGCGGCGGTGACGGTGACCGCCCGCGACTCGGACGGCTTGGAGACGCTGGCCGTCTTCGCGGTGGAAGTGACGGAGAACCACGAACGGGCGGCGCTGGCGGCGCTCTACGAGGCGACGGACGGGCCGAACTGGACGAACAACGAAAACTGGCTGACGGATACCCCGCTTGGGGAATGGCACGGGGTGACTGTCGGCGACGATGGGCGGGTGTCTCGGCTAGACCTCGGCGGCAGAATCAGAGCCCCCGACCTCGGCAACGGCCTGTCCGGCCCGATCCCTCCGGAGTTGGGCAACCTCGCCAGCCTGCGAACGCTGAACCTCGGCGGCAATGCCCTGACCGGCTCGATTCCCCCGGAACTTGGCAATCTGGCCAGCTTGGAAGAGCTAGACCTCGCTTGGAACCCCCTGACCGGCCCGATCCCCCCGGAGTTGGGCAACCTCGCCAGCCTAGAAGAACTGGACCTCCACGGAAACCCCATAGCCCGGTTCTCCGGGTTTCCCGACAGCGGCTTGACCGGCTCGATTCCCCCGGAGTTGGGTAACCTCGCCAGCTTGAAGAAGCTGACGCTAAGGGCCAACGCCCTGACCGGATCGATTCCCCCGGAACTTGGCAATCTGGCTAGCTTGGAAGAGCTAGACCTCGGTGCCAACGCCATAGACCCCGTCCCCGGCCTGTCCGGTCCGATCCCGCCGGAATTGGGCAACCTCACCAGCCTGCGAACGCTAGACCTCGACGGCAACGGTCTGACCGGCCCGATCCCTCCAGAGTTGGGCAACCTCGCCAGCCTGCGGACGCTGAACCTCGGCGGCAACGGCCTGTCCGGCTCGATCCCCCCGGAGCTGGGCAACCTCGCCAGCTTGGAAGGTTTGAACCTCGCCTCTAACGCCCTGACCGGGCCGATTCCCCCGGAGTTGAGCAACCTCGCCAGCCTGCGAAGGCTGAACTTCGACGGCAACCCAGGGCTTTGCGTTCCCGACGATCCGCAGCTTCGGACGTGGATGACGGAGAAGGGGTTTAGCGCCTTCCCCTGCTCCGATCCTGCGTCCAGACTGTTGCCCCGGGCGCTCTTGCGGGCCAACGGTAACGGGCTGTCCTTAGCGCTGCCGGACAGCCTCCGGGACCCGGCGGCGGTGAATGTCTCCGACCTCGGAGTTGTGGCCGCGACGGTCGCGGACGGCAGGCTTGAACTGGTTCCCCGTGGCATCGGTCGTACCGACGTGGAGCTTGTGCCTTCGGGCGGCGGTTCCCCCGCCGTCGCGGGTGTGTCGGTGCGGAAGGCCGTCGGAACGTTCGGTATCGACATTGCGATGGTGCAACCCGCCCCGCTCGGTTACGAGGAGACCATGGTGGCAGCGGCGGACTGGTGGTCTTCGGTGCTCGACGGAACGGAGTGGGAAGACATCGACCCCGGGTTCTGTGGCGGGTGGACCGGAAGATCCGGGCATTTGGTGGACGACCTTGTGATCCAAGCCACCGCTGACCCCGGCGGGGTTGGCCTTGCGTCCGCAATAACGTGTCGGCGGCGGCGGGGAGAGCCTACTGAGATATCGTTCTATTATCCGGCCGTTGGGTTCATTAACGTTAGCCGTCTGGCCGTTGTGGCCGACGTGGATGTCATGAAGCACGAAATCGGGCATGTGCTCGGACTCGCGAGCGCCCTGAGACCCCTGATGAACGGCCAGTACTTCACCGGCCCCCGTGCCGTGGAGGCGTACCGGGCCGGCGGCGGTGATCCCGGTCTTCCGGGCGTTCCAATCCATGTCGGGGGCTTCGACTCGTGCCGATGTCACTGGGACGCCGATCTGGAGTTGATGACCTGGTATTTGAGCCACCCGACTTTGGACGGCCTTTCCCTAGCGGCGCTGGCCGACGCTGGCTACACGGTCGACATGACGAAGGCGACGCCTTGGCGGGCGCCGGGCAACGCGGCGGCGGCCGCCATGGCCAGGGCGCTCTTCCGGGACGTGGTGGAGGAGGTTCGGATCGTTCCGGATTCGGTTCCGGAGCCCCAGCGATGAGCGGCGACCATGGACGGGCGCGGCGCGATCCGGAAACCACTCCGCACTGGAAGGTTGATGATGGCCCCCAAGCCGATCAGGCAGAAAGAGACCAGTCCTCGTGGAGCGTACTGATCCCTGCGCGACGAGCCGGTCAGTGCCGGGATCCCTTCTGGATGGCCAGCACGGTGACCGGCCCGATTCCCGGGATCATCTGCCCAGGGCGCAGTCCCGCAGCTTCGACGCTCAGTCCATCGATCCTTTAGCCCAACTCGTGCTCGAGCTGCGACTGGCGGAAACTCACCGACGGCGCGACCTTTCGTTCGCGCAGATCGTGCAGTCCATCTTCGAGGAGGAATCCGAACGATGGCACGCACGAGAAGAAGCCGCCGGAGCTACGGCACCGGCGAGTGGGGCCGGAACCGGGTCCGGGTTTTCCCGGATCCCAAGACTGGCATCTTCCAGATAGAGTGGCGCGAGAACGGTCGAAGACTAAGCCGGTCGCTGAAGCACCGCGATTGGCGGCGCGCGAAGCGGCAGGCGGACGAGTTCGCCGCCGGGTTCGCTGGCCCGGAGGTCGGAAGCAAGGCGGAAGCCGAGCCCAAGCCGCTCACGCTGGAGACGCTTTTTGACATCTACCGTGAGGAGGTGACGCCCACCAAGGGCTGGCAGTCGCGGTGCCACGACCGGGCCGCGATGAAGATGTTTCTCGGATTCCTCGGACGGCAGCGAGATCCGGCCACACTGTCCCGGAGGGACTGGGACCGCTTCATCCGGGCGCGGCGCGCGGGCAGCATCGGACCGAGCGGGAGGCCGGTGTCTGATCGAACGATCGAACACGATCTCAAGTTCCTGCTGGCGGTCCTCAACTGGGCCGCGAAATCGAGGGACGAGCACGGAAAACTCCTGCTCGACTCGAATCCGCTGAGAGGCCTCAGGACGCCTAGGGAGAAGAATCCGACGCGGGTGCTCCTTACACAGGTGGAATACGAAGCCCTGCTCGGGGTGTCGGCGGAGACGGACTGGCGCTTCCGCGTCGCCCTCGTCCTCGCCCACGAGACGGGACATCGCATCGGGGCCATTCGGCAACTTCGATGGTCCGACATCGGCATGGATTTGAAGACCGTCCGGTGGCGGGGCGAGCACGACAAGTCCGGCCACGAGCACGTCACACCGCTGACCGACGAAGCGCTCGCGGTCCTCGAAGAGGCGCGGCGAAGGAGCTCTGGCCCGGGAGACCCACCTGTGCTACCTGCGTCCACGGATCCCTCCACATGCGTCAGCCGCTGGCTGGTCCGTGACTGGTGGCAAAAGGCCGAAACACGCGCCGGGTTGGAGCCGAAGCGTGGCCGGGGCTGGCACTCACTGAGGCGGAAGTTCGCGTCCGATCTTATGGACGAGCCGCTGAAGGTGCTCTGCGAGCTGGGAGGCTGGAAGACGGCCAAGACGGTGCTCCAGTGCTATCAGAAGGCGGACGAAGCTCAGCTTCGAGCGGCGCTTGCCAACCGTCAGAGAGTTGGCGCGTGACGCAATCAGCGGGAACCAAATGGCTGGAATCCGGCCAGCCAAACTCGTAAGTTCAATACCCACTGAAAGCTGCCGATCTACGACATCCTGCCGGGATGGCGGAACGGTAGACGCAGGGGACTTAAAATCCCCCAGGCTCAGGCCTGTGTGGGTTCGAATCCCACTCCCGGCACTCGGTTCGCGGCGGGGCTCATGTCGGTGCCCGATCGAGCCAGCGGGGCGCTGGCGTGAAAAACCCGGCGCGAGACGTTACTATGCCCGTCGAACCCCGACAACGAGCTGGAGACGAGACCGTTTCCCAGGAACACAACGGCGAGGAGGCCCCATGTCGCAGAAGCATCAGTTCAGCCGCAGAACCTTTTTGAGAGGGGCCGGAGCAACGGCGGTTCTCGGCGCGGTGGGGGCTCGGCCGGGCGGCATCGGGGGGGCCGCCGATCTCATGGCCTCGACATCCCGGCAGAGCTTCGACTTCGACGAGATCTACGACCGCCGGGGCACCGACTGTACCAAGTGGGACCGGGCCATCGCCGCCTTCGGCGAGGACATCGAGGTCGGGATGGGCATCGCGGACATGGACTTCCGGGCCGCCCCCTGCATCACCGAGGCGCTCGCCAAGCGCTGTGACCATGAGAACTGGGGCTATCTGGCCCGGCCCGCCTCCTACACGCAGGCCATCGCCGACTGGAACCACCGGCGCTACGGCCTCGAGGTCGACCCCTCCACCATCGAGCTGACCACGGGCGTGCACCCCGGGCTGATCGCAGCCCTGCACGCCTTCTCGCCCCCGGGGTCGCGGGTGCTCATGAACACCCCCACCTACAACGGCTTCTACAGCGACCTGCGCTTCACCCGCACGATCGCCGAAGACAGCGAGATGTTCGTGGTGAACGGCCGTTACGAGGTCGACTGGGACGACTTCGAGCGGCGCGCCACCCGGGTGAACACCTTCCTGCTGTGCAATCCGCAGAACCCCACCGGCAACTGCTGGTCGGAGGAGGATCTGCTGCGCATGGGCGAGATCTGTCTCCGCAACCGGGTCATCGTGCTCGCCGACGAGATCCACTGCGACTTCGTGACCGCGGACAACAAGTACACGCCCTTCGCGAGCCTGCCCGACAAGGAAATCGTCGACAACAGCCTCACCTTCAAGGCGGCCAGCAAGACCTTCAGCCTCGCCGCGATGAAGGCCGCCTGGTACTTCTCCACCAACCGCAACCTGATGGCGCGCGCCCGCGCCTTCACCCGGGCCGACCTGAGCACGCTGGGAATGGAGGCCAACCGGGCCGCGCTCACCGACGGCGACGAGTGGCTCGACCAGCTCCTGGTCTACCTCGACGGCAACCACGACCTCGCCGAGTCCTACCTGAAGAACGTCCCCGGCGTGAACTACACCAAGGCCCAGGGCACCTACCTGGCCTGGCTGGACGTGAACGGGCTGATGGAAAGGGTGGGCGTCCGCGAGAAGGCGGCGGAGGAGAACGAGACCTCCGAGTCCGTGGTCACGCCGGAGCAGATCATGCAGCGCTGGTTCGCCGGGAACGCCCGGATCTATCTGAATCCCGGGCACTCCTACGGCACCGGCGGCAGCGGCCGCATGCGCATGAACCTGGCCACCTCGCGCGTGCTGGTGAAGAAGGCGCTCGACAACCTCGGCGAGGCGGTGGCGAACGCCTAGGGCGACACCGCGGGACGGCCGGGTCTGCCGGCCGAACGCAAGAACGGCGGCGGGTCGCGATCACCGGACCCGCCGCCGTCTTGTTCGGAGCTGTGACCTGACGATTACTGTCGTCTACTGTCTATATTACTGGTAATACCGACGCGGCTCTGGTCACTGCTGGAACCCGGTGGTCGTCAGTTCGTCGTCAGGCCGGCAGGCCGTGCCGGATCACGTGCTCCATCGCGTCGCCGAAGCGGTCGAGCTCCTCCAGGGTCGTGTAGACGCTGGGGGTGATGCGCGAACCGGTGCACTCCTCGTGGCCGATGCCGACCGCGATGATGCGGTGCTCGTTCCAGAGGTACTGATTCAGGGGACCGGGATCGACGCCGTCAATCTGGACGTTGGCCAGCCCGCAGGCGAACCCCTCCTTGCGGCTGGTGTGCAGGCGCACCCGGTCGTGCTGCAGGAGCCGGTCCGCCCAGTAGTCGCGCAGGTAGACCATGCGCGCCTCCTTGCGCGCCCCGCCGATTCCCTGGTGGAAGGTCAGCGCCTCCGCGATGGCCAGGTAGTTCGCCGCCGGGTGCGTGCCGATCTCCTCGAACTTGCGGATGTCGCTGTCCCTGCTCTCGGGGGCGGCGGTCAGCGGCCACACCTCCGGGATCCTCTCCCGGCGGACGTAGAGCAGCCCCGTGCCGTGGGGCGCGAACAGCCACTTGTGCAGGGAGGTGGCGTAGAAGTCCACGTCCAGCTCGCCCAGATCGAAGTCGAAGTGGGCGAGCGCGTGGGCCCCGTCCACCAGCACCGGAATCCCGTGGCGGCGCCCCAGGGCGGTGAGCTCCTTCACCGGCAGGATCTGGCCGGTGAGGTTGATCATGTGGCAGCACAGGATCATGCGTGTGCGCGGCGTTATGGCTTCCTCGAACAGGCGCACGATCTCGGCGGGATCCTCGGCAGGCACGGGAATGCGGATCTGCTTCAGGACGATGCCGTGGCGCCGCTCCCGCTGCCGGAAGGTGGTGATCATGCGCCCGTAGTCCTGGGTCGTGGTCAGGACTTCGTCGCCCGGCTGCAGGTCGAAGCCATGCTGCAGGATCTGCAGACCCTCCGACGCGTTTCGCGTCAGGGCGATCTCCTCCGCATCCACGCCCCACTCGCGCGCCAGGCGCGCGCGCACCGTCTCCCGCTGCGGCTCGAGAATCTGCCACATCGTGTAGGTGGGCGCCTCGTTGGAGTAGTCGAGGTAGCGCTTCATCGCCTCCTGCACCCAGCGCGGCGAGGGGCTCACCCCTCCGTTGTTCAGGTTGATGAGGCTCCGGTCCACGGTGAACGCGCGTGCAACCTCGACCCAGAAGTCCTCGTCGCGCGCGACCTGCGCGGGTGTCCCGGACCAGTTGCCCAGGTCGTCAGCGACCTTGCGGGCGTCCGCGGAAAGGCGGGTGGGCAACAGGGGGAGTCCGGCGGCGGCCACGGCGGGCACGGCCATGGAACCGAGAAACTGGCGGCGACTGGGCATCATCGGGTCTCTCCTGCAGAGGATGGTGGCTCGCTCCGTTGCAGGCACGATACGACGAGCGGGATCGAATGTCACCTGCCCGTGGAGGCAGCCGGCCGGCGGCAGGGGGGCGACCTCACGTGTGGAGGGATGCGTGCCTTGCGCGTCTCCCCGGACGTCCCCGCAACCGGGAACATTTCGTCGGTGGACGGGCTATTCCGGCGTCGTCTCCGTGCTTTCGGAGCTCATCCAGTCCAACGCGGCCCATCCCTCGAAAACCTCGCCCGCCCCGCGCGGCGCCGGGCAACCAAGGCATGAACAGGAAGAGGATTGCGATGCCGAAGTTGCCTTGCCGGGTCTGCGTCCTGGTTTGCGCGGCCGCCCTTCTCGCCGCTGCCTTGCCCGCCCTGGCGCAGGCGCCGCCGGACGAGACGGATCCGGACTCGACGGCGTTCCTGCTGGATCCCCTGGTGGTGACCGCGACCCGCCTGGCGACCACCACCGACGAACTCGCCGTGGCGGTTAACCTGGTGGGGCGGGCCGAACTGCGCGAACAGCCCAACCGCCTCCTCCTCGATGCCCTTGTCGCCGAGCCCGGCGTGCTGGTGCAGCAGACCACCGCGGGGCAGGGAGCCGCCTTCGTGCGCGCGCTCACCGGCAGCCAGGTGCTCCTGATGGTCGATGGCGTGCGCCTCAACAACGGCACGTTCCGTCAAGGTCCGAGCCAGTACCTGTCGTCCGTGGATCCGGAGATCATGGAGCGGATGGAGGTGGTGCGCGGGGCCTCGTCGGCGCTCTACGGCTCCGATGCCATGGGCGGAGTGATCAACGTGATCACGCGGCGCGCCGGAGACCTGCTCGAGCCGGGCGAGAGCTGGGTGACGGAGGGCTCCTATACCTTCGACGGAGCCACCAGCGGGAGTCGGGCGCGGCTCTCGGCGGCAACGGCCGTCCCTGACTTTCTGTCGGGTCTGGAGCTCTTCGGAGGCGCCGGCTTCGGCACCTGGTCGCACTTGAAGCCGGGCGGTGGCCTCCCGCCCCAGGATCCGACCGGTTACGACCAGTGGAGCGGCGACCTCCGCCTCGACCTGCAGGCCACCCGCCGGTTGCGCATCGAGATGGCCGGCCAGCATGCCGAGCAGAGCGATGTCCCGCGCTACGATCGCTACGTCGACTTCCGGGCTCCGGGAGTGGCCGGGGGAGGAGTGGGACGAAACGCGCTCTACCTCTTCGAGCCCCAGGACCGGTCGCTCGCGCGCATCAAGGGGACCGTGGCCACGAGCCGGCCCTGGATGTCCACGCTGGACGTGCAGGTATCGTGGCAGGTGCAGCGCGAGGGACGCTCGATCAGGAGCCAATCGCTCAGAGATGACATCGTCATGCCCTCCGACCGCGTCCGCTACGTCTCCGACGACGTGCGTTCGGTTGCGCTTGACGTCCAGGGGCAGGCGATACACGGCGATGGCCGCAGCGGCGTGACCTACGGGCTGGAAGTGTGGGACAACGTCACCCGCTCGCACGGCCGGGAGGAGAACCTGGCCACGGGCGTGGAGACTTCTTCGTTCCGCTGGAGCGGGGAGGAAGCCGTGCCCACCGGTCGGTTTCCCGATGGCTCCCGCTTCGGCGGCGCCGCGCTGTACGCCTTCGCCGACGAACCCTTGGGCAGGTTCCGGGTGCAGCTCGGGGGGCGCGCCAGCACCTATCGCACCACCACGAGGGTCGGCGACGACTTCGGCGGCGACGTGGACTCCCGGGTCGGAAACGTGACCGGCGAGCTCGGCGTGGTCTACCACCCCGCGCAGGGGATGTCGCTCAGGGCGCGCGCGGCTCAGGCCTTCCGCGCGCCCAACATCTACGATCTCACGCTGGTCGGAGATGTCCCCGGCGGCATCGCGCTGCCCAATCCGGAGCTGAGCCCGGAGCGCAGCTACACCCTCGAGTTGGGGGCGAGCTGGATTCGAGGTTCGGCGACCGCGGAGCTGACCGTCTTCCGCATCGGAATCGACGACCTGCTCGAACGCAGCTTCGGGACCTTCCGGGGACAGAGCACCTTCGGACCCGACCTGCTTCCCGTGCTCACCATTCAGAACATCGGCTCGGCGACCATCGACGGTATCGAAGGGGGCCTGTCCGCCGGACTCCCCGCCCGCGGGCAGCTGGACCTTGCGGCTTCGTGGACCCTGGGAGATGCGGTGGTTGCGCGCGACGGGATGCTCGCGGAGGAGCCGCTCAGCCGCGTGCCCCCGGCGACGTTGTCGTATCGCCTGCGCTGGCCGTGGTCCCGCGACGAACGGTCGGGCTGGATCGAGTACTTCGGCAAGATGGCGGGCGGCCAGGACCGGCTCGGCTTCCGCGACCGGATCGACAGCCGCATCCAGGAAGGGGGGACGCCCGCGTACCATGTCCACTCCCTTCGGGGAGGCGCGTCCTGGCGGGATCGTTTGCGCATCTCCGCCGGGATCGAGAACCTCTTCGACGAGTTGTATCGCGTTCACGGCTCGGGCATCGACGCCCCCGGCCGGCACCTCTTCGTGCGGCTGGACGTGCGGAGCTGACCGGGCCCGCCTGACGCGTTAGAGATGATGCGAGTGACGTTTCTGGGCACTTCGGCCGCGTGTCCGACCGTGCGCCGCAACGTGAGCGCGATCGCCGTGCAGCGGGAGGGCGACCTCATGCTCTTCGACTGCGGCGAGGGCACCCAGCGCCAGATGATGCGTTACGGCACGGGGTTCTCGCTCTGGGCGGTGTTCATCACGCACATGCACGCGGATCACTTCGTGGGCGTGACCGGGATGCTGCGCACCATGGCGCTGCAGGGGCGGGAAGATCCGCTGCTGCTCACCTGTCCGGTCTCCGGCCGGCGGGTGCTCGAGGATGCCGTCCACCTGGGATTCGACCGCCTGAGCTTTCCGGTCGAGGTCCGGGAACTCAGGCCGGGGGACTGCGTCTCCCGGGAGGGTTATGAGGTGCGCGCCTTCCGGGTGAACCACGGCATGCCGGCGCTCGGGTACGTATTGCGCGAGGACGATCGCCGGGGGCGGTTCGATGTCGAGAGGGCACGTGCCCTGGGCGTCCCCGAAGGGCCCGCCTTCGGCCGTCTGCATCGGGGCGAGACGGTGAAAGTCGAAGGGCGGCCGGTCCGGCCGGAAGAGGTGGTCGGCCCCGGCCGGCCCGGCCGGACGGTGGTCTATACGGGCGACACGCGTCCGGTGCGCTCGACGGTTGAGGCGGCGGCCGGCGCGGACCTGCTCGTCCATGAGTGCACGTTCGCCGGGGAGCAGAAGACGCGGGCGCGCGCGACCTTCCACTCCACCGCCGCGGGCGCCGCGCGCGTCGCCCGCGACGCCGGAGTGGCGCGCCTCGCGCTCACGCACATCTCCGCGAGGTATTCGGAGCAGCCGGGGCGCCTCGAGCGCGAGGCGCGCCGGGTGTTCCCCGCGACGGTCGTGGCTGCGGACGGGCTGAGCCTGGAAGTCCCCTACAGCGATGATCCCCCCGCCACCCTACCCGCCCGCGGGCAAGAGGGAGCTGCGTGAGCTCGACACCCGACCATGGATTCCGCAGGGTCGCTATCGTGGGGCTCGGACTGATCGGCGGGTCGCTGGCCCGGGCGCTCGCGGCGCTCGACCGGCCGCCTCGCGTGACCGGATCCTCGGACTCGGCGTCCGACCTCGAGCTGGCCGAGCGTGCGGGCGCGATCGACGCGGGGTCCACGGACCCGGAGGCCGTCCTCGGGGGCGCCGACCTGGTCGTGTACGCCACCCCCCTCGACGTGACCCTGCGCCTGCTCGCGGACCACCGGGGCCGCTGGCCGGCAGGAGCGGTCGTGACCGACGTGGTCAGCCTGAAGGTCCCGCTGGAAGACGCGATGGGGGCCCTCGGCGAGAGTGCCCGCTACACCGGATCGCACCCGATGGCGGGCGGGGAGGGCTCGGGGTTCGGTCACTCTGCGGCCGACCTGTTTGCGGGCGCGACCGTCTGGCTGACCGGGACGGGGGCGGGGGCGCCTGCCGTGGAGGCGCTCTGGCAGGCCGTCGGCGCCCGTCCGCGCTGGACCACTGCCACCGAGCACGATCGGCTCATGTCGTGGTGCAGCCACCTCCCTCAACTGGCCTCCAACGCCCTGGCGCGCGTTCTGGAGGAATCGGGTCACGCCCCTTCCGACCTGGGCACCGGCGGCGCCGACTTGGTGCGCCTCGCGGGCAGCTCTCCGGAAATGTGGCTTCCGCTGCTGGCGCGCAGCGAGGCCGGGGAAGCGCTCCGGGACCTCGCGCGAGTGGCGCGTGAGTTCGCGGACGCCCTCGACCGCCGCGACCTGGAGGCCATCGACCACTGGATGAGGTCCACCCGCTCCTGGCGCGCGGGCGCCGCGGCACCGGCCCCCCCGACCTCACCCGCGGTCCCGGACGGGCCCGGGTCGCCGGACTCGCCACCGATGCGCACGCGGTCGCCTGCCTCTCCGGCGAAAGGGAGCCGGACCGGTCGGTGATAACCGAACTGAGGGTGCCGGGCGACAAGTCCATCTCCCACCGGGCGCTGCTGCTGGCCGCGCTGGCGGGTGGAGAGAGCCGCATCCGCGGCATCCTTACCGGAGAGGATCCCCAGGCCACGGCCTCCATCCTCAGGGCACTGGGCGTGCGCGTCCCACCCCTGGTCGCCGACGCGGAGCTGCGCATCACCGGGGTGGGCGTGCGCGGCCTGCGCGCTCCGGGCCGGATCCTCGACTGCGCCAACAGCGGCACCACCGCGCGGCTGATGCTGGGTGTCCTGGCGGGACAGGAACTCGAGGCCACCCTCACCGGCGACGAGTCCCTGCGGCGGCGGCCGATGCGGCGGGTGACCGACCCGTTGTCGCGGATGGGCGCGCGCTTCGAACCGCTTGCCGCTCCCGGCAGACTCCCGCTTCGCATTGCTGGCGGCCCCCTGCACGCCCTCGACTATCGCCTCCCCGTGGCCAGCGCGCAGCTCAAGAGTGCGCTCCTGCTCGCCGGGGTGACCGGCGGCGTGCCTGTGCGGCTCCTCGAGCCGGGCTTCTCGCGCGACCACACCGAGCGCATGCTGGCAGCCGTGGGGTGTGCGCTGACCAGTTCCCCGGAGCGCGACGCCAACCGGGTGCGCCTGACCGCCGCGCCGGCCGCCCTCGATCCTCTGGACGTAGTCGTGCCGGGTGATTTCTCGTCCGCGGCCTTTCCGCTCGCGCTCGCCCTGCTGGGTGGGGCCGGCGAAGGGATCGTGCTCCGTGGTATCGGGCTCAATCCGACACGGACCGGACTCCTGCCCGTACTGCAGAGGATGAACGCACGCATCGAAGTGGAGATCGGGTCCGCGCCGGAAGGCGGCGAGCCTGCCGGCGACCTGATCGTCCACGCGTCCGACCTGACCGGCACCCACGTGGAGCGCCAGGAGATCCCGGGGCTTATCGACGAGGTGCCCGTCCTGGCGGTGCTCGCCGCCCGCGCCCGGGGCGTCACGCGCATCACCGGCGCGGAGGAGCTGCGGGTCAAGGAATCCGACCGGCTGGGCGCGCTGGCGGCCAACCTTTCCAACCTGGGCGTGGAGGTGGAGGAGCTTCCCGACGGCCTGGTGATCGAAGGGGCCGGCCGCCCGCTGACCGGTGCCGTCGAGGCGCGCGGCGACCACCGCATCGCGATGGCTTTCGGCGTGCTCGGCGCCCTCGCAGGCAACGCCATCACCGTTGACGCGCCGGCGGCCGTGGGCGTCAGCTACCCCGGCTTCTGGGAGATGCTCGAGCGGGCTTCCAGGCCGGCCGGACGACCCTCCGTCGGGGATTCCGGCGAGGACGATCTGGAGTCCGCGAGACCCGTCCGCGAGCGCGGGCGCGGACCCGTGATCGTCATCGACGGCCCGGCGGGATCCGGCAAGTCCACCACGGCCCGCGAGGTGGCGCGCCGGCTTGGCTTCCGCCACCTGGACTCGGGTGCGCTCTACCGGGCCCTCACCTGCGCTCTGCTCGAGTCGGGCCGGCCGCCGGAGTCATGGCCCGCGCTGACGGAATCGGACCTGAACGCACATCCCGTGCGGATGGTGGCCGCCGGATCCGCATTTCGGATGATGCTCGGCGCGCGCGCCCTGACCACCGAACTGAGGAGCCCCGAAGTCGACGCGCACGTTTCCGCCGTCGCGCGCCTGCCCGCGGTGCGCGGGTGGCTGCTCGACCGCCAGCGGCAGGCGGGGAGGGAGGGGTCGCTGGTGGGCGACGGACGCGACCTTGGCACGGTAGTGTTCCCGGATGCGGAGGTGAAGATCTTCCTGGTGGCCGATGTCACCGAACGCGCCCGCCGCCGCCTGCTGGAGAAGGGGCGCGTGCCGGACTCGGGCAGCGCGGTGACGGCCGAGGCGGCCCGCTTGCGCGCCCGCGACCGCATCGACACGAGCCGCGGGATCGCCCCGCTGAAGAAGGCGGCCGACGCGTTCGAAGTCGACGGAACCCGCCTCTCGTTCGACCAGCAGGTTGACGCAATCCTCGGTGTGGTGCGCGGTCGGGTCGGCCACCGGCACGCGAGGATTCCCACTTCCGCGGAATGATTGACGCACTGACCGGCGACGCATACCTTAACGTGCTGAAAAATAGCCGTTTGCCCGTACCTCTGCTGGAGGAAGGCAGTGCCGATCCCGGCCTCCGGCGAACCCGGAAGCCCGCCCGGCCGGTTTCTTCCCTCCTCCGACATCTCTCAAACCCTGAACCCGGCCCGCATCGTGCGGGACCGGCCAGAAAGGGCGCTCCCTCGATGGGGTGTGCCAGGGATAACAACCAATGACCGACCAGACCGAAGGCACTCAACTCCCCTCATCGGAACCCGTGCCCGCCTCCGCCCTCCCCTCCGGCGATTCTCAGGGAACCGATTCCAATGAGGGTGGAGATTCCGGCGATACCGCTCGAGTCGATCCGTCCCCGAGCCAGGCCTTCGGGGACTTCGCGGCGTTCGACGCCCCGGACGAGCTCTTCGCCGATCCGCGTGGCGATACCGGGTTCGGCCTCTCGGACGACCCCGGGGGCGACGACGATCCGTCGATGTCGCGCGACGACTTCGGCACCATGCTCCAGGACTTCCAGTCCGGCATCCAGGAGGTGCGCGAGGGAGAGATCGTACGCGCGAAGGTGGTGCGGGTAACGGATGCCACCGTCATCCTGGAATTCGGCTTCAAGAGCGAGGGCGCGGTCCCCCGGGAGGAGTTCCGGGACAACGAAGCCCTTGCGCCCGGGTACGAGGTCGAGGTCCTGCTCGAGAGCCTCGAGGACGACGACGGGGTCGTGGTCCTGTCGAAGAAGAAGGCCGATTTCCTTCGGGTCTGGGAGAAGATCCGCGAAGCCTACGAGAGCGGTTCGCCGATCGAGGGCACGCTGGTGCGCAAGATCAAGGGCGGCATGACCGTGGACCTCATGGGCGTGGACGCCTTCCTGCCCGGCTCGCAGATCGCCCTCCGCCGGGTGCCCAACATCGAGGACCTGGTTGGCGACGTCTACGACTTCAAGATCATCAAGCTGAACAAGAGGCGCCGCAACATCGTGGTATCGCGGCGCGTGATCCTGGAGGCCGAGCGCGGCAAGAAGCGCGAGACCCTGGTGAAGGAACTGCTGGTGGGCCAGGTGCGCGCCGGCATCATCAAGAACATCACCGATTTCGGCGCATTCATCGACCTCGGTGGGCTGGACGGGCTCCTGCACATCACGGACATGTCGTGGGGACGGGTGGGACACCCCTCCGACATGGTGAGCATCGGCCAGGAGCTCGACGTCAAGGTCCTCGACATCGACTGGAAGCGGGAGAGGATCTCGCTCGGGCTCAAGCAGTTGCTTCCCTATCCGTGGACCGACATCGACCTCAAGTACCCGGTCGGCGTGCGCGTACACGGCAAGGTGGTATCGATCACCAACTACGGCGCTTTCGTCGAGCTGGAGAAGGGCGTCGAAGGGCTCGTCCACATCTCGGAGATGTCGTGGACGCGCAACATCCGCCATCCCTCGAAGCTGGTCTCCATCGCGGACGAGATCGAGGCGGTGGTGCTGAAGGTGGATCCGGGGGCCGAGAAGATCTCGCTGGGCATGAAGCAGATCGAGGAGGATCCCTGGCTGGCCCTCCCGCTCAAGTATCCCACCGGGACGCGGCTGCAGGGCAAGGTGCGCAACCTGACTTCGTTCGGCGCCTTCGTCGAGATCGAGCCGGGCATCGACGGGCTGGTTCACGTGTCGGACATGAGCTGGACCAAGCGCGTGGAGCATCCTTCGGAGATCGTGAACAAGGGCCAGGAACTGGAAGTGATGGTTCTCGATGTGGATGGCGAGAACAAGCGCATCTCGCTCGGGATCAAGCAGGTTCTCGACGATCCCTGGCCCTGGCTCTCGGAGCGCTTTGCACCGGGCGTGGAGTGCGAAGGCCGTGTCGTGCGGGTTCAGGAGAAGGGGGTCGTGGTCGACCTGGGCGAAAACGTGGAGGCCTTCGTCCCCATCTCGCACAGTCGTGTGCGGGATAACCAGTCGCTCGAGGACTACTACGGGCCCGGGGACGAGGTCGACCTCAAGGTGCTCGAGTCGGATGCCGCCAACCGCAGGATCGTAGTGGAGGTCATGGCGGAGCCCCGCCGGCGCATCACAGAGGAGCACGACACCGAACATGCGCCAGAGGACGGTGCGGAAGCCGCGGACGACCCGGAGGCGGCGGCCGGCGAGGCTGAAGAGGTCGGCGGTGGCGAGGCCGTGGACGGTGGCGAGGCCGTGGACGATGGGGAGGCCGTGGACGAGACGCTCGCCGCTCGGCCTGACGACGAGGGGTAGCGCCTATCCGTGATGGCTAGCCCGCTCCGTGTCCGAGCCCAGGCCGTCCTCACGGTCATAGCCGGCTGCGTGCCGGTGGCGACAGGGCCGCCGGCGCCCGAGCCCCCGCCGCCGGAGGCGGAACCCCCACCTCTGACCGCGCCCGAATCCGAGGTGCCCGAGCCCGAGCCGGAGCTCGCGGCTCCCCTGGTGGGGGTCATGCTTCCCATGTCGGGCTCACCGTTCATGCGGGAATACTCCGAGCTGATCGAGGAGGGGATGCGCGCCGCGGTCGCTTCGGCTCCGCAGCGCGACGGTCTGCCGGTCGTGCGGGTCATCGACAGCGGCAGAGGGCTCGACGAGGCCCGCCGGGCCCTCGCCGAGCTGGAGGCGGAGGGCCTGTCGGCGATCGTGGGGCCGCTGCAGGAAGCCGCGGTGGCGCGGGTGGCCGAGGGCCGCAGGCGACCGGTGCCGATGATCGCGCCCGCCGCCCGGGAACTGCCCGAGAGCCAGGCCGGGGTCTATTCGCTGGCCGGGCCGGATCCCGGTCCCGCCGGAGCGCTGGGCCGGGCGGCATGGGAGGAGGGCATCCGGCGCGTCGTGGCCATCGCTCCCTCCACCGCGTACGCGCGCTTCGAGGTGGAAGCCTTCCGCGAGGCGTTCCGCATGGGAGGCGGGGTTCTGGCCGGGGCCTTCTACTATCCCCCGGGACAGGTCGACTTTCGCGCGGAGGTGGGAGAGCTGATCCGCATCGATCCGGATGCCGTGCTGCTCCCGCTGCCGTCCCTGCCCGCGATGGACATCCCGCAGGTGGCGGGCCAGGTACAGCACTACGGTCTGGACGATTCGCTGAGCGTGGAAGTGCTGGGGACCGCCGGGTGGTCGACATCCGACGTGCTCCGCGATGTCGATGTCAACTTCACCGAAGGCGTTCTTACGGTGACCGCCCGCCCGCCGGGGCGCCCGGAACCGGCGTACGAGGACTTCGTGCGGGCGTACGAAACGGTGCACCGGAAGTCCCTGCGCAGTGATGTTCCTGCGCTCGGGTGGGACATCATGGGCCTGCTGCTCGCGGCATTCCGCACGGGCGCACGCGCCCCGGACGAAGTGCGCGCCGCACTCGAGGAGATCAACGGCTTCGAGGGGGCGACCGGAACCCTTGCCGTGGAAAACGGGCGCATCACGCGGGTCTACCAGGTCGTCGTGATCCGGGATCGGGAGCTGGTCCGGGTCTACTGATGTCCCGGTGTGCGCCCGCCCTCACCCGGGTGACGCCGGTCCTGCCCGAACCTCTTCTCCCATGAGTACGCGCGAGCAACTGGACCGCCTGCGGCGCCTGCGCCGGGAAGCGGAACGGGGCGGAGGGGAAGAGCGCCTGGCGGCGCAGCACGCGCGCGGCAAGCTATCGGCCCGCGAGCGTCTCGATCTGCTTCTGGACCCCGGGAGCTTCGTGGAGCTCGACCGCTTCGTCACCCATCGCGCGACCGGGTTCGGGCTGGAGGAGCGCAAGGTTCTCGGGGACGGGGTGGTCACCGGACACGGGCGCATCGACGGACGCCTGGTCTACGTCTTCTCCCAGGATTTCACCGTCTTCGGGGGCTCGCTGTCGGAAGCCCATGCCGAAAAGATCGTGAAGGTGCAGGACCTGGCGCTGAAGACCGGAGCACCGGTCGTGGGCCTGAACGACTCCGGGGGCGCGCGCATCCAGGAGGGGGTGGTTTCGCTGGGGGGCTACGCGGACATCTTCCTGCGCAACACCCTGGCCTCGGGCGTGATTCCGCAGATCAGCGTCATCATGGGGCCCTGCGCGGGCGGGGCCGTGTATTCCCCCGCCATCACGGACTTCGTCTACATGGTGCGCGGTACCAGCTTCATGTTCGTGACCGGGCCGGAGGTGGTGCGCACGGTGACCCACGAGGACGTGGACATGGAGAGCCTGGGCGGCGCCGGCACCCACGCGTCGACTTCGGGGGTGGCGCATTTCGTGGGCGAATCCGAACCCGACACCCTTGCCTCAGTGCGCGAGCTCTTCCGCTACATCCCGCAAAACAACACCGAACCCGCCCCGCGCCGGCCGACGGAAGACCCCGTGGATCGTGGGGACGAGGCGCTTTTGGATGTCGTGCCGTCCAACCCCAACAAGCCGTACGACATGCAGGATGTCATCGGGCGCGTTGTGGACGACGGCGTGTTCTACGAGGTGCACGCCCTCTTCGCCCCCAACCTCATCACCGGCTTCGCCCATCTGGGAGGCCACGCGGTGGGGGTGGTGGCCAATCAGCCGGCGGTGCTGGCGGGGGTGCTGGACATCGATTCGTCGGACAAGGGGGCGCGCTTCGTGCGCTTCTGCGACGCCTTCAACATCCCGCTGGTGGTGTTCGAGGACGTGCCGGGGTTCCTTCCGGGCGTGGGCCAGGAGCATGGGGGCATCATCCGCCACGGCGCCAAGCTGCTGTACGCCTTCGCCGAGGCCACCGTCCCCCGGGTCACCGTCATCACGCGCAAGGCGTACGGGGGCGCCTACGACGTGATGAACTCACGGCACATCCGTGGAGACCTGAGCCTCGCGTGGCCCAGCGCGGAGATCGCGGTGATGGGGCCCAAGGGTGCGGTCGAGATCCTCTTCCGCAAGGAGATCGCGAGGGCCGACGACCCGGAGGCCGCTCTCGAGGCGCGGATGGAGGAGTACCGCGAGCGGTTCGCGCATCCCTACATCGCCGCGGCTCGCGGGTACGTCGACGACGTCATCGATCCGCGCGAGACCCGCGCCCGGCTGGCCGGCGCCCTCGACATCCTCGAGAACAAGCGCGACGCCAACCCGTCCAGGAAACACGGCAACATTCCGCTCTGAGGAGGCAGCAGCCCGTGGACGAACTCCCCCCGGCATTCGAGCGGCGATGCATCCGCGCTGGATCGCTTCGCTCTGCGTTGCTTTTCGGACCAAGAGCGCTGCTATTGGCCCTTCAAAGCGCCTTGCCAGCCCGGCGCCTCGCCGCTCTCGGTGCTCGCGCGGATTCATCCACGGACTGCTAGGGTGTTCGAATCGGTTCTGATCGCCAACCGGGGCGAGATCGCGCTGCGCATCGTGCGCGCCTGCCGGGAGCTGGGCGTGAGGAGCATCGCGGTGTATTCGGCGGCGGACCGGGGCGCGCCCCACGTGCTTGCGGCCGACGAGGCCTACGAAATCGGGCCCGCGCCCTCCGCCGAGAGCTACCTTCGCATCGATCGCCTGCTCGACGTCGCGGCGCGCTCGGGGGCCCGGGCGGTGCACCCGGGATACGGCTTCCTGTCGGAGCGGGCGGTGTTCGCGCGCGCCGTACGGGACGCCGGGCTGGTGTTCATCGGCCCGAAGCCCCGCACCATCGGCGCGATGGGCGACAAGGTGCGCGCGCGCAGGCTGATGCGGGAGGCGGGCACGCCGGTGATCCCGGGTTCCCCAGGACCGATTTGCGATGCGGACGAGGCCCGCCGGCAGGCCCGCGAGATCGGCTTTCCGGTGCTCCTGAAGGCGGCGGCCGGGGGCGGCGGCAAGGGGATGCGCGTGGTTGAGGACCCGGACGGGCTCGAGCGCGCGCTGGCGGCGGCGGGGCGCGAGGCACAGGCGGCCTTCGGCGATCCGGCGGTCTACCTGGAGCGATACCTGGACGCGCCCCGGCACATCGAGGTGCAGGTGCTTGGCGACGAGCACGGCAACCTGGTCCATCTGGGCGAGCGCGAGTGCTCCATCCAGCGGCGGCACCAGAAGCTGGTGGAGGAGTCGCCCTCTCCGGTGGGCACGCCCGGGCTGAGGGCGCGCATGGGCGAGGCGGCGGTGCGGGCCGCTCGCGCGGTCGACTACGTCGGCGCGGGCACGGTGGAGTTCCTGTACCTCGACGGCGACTTCCATTTCCTCGAGATGAACACCCGCCTGCAGGTCGAGCATCCGGTGACCGAACTGGTGACCGGCATCGACCTGGTCGAGTGGCAGCTGCGGGTGGCGGCCGGGGAGGCGCTCTCCTTCACGCAGGAGGATGTGCGCCTGGAGGGCCACGCCATCGAGTGTCGCATCACCAGCGAGGACCCCTTCCAGGGCTTCCTGCCCGCCACCGGGCGGGTGGAGGTGCTCGAGGTTCCGGCGGGCGCGGGGGTGCGCTGGGACGGCGGCATTCGCGCCGGGTTCGAGATCGGCCGCCACTACGACCCGCTGCTGGGCAAGCTGGTCGCCTGGGGACCCGACCGCGACTCGGCGGTGCGGCGCATGGCGCGCGCGCTCGAGGAACTGACCATCGTGGGAGTACCCACCGGTGTGCTCTTTCACCAGCGGGTCATGCGGCATGCCGCCTTCCGGCGGGGCGACTTGAGCATCCGCTTCATCGAGGACCACCCCGAGCTAACGGCCGGCGACGTCGATGCCGGCGAGCTGGCGGTGGTCGCGATGGCCGCGGCGCTGTTTGCGGACAGGGAGCGCGGCCGGGACCCGGCCCGGAGAGCGCATGTGGACGGGCGTCCCGCTTTCTCGGCCTGGCGCAGAGCGGGCGCGAAGTGGGCGGTGCTGCCGTGAGCGGGGCGGGGGGCGCGGATCCGACGAAGTCCGTGCGCTTCCATGTTGCCGTCGAGGGATGCGTCCTGCCGGTGCAGGTGGACGGCGACACCGTGCGGCTGGAAGGTGCCGGCGACGAGGCGCGAGTGCTCGAAGGAGGGTGTGGCTGGTCGCTCATACTGTCGATGGACGACCGCCCCCACCGCGTATTCGGCGTACGGATCGCCGAAACCAGTTGGGAGATCCATCACCGCGGCCGCACCTTCCGGGTCGAGGTAGCGGATGAGCGGCGCTGGCGCATGCGCCGGGCGCGGAGCGACGGGATGTCCGCCGCCGCCGGCCTCGAACCCGTGCGCGCACCCATGCCTGGGCTCGTGCTGCGGGTCGACGTCGAGGAAGGTCAGAAGGTCGCGGAGGGCCAGGGATTGCTGATCGTGGAAGCCATGAAGATGGAAAACGAGTTGCACGCACGCGCCGCGGGACGGGTTCGCCGCGTCCACGTCGCAGCCGGGGAATCCGTCAGGCGCGGCGACGTCCTGGTCGAGTTCGAGCAGGACGGAGGCCAAAATGGCGCCGGGGACGGCCGGGATCGCTCGCCGGGCGACTCAGGCGGCGAGACGGCGCCATGAGCGACGATCCGCGACTGGCTACGGACAGTGGCATCCCGGTCGAACGGGTGTACGGCCGCGATTCATCGGACCCTGCGTCCCGCGACGATCCCGGCCAGCCGGGGGAGTTTCCCTTCACGCGCGGCATCCACCGCACCATGTACCGGGGCCGTCCCTGGACCATGCGCCAGTACGCCGGCTTCGGCACGGCGGCCGAGACCAACCGGCGCTACCGCTACCTGCTCGAGAGCGGCACCACCGGGCTCTCGGTCGCCTTCGACCTCCCCACGCAGATGGGCTACGACTCGGACCACCCCATGGCCGCCGGCGAGGTCGGGCGGGTCGGGGTGGCGATCGATTCCATCGAGGACATGCGCCTTCTCTTCGAGGGGATTCCGCTGGAGGACGTCTCCACCTCCATGACCATAAACTCGACCGCGGCCATCCTGCTCGCGCTCTACGTCGCGCTGGCCGACGAGCGGGGAGTGCCGCGCGCGCAGCTGGCCGGGACGGTGCAGAACGACATCCTCAAGGAGTACATTGCCCGGGGCACCTACATCTATCCGGCGGAGCCCTCGCTCCGCCTGGTGTCGGATGTCATCGCCTTCTGTTCGCGCGAGCTGCCCAGGTGGAATCCGGTGTCGATCTCGGGCTACCACATACGCGAGGCCGGCTCGACCGCGCCCCAGGAGGTCGCCTTCACCTTCGCCAACGGGCTCGAGTACGTGCGCCGTGCGCTCGGATCCGGAGTCGCGCTCGAAGACTTCGCGCCGCGCCTTTCGTTCTTTTTTGCCGCGCACAGCGATCTGCTCGAAGAGGTGGCCAAGTTCCGCGCCGCCCGCCGGCTGTGGGCGCGGCTGATGCGCGAGCAGTTCGCGGCCTCCCACCAGAGCGCGCGGCTGCGCTTCCACACCCAGACGGGTGGATCGACGCTGACCGCCCAGCAGCCCCTCAACAACGTCACCCGCACCACCCTGCAGGCGCTCGCGGCGGTGCTGGGGGGTACGCAGTCGCTGCACACCAACGGATACGACGAGGCGCTCGCGCTCCCCACCGAGGAGTCCGCCCGCATCGCCCTGCGCGCGCAACAGATTCTTTTGCGCGAGAGCGGGGTGGCCCGCACGGTCGATCCTCTGGGGGGTAGCTATTTCGTTGAAGCGCTTACCGATACGATCGAGTCGCGGGCGCGCGCTCACCTGGGGCGCATCGCCGCCATGGGCGGGGCCGCGCAATCCCTCGACTACATGCGCGACCACATCCACCGGTCGGCGTACCGCACCCAGCTCGCGGTCGAGTCGGGCGAGAAGGTCGTGGTCGGGGTAAACCGCCACGTCGAAGAGGGCGCGGACCCGCCCCGTCGCGGCCCCGACTACCGGGCGCTCGAGGCCGGGCAGCGCGCCAGGCTGGAGGAGCTGCGCGCCCGCCGTGATGGCCGCACAGCCGCCCGTGCCCTCGACCAGGTGCGGGAGGCGGCGCGCACGGACGCCAACCTGGTGCTGCCCATGGTGGCCGCCGTGCGCGCCCGCGCGACCCTGGGCGAGATCAGCGAAGTCCTCGCGCGCGAATGGGGGAGGTACGCAGGGCAGTAGGCGTCCTCCGCAAACACGATTACCTTGGCGGGTCGAACCAACCCCGCGATTCATCATCCATGCCTACCTACGACTACCAGTGTAGCGGCTGCGGACAGGCCTTCGAGGTCTTCCAGAGAATGTCGGACGAGCCAGTCTCCAGCTGTCCCGACTGCGGCTCGGCTGCCCGGCGCAGGATCTCCGGCGGGGCCGGCTTCATCTTCAAGGGCGAAGGCTTCTACATCACCGATCACCGCAGTCAGGATTACCGCGACAGGGCCGCGGCCGACGCGGGTAAAGAGCCTGCCGCGGCATCCGGCGCAGGGGCTGCCGGCGACGGTGCGGGCGAATCCCCGAAGAAGGGCGAAGCGAAGACGGCGGAAACGTCGTCCTCGGATTCGGGCAAGACGTCCTCGGGCGCCGGTCGGGCCGGTTCAGCATCGGGAGCCGATTCGGGCGGTTCGCGGTCCGCGAGCGGTGCGGGCAGTCGGGCCCAAGCGGGTTCGGAGCAATGAGCCGGGGGGCGCTGCGCGACATCCTCGAGCAGGCGCTCGCCGGGATGGGAGTGACGGGACACGAAGTCCGGCTGGAGCGGCCGCGCGACCCGGACCACGGCGACATCGCTTCCTCGGTCGCGCTCACCCTCGCCTCCCGGCTCCGGCGGTCTCCGCGCGCGATCGCGGACGAGATCGCGGGGCGGCTCGAGCTGGACGGCACCGGGATCGCCTCGGTGGAGGTTGCCGGCCCGGGCTTCCTGAACTTCCGCCTCTCGGCCTCGCGGGTATCCTCGGTCGTCGTGGAGATTCTCCGCCGGGATGAGCTCTACGGGCGCTCCGGGGATGGGCGAGGAAGGGCCATCATGGTGGAGTTCGTCTCCGCCAACCCCACCGGCCCGCTGCACCTGGGCCATGGGCGCCAGGCCGCGCTCGGCGACACGCTGGCCAACCTGCTCGACTGGACCGGCTGGGCGGCGTACCGCGAGTACTATTACAACGACGCCGGGCGCCAGATCGAACGCTTGGCGGAGAGCGTCGCCTGCCGCTATCTGCGCCACATCGGCGTCCAGGCCGACTTCCCGGACGATGGATACCACGGGGCCTACGTCGTCGAGATCGCGGAGCAGCTCGCCCAAGCGGAGGGCGACCGCTGGGTGCGTGCCGAGCCCCGGGAACGGCACGCCGTCTGCCGGCGCTTCGCGGTGCGCGTGCTGCGCGAGGAGCAGGACCGCGATCTCGCCCACTTCGGCGTGCGCTTCGACCGCTACTTCCTCGAATCTTCGCTCTACACGGACGGGGCCGTCGACGCGACCATCGCGGCGCTGCGCGAGACCGGGCACGTGTACGATCGCGACGGCGCCATGTGGCTCACCACCACGGCCTTCGGCGACCAGAAGGACAGGGTGATGGTCAAGAGCGACGGCAGCCCCACCTACTTCCTCCCCGATGTCGCCTATCACATGAGCAAGTGGCGGCGCGGCTTCCACGAGGTCATCAACGTGCAGGGCTCGGACCATCACGGAACCGTCGACCGGGTGCGCGCCGGACTGCAGGCGCTCGGCCGGCCGCCGGGATACCCCGAGTACCTCCTTCACCAGATGGTGACCGTCGAGCGCAGCGGGGTGGAGGTGAAGCTCTCCAAGCGCTCCGGGGGCTACACGACGCTGCGAGAGCTGGTCGAAGCCGTCGGCGCGGACGTGGTCCGCTACTTCTTCCTGATGCGCAAGCCGGAGGCGCACCTGGTCTTCGATCTGGACGCCGCCCTCGACCATTCCGACCGCAACCCGGTCTACAAGAGCAAGTACGCACACGCACGCATGTGCAGCATTTTTCGCAAGGCGGGGATGGATCCCGACTCCATGACACCGGACCAGCTCGCCCCCGAGGGTCTCGACCTGTCCCTGCTGGAGCATCCGCGCGAGCGCGAGCTGATGGGGCGGCTGGGCGAGTTCCCGGAGCTGGTGCGCCGGGCAGCGCGAGCGCGGGCGCCGCACCTGGTGTGCGAGTACCTGGAACACACCTCCGGCATGGTCAACTCGTGGTATCACGCCGGCAATCCGACCCGCAATCCCGACCTCGCGGTGCTGGCCGGGGACCCGGCGCTGAGGGCGGCGCGTCTCGCCCTCACCGGGGCCGTGCGTGTGGTGTTGCGCAACGCGCTCACCCTGGTGGGCGTACAGGCTCCGACCCGCATGGCGCGGCGCGTGAGCTGAGACGGCCGGGCATGTCGACCCTGATTGTGGGAAGCATTGCGCTCGACACGGTCGAGACCCCCTTCGGGAGGGCCGAGGAGGTGCTCGGAGGGTCGGCTTCGTTCTTCGCGGCCGCGGCGAGCCTCTATCAGCCGGTCCAGGTGGTGGCGGTGGTCGGCGACGACTTCCCGCTGGCGGAACTGGACTTTCTGCAGGAGCGGGGCGTCGACTTCTCGGGGCTTCAAGTCGCGCGCGGGGAGAGCTTTCGCTGGGGAGGGACCTACAACGCCGACTTCAGCGCCCGAGAGACCACCTTCACGACCCTCGGCGTCTTCGCCGACTTCAGCCCGGCCATTCCCTCGTCCTTCCGCAAGGCGCGCATCGTTTCGCTGGGCAACATCCACCCGATTCTCCAGGGAGAGGTTCTCGACCAGGTTGAGAAACCCGAGCTGGTGGTGTGTGACACCATGAACTACTGGATCGAGCGGGAGCGGGACGCGCTCATGTCGCTTCTCGAGCGCATCGATGTTCTGATGGTGAATGACACCGAGGTCCATCAGCTTTCCGGCATTGCCGATCCCGTGCGGGCCGCACGCTGGGTACGCGAACGCGGGCCCCGGCGGGTGATCGTAAAGGAGGGTGCGCGGGGCGCGCGGCTCTTCGACGGAGAGGCCGCTTTCCGGTGCCCCGCCTTTCCTGTGTCCCGGGTGGTGGACCCCACGGGAGCGGGCGATGCCTTTGCCGGGGGATTCGCGGGATATCTGGCGGGGGTGTCCCGCCGCAGCATGGATGCACTGCGCGAGGCGCTCGTACATGCCTCCGTCATGGGCTCCTTCGCGGTCGAGTCCTTCGCCCTCGACCGTCTTCGGAAGCTGGATGTCGGGGAGGTAGCCGAGCGGGCGCGCGTCCTCAGCGAGCAGGCTGCTTTCGAAACCTCGCCTAAAGGAGCGAGCCTTGCCTGACGATTCCCCGAGACTGGACTACCGCGCGGCGGGCGTCGACCTGGACGCCGCGGACCGGGCGAAGAAGGCCATCAAGGCACTTGTCGCGAGTACCCACGACCGCCACACCCTCTCGGGGATGGGCTCGTTCGGGGGCATGTACGCGGTGCCTGGCGGAATGAACGCGCCGGTGCTGGTTTCGAGCGCGGACGGGGTGGGCACCAAGCTCAAGGTGGCGTTCCTCTCCGGCCGCCACGACACGGTGGGGGCGGATCTGGTCAACCACTGCGTCAACGACATCCTGGTCCAGGGCGCGCGGCCGCTCTTCTTCATGGACTACCTCGCCACCGGCGACATGGACGCCGGGGTGGTGGGCCAGGTGGTCTCCGGGGTCGCCCGTGCGTGCCGCGACAACGGCTGCGCTCTGCTGGGAGGCGAGACGGCGCAGATGCCCGACTTCTACGCCCCCGGCGAATACGACCTGGCCGGGTTCATCGTCGGCATCGCGGAGCGGGACGCGCTGCTCGATGGTTCGCGCACGCGGGCCGGGGATGCGCTGGTGGCACTGGCCTCAACGGGACTCCACACCAACGGCTACACGCTGGCCCGCCGCATCGTCTTCGACGTCCTGGGGCTCGACGCCGACAGCCCGTTCCCCGATTCGGGGGGGACGGTCGCGGACACGCTGCTGGCGGTGCACCGGAGCTATCTGGCGTCTCTCACCCCGGAGCTCGAACGCGGCGCCGTTCGCGCGCTGGCGCACGTCACCGGCGGGGGCATCCCCGGCAACCTGCCGCGTTCGCTCGGGGCCGGCCTGGGCGCGCGCATCGACACTGCCAGTTGGCAGCCTCCCCCCGTCTTTGGCGTGCTGGCCCGGGCGGGTGGCGTGGCGCCTGAGGAAATGTCCCGCGTCTTCAACATGGGCGTGGGCATGCTGGTGGTGGTCGCGCCTGTGGATGCCGACGGCCTCGTCTCCCGCCTGCGGGACCGGGGGGAGGAGGCTTGGATCGTTGGGGAAGTCGTCCGGGGTTCGGGAGTGGAGTTGGTGTGAGGCCGGGCGCGGGGCTGATGCTCGCTCTCCTGAGCCTTGTTGCACCCGTGCGCGCGCAATCGGCCGCGGAACTCACCGCCCGCTGCAGCGACGCGTCCGGGGGAGCAAACTGGTGCGCCGCCGGAGCCGTGGGGTACCAGGCGGCCGCATCGGGCATCGGCCTGGCCGCGTCGGCGGGCAGCGACATCCCGGGGACTTCGAGTACCCTCGGATGGCGGCGTGGATTGGGTCCGCGCATGGCGCTGAGCGCCCGCTTCACGGGTGCCCGCATCCCGCTTCCCGACCTGGTTGAAGCCCTTGCCCTCGAGCTTCCGGAGCTCCGCGCCACCGTCTCCCATGCCTCGCTCGAGGGCGCGGTCGGGCTGTTCGACGGCTTCCGCTGGGCGCCGCAGTACGGAGGCTTTCTGTCGCTGGATCTTGTCGCTTCCGTCGGCGTACTCCGGCTTCCGCAGGCGCACGGCTTTGAGGGCGACGCCTACTCGGCCGGAGTCGGTGCCCGTCTCGGACTGCTCCGCGAGTCCTTCGACATTCCGGGTGTCTCGGTCTCCGTCGTGAGACGCTTCCTCGGAGATGTCCGGCTGGGGGCTGCGCGAGCGATCACCGTGCGACTCGAACCTGCGGCAACCTCCGTCCGCGCCCTGATCGGAAAGGAGTTTTCGGCCGCGGGCATCGTTGCCGGCGCGGGATGGGACCGGTACTCGGGAACCGTAACCATCGAGGGCCCCGAATCGGGCCGTCAGCCGCGCAGCGTGACGCTCGACGGCCCCGCATTCGATCGTCTGCTCCTGCACATGGGCGTCTCCCGCACCTGGCAGGTGCTTGTGGTGGCGGGCGAGATCGGTTGGGCCGCGGGGTTCGATGGCTTTTCGGATCCCTCGGTGCAACCCTTCGACCCGAGCGCCGGCAGCGTGTTCGGGTCCCTGAGCCTGCGGATTACCCGATAACGGAGATGGGCGAATGACCGAGAGCGGGACTGGCGGGCTCGACCCGGCGCCGAATGATCGTGTGTCGGAAGAGGATCTGACCTTTCTGGAGCGAGCCGCCGAACTCGGACGGCGTGGATGGGGCCGGGTGTCGCCCAACCCGATGGTCGGGTGCGTCGTGGTGCAGAAGGGCGAGGTGGTGGGAGAGGGATGGCACCGCGAACTGGGCGAGCCGCACGCGGAAGTGCACGCGCTCGCCGAGGCGGGCGAGAGTGCCCGGGACGCCACCGTCTACACCAGCCTCGAGCCGTGCGCCCACATGGGCCGTACGCCCCCCTGCACGGGTGCCCTCCTCGACGCCGGGATCAAGCGCGTGGTCTTCGGCGCCGCCGATCCGGGCGTCGGAGCAGGGGGGGGCGCCGTGCTGCGTGCCGGCGGGATACGAGTAGACGGGCCTGCCTTCTCCGGCGCCCGGGCCGCGTCGTCCAGTCCCGCCTTCTTCCATGTCGCGCGCAACGGGTCGCCGTACGTTGCCCTCAAGCTCGCGCTCAGCCTCGACGGACGCATCTCGCGCGCGGGCGAGCAGACCGGACTGACCGGGCCGGCGGCGCGCGAGCATGTGCACTACCTGCGCGCCGGCTTCGACGCGATCATGGTGGGAGCGAACACCATGAAGATCGACGACCCCCGCCTCACGGCTCGCGGGCGGCCCGAGCCCCGTCGCGCGCCCGACCGCATCGTGCTGGACTCCCTTGCCGGCATGGCTCCGGAAGCCCAGCTCCTGCGGGACGACGGCGGCGGGCGGGTGCGCGTCTTCACGGGTGTGGACGCGCCCGCGGACCGGGCGCGCGCCCTTGGGCGGCGGGGCGCCACCGTCCACGCCGTTCCCTGCTCGGCCAGCGGCCTCGACCTGGGCGCGGTGCTGAATACCTGTTATCGGGCGGGCCTCACCTCCATCCTCTGCGAGGGAGGCGGGGTGCTCGCCTCCTCGCTCCTGCGCGAGCGCCGAGCGCAGCGCCTCTACCTCTTCCTGGCCCCGCTCACGCTGGGATCCGGCTCGGTCCCGGCCTTCCCGGGGCTGGACGAGGCGGCGTGGGAGGGATGGCGACCCGCCGGGCCGCCGGCCGCGTTCGCGCGCGACCTTCTCTGGGTCCTCGACCGGGACGGCTGATGTTCACCGGGCTGGTGGAGGACGTCGGAACGGTCGCGGCGGTTACGACCCGGCCGGAAGGCCGGCGGATGACCATTCGTGCCCCGGGCATCGCGCCCGACCTCACCGCCGGCGCCTCGGTGGCGGTCGACGGGGCGTGCCTGACGGTCGCCGCCCTTGAGGCCGCCACCTTCGCCGTGGACATGGTGCCCGCCACCCTGGCGCGCACCATCGCCGGCGACTACCAAGTCGGGACGCGCGTCAACCTGGAGCAGGCGCTCCGCTTGGGCGACCGTCTCGGCGGCCACCTGGTACAGGGGCACGTCGACGGGGTCGGATCACTGGTCTCCCGGACCGATCCCGCCCCCGGGGACGGCGCCCGCCTCCTCACTTTCGGCATTCCACCCGAAGTGGCCCGCGCCACCATCCTGCACGGCTCCATCACCCTCAACGGGGTGAGCCTGACGGTCAGCGAGCTGCCCGGTCCCGACCTGGTGCGGATCGCGATCGTGCCCTTCACCTGGGATCACACCAACCTGGCCGCCCTGGCCCCCGGAGCCCCGGTCAACGTCGAGGGGGACCTGATCGGGAAGTACGTGGGTAAGCTCCTGTCAGTTCACACCCCGGATTCTCCGCAAGGCTGAGCCCCGTGCCGCACTCCCGCGTGGAAGCTGCCATCCGCGCCATTCGCGAAGACAGGATGGTCATCGTCGCCGACGACGAGGACCGGGAGAACGAGGGCGACCTGGTGTGCGCGGCCGCCGCCGCCACGCCCGAAGTCGTCAACTTCATGACCAAGCACGCGCGCGGCCTCATCTGCGTGGCCCTGACGCGCGAACGGGCTGCCGAACTCGGTCTTCCCCCCATGACCGAGGACAACACCGACCCCCAGGGCACCGCCTTCACGGTTTCGGTGGACGCGCACCGGAAGTACGGGGTCACCACCGGCATCAGCGCCTTCGACCGCGCCAGGACCATCGAAGTGCTGATCGATCCCGCGAGCCGCCCGGGCGACCTGCGGCGCCCCGGCCACGTCTTTCCGCTGCGCGCCGTCCCCGGCGGGGTACTGCGCCGCGTGGGGCAGACGGAGGCCTCGGTGGACCTGGCCCGCCTTGCCGGATTCGAGCCCGCGGGCGTCATCTGCGAGATCCTCAGCCAGGACGGCACCATGGCGCGCCGTCCCCAGCTGGAACAGTTCGCCCGGGAGCACGATCTGCTCTTCATCACGGTGGCCGAACTGGTCGCCTATCGGCTGGCCAAGGAGCGGCTGGTGGAGCGAGTGGCCACCGCCCGGCTCCCCACCGGCGTCGGCTCCTTCGACGTGATCGGCTTCCGCAGCCCGCTCGACGACCGCGAGCACGTGGCCCTGGTGAAGGGCGAAATCGACGGGCGGGCGGACGTGCTGGTGCGCATGCACTCGGAATGCCTGACCGGGGACGTCTTCGGCTCGGTCCGCTGCGACTGCGGCCAGCAGTTGCGCGCCGCGATGCGCCAGGTGCAGGAGGAGGGCCGCGGCGCCATCGTCTATCTGAAGCAGGAGGGCAGGGGGATCGGCCTGCACAACAAGCTGAAGGCCTATCAGCTCCAGGATGGCGGGCAGGATACGGTCGAGGCCAATCGCACCCTCGGCTTCGAGCCCGATCTGCGCGACTACGGCATCGGGGCTCAGATCCTGCTCGATCTTGGCCTCAGCTCGATCCGCCTTCTCACCAACAATCCCCGCAAGATCGTCGGCCTGGAGGGATACGGCCTGCACGTGACCGGACGGGTGCCGCTCGAGATCGAGCCTTCGGACTTCAACGAGCGCTATCTCGACACCAAGCGCGCCAAGCTCGGCCACCTCATTTAGCAGCCCGTGGATTGCCAGCCCAGATGACCGGCTCAAACACCTTCAGCGCATCGCTCGACGGATCGGAAAAGCGCTTCGCCGTCGTGGCGGCCCGCTTCAACCCGGAGATCACCGACAGCCTGCTCTCGGGGGCCCTGGCTCGCCTCGCCGAACACGGTGTTGCGACCGGGGACATCGACGTCTACCGGGTCCCGGGAGCCTGGGAGCTGCCGCAGACCGCGGCGCGCCTGGCGACGCGTGCCGGCCATCACGCCATCATCGCGCTCGGGTGCGTCATCCGCGGCGAGACTCCGCACTTCGACTACGTGGCGGGTGAGGCGGCGTACGGGCTGGGCGAGGTCGCGCGCTCGTCGCCGGTCCCCGTCGTGTTCGGCGTGCTGACCACCGACACCCGCGCGCAGGCCAAGCGCCGCGCCGATCCGAAGGAAATGGACAAGGGTGGAGAGGTCGCGTCGGCCGCGGTCGAGATGGCGATGCTGTTCGACGGGCTCGCCTGAAGGGGCATGGCCTTCGACGAGCGACCCCGCCGCAACCGCACCCGCGCGCGGGCATGGGCGCTCCAGGTGCTCTATCGCTGGGAGGCGGCGGACAGCGAGTCGGTGCTGGATGCCCTCGAGACCACGCTGGCCAACCGGCGGGTGGCGCCTGCCTGCCAGGCTCACCTGGCACGGGTTGTGCGCGGTTTCGCCAGGCACGAGGAAACGGTGCGCGCGGCGGTCAGCGAGGCTCTGGACAATTGGCGGATCGAGCGGCTCGCCCGCGTGGACCGCTGCATCCTGTTCCTTTCGGTGACCGAGATGCTCTTCGTGGACGGGGTGCCGCCCGCAGTCGCGATCCAGGAAGGGGTCCGGCTGGCGCAGCGCTACGGGAGCGAGCATTCGGACCGCTTCGTCAACGGCGTGCTGGACGCGGTGATGAAGGCGCGCACGGTCGTCGACGAACGCTGACCGGCGTGGCCCGTAGACCTGTGCCCCCGTCCTTTCTACCTTCGACGGGGCCGAAATCAAACCCACTGGAACCAGGGTTGGAAGAGACATGAAAGTGAACACGGTCGCTCGCGGCTGCGACGTGCCCGAATACGTGATCAAACGGGCCGACCGGAAGATCGGCAAGCTGGTCCGTTTCGACCCGCGGCTGACCTCCGCCGAGGTCGTGTTCCGGGTTGAGCGCCACGTTCACCGCGTGGAAGCCTTTCTCTCCCTCAACGGGCATGAGCCGGTCGTCGCCCGCGGGGAGGCGCGTGACTTCCCGACCGCGCTCGACCAGGTGGCCGATCGCCTCAGCAAGATCCTGCGCCGCGGCCGGACCCAGCAAGTGGAGCACTGGGCCGGCCGGTGAGCACGAAGCTCTTCACCTCCGAGTCGGTCACCGGAGGGCACCCGGACAAGCTCGCCGACCAGATCTCCGACGCCATCCTCGACCACATCCTGGCGCAGGATCCGCGGGCCCGGGTGGCGTGCGAAACCCTGGTCTCGACCAACTTCGCCCTGGTCGCGGGCGAGATCACGACGACGGCCGGCGACCTCGACTACACGCAGATCGTCCGCGAGACCATCCTTGCGGCCGGCTACACCCGCGACGAATACGGCATCGACGGCCACAGCTGCCGGGTCGAGTCGAGGATCGACCCGCAATCGCCGGACATCGGGGCAGCCGTGGACGACGGCGGCGCGGGCGACCAGGGGCTCATGTTCGGCTACGCCACCGACGAGACCGACGAGCTGATGCCCGCCCCCATCCTCCTGGCCCATCAGCTCGCCCACCGGCTCACCTTCGTACGGACGTCGGGCCTGCTGCCCTGGCTGCGCCCGGACGGCAAAACCCAGGTCACCATGGAGTACGACGGCGACCGTCCCGTGCGCGTGCACACCGTCGTGGTCAGCGCCCAGCACGACGATGACGCCGCCGACGAGGAGATCCGCGCGGGAATCACCGAGAAGGTCATTGCCCCCGTGTTTTCCGCGGCCGGTTTCGAGTGGCAAGGGTGCATCCGCCACATCAACCCCTCCGACCGGTTCGTGATCGGCGGTCCCTACGGAGACGTGGGCCTGACCGGCCGCAAGATCATCGTCGACACCTACGGGGGCGCCGCCCGCCACGGAGGCGGCGCGTTCAGCGGCAAGGACTCCACCAAGGTCGACCGCTCCGGCGCCTATGCCGCGCGCTGGGCGGCCCGGAATGTGGTTGCCGCCGGGATCGCGCGCCGCTGCGAGATCCAGCTCGCCTACGCCATCGGCAGGGCGCGGCCGGTCTCGGTGGCAGTCGAGACCTTCGGAACGGCCACCTGCGGGACGGCGGACGAGCACATCGCGGCCGCCGTGCAGGAGGTGTTCGACTTTCGTCCCGCCGCCATCATCGACCGCCTGGGCCTCCGGCGTCCCGTCTTCACCCCCACCGCCGTCCACGGCCACTTCGGCCGGAAGCCCGAGTGCGTGCGCTGGAAGGACGGCACGGGGGTCGAGCTGTTCCGCTGGGAGAAGACCGACCAGGTCGAAGAGCTGAGGCAGGCGCTGGGGATGTGACCCGGGGCGGCCGGCCGCCGCCCTGCGTCGAACTGCCGGAACTTCGCCCGCAAGCGGGGGTCTAGCAGCCGGTGGACTCCAGCCGGACCACCCCACATTCCGATTCTTCGGGAAGCCCATCCAGCAAGAATGTCTACGCTTACCAAAGCCCGACCGGCCCGGCCCGCCGTCTCACGGCCCCCCTTCAAGGTCAAGGACCCGGGTCTCGCCGAATGGGGCCGCCAGGAGATCGAGCTCGCCCGCAGGGAGATGCCCGGGCTGATGGCGCTCCGCGAGGAGTACGCTGGCGAGAAGCCCCTCGCGGGCGCCCGCGTTTCGGGCTCCCTGCACATGACCATTCAGACCGCCGTGCTCATCGAGACCCTCGTGGAGCTTGGCGCCGAGGTGCGCTGGGCGTCCTGCAACATCTTCTCCACGCAGGACCACGCCGCGGCCGCGATGGCCGACGCGGGCGTGCCCGTCTTCGCCTGGAAGGGAGAGACGCTGGAGGAGTACTGGTGGTGCACTTGGATGGCCCTCGCGCACCCCGAAGGCGGCCCCGACCTCATCGTCGACGACGGCGGGGACGCCACGCTCCTGATCCACCACGGGGTCGAACGCGAGCTGCAGGCGGAAGCCGGGGTCGCCCGCGCGCCCGGAGCCTCCGAGGAGGAGGAGGAGATCGGCCGGCTGCTCGACCGGGTGCTGGAAGAGGATCCGCACTTCTGGAGGTCGCTCGCGGCGGATGTGCGGGGCGTGAGCGAGGAGACCACCACCGGCGTGCACCGGCTCTACCGCATGGCCGAGGAAGGCTCCCTTCTCTTCCCGGCCATCAACGTCAACGACTCGGTCACCAAATCCAAGTTCGACAACCTGTACGGCTGCCGCGAGTCGCTGGTCGACGGCATCAAGCGCGCCACCGACATCATGGTGGCGGGCAAGAAGTGCGTCGTGCTGGGCTACGGCGATGTCGGCAAGGGTTGCGTTCAGGCTTTCGCCGGGCTCGGCGCCACCCTCTACGTCACCGAGATCGACCCCATCAACGCGCTGCAGGCCGCGATGGAGGGCCACCAGGTGGTGACCATGGACGAGGCCTGCGCCTTCGGCGACATCTTCGTCACCGCCACGGGCAACGTCTCCGTAATCACCCGCGGGCACATGGACCGCATGAAGGACGGGGCCATCGTCTGCAACATCGGCCATTTCGACTCCGAGATCGAAGTGGCCGGGCTGGCGGGCCTGGAGTGGACCGAGATCAAGCCGCAGGTCGACAAGATCACCTGGCCGGACGGCAAGAGCATCGTCCTTCTCGCGCGCGGGCGCCTTGTGAACCTCGGCTGCGCCACGGGCCACCCGAGCTTCGTCATGAGCACCAGCTTCACCAACCAGTGCATGGCGCAGATCGAACTCTGGCAGAAGCGCGAGACCGACGAGTACGCGAAACGGGTCTACACCCTTCCCAAGATCCTGGACGAAAAGGTGGCGCGACTGCACCTGGACAAACTGGGAGCGCGGCTCACGGCGCTCACTCCCGAGCAGGCGGAATACATCGACGTGCCGGTCGGCGGTCCGTACAAGCCCGACCACTACCGCTACTGAGCGCCAACGCGCATTGCTGCTGCGGTCGTCCGGGACGGCCGGCGGGACAGCGTCCCGCGAGGAGGACCGTTGGTCGAGGTCAGGGTACAGAGCCTGGGGCTTGACCCCTCATCCAACACGCCGGTAGTCATCCTGCGGGAAGTGGAGGGCGAACGCGTGCTGCCGATCTGGATCGGTCCGGGGGAGGCCAGCTCGATCGCGATGGAACTCGCCAGCATGAAGTTCAGCCGGCCCCTCACCCACGACCTCATCGTCTCGGTGATCGGCGGGCTCGGCGGCACCCTCAAGCGGGTGCTCATCACCCGCGTCCTCGACAACACCTTCTACGCCGAGCTGATCGTGCAGCGGGACGGCGACGTCGTCTCCATCGACGCCAGGCCCTCGGACTCGATCGCGGTCGCGCTCCGGACCGAGGCGCGCATCTTCGCCCAGGAGGATCTCCTCCACAAGACCTCGATCGAGGTGACGGACGAGGAAGACGCAGCCTCGGCAGAGGGCGAGGAGGAGTCTCAGCCGGGAATGGACGCGGATGAGCTGAAGGAACACCTGCGTAAGCTTCATCCCGAGGACTTTGGCCGCTTTACGCCCTGACTCCCGGGCGCTCCTGCTGGCCGCGTTCCTCTCTGCGCCGGGCTTCGGGGCCGTCCCTGCCCAAGCAGCGACGGCGTCGACCGGTGATGCACTCCCGCCATCGGCGACGCGCCCGTCGTCGCAGGAAGCCGGCGCGGCCGCCGCGACCAGCGAGCAGGCTACCGCGACGCTGCGGGGCAGGGTGCTCCTTGGCGACGCCGGAGTCGGGTCCGGGCTGGTGACGCTGCACGAAGTGGCGCTCGGGGGAGGAAGCGAAATCGACTCCGTCGTGGTCGCAGACGACGGATCCTTCGCCTTCGAGCTGCCCCGCGTCCCGGACCCGGAATCGGGAACCGTCTTCTTCGCGTCGACCCTTTACGAGGACATCCTCTACTTCGGCATCCCCGTAAACAGCATCATCCAGCTCGACAGCACCTACGTCATCCGGGTGTACGAGACCGAACCCGCCCCGCCGGGCGGCGCGGATTTCACGGTCTCGGTGCGCAACCTCTTCCTGCAGGACGTGGGCACGGGGTGGAGCGCGGTGGACCTCATCCAGATCCGAAACGACGGGTTCCGCACCCTGATCCCGGCGAACGGCGAGCCGGTGTGGTCGTATCCGCTGCTGGGCGGCGCGCAGGACTTCGAAGTGGGCGAAAGCGATCTCGCGGAGGACGCGGTGCGTTTCGCCGACGGACGCATGTTCGTCGCGGCTCCGGTGCCGCCGGGAGAGCGCCTGTACGCGGTCCGCTACACGGTCCCCGGCCACCAGTTCGTCGCGCCGCTTCCGGGACTCACCGAGACCATGGAGCTGCTGGTCCTCGAACCTTCTCCGCCGACTGCCGTCACCGGGCTCCAGCCGCTCCCGCCGATCGAGGTGGAGGAGGGCGTGACCTATCGGCGCTACGCCGCCGGCGACATCGTCGATGACGCGGTGGGCCTGCTCCTGGCGGAGGAAGAGGAGGGACTTCCGCTGGAATGGATGGCGGTCATCCTGACCGTCGTCCTCGCATGGCTCGGGCTTTACGCGGTCTACCGCGACCCTGCGGCGGCGACGGCTTCCGCCGCCGATGAGCGGCGCAGGCTGCTTCGCGAAGTGGCCATTCTGGACGAAGCGTATGCGCGCGAAGGGAAGGTGGGGAGCAAGGCCCGCAAGGCCTACCGGCGCAGGCGCGAGCGGCTGCTGGCGCGCATTGGGCTCGCCGACGATCCCCGGGGTTAGAGGATGTCGCTCCTTTCCACGCGCGCCATCCTGCTCAAGGCCCATCCCTTCAGCGAAACCAGCCTGATCCTCCGCTTCTTCACGCGCGAGCGAGGCCTGGTGAGCGTGATGGCGCGGGGCCTGCGAAGGCGCGGAACCCCTCCCGAGATCTTCTCCTCGGGGGTTCTCGTGCTCTATTACCGCAGCAACCGGGACCTCCAGAACTATCGCGAGTTCTCGGTCATGCACGCGCACCGGGAGTTGGCCGGGGACGTGCGGCGTTTCGCGGGGGCGTCGCTGCTCGCCGACCTGGTGCTGCACCACGCCGGCGAGGAACCGAGCGCGGCCCTCTTCGCCGGACTCGACGCGTCGCTGGGACGCCTGGCCGAGGCTCCTCCGGAGATGATCGCGGTCCTCATCCTGTCCAGCGCCTGGGCGTTGGTATCGTTGATGGGGTACGCTCCTGAACTCGCCGTATGCGTGGCGTGCGGGGACGGACTGGACACCGCCGCCGTCGGCCGCCTGGACCATGCGGCGGGAGGGGTGCGCTGCCCGCGTTGCGCGGGGCCGGCCTCCGAGGCGCCGCGCATCGGGCCGCGCGCGCGGGAACAGTTGAGGACACTTCTCCTGGGAGAACCGGTGGACGGGCTCGACCGCGTCACCCAGCACCTCAAGGTGCTGCGCAACTACGTGCACCACCACATTTCCGGGTCCCGTCCGCTGCCCTCCTTTCCCTTTCTCGAGAGCGTCGTTGGCGAAGCCGTCTGAACCGCGGGAGAGCCCATGCGCCGGCTGATCCTCGGCACCGCCGGGCACATCGACCACGGCAAAACCGCTCTCGTCCAGGCGCTCACCGGGGTGGACACGGACCGACTGGCCGAGGAGAAGCGGCGCGGCATCACCATCGACCTCGGGTTCGCCGAACTCCCGGTGAGCGAAGACCTGGCCTTCGGTGTGGTCGACGTCCCCGGCCACGAGTCCTTCATCCGCAACATGCTGGCGGGCGCCACCGGGATGGACCTGGTGCTGCTGGTGGTGGCGGCGGACGAGGCCACCATGCCGCAAACGCGCGAGCACCTGGCGATCGTGCGCCTGCTCGGGGTCGAGCGGGTGGTCGTGGCGCTCAGCCGCATCGACCTCGTGGAGGAGGAATGGCTGGAGCTCGCGCTGGACGACGTCCGCGAGCTGCTCGCCGGCACGCCGCATGCGGATGCGCCCATCGTGCCGACCTCCGCGGTGACCGGGGCGGGCCTGGACGAGCTGCAGGCAGCGCTCGCGCGCGAGGGCGCAAGGGCGCATGCGCGCCTGGACGACGACATCGTGCGCCTGCCGGTGGACCGGGTCTTCACGGTGCGCGGCACCGGAACCGTGGTGACGGGCACGCTCTGGTCGGGGTCGCTGTCGCTCGACCAGCGCGTGCGGCTCGAGCCGGGCGGGCTGGCGGCGCGGGTGCGCGGCCTGCAGGTGCACGGGCGCTCCGTGCAGACGGCGCGCGCGGGAGAGCGCACGGCCGTCGCCCTCGCCGGTGGCCGCGTGGGCAGGGAGGCGGTGGGGCGGGGACAGGTGGTGGTCGGCGCCGATCCATGGGTGGCCGCCGACCGGGTAACCGCGCGCATCGAACTGCTCCCCGACACCGCCTGGGCCATCGAGCGCGGCCAGCGGGTGCGGGTGCACCTGGGCACGTCCGAGGTGATGGCCCGGGTCTTCCTGCTCGACTGCGCCGAGATGGTGGCGGGGGAGGTGGCGTGGGCGCAACTGCGGCTGGAGGCGCCCCTGGTCGCGAGAGCGCGCGACCACGTGGTCCTGCGCTCCTACTCGCCCATGACCACCATCGGCGGGGGCATCTTGGCCGAGCCGTCACCGCCGCCGCGGACGCGGCTTCGGGGCAGGGAGGGCGAATTGCTCGAGGCGATGGTGGGACCGGACCGCGGCCTCCGCCGCCGGGCGGTGCTCGACCTGGCCGGATGGGTGGGCGTCCCGGCCGAGGAACTCCCCATCCGCACCGGCGACCCACCGGGGACGCTTGCCTCCCGCGAGGACGAGACCGGCTTCGAGACTGCCCGGGCGCTCTATTCCGGAACGGTGGCCGACGAGGGCCGACGCCTGCTCCGGCGCCAGGTCGCCCGCTACCACCGAACCCAGCCGCTCCGACCCGGCATGCCGCTCGCCGAGGCGCGCGAGGCTCTGCCCCCCGGCGCGGGCGCGGAACTGGCCGATGCCCTGCTCGCACACCTGGCGGAAAAGGGCGAACTGGAGGTCCGCCGCGACCTGGTGCGCGAGCCCGGCTTCACGCCCTCCCTCACCGCAGAGCAGCAAGGCGTGCGGTCGCGCCTGGCGGAGCAATACCTGGCCGCGGGTCTCTCTCCGCCCTCCATCCGCGATCTTCCCGCCGCGCTCCGCGACCATCCAGACCTGTGGCCCATCCTCAAGCTGATGGAACAGGCCGGCGACATCGTCGTGTTGAACGACGACTTCTTCGCCGACGCAGACGCCGTCGAGCGGGGGGCACGGGACGTTCAGGAACGGCTCGTGGGCCGATCCGGCCTCGGTCCCGCGGACTTCCGCGAGGTTCTGCCCGTCACCCGCCGGCACCTGCTCCCTCTGCTCGCCTGTTTCGACCGGCTCGGGATCACGGTTCGGCGCGGCAGCGGGCGGGAAGTGCCGGCCAGCCCGGGTCCGAGCCGCTGAGCGACGCGTCTCGCGGCCTCACCGAAGAGTTGAACATTTCGAGCTTGAGCGGTGTCCTACTGAAGCAGCCAGGCAGGGCAAGCCGGCGCCCGTCGATGTTGACAGAGAGGGTGGTGCCCTCGTACCATGCCGTGGTGGTGCAGACTCATTTTTTCCAGGATGCCTGGGAGGGCTATCGTTCCTAAGCTACTGCACAGAAAAACTGTGCGGAGGGGTTGATATGAGACGCTTCCTACGCGTCTTGACAGGCCTCCTCCTCATCCCGCTCGTTGGTCTGGATCCTACCTCGGCCCAGGAAACGGGTGATCGGGGACGCCAGCAGAATCCCGGATTCGAGTTGCGTCAGAACTATCCGAATCCGTTCAACCCGGAGACCCGCATCCCCTTCTCGTTGGGTGAAGAGTTGTTCTCGGGCGGGGAGCCGGTCGTCGTGTCGATTCGCATCTACAACGTGCTCCAGCAGTTGGTCGCCTCCCCCACGGCCCTGCGCAACCCGGGCAGCGACGGCTTCCCCGTGTCCGACATGGAGTACGAAACACCGGGGGAATACGAAGCCTACTGGGACGGGCGCGACCTCGAAGGCAACCAGGTTGCGTCCGGGATCTATCTTCTCGTGATGGAGGTGAATGGTCGCTCGAACGTCATCAAGATGTTCGTGACCAAGTAGGCTTGCGGCTGGCCACCGCTTCTTCCCCACCCTACGATTAGCGTCTGTCCGCGCCCGATTCGCGGGTAGCGGTCCGCCATCGCCCGGCTGACGCGGGCGACCGCTTCAGGGGAGGAGCCGCATGACGCCGCTCGACCGCCGCAACTTCATCCGCACCACCGCGGCTGCCGGTCTGGCCGCGCTTCCTGCCGGAGGGCTGGCGGCCCGCATCGCCGAAGGGGCCGAGTCCGCATCGGACAGCGCATCGCCCAGCCCCGCGCCCTTGAGTCCCTCCCTCGACGATCCGCTCGGCGTCCGCGCCAGCTTCCCCGTGACCGACGAACTCGCGTACCTGAACACGGCTTCCGTCGGTCCCATCCCGATCCCCGTGCGCGACGCGCTGTACGCGTACGCGGACGGTAAGATGCGGAGAAAGGGCGCAGGTTCCGGCCCTTCGCCGCGGCAGAGGGCCGTCGCCGGCTTCGCCGGGCTGTTCGGGGCCGACGAGGACGAGGTCGCCCTGCTCTATTCGACGACGGACGCGGAGAACATCGTCGCTAGCGCGCTCGACTGGCGCGAAGGCGACAACATCGTGGTCGACGAACTGCATTTCGTCTCCACCTACGTGCTCCACCGGCAGCTCGAGCAGCGGATGGGGGTCGAGCTGCGTGTGGTGCCGTCGCGCGACGGCGTGGTCACGACCGAGGACTTTGCGCGCCGGACGGACGCGCGCACCCGGCTCGTCAGCGTGGCGTGGGTGTCCAACCGGAACGGCTTCCGCCACGATCTGCCCGCGCTCGCCGAGCTGGCGCACGCGCACGGAGCCTATCTCTACACCGATGCCGTCCAGGCGCTGGGCACCTTCCCCGTGAACCTGCGGGATGAGGGCGTCGACTTCGCCGGCGCAAACGGCTACAAGTGGCTGCACGCGGACTTCGGCTGCGCCCCGTTCTTCGTCCGCCGCGAGCACCTGGACTGGATGGCGCCCGACCGCTACGGGCACCGGCAGGTGGCCGAAACCCTGCCGGGGCATCGCTACCGCCTGCGCAGCAGCGCTGCCAAGTTCGAGTACGGGAGCCTGGCCAACGGTCCGGTGGCCGCCATGGCGGCGGCGCTCGACTTCCTCGCCGGGGTGGGACTGGACCGCATCGCCGGGCATACCCACGCGCTGGCCGGCGAACTGCGCGACGGAGCGGAGGCGCTGGGGATGCAACTCTTCACTCCGCCCCGTAATTCTTCGCCGATCGTGAGCTTCTACCACGGCCTGGAACATGAAGCGCTGGCGAAGGCTCTCGCCGACGAGGGCATCGCCATCACCTTCCAGGAAGAGGGAAGGCTGCTCCGCGCCGCCGTGGCGATGTTCAACAACCGCGAGGACGTGGACCGCCTGCTGGGGGTGCTCTCGCGGATGGTCTAGGACGTTCGCCAGCGCCCCCGCAGGCGCCGGACGGGACGCGGACCGCGGACCGGAGTCAGTGCTCCAGCAGCGTCTCCACGTGCGCCGCAGCGGCGAGCGCGGTCCCGTCCAGGTTGTATCCGCCCTCGAGCAGCGACACCAGGCGCCCCTCACAGCAGCTGTCGGCGTAGTCCATCGCCATGCGGGTCATGCGCCGGAAGGCGTCGTCGGTGAGGTCGAAGCATCCCAGCAGATCGTCGCGGCGGCTGTCGAAGCCCGCTGACACGATCACGAAATCGGGGTCGAAGGCCGCCACCGCGGGCGAGAGCGCGTTGTCCCAGTAGCGCAGCATGTCGGCGTCGCTGGAGCCGCACTCCAGATGCACGTTGATGTTCAGGCCCGCGCCGTCTCCCTCTCCGGCGAGCGAAGGATCGCCGGTTCCGGGATACGCGTTCCAGTCGTGGGATGAGAAGAAGAGCACCGAGGGGTCGTCGTAGAAGGCGTTCTGGGTGGCGTTGCCGTGGTGGTAGTCCCAGTCGATGACCAGGATCTTCTCATGACCGTGGATCTCCTGGGCGTACTTCGCCGCGATGGCAGCGTTGCTGTAGTAGCAGAAGCCCTCTTCCGCGCCGGTGTTGTTGGCGTGATGCCCCGGAGGCCGGATGGCGCAGAAGACGTTGCGCGCCCGGCCCTCGGCGACCACGTCCACGCCGGTCAGGGCGCCGGACACCGCGAGTTCGGCCACGGTCGCGCTCACGCCCAGCTGGCGCACCGAATCTACGTGTTCGCCGGTGTGGTGAGCGCGGATGCGGAGCAGGGGATCGACGGTGGGTGCGATGGGCACGGTCGCCTCGGTGAGCCCGCGCGCCTCCAGTTCGGCCCGCATGCGCACCAGCCGCTCCGGGATCTCCGGCGGGCGGGAGCCGTTCGGTCGAATGAGCACGTGATCGAGGTAGCGCGGGTCGTAGATGAGGGCCGTTCCGGCGGCCTGTCCGGAGTTCGCGGAAAGGCGGTCGGGGCTCCACGGGGAAGGGGCCGTGCCCGCGCGGAAGCGTCCGCCGCGCGCGGGAAGCGTCGTCGTCAGGGCGGGCAAGGCCCCGAGCGCCGCGGCTGAGGATTTCACGAAATCGCGCCTGTTCATGACCACCCCACTTGTCGACCGGGATCGCTTTTCCTCCGGCGGGCATAATACTTCTGTTGTCGAGTCGCCCGAAAGATTGCCTGAAACGGTTGCCCCAGCCGGAGGAAGCCATGAAGTCCGAACCCAGGTCGGCGTACCGGCTCGCCATCGTCGCCGCGCTCGCGACGGGGCTCATCCTGCTCTGGGTCATCGGTGCGGTCGGGCTCATCGGAGTCGAGGGCGATCCCTTCGACCGTTCGTACGGGGGCGTGCTCGCGGTCGGCATGATGGGGGCCCTGGTCGCGCGCTTCCGGCCACGCGGAATGGCGCACGCGATGGTCGCGGCGGCGTTCGCCCAGGCGCTGGTCGCCGTAATCGCCCTGATCATCGGCAAGCAGCACTCCCCGGTCAGTTCCGTGGTCGAGATCCTGGGCTTGAACGGGTTTTTCGTGGTGCTCTGGGTGGTGTCGGCGCGGCTGTTCCTGCGAGCCTCGCGATTGTGGGCCTCGGCGGACGCCCGCGTCTCGGGATGAGGCTTCGCCGGATTCGGTCGGCGGGGGGCGGCGTCGACTGCGGCCGCCCATCGTCCACAGCTGCATACAGGGTTCACGCCTGGCTGTTGGTGGTCCTGGCGATGAACGGGCTCGCCTCCGCTTGCACCCTCGATCTCCCAGGCATCGAACATCCGCTTCCGGACAGCCTGCCGAGCGCGTTTCATCCGAACCTCGTTACAGACGTGCGAGATGCCCCGGCATGGGTAGGTCCCGATGACGAACCCGACTCGCTGGTCGCCATCTTCGGCGCCCGGGAAACGCCGGAGGCCGAACTCATCGGCAGGATCAAGATGGCGAAAGTCCGGGGCGACGAGATCTTCGTCCTCGACGAGCAGTTGAACGTGGTGCACGTGTTGAACATCCCGGCGCGAACGCACGTGCGGGTCGGGAGACCGGGCCAGGGCCCGGGGGAACTGGCCTTTCCGCGGGGCCTCGCGCTGTCCGAAGATCGCATCTTCGTGACCGATGAGCGGCAGATGATCCATGTGTTCGACCGAATGGAGGGGGAGTGGTCGTGGACGCGGGATGTCCCCGTCCCGTTCTTCCCCATGGACGCTTGCTTCATGGACGATGGCCTGTACCTGCTTGCCCTGAGGGATGAGGCGTCCGGCTTCATTCATCGGCTGGAACAGGACGAGGTGGTTGCGTCGTTCGGGATCTCCTACCGCTGGGACAACCCGATCGTCCGCGATGCGACGACGGAGGGCCGGCTCGCCTGCCTTCCGGAGATCGACGGCATCGCCTGGGTGCCGACGCGCCTGAACGAAGTGCACATGTATGGAACGGATGGCGTGTTGCGCTGGATCGCCCGGCTGCCGGATCATCGGCCCATGGGAATCGTCGAGAATGCGGAATCGGGTTCCGTGGCCATGGGGTTGACCCCGGGGCGCAGCGAGATGCACATGCTGTACGCGGTGGCGCCGGTCGCTTCGCATCTTCTGGTGCAATTGAGTCTGTACGACCAGGAAGCTGTCGATGCGGATGCCCCGAAGGCGATTCACAGCTATGTCATCGACCCAGCCTCGGGCGCGGTTGGCGAGATCGACTTTCCATATCCGGGTCTGATCGATTGGCAAGGCGGACGCATGGCATTGTTCGCGAACGATCCGTGGCCGAAAGTGGATGTCATTGCCGTCTCGGAGAGGAGTGCGAAATGACCGGCCGCCTTATCCCCATCCTGATCGCCATGACTCTGGCGTTGCCGGCAACGCTCGAAGCCCAGGCCGGCCCGCCGGGGCAGGCCGCCGCCCCGCCCAGAACCATCTTCGACGGGGCGACCGTGATCGACGGCACCGGAGCCCCGGCCAGGACCGGGATGGCCATCGTGGTGGAAGGGGAGGGGATCGCCGCTGTGGTCCCGGTCGCCGACCTTACCCAGGAAATGCGCGAGGGCGCCGAGGTCATCGACGCGAGCGGGTGGTTCGCCATCCCCGGTCTCGTAGAGTCGCATACCCACGTGGCCACGATGGCAAACCGCGCCCGGGCCGAGTTCATCCTCAACCGCCAACTGTATGCGGGGATCACGACGGCGCGGGACATGGCGGGCGACGTGCGTTCGCTGATGGACCTGCAGCGCGCCTCCCTCGTCAAGGAGATCGACGCGCCCGACCTGTACTTCTCGGCGCTCATGGCGGGACCGGTGTTCTTCACCGATCCGCGCACGGTCTCGTCGGCGGCGGGCGAGACGCCCGGCGAGGTGTCGTGGATGCAGGCCGTCACTGAGGAGACCGATCTGGCGCAGGCCGTGGCGCTGGCGCGGGGCACGTGGGCCACCGGCATCAAGACCTATGCGGCGATCGACGGAGAACTGCTGGCCGCGATCACCGCCGAAGCCGGCAGGCAGGGGATCCCGGTGTGGTCGCATACGCACGTCGGGCCGGCGCGGGCGCTCGAGGTGGCCGGGACGGGCGTGCGCTCGATGTCCCACGTGTGCAGCGTCGGCAGCGCGGCGATTCCGGACGACGTCTTTCGCGAGGGGCAGGAGGGGCGCCGCACCGGGTTCGTTGACGTAGACCTGGACCATCCGGCAGTCGATTCGGTGTTCGCGCTCATGAAGCGGAACGGCACGGTGCTCGACGCCACCATCCGGGTCGTGGTCCAGGTCGGACTGAGGCGCATGGCGGCGATCGACACGGTCAACGCCGCCCGTCCCGATGAGGCAGCGGACAGCGCGGGGGCACGGCCGGGACCCCGCCGCCCGCCCATCGACCGGCGCCGCCGCGGTGTGCGTGCCGGGTGCGAGACGGCCGACGCGATTGCACTCACCCGCCGGGCGTGGGAGGCGGGCGTCATGGTCGCGACCGGGACCGACGGCATGACTCCGCCCGCCTCCGATTTCCCGGCGCTCTTCGACGAAATCCGCCACCTGCACGACGACGTGGGCATGCCGATGCTGGACGTGCTGAAGGCGGCCAGCCATCACGGCGCGGTCGCGCTGGGGCTGGAGGACTCTATCGGTACGATCGAGCCCGGCATGCACGCCGACATCGTCTTCCTGCGGGAGGACCCGCTGGCCGGGCCGGAGAGCCTGCGCTCGGTGGAACTCACGGTGAAGCGCGGTACGCCGTACTACCGGCGGGACTTCGTGCTCGGAGCGCCGCGCGCAGGACCACCGGGACGATGACGGCCGAGTCGCACCCCCTCGCGCTCCTCCGCGAGGTCAGCACCATCCTGGACGAGACGGCGGACCTGGGGTCGTCGGTGCGGCCGATCCTGGGCGCGCTTTCGCGGCGCATGGAGCTCGAGTGCGCGACGCTCACGGTTCTAAACCGCCGGACGTCCGAAATCCTGCTACACGAGGCGGTGGGCCTGACCGACGACCAGCGCGAGCGCGCCCGCTACCGGCTCGGCGAGGGCATCACGGGACGCGTGGTCGAGACCGGCGTCCCGGTCGTCATACCGTCCGTTGCCACCGAACCGCGCTTTCTGAGCCGGGCTCGCCCGCTGGAGGAGCGTGACGGGACCGGCTTCGTGTGCGTCCCGGTGCGGCACGGCAACGAGACGATCGGAGCACTGAGCGCCGAACGCCCCTGCGGCGAGGCAGCCTCCTTCGACGAGGACATCCAGATCCTTTCGGTGCTGGCCTCCCTCATCGCCCACGCCGTGCGCCTCCGGCAGTTCGCAGAGGAAGAGAAGGCACTGGTTGCCGAGAACCGGCGCCTTCGGCGGGAGCTGGCCGACAGGTACCGGCCCGACAACATCGTCGGCAACTCGCGGGAGATGGTCCCGGTGTTCGAGATGATCGGCCAGGTCGCGGGGAGCGACGCCACCGTGCTCATCCGCGGGGAGAGCGGCACCGGGAAGGAGCTCATCGCCCAGGCCGTGCACTACGGGAGCCGGCGGTCCGAGGGGCCCTTCGTCCGCGTCAACTGCGCGGCGCTCCCCGAGGGGCTCGTCGAAAGCGAGCTGTTCGGCCATGAGCGCGGCGCGTTCACGGGTGCGCTGCAGCAGCGGGCGGGCCGCTTCGAGCGGGCTTCGGGCGGGACGATCTTCCTCGACGAGATCGGCGATCTTCCCCCGTCCGTGCAGATCCGCCTCCTGCGCGTGCTGCAGGAGCGCGAGTTCGAGCGGGTTGGCGGCAACAGGATGCTCAAGACCGATGTCCGGGTCGTCGCCGCAACCAACCGGGATCTCGAGGCGGACATCGAGGACGGCCGCTTCCGGACGGATCTCTACTATCGACTGAACGTCTTCCCGATCCACGTGCCGCCGTTGCGCGACCGCCGGACCGACATCATCCTGCTCGCAGACCACTTCGTCGAGATGTACAACAGGCGGCACGGGCGCGCGATCGTCCGCCTCTCCACGCCCGCCATCGATCTCCTCATGGCCTATCACTGGCCAGGCAACGTGCGGGAGCTTGAGAACGCCATCGAGCGAGCCGTGCTTCTGGCCGACGGCGACGTGATCCACGCCCGCATCCTCCCGCCCAGCCTCCAGATGGCCACCCCGGGCGCCGGGCGTTCGGGGCCGCTCAAGGTCCAGTTGGATGCGCTCGAGAAAGAGCTGATCGTCGACGCCCTCAAGGTGAGCCGCGGCAATCGCGCCGCCGCCGCCCGGCAACTCGGCATCACCGAGCGGGTGATGGGGCTGCGCGTCGCCAAGTACGGCCTCGCCGGACGCTGACAGCCTGCGACCTACAATTCTGTAGCTTTGTTCCTGATCCTACCAAAATGTAGGCACGCCCTCCTCCGGTCCCGTCGCCATCTACCGGCGTCCTGTCCCGCAAGAGCAGACGCGGCAACAGGTTGCGCACCCAACACCTGCCCGGCACGCCGCTTGCCCTGCACCGCCCCGAACCGGTCGCGGACCGAGCAGCCCGCGGACGAATCCGCGCGCCCGCGCCCACGCTGCACCGACTCCCGGGAGGTGAACCATGCGGTTCCTCATGACGCTTGCGTCAGTCGTGCTCCTCGCTGCCTTCCCCGATGCGGCCGCCGCGCAGACGGCCTCGGCGGCCGACGCGCTCTTCGCGGTCAACAACACCTGGATGATGGTGGCGACCTTCCTCGTCTTCGTCATGCACCTGGGGTTCGCCACCCTGGAGTCCGGGCTGACCCAGTCGAAGAACACGGTGAACATCCTCTTCAAGAACATGGGGATCATCGCCATCGGGCTGCTCACCTACACCCTGGTGGGGTTCAACCTGATGTATCCGGACGAGTTCGCGCTCGGCGGCTTCCTCGGCTTCACCGGGATGGGCATCGGGACGGACGCCGCCGGCGTGACGGCCGAATACAACCCGGGCTACACCTACTGGACGGACTTCCTCTTCCAGGCGATGTTCGCGGCCACGGCGGCAACGATCGTGTCGGGCGCCGTGGCGGAGCGGGTGAAGCTCGGTTCGTTCCTCCTCTTCGCGACGATCTACGTCATGTTCGTCTATCCCGTGGTGGGGTCGTGGAAGTGGGGCGGGGGCTGGCTGGACGGGTTGGGGTTCTACGATTTCGCCGGTTCGACGATCGTCCACTCCGTGGGCGGCTGGGCGGCGCTCGCGGGCGTGATCTTCCTCGGTCCCAGGCTGGGAAAATACGTCAATGGCGAGATCCGGCCGATCCTGGGCCACAACCTCCCGCTCGCCGTCATGGGGATGTTCCTCCTCTGGCTGGGGTGGTTCGGCTTCAACGGAGGTTCGGTGCTGAGCGCCGACCCGGGACTGGTCTCGTACGTGCTTGTCACCACCTCGCTCGCGGCCGCCGCCGGCATCGTCGGAGCCATGGCGACGACCTGGGTGGTCCACAGGCATCCGGACGCGTCGATGGTCCTGAACGGGGCGCTCGCCGGGCTCGTCGGGGTGACCGCCGGCGCGGATGTGGTGAGCGTTACGGCCGCGGTCATCATCGGCCTCGTTGCCGGGGTGATCGTCGTCATCTCCGTCGAGTCGTTCGACCGCGCGAAGCTCGACGATCCCGTCGGGGCGATCTCCGTGCACCTGACCTGCGGCGTCTGGGGGACGCTCGCCGTGGGGATCTTCAGCGCGGATCACAGCCTCCTGACCCAGTTGGTGGGCGTGGCGGCGTGCGGCGCCATCGCCTTCCCGGCCGCCGCGCTCATCTTCCTCGTCCTGAGGAGCACCATCGGCCTCCGGGTGAGCCCGGAGGAGGAACGGCGGGGCCTGGACCTCGCGGAGCACAACATGGAAGCCTACCCGGACTACACGATCTTCACGGCTCGCTGAGACCACCCACCCGAGACGGGAGTGCATGATGAAACTCGTGATTGCGTACGTTCAGCCCGATCGGCTGCACAGCGTCAAGGAAGCGCTGGCCGAGGTGGAAGTGGGACGGATGTCGGTGACCCACGCCCTCGGCTGCGGGCAGCAGGGAGGGTTCACGGAGACCTACCGGGGAGCGGACTTCGAGGTGAGGCTCCGCAAGAAGGTGCGCTTCGAGATCGCCGTGAACGACAATTTCCTGGAACGGACCAGGCAGGCGATCATCAAGGGAGCGCGCACGGGGAACATCGGCGACGGTGTGATCTTCGTGCTGGAACTTGCGGAGTGCTACCGGATCCGGACGGGAGAGGAGGGCTCCCCCGCGATCGGCTGACCCCGACTACTTGTCGATCCGGTATATGCGGACGTACTGAACGTCCAGTTCGTCGGTCCAGACGCCGAGGACGTAGTCATCGCCGATCTCCATGTAGGGTGCCTGGTACTGGATGAAGCCCCGTTCGAGCCCGGGGGGCAGCGAAACGCTGCCGAGCCAGGTGCCGTCGGGGGCGAGGATCTCGAAGGGCGGTGGGTCGGCGCCGGCCACGTAGTACGGCTGGAGCCACAGATGCCCGGTCCCATCCACGTGAACGGAACGGAGAATGGGGAGGTGCGGCGCCCGCGGGAATCCCTGCCACATCCGGCGCAACCCCGCGACCCGTTCCGGCGCGGCCTGGTCCGGATCCGGGAAGACAATCTCCGTGATGCCGTCCAGATGGAGGTCGAAGAGGGCGGTGGTCGCCTCGCGGGGCGCCACATCGCGGCGGAAAACGGCCGTGGCCGCGCCATCGCGGGGTGAAAGCAGGCGCACCGACCAGGCCTCCGTGTCGATCACCGCAAGGCGCCCGTCCGCGGCACCGAACTCCGGCCCCCTGGCGAAGACATAAGTGCTGAGGGACCAGCCTCCGTCCTCCCGGACCCGCGCAGACGCTTCGTTCCCCGGCAGCACGATCAGCGACCTCCCGGCGCCGTCATCAAGGTCGACCGTCGCCAAGCGCTCCAGGGGCCATCGGACGACGCCGTTGGGAACCTCGTCACCGTACTCGGCGAAGCGAACGATGAGCAGACCGTCCACGACGCCCACCGCCTTGTCGGCCACCGCCGCCCTGTTGGCGCCCTCGCCCTCGGTGATCGCCACCCGGTAGCTTCGCGCCAGGCGGCCCTGCGGGTCGAAGAGCTGGGCCCGCAGCAGAGCTCCGTCGTAGGTCACCAGTGAATCACCGGCCGTGGTTCCGACGAAGTCGAGACTCCTGAACTCACCTGGTCCTTCCCCGGACCTCCCCGCCCGCCACCGGAAGTTCCCTGCTGCGTCATAGCCGCGAAGCTCCGATGCGGCGCGCTCTGCAACCACGATGTCGCCATTGCTCAGGCGAACGGTCGCGACCACATCGGTGAACAGGTATTCGGCTGCGCCGGTGACCGTGCCGATGTCGAGGAGAGGCTCGGACTCGACGGTCCAACCCTCATCGGGGCCCCACAGTGGCTCGACGGCCGTGGCGATGGGGATGCCGGCCGAGTCGGTGTATATGGTGTGTACAGGAGGAGACGCGGAGTCGCAGCCGGCGACGATGATGCAGATCGCCATCGCGGCCAGGCGGGTCGCGGGAGACTCACCGGTCCTCATGTCCATCCCCGGTGAAGCCGTCGTCACGCCTCGTCGTGCGGACGGTTGCAAGCGGCACTTCACCGCACGACCCGCAACCGCACGACGTACTGCACGTCGAGATCGTCGCGCTGCACGCCGTAGAGATGCTCCCCCTGGGCCATCATCGGATCGAAGCCCCTGGGTGGCGTCATCGTGCCCTGGTAGCGCCCTTCGCGGTCGAAGATGTCGTACTCCCGGGCGGCAATGGCGTGGAGACCGAAACTCGCTATTTCGTGCGGCTCGAATGATGAGACCTGAAGCGCCTGCTGCACCCACAGTGTTCCGTCGGGGCCACCGAACAGCGACGCGAACGCCGGAAAATGAGTTCCGAACTCCATGGTGCGGATCATCTGTTCCCTTTCGGCGGACAGAGGTCCGCTCCCGTAGACCCCTCGTATGCGCTCGCGCAGCGCCTGCCGGTCGGAGTCGCGTAGCGGCCTGGGCTCGAACGACTTGGTGACGACGCGCCCCATGCGGCCATTCCGATCCCGAATCTCCAGCCGGTAGGCCGAGAGACGCCCGCTGACCAGGCGACCGTCTTCCAGCAGTGCCCATCGCGGCTCGGGCGAAAACGCGACCATGTGCGCCATGCCGTTGCGATATTGGAGTGCTCCGCTGTCCTCCATTTCGAGCAACGTTTCGACGACCTGGCCGCCACCGTCCCGGAGCAGCACCAGAGCCGGGGGTGCTTCGCCGCTGGATGAGGGGGGATGTGGCCTGAGCTCTTCCAGAAGCAGCCCATCGCGAGTGGCCCAACTCAGGGGAAAGCCACGAGCCAGGTCCATCGGGGACTGGCCGGCCGGCGATCCATCCGTGAGGAACCTCTGTACCCGTCCATTAGGGACATCCGGTACCAGGATCGTGTCGCCCCCGCCGATCAATACGGCGGATGGCGAGTTCAGTTCGCCCGGTCCGCTCCCTCGCTGGGCGAATGCGCTGAGGAACTTGCCGTCAGGGTCGAAGACCCGGATTTCACGGGCCATCGAATCGAGAACGTAGATGCGGCCGGCGTCGTCAACCGCCAGACCCGCGATGAACCCGAACTCCCGCATCGGGTCACCGATCACCACGCCGATCCGCAGCTCCTCCTTGAGACTCCACGCCGTGGCCTCCGTCCAGAGGCCGGCCGCGGGGTTGGCGACGACAGTCACCCCGGCGCTGTCGTAAACGGTGCCCGCCCACTCGCGGGCGACGCGCGAGTCCGCGCTGCAGCCCAACGCGGCCGCCGAGAGCATCGCCGCGGCCATGAGTCGGTTCATGCCCACTACGCGGCCCACTACGGGGTCCCCGGCCGGCTCTCGCGGCTCCACCGAGTCACCCCGGGGGCCACTATCGCCTTGGTTCATCTCGCTTTGCGTCGGCATCGGCGTACCATGGTCGCGGGGTGCCGTACCTGCAAGTCGCTGTATCTTCGAGCGAAGACAACCAACTCCTCATCCTCCACATCGCAGGAGACAGCATTGCCGGACCTTCCGCTCCAGGACCGGGTGGCCGTCGTAGCCGGCGCCACGCGCGGCGCCGGCCGCGGCATCGCGCGCATGCTGGGCGCGGCGGGGGCGACCGTCTACTGCACGGGCCGCAGTATCCAGGGCCGGCCCGCCACCCCCGGGCGCCCCGAGACGCTGGAGGAGACAGCGGAGCTCGTCACGGCGGAAGGAGGCCGTGGCATCGCCGTCCGCGCCGACCACACCATCGAGTCGGAAGTCGAGCGGCTCTTCGCGCGCATCCGCGCTGAGGCAGGCCGGCTGGACATCCTGGTCAACGACATCTGGGGCGGCGACGCGCTCACCGAGTGGGGAACACCCTTCTGGGAGCTCTCCTCCGCCAAGGGGCTGGAGCTGCTCGAGCGCGCCGTCCACACGCACATCATCACCAGCCGCCACGGCGTGCCGGCGATGGTCGAACGCGACACCGGGCTCATCGTCGAGGTCACGGACGGCGACACCTTCGGCTACCGCGGCAACCTCTTCTACGACCTCGCCAAGAACGCGGTCGTGCGGCTCGCCTACGCGATGGCCGGCGACCTCCACGCCCACAACGTGACGGCACTGGCGGTCACCCCCGGATTCCTGCGCTCGGAGGCGGTGCTCGACCACTTCGGGGTCTCCGAGGGCAACTGGCGCGACGCCATCGAGAAGGACGAGTACTTCGCCGAGTCCGAGACACCGTGCTTCGTCGGCCGTGCGATCGCGGCGCTCGCCGCCGACCCCGAGGTTGCCCGGAAGAGCGGCGGGCTCTACTCGAGCTGGGAGCTGGCGAAGGAGTACGGCTTCACCGACGTCGACGGGCGCAGGCCGGACTGGGGCAGCTTCTTCCTCGGCAAGGTGCGGGAGATCCTCTCTCGGGACGCGCCGCCGGACGAAATGGACCTTTTTGTCGTACGCAGCCGGCTCTATCAGGCGGAACTCGACTCGTCCGCCGCGAGCGAGGCTGAGCGCCTCCGCACCTGGCTCGCGCGGCACGAATGAACCCGGCTGGCAGTCCGTGAGCTGCTAGGCCTCCTTCACCCACCTCACCAGCTCGCGAAGGGTGGGCCGCTTCCCCTGCATGAGAATCCCGACACGATAGATCCTCCCGGCCACCCACGACGTGCCCACCACCGCGCCGGCCATGAAGACCAGCGACAGCCCGGTCATCCACCAGGGCACCGCTCCCTGCAATGCCCGCGGGAACATCATGATCGGGCTGAAGAACGGAAAGAGCGCCACCCAGTCCATCCACGGCATCGTGCCTCCCCCGAGAGTGGCCGACTGCAGGATCAACGGGATGATGAGCAGCATGATCACCGGGAACTGGGCGTGTCCGGCTTCCTCCTCGGTGGCGCACATGGCCCCGACCGCCGCGAACAGGGACGCATAGAGGAAGTAGCCGAGAAGGAAGAAAACGATGAGGAGCACCAGGGCGCCCGGCCCCGGCAGGACCTGCGTGAAGAGCTCAAGGTCCGCGTTCGGGATCTGGACCGCGATGATCGGTGCCGCGACGAGAAGCAGGATGCCCGCGGACGCCGCCCAGATGCCCATCTGGGTCAACCCCATCGATCCCACGCCGAGCACCTTGCCCAGCAGGAGCCGCCACGGCGTAACCGACGAGATCACCACCTCCACCACCCGGTTTCGCTTCTCGTCGAGGACGGACCGGAGCACGAAGGCCCCGTAGAGGAGCGTGGCCATGTACAGAAAGAAGGCTCCGCCAAAGCCGAAGGCCATCCCCGACATCCGGGCCGCCTCGGCCTCCGCCTGGTCTTCCACTTCGACGACCGATTCGAATTCCAGCCGCCCGCCTTCGATGAGCGACCGCAGCTCTTCCCCGGTACCGATCGTCGCCAGGTAGCTTTCCAGCGCGACATCGTTCACCGCGGACTCGAAGAGGGCCACGCGCGTGATGCCGGGCGAGTCCTGCCCGTGGTAGGCGAACACCCCCTCCGACAGCGTGCGGTCGTCGAGCACCAGGTAGGCTTCCAGTTCGTCGTCGATGACCTGACGATCCAGTTCTTCCAGGCTGACGTCCGGTCCCATTACCTCAACGTCGTAGCCCAGTCCGTCGAGCCGCCCGGCCACCGCCTCGCCGATGCTGCCCGTTAAGTCCACCAGGGCGAGTTCCCGGTCGGAGTCCGAGGCCTGCACCGCAATGAAGATGTTGAGCCCCATGATCCCGATCATGAAGAGCGGAAGGGCGATCGTGCCGATGATGAATCCTTTCGTCCTTACCCGCTCCAGGTACTCCCGCCGCAGCACTACCCAGATCTGTCTCACGGCGAGCCTCCCTTCGGCCGCATCGCCGGTTCGGTCGATTCCTCCCCGGCGTGGCGCACGAAGATCTCGTGCAGGCGGGGCTCCAGCACCTCGAAGCGGCGCAGGCTCACCCCTTCGCGCAGGGCGGCGCCGAGCAACTCGTCGTGGGAGATCCGGCCCGGCGGGATGTGCCAGGCGCCGTTCACCTTCTCGGCATCGACGACGCCTGCCCGGTAGAGCCAGCCGGCGTCGCCTTCGAATTCCACGGCCATCGCGCCCGTCCTCTCGCGGCGCTTGAGCTCCCTGAGGTCGCCGTCGAGCACCTTGCGGGACCGGGAGATCATGCAGACGCGCTCGCACAGCCGCTCCGCCTGCTCCATGAGGTGGGTGGAGAACAGGATGGTCTTGCCGCGTTCCCTCTCCTCGCGGACGATCGACTCCAGCACGTCCTGGTTGATCGGGTCGAGCCCGCTGAAGGGCTCGTCGAGGATAAGGAGGTCCGGGTCGTGAAGGATCGTCCCGATGAACTGGACCTTCTGCTGCATCCCCTTCGACAGGTCCTGCACCTTCTTGGCCGCCCAGTCCTCGAGACCCAGCCGATCCAGCCACCCTGCCGCCCGCCGTCCGGCATCGCGCCGCGCCAGACCCCGGAGTTCACCGAGGAAGACGAGTTGCTCGATCACCTTCATCTTCGGATAGACGCCCCGTTCCTCGGGGAGATACCCTACCCGGCTCCTGCGCTTCATGTCGGGGGAGCCGCCGAGCAGTTCGACGGATCCTTCGTCCGGCAGGAGGATGGCCATGATCATGCGGATCGTCGTCGTCTTGCCCGATCCGTTCGGGCCCAGCAATCCAAGGATTGTGCCCCGGGGGATGTCGAGGTCGAAGTCGGAAACCGCGGTGTGCGCCCCGAACGACTTGGTGACGCCCGACAGCCGGACTGCTGTTTCGTTCACGTATCGGCTCTCTGCTGAAGGGGTCTGAGGTGATTCGACAGCCGTTGGCAGGTACTATTGTCGAGCCGGAAATGTTCAAGAGCAGGCCCGAGAGCCATGTATACCACATGTATGTTCTGCCAGCGCTCCCTGGGCGCCAACGAAGTGGTGGAGGCGTTTCCGGTGGGGCGCAGGCTGGCTTTCGACGCGGGCAAGGGACGTCTCTGGGTTGTATGCCGGAGCTGCGAGCGCTGGAACCTGACGCCGCTTGAGGAACGCTGGGAAGCGGTCGAGGCGTGCGAGAAGCTCTTTCGCGAGACCCGCACGCGCATGTCCTCGGAGAATGTCGGTCTGGCTCGCCACCCCGAGGGACTCGAACTGGTGCGGATCGGGAAGCCGGTGCGGGCGGAGTTCGCCGCGTGGCGCTACGGAGACCAGTTCGGGCGCAGGCGCAGGCGCGGCATCTTGCGATGGACCTTTGCGGGCGCGGGGCTGGCCGGTGGCGTTGCCGTGGCGGGCATTGCCGGAGGCGCCGTGGGTGCGCTCCTGGCGTTCGAGGGAGCCAACTGGGTGAGCCTCCTGAACTACGTTCGGCCCTCGATTCGCTTCCGGCCGGAAGATGGGCTGCTCAGGCGCATGAGTCGCAGCGGTGTCCGTGAAACCCGCATCCGTCCCACCGACGACGACACCCTCTTTCGGGTACAGGCGCGGCCTCAGCGCTTCGACATCACTACGGCGGAGTGGTTCGAAGGAGAGGACGCGCTGCGCGTGCTCAGAGCGGCGCTCCCAACCCTCAACGCTCTTGGCGGCAAGGCTCGTACGGTGGCGGCCGCCGTCTCGGAGATCAGCGAACGCGGGCATGCGCACGCTTTCCTCGAGCAGATCGCCGTCCGAAGCGAGGGTTATCTTCGCGAGGGGGTTCCCGGCTCCCTCGTCAGGATGCCCGGTCCGGTTCGGCTGGCGCTGGAGATGTCCCTCCATGAGGAGGATGAGCGGCGGGCGCTCGAAGGTGAGCTGTGGCGCCTGGAGCGGGCTTGGCGCGAGGCCGAGGAGATCGCCGCGATCGCCGATCGGCTCCTGCTGCCCGACGGCGCCATCGACAAACCCGACCTTTGCTGACCGGATCGGCGTGTAATTAGGTTGTCGGACGCCAGCGTTGGCGAAACAGCGCTTTCGCACGGACTTCCACACGTGTGCTCATCATGATCGAAACAGGGAAATCGAGGCCCGGTCCACAATCGAGACCCGAACCCCGCGCCCGCAGCCGGCGGGAGTTCGTCAAGTCTGCGATGGCCGGTTCGGCCTTCGCCGCGGGTCTCCCTTCGGCGCTTGCAGCCGCAGGAGGGCGAACCGTCCGCCGGACGCTGTCGCGGGAACCGATCCCTCCCGGTCAGGTTGCCCCCTCCGACCGCGTCGGCCTGGCCGTCATCGGCGCCGGCGGGATGGGCATGGCCGACGTGGGCACGGCGCTGCGCATCCCCGGCGTCGAACTGGTGGCAGCGTGCGACATCTTCGACGGCCGCCTCGACGCGGCGCGCGAGCGTCACGGCGACATCTTCACCACCCGCGACTACCGGGAAGTCCTTGCCCGCGACGACATCGACGCGGTCATCGTGGGCACGCCGGATCACTGGCATCAGGCGATGTCCATCGAAGCGCTCAGGGCGGGGAAGGCCGTCTATTGCGAGAAGCCGATGGTGCACGACATCGCCGAAGGCCACGACCTGATCCGCGCCCAGGAGGAATCGGGACGGGTATTCCAGGTGGGCAGTCAGGGGATGAGCTCGCTCGGCAACGAGAAGGCGAAGGAGCTGTACGAGCAGGGCGCCATCGGGCAGCTCAACTACGCGGAGGGCTTCTGGGCGCGCAACGATCCCATCGGCGCATGGCAGTACCCCATCCCGCCCGACGCCTCGGAGGAGACCGTCGACTGGGAGCGTTTTCTGGGACCGGCCCCCGATCGTCCCTACGACCCGCTGCGCGTCTTCCGCTGGCGCAACTATCGCGACTATGGCACCGGCGTCGCCGGCGATCTCTTCGTTCACCTCTTCTCGAGCCTCCACTTCGTCGTCTCTTCGCGGGGACCCACGCGCATTCAGGCTGCGGGAGGGCTGCGCTACTGGAAGGACGGGCGGGAGGTGCCCGACGTGCTTCTCGGTGTCTTCGACTATCCGGAGACGGACGCGCATCCAGGATTCAATCTGTCGTTGCGCGTCAACTTCGTGGATGGCACCTCGGGCAGCACCTTCCTGCGGCTGGTGGGAAGCGAGGGCGCCATGGACGTGACCTGGACCGACGTGGTGCTGCGCAAGAACGTCGCGGTCGATCCCATGGACGCCTTCTCGCAGGAGAAGATGGCCGAAGCGGCGGCGGGCGAAGGCGGTCTTCCCGCCCGCGTGCGCATGCTTCCGCCCGCGGAGGCCCGCTACGAGGTCGAGCGCGGCTACCGGGGCGCGCACGTCGATCACTTCTTCAACTTCTTCCAGGCGATCCGCGGAGGCCCTCCGGTCATCGAGGATGCCGTCTTCGGCCTGCGCGCGGCGGCTCCGGCGCTGGCGTGCAACCTCAGCTATTTTGAGGACCGGATCGTGCGCTGGGATCCCGACGCGATGAGACTCGCCTGATGGATCGGGCTCCGACGAGCGGCATGACATCCGTGCCGGCTGGACCCGATCCGGCAAGGGGGACGGCCCGGGCTACGAACTACCGCCGCTCCAGAGTCCTCTGCCTGGCGGCCATCCTGTGCCTGATCGTCAACTGCGGAGACGAAGTGCCCGCGGTGTTGGCTCCGCCGCCACCGCCCGGGCCGGTCGCAACGACCGTCACCCTGGAACCCTCGTCGGTGACGCTGGACGCGCTGGGCGACACGATTCGACTCGCCGCCACGGTGCTCAACCAGAACGGTGACGCGATGACCGGGGTCCCGATCGGTTACACGACCACCGACGCGTCGGTGGTGCGGGTGGACGGTTTCGGCCTGGTGACGGCGGTGGGGAACGGGAGCGCGGTGGTGACGGCCGCGAGCGGCGCCGCGACGGGGGTCGCGACCGTGACCGTCGAGCAGATGGTGGCACGGGTGCGGGTGTCGCCCGACTCGGCAACGCTGGTTGCCATCGGGGACACGTTGCGGCTGGAGGCCGAGGCGCTCGACTCGCAAGGCCAAGCGGTGCCGGGAACGTACGTGTTCGAGTGGTCGAGCGACGACTCGGTGGCCGCGGTGGACGAGGACGGCCTGGTGACGGCGGTGAGGAACGGGAGCGCGGTGGTGACGGCCACATCCGGGACGGTGTCCGGCGAAGCGACGGTGAACGTGGAACAGGCCGTGGCGGAGGTGCGGATTCTCCCCGGCTGGGTGACGCTCTTCTCCGTCGGCACCACGGCCCAGCTCACTGCCCGGGCGCTGGACGCGAACGGGGCGGACGTGCCCGGCACCGAATTCGAGTGGTCCAACGACCGCGGCGCGGCTCGCGTGAACGCCACCGGCCTCGTAACCGCGATACGCGAAGGGACCGGAGTGGTGACGGCCACGACCGCTTCGGTCTCGGGGAGCGCGGCGGTGACGGTGAGCCTGCTCGTGGGCTCCGCCAAGGACCGCGCGATCCTCGAAGCCGTCTACGACGCGACCGAAGGCCGCTTCTGGAGGAACAACCGCAACTGGCTCAGCGACGCACCGCTGGGGGACTGGTACGGTGTCGATACCGACGCTGAAGGACGGGTCGTCGGGATCGACCTGGTCGCCAACAACCTGGAGGGGCACATCCCGCCCGAACTCGGCCGGCTCGATGTGCTCCGGGAGCTCCAGCTCGACGCTGCGACGGTCCCCCAGACCTGGTGCTATCGGCCGTCCAGTCCTCCCGAGTCGAGTGCGCGCAACGGAGGCGACGTCGGCTGGTCCGGATCCCCACGCCAGGGCGGAAGCCTGCATTGGCTCTCGTGGGCGAGGCGCACCGGCTCCGGCCGCGAGCACGGGGCCGGCCTCGTGGCCGACATCCCGATGGGTGCGCCGCTCAGCTTCGGGACCGGCCTCCGGAACGGTGGCAACCGATTGGCGGGACCCATTCCGCCCGAACTAGGAGAACTTGCCAATCTCGAGACGCTCTCTCTCGATTCGAACGAGCTGTCGGGCTCAATTCCGCCGGAACTGGGGAAGCTCGCAAACCTCAAGACACTGTCGCTCTCGCGAAACCGGCTTACGGGCACGCTTCCACCTGAGCTGGGCAACCTGATCCGACTCGAGAGCCTGAACCTCGCGGTGAGCTACGATCTCACGCTCACGCCCCCGCGCCCGCGGTATGTGCTCTCCGGACGGCTCCCGCCGCAACTCGGGAACCTGGTCCGCCTGAAGGAGCTGGATCTCAGGGGACACAAGTTCACCGGCACGGTCCCGTCCGCATTCGCCAGGCTCCGCGCGCTCGAATACCTGTCACTGACGTGCAACTCGCTCGACGGCCCGATTCCGTCGGTCGTCCGGCAGCTTCGCCAACTGCGCCACCTGGATCTGTCCGGCAACCAGTTCGAAGGAGGCATCCCCGCGTGGCTGGATGACCTGGACGACCTCGAATTCCTCGATCTCGCCAGCAACTACTTCCTGACCGGGCCCATACCGACGAGCGTTACGCGGATGACCCGACTGGTCCGGCTGAGCCTCGGCACCAACCGGCTCTTCGGCCTGATTCCGCCGCGACTCGGCCGCCTGACGAACCTGGAATCGCTGGCGGTGGGCAACAATCTGCTGACCGGCGCGCTGCCGCCCCAGCTCGGGAATTTGCCGAACCTGGAGTACCTCTCGGTGTTCAGGAACGCCGGTCTCACCGGGGCGCTTCCCCGGGAACTCATGCAGGTCCGTTTGGACGACTTCAATTGGCAGGCCACCGCCCTGTGCGCCCCGCGCGATCGCGTATTCCAGTCATGGCTGGCGAGTATCCTCAACCACCAGGGAGGCCCTGGCTGTACGCTCCCGCCGCGCGAGATCTTCACGGCGTTTTTCGAGGCGACCGGCGGTGCGGGCTGGACCAACAACGCGAACTGGCTCAGAGATGCACCCGTGGCTTCGTGGTTCGGCGTGACCGTGGAGGACAGCCTGCTCACGGCGCTCGACCTCCCCGACAACGGGCTTTCGGGCACGCTCCCTCCCGCGGTGGGCGACTTCCTGGACCTGAAGCGTCTGGACCTGGAGGGCAACGCGCTGACGAGCCGTCTGCCCCCGGACCTCGGAAACCTGCTGGAACTGCAGGCTCTCGACCTGTCGGGCAACGGGTTTTCGGGACCGGTCCCACGCGACCTTGCGCAGCTCGGGGCGCTTGAACGCCTGGACTTGTCCAACAACGAGCTGGCGGGCGCGCTCCCGGGCATCCTGACCAGCCTGAGTTCGCTTTCCGACTTCAACTGGCGCAGGAGCGGCGCCTGCGCCCCCGAGGTGGCCTGGTTCCAGACATGGCTCGAGTCGGTGGAGACCCGCTCCGGGCCGACCTGCGACGGGATCTTCTCGGTGTCGGTCGCGGAAGCACACCTGTCGCAGGCCACCCAGGGCGTAGGCGGCGGAGTTCCGCTCATCGCCGGGCGTCCCGGGCTCGTGCGGGTTCTGGCCACCGCGGACCGGGCCAACGACTTCAGGCCGAGTGCCCGCGCCGCGTTCGTCGTGGATGGCAGCGAGGCCCACGCGGCCGACATGGCGCTTGAATCGTCCCGCGGCCTGGCCGAGAGCCTTCCGGGGCAACTGGACCAGTGGTATCAGGCTGCGATCCCGGCGGCGGCGCTGCGTCCCGGAGTCGAGATGGCCGTGCGGATCGATCCCGACAGCACCATGCCCAGAGCGACGCTGGATGAAGTGCGGCTTCCCCTCGACGTGCGCGAGTTGCCGCCTCTGGATCTCACCATCGTACCCGTCGTGACCGGATCCAGCGCGGACGCGAACGTGCGGGAATGGGTCAAGGACGCCGAAGCTCCGCCGGTGAAGTTCATGCGGGCTGTGCTGCCGGTCGGCGAACTCAACCTGACCGTTCGCGAGCCGCTCAGGATCGCATCGGCCCCGGATGCCTCGAAAGGCGCAGAGTGGATCGTCATCCTGGAGGACATCGAGCTGGTCCGGAAGGCCGAGGGCGGCCGCGGATATTGGTATGGCGTGGTGAACCGCGACGGAGACGAAGGCATCAGGGGCATCGCCCTGGTGGAGGGCCGGGTCGCGCTCGGCGTCCCCGATGCCGAGGTCTTCGCGCACGAACTGGGTCACAGCATGAGCCTCATGCACTCGCCCTGCGGGAATCCATGGCAGATCGATCCGGACTACCCCTATCCGGACGGCAGTATCGGCGTGCTCGGCTACGACGCCCGATCCGAGGAGCTGGTGGACTCCTCGACGCACGACCTGATGTCCTACTGCCATCCGCAATGGATCAGCGACTACAACTTCAGGAAGGCGCTCGAGTACCGGCTCCGGGCGGAGACCAGCCCACGCGCCCTGGCCGCCCGGGACGAACCCCGGGGAAGCCGGCTGCTGCTGCGCGGCCACGTGAGCGCCGAGGGCCAACTTCACCTGGATCCCGCGTTCGCGCTCGACGCGCCGGCGCAGTTGCCCTCGGGGTCCGGTCCCTATCGCGTCGAAGGCTTTTCCACGGATGGCAGCCGCGCGTTCGCGCTCGACTTCGACATGGAAATGGTCTCGGAGGGCGGCGGCAGCTTCCTCTTCCTGGTCCCGTTCGCCGAGGATCGCATCGCCGCGCTGGAGCGCATCGTGCTCTCCGGACCGGAAGGCACCGCGACGCTGGACCGGGAGACGCGCGCGTCGCCGGTGGCCATCGTGACGGACCGCGCAACCGGACGGATCCGGTCCATCCTGCGGGGTGAGGCTGCGGCAGCGGCCGGTGCGACGGTGGCGGCTGACGGGCGTTCCGGGGCCGTGCCTCGCGACCGCGTGCTGGTCAGCTATGGATTGCCGGGATCGGTGCCTTGATGGATGGAATACACAAATGCGTAGAATGCGTAAGACGATGAGACATGGCTTCATGGCTGGAGGAAGAGCGGGATCGCGAGTCAGCGGGCTGCTCGCGGTGGCGCTGTTCGCGGGGTGCCTCCTGGCCGTAGCGTGCGCGGATGCCGCCGACGCTCCGCGGCGGACCACGCCGGACTCCGATATGGCCGTGGCGGCCGCGGGACAGGCTGCAGCACCCAACACCCTCACCGAAGCCGAGCGCGCTGCCGGCTGGCGCCTTCTTTTCGACGGCGAGACCACGGACGGCTGGCGTGGTTACAACCGCGAGTCCTTCCCCGACACCGGATGGGCGGTGATCGACGGCATGCTGGTCGTCGGTGCGACCGCCGTGGATCCCGATGTCCCGGTGGGCGGCGACATCGTCACAACCGAGTCGTTCTCGGACTTCGACCTCAGGTTCGAGTTCATGCTGTCGGAAGTGGCCAACAGCGGTGTCCTCTACCGTGTGATCGAGGAGGAAGGCGCCGAGATCTGGTTCAACGCGCCCGAGTATCAGGTGCTCGACGACACCGCGTACATCGAGATGGGCACGATGGACATGCGCACCCACCTCACCGGCGACAACTACGACCTGCACGCCGCCGGCGAGAAGACGCTGCACGGCCCCGGCGAGTGGAACGAGGGCCGCATCCGCATCGCGAACAACCATGTGGAGCACTGGCTGAACGGCGTGAGGACGGTGGAGTACGAACTCGGCTCGACGGAATGGGAGGCGCTGGTCGCGGCCAGCAAGTTCGCGCCCTATCCGCGCTACGGGCGCGCGGCCTCGGGTCCCATCGGGCTCCAGGACCACGGGCGCAACGTCTTCTATCGCAACATCAGGATTCTTCCGCTGGGGCCGGTTGCGCTCTTCAACGGCGAGAACCTCGACGGCTGGCGCGTGCACGGAACCGAGCGCTGGTATGTCGAGAACGGGGAACTGGTGTGCGAAAGCGGCCCTGATGCTGAATACGGCTACCTGACGACAGAACAGCTATTTGGAGACTTCGATCTGACCGTTGACTTCAAGCAGGAAGCGGACGGCAACAGCGGTGTGTTCTTCCGCTCCAGCGTGGAGGGTACCGTGGTGACCGGTTGGCAGGCCGAAGTCGCGCCGCCGGGACTCTTCACCGGCGGGGTCTACGAGTCCTACGGGCGCGGCTGGCTGGTGCAGCCCGATCCGGCGCTCGACGCGGCGCTGAAGATGGGCGACTGGAACACGCTGCGGGTCCGGGCAGTTGGCGACCGGGTCACGACCTGGCTGAACGGCACGGGCATGGTGGATTTCGAGGATGCGCAGATCGGCGAAGCCGAGGGCTCGATCGCGCTCCAGATCCACGACGGCGGCGGGATCAAGGTGCGCTGGCGGAATCTCCGGATAGTGGATCTTGGGGGATAAGGCGCGCGGAGATTCCGTGAGAGCCGTCCTCTTCGATCTGCTCTCGGCGCTGATCGACTCGTGGTCGCTCTGGGACGACATCGCGGGGAGCGAGGAGCGCGGGGGTCGTTGGCGCTTCGAGTACCTGCGGCTCACCTACGGGACCGGCGCCTACGTGCCCTACCTGGATCTCGTGGAGGAGTCGGCGGCTGCCGTCGGCATGCCACGGGAATTCGCTGCCGAGCTGGAAGCGCGCTGGGACGAACTGGCCCCGTGGCCGGGGGCGGGCGCGGCGTTGCGGCGAATCGCACGGAGAATGCCCATCGGCGTCGCCACCAACTGCTCCCAGGTGCTGGGCGTGCGCGCGGCCGGGCTGGTCGGAGCCCCTTTCCGCTCGGTCGTCACGGCCGAGTCGGCCGGGTTCTACAAGCCCGACCCGCGCATGTATGAAGCGGGCGTGGAGGCGCTCGGCGTCGCCGCGGGCGAGGTGTTGTTCGTGGCGGGTTCGCCACGCGACATCCGGGGCGCGGTTTCGGCGGGCCTCAAGGTCGTGTGGCACAATCCGGCGGGGCTGGGCGCGGGCGGAGCGGAGAAGCTCGCTTTCGCGGTGATCGACGATCTGAGTAGGCTGGCTGGCGTGATCGCCAGGATCTAGCTTAGCTTGGTCTAGCTAGATACTATCTCCGGCCGGTGAAAGTCCAATGAAGGTCAACATGCACGAGGCGAAGTCGCAGTTGTCACGTCTCGCCAGGCGCGCGTGGCAAGGTGAGGACGTCGTGATCTGCAAGTCGGGACAGCCGTGGCTGCGACTGATTCCGTATCGGGAGCGACTGGAACGCCGGCAGCCGGGTGGGCTGGAGGGCCAGATCCGCATGGGACCCGACTTTGACGCGGACGATGAAGAGATCGTTGAGGCCTTCGAAAACTACACGCTCTTCCCGGGCACCGACTGACGATGCGCCTTCTCCTGGACACGGACACGTTTCTGTGGTGGGTGTCGGATTGGGGTGAAATCGACGAGACCGCCCGGGATGCCATCGCCGATCCCGGAAACGAGGCCTTCGTGAGCGCGGTGTCGGGTTTGGAAATCGCGGTCAGGAAGGCCAAGGGTCGGCTCGTCGCGCCGGACAGCCTGAGCGCGGTGGTCGAGGCGAAGCACTTCGAGCACCTTCCGCTGACCTTCGAGCACGTCGAGAGAGCCGCGGTTCTGCCGATGCATCATCGTGACCCGTTCGACCGGATGCTGATTGCGCAGGCGCAAGCCGAGGGGCTTGTCCTCGTTACAAGGGACGAGCGCATGCGTCTGTATGACATCCTGACGATGGCAGTCTGACAGGCGCGCGGTCCGGCTACGCCTTACACCAGCACCTGCCTGTCCCGCTGCACGGTGCGGCCATCGACCGCGATGGTCGGCTCCCACATGAGCAGGTCGTAGTGCGTGGGGGCGACGATCTCCCCTCCCAGGGTGTGGCTGGTGCCGATGCCGATGTGGATCGTGCCCATCACGCCCTCGTCCTCCAGCATCTCCCCGGTGAGGCGCGCGTTCGGGTTCAGGCCCACGCCCAGCTCCGCGACGTTGAAGCAGTGCCGGTCGCCGAACGACTCCAGGTGCTCGCGCAGGAAGTCGGCCTGTGCGCCGCCGGTCATCTTCACGATGTAGCCCTCGCGCACCGAGCAGACGATGGGCTCCTCCAGAATGCCGATGCCGAGATAGGGTACGGAGGCGTCGGCGACGATCGTGCCCACGGCCGAACCGGTGACGGGCACGACGTTGACCTCGATGTCGGGGACCGGCGCCAGTTGGCCGGGATCGGGGATGTTGGTCAGCACGTTGGCGACCCGGCCCTCGATGCCGAAGCGGAGGTTCGTGCCGCGCGGGGAGGTGAGGCGCACCGTCCGGCCCTCCGTGAACGCCGCGCCCAGCCGGCGGCAGACGTGGGCCTGCGCCTTGAAGTCGGTCTCGAGCAGGGCGGGGCTGGTCATGATCGCGTCGGTGTAGGCGGTCATCATGCACACCCGCGCGCCCGCTTCGAGGGCGGCCCGCATCGCGCGCGTGTGGGTGATGGAGATGCGGACGGGGGAGAAGATCACGGCCGCCTCGGTCATGGCGCGCGCGACGGAGCGCGGCGGCTCCTGGCCATCCTGGTCGCGCACCGGGATGACGCTGACGGTGACGGCGGCTCCGGCCTCGCGTGCGGCCCCGGCGACGGCATCCGCGTAGCGCCCCATCGTGGGGTCGGTTACCACCAGCACCGCCTCGCCCGGCTGGACGCGGCCGTTCACCTGCACGAGCCGCCGCGCGCCGGGAGACAGGTCCACGCTCGCTTCAGACATTCCCGCCTCCGCCAATTCCCGCTGCAATCACGCCCGCCTCAGCCACGTCTCCTCCCGAAGAACTCGTCGAACCGCCCATCGAAGATGATCGCGGTGTAGCCGTCGCCAGTACAGTTGGTCGCGGTGCGCAGCATGTCGGGGATGCCTCCGGAGAGGGCGATCCAGCTCGCGATGAACTCGCCTTGCGCCGCGCCATCGAGCCCCAGAATGCTCGCGAAGAGGGTCGCGCTCCAGAGCGCCGTGCCCATCCCGGCCGGAAGCCCCGGGGCGGCGATGGTGAAGAGCACGACGGCGGGCCACGCGGCCAGCATCATCATCCAACTGAGCTCCAGGCCGAAGACGTGGCTCACGACGAAGGGCCCGTAGGCGACGTAGGCCAGCGCGCTGGCGTCCAGGTTCACGACCGCGCCGAACGGCAGCACGAAGTCGGCCACCTCGTCGCGCACGCCGACCCGCTTGGCGTTGGCGAGGTTGACGGGAAGCGTCGCCAGCGACGAACACGTCCCGGCGGCGAACACGGCTGTGGGGACGTAATACCGGCTCAGGACCGGTCCCACGGGGCGGCGCCCGACCCGGCGCACGAGCACGAACGTGTAGAACGCCCACCAGACGAGCACGAGCGCGCCCGTGTAGGCCGTCATGGTGAGGTAGTGGGACAGCCCCAGCCTCGCTCCGAAGCGGACGCCCAGGGTGATGCCGAAGGCGAGGATGAGGGGCAGCATCACGTAGGCGAGCCCGCTCCCCGCGCTCTCGATGGCGTCGGCGATGCGCTTGAGCACCCGGTAGGTCGGATCGTGGCGGGCGCCCCAAAGCCCCATCAGGACGCCCACGAGGATCGCCAGGAGCGGCCACGAGGCTCCGCCCGCTCCGAGGCTCTCGAGCATAGTGGCGGCTTCGGTCCAAACGCCCCGCCCGCCCGTCGTCAGTGGAATGCGGAAGATGACCGCGGACGTAAAGAGCGCGATGAGCCCCGCGACGGTCGACGTGAACACGTACCAGAGAACCACCGCGCCGGCGAACCGCCCCGCCAGCCCGCGCCGCACCAGGGTGGCGATGGCCGGGCTGAGGGCGGCCAGGATCAGGAGCGGCACGATGGCAACCACCCACGCGATCAGCGTGGCGGTGGCGTCGGCGACGGGGGCGAGAGGGCCTGGGAGAAGACCCCCTGCCGCCAGACCCGCCAGCAGAGCCAGAAACGTCCACACATAGGTGGGGATCCTGCGGACTTCCGACAGCCTTACCTCCTTCCGGTTTTTCGTTTGGCCGACTGCCAACCTTTCATTCCCAAGCTCACCCGCGCCGCGCCGCGATCGCCTCGATTGCCGCATCGATCTCGTCGCGGGTGTTGAAGAAGTGGATCGACAGCCGGAAATCGCGCGGCTGCCGGACCGGCGACGCGAGGATCCCGTCGCCTTCGCGCAGGTCGTTGTAGAGCTCCGTGGCGTCACACCCCTCGGGCAGTTCGAGCACGAACACGCCCGACCGGTCCGGCCGCGCGCGCGGCGACGACACGCCCAGCCCGTCCGTGCCGTCGACCGCCTCGATCGCATGGTCGACCAGGGACTGGATCCGCTCCTCGACCCGCGCGAGGCCGATGTCCTCCATCCAATCGACGGCGCGCGCGAAGCCGGCGAAGTCCGCGAGGGCGCGGGTGCCGAATTCGTAACGGGCAGCGCTCGGGAGCAGGGTGTAGGCGCCTTCGTAGTCCATGGTCGCGTGGCTGTGGGAGCCGGCCCAACTGAGCCGCACGTCGTCGAGCAGCTCTCGGCGCACGAAGAGCGCCCCGGTGCCCTTCGGGCCCAGCAGCCACTTGTGGCCGCACGTGGAATAGCAGTCGCAGCCGAGTGCGCGGAAATCGGTGGGGACGCACCCCGGGCCTTGCGCGCCGTCGAGGTGGTAGCGCACGCCGCGGGAGCGGAGCAGCGCGCCCAGTTCGGCGGACTCGTCGGTGCGCAGCGTCCGTCCGTTGTTCCGGGACACGTGGCTGACGCTCACCATGCGCGTGCGGGCGGAGAGCTGGCCGCGGACTTCGTCGAGGAGTTCCGTCCCCGTGCTCAGATCGATCTCGCGAATCACGATCCCGAACCGGTCCTTCAGGACGTACCATGGGATTACGTTCGCGGGGTGCTCCGTGTTGGAGATCACGACTTCGTCGCCCTCCCTCCAGTTCAGACTCCAGGCGACGATGGAGATTCCCTCCGAGGTGCTGTGCGTGAGCGCGACCTCGTCGGCCCCGGCCCCGAATACGCGCGCGAGCTGCGCCCGCAGGTCGGGTTCGATGCGGCCCATGTCGGTCGCAATGCGGGGCTCGGCGGGGCTTTCGTTCTGGAAGGCGAGCCGTTCCCGGACGTGGTCGATGACCGGGTCGGGGGAGGGGCCGATCCCGCCGGTCTGGAAGTAGAGGCTGCCGGTCGAGGCGGGGATCTCGGCGCGAGCGCGGGCGACCCAGGCCTCCTGAGGCGCGGTCTGGCCGGTGAGCCGCGGACCCGCGTCCGTAGCCGGGCGGGTCGTGGGCTCCGTGTCCGCTCCATCCATCCCGCCCAGCAGAGCGACCCGCCCGACCGGCACCACCGGAGCGAGAGCCAGCGCTCCCGCCGATCGGCGAAGAAAACTGCGTCGATTTGTGTTCATCATGTGTTCTCCCTCACCTTCCGGAACCGCCAGCCGTGCAGAATGCTCCCGTAGTGATTGAACGAGCGCCTCGCCTCGGCATCGTCGAAGGGATAGTTCGCGCCGAGCTGTACCGCGGCGGCGAGCCCGCTGACGAAGCACGTCTCCTGACTGTTGATGAGCGTATGCGCCCCACAATGCCAGGTCCGCCGCTGCCCCTGGATCCTGCGGAATAACGGCACAAGCCATGCGACATGGCGCACGTCGTGCACGATGTGCTGGAACCACCACTTGCCGATAATCTTCCGATTATCGATTCGACTGATGGGATTGTAGGTCACCAGGCAGGGCCGGTCAGACCGGCCGACCCACGGCTGCTGGTTGTGCATGATATACGTGATCTCATAGTTGTCCGGCCTGGCGCCGTATTGCTCGATATGATTGCTCCGCGTTGTCAGGGGCTTCACTTCGTTGTCGGGGAGGACGGACGCGTCGAAGTGGATGATGGTATGGTTGTGAAGTTCGCTCTCGTAGCGCACCGACGAGAGAATGTAGCGCTCGAGCAGAGTGGGGTCGTCGAGCATCATCAGCGTCTGGTTGGCGTTGCATGCGAAGATCACCTGGTCGAACGTCTCCCTGGCGCCGTTCTCGTCCTCGATCACCACGTGGGACGGCCCGCGGTAGACCTTCCGCACCGGCCGGTCGAGGTAGATCCGGTCCCGGAAGTTCACGGTCAGATGCTCGTAGATGCGGCGCGTCCCCTGGTCCCAGGTCTGCATGGGCGTGGCCGACTCGATGTCGAAAAACTCGAGGTACCGTGAGAAGAGCGCCGCGGGCATGTCGAACACGTTCGTCGCCATCAGGAAGTTGACGAACATCGGCTTCAGCACCTTGTACCTGAAGTCTCCTGAGAATCCGGCCAGGTTCAGGACCGTCCCCATGCTGACGTAGTTGAAGGGATTGAGGGCGTTCAGGAACTTCGACTGCGAGCGGGTCAGCCAGCCGAACCGGTGCAGCCACCTGAGGATTCGCTGGAACTTCGCAATCTCGGGTTGCAGTTGCTCCCTGATATCGGAGTCGAAATCGTGGGCATAGATGCCGCCCCGGTATTTCACGCTGTAGCTGAATCGGGTGTCGATCAGCTCGATGCCGTACTCCTCCATCAACAGCATGATGTGCCGGTATACCGACGGTATGCAGGCGGTGACGGAGATGTCGAAGGGAATGGAGCTGCCGTCGCGCTGGGGCATGTCCGCGGTGACCGCATTGCCGCCGATCCGGTCCCGGGCCTCGTACAGCCGGAAGTCGAACCGGTCCGGGTGGCGGTCGAGCGCCCACGCGGCCGCGAGGCCCGAGATGCCTCCGCCGATGATGGCGATTCGCCGCGGGATCGTCCTGGTCATGCTATTCGCGAGGTGAGCCGTGCGGCAGCAACATTTCGGCGAGTCCGGCCGCGGGCACGGCCTCAATCCGACTGGCCAACCGATAGCGGGACGTGCCGGCGTGGATCACGTCGAGACGGCCCAGGTTGAGCGTTTCCATCGCAGACCGCATGGACCGGGTGAGCCGCGGAGCCTCGGAGCGCTTGATTTCAAAGCCGTGCCGGCGTGCGCCGTCGATCACCAGAAGATCGAGCTCCGCGCCTGCGTGCGTGGACCAGTGGAAGCAACGATCGGGAGGCGCCCCCATGAGGTGAGCGATCTGTTGAATGACAAACCCCTCCCAGGAAGCCCCGACTTTCGGGTGCGAGACGACATCCGTACGGCTGGTGAGGCCGAGCAGGGCGTGGAGGATGCCGGAGTCCGCGATGTAGACCTTGGGCGAACGCACCTGTCGCTTGCTGATGTTCTCGAACCAGGGCTGGAGCTGGCGGACGACGAAGACGGAGGTCAGGAGATCCAGGTACCGACGCACCGTGGTATGGGCGACCCCGAAGGCGCGTCCAAACTCGGCGCCGTTCCAGATCTGCCCGTGCCAGTGCGCAAGCATCGTCCAGAAACGGCTGAGCGTCGGTGATGGAATGGTGTTTCCGAGCCCCGGCAGATCGCGGGAGAGCAGGGTGCGAACGAAGGCGTCCCGCCACCGGCGGCTTGCAGCTTCCGACTGCGCGAGGTAGGAGCGCGGAAAGCCGCCACGCAGCCAGAGGCTCTGCAGATCGTCGACCTCAGTCAGATTGAAGCCGTCGAGTTCGTGGAAGGCAACACGGCCCGCAAGCGACTCCGAGGTTTGGCGCAGCAGTTCCGGCGATGCGCTCCCGAGCACCAGAAAGCGGGCTGGCGGACCCGGACGATCGACGAGAACGCGCAGGAGTTCGAAGACGCCGGGAAGTCGGTGGATCTCGTCGAGGACCACGAGACCCTGAAGCGGTCGGAGCTCCAGCCCGGGATCCGCGAGCCGCGCAAGGTCGGCTGGATCCTCGAGATCGAACCAGTAGACGGGATCCTGATGTGCCTCAGCCAGTTGCCGAGCCAGGGTGGTCTTGCCCACCTGGCGTGCCCCCAGCAAGGCGACGACCGGGAATTCGCGCAGCAGCAGCCGTACGCGCGTCAGGTCATCCTCTCTTGCGATCATCATCATTGAAATCTGTGCGACGACCGTTCATTTTGCAAGGGAGCACATGGAGGCATCGCAAGACTTCCGCGTCCCGGCCGCAGCCGTCCTCCTCGCCTCGCCCGCGGCCTGCGCCCCAGGCGATGAGGGCTCAAAACACACAAGATATAATACAGGTATCATACAGGATAACATACAAGACGCCGGGCTGAACATACAGGATCTCGTGAACGGGTGGGCGGTGTTCCGTTGGAAGCCGATCTTTCCCACCAGTCGGAGAATGACCGGGAGGTCGTGCGTCTGCTGATCGAGGCGTGTGACGGTTGCCCGTGCGCGGACCGCAGCCCAGCCGCTATGCTTGTCGTCTGAGCCCGCGCGCGACTCGCAGCACCCAAGGAGACCCGCATGACCGCCCGCCCCCACTTCCGCACCGCCCCAGCGCTTCTTGCCCTCGCGATCGCCTTTGCACCGCCCGCCCCTTCGGCCGCGCAGCAGCCGAGCGGCCTCCTCGACATGGACACCTACATGGAGATGGAGTCGGTCGGCAGCCCGAGCATCTCTCCGGACGGCAACTACATCCTCTTCACGCGCGGGAGCGTGGACAAGATGAACGACCGGAACAAGAGCGAGCTGATGATCATGGATCTGTCCACGCGGCGGATCAGCGAGCTCGAGACCGGCAGCTTCGAGGTCTCGTCACCGATCTGGTCGCCGGACGGTGCGCGGATCGCCTTCCTGTCCGACAAGAGCGGGACGAACCAGATCCACGTCATGTGGCTCGACACGCGCGAGACCAAGCAGCTCACCAACCTCGACCGGGCCCCCGGCGGCATCCGCTGGTCGCCCGACGGCGCGCGGATCTCGTTTACGAGCTTCATCCCGGAGACCGGATCCCCGCTGCCCATCACGATGCCCGCCTTCCCGCCGGGCGCGAACCTGGCCAGGCCGGCCGTGGTGGAGGACCGCATCGCCTGGCAGCGCGACGGGACCGGCTACACGCGCCGGGGCAACACGCAGATCTTCATCGTCGACGCGGACCTGGGCGGCACCCCGCGCCAGATCACCTTCGGCGACACCTCGCACGGCAATCCGCGCTGGGCGCCGGACGGCACGAAGCTGTACTTCAGCGGCGATCTCATCCCTGAAGAGGGCTATGAGCGCGGCAACTCCGAGGTGCACGCCATCGACCTCGCGACCCTCGAAATCACCACGCTCACGGACCGCCTGGGCCCCGACAACGGCCCCATCCCGTCGCCCGACGGGCGCATGATCGCCTACACCGGCTACGACGAGAACGAGAACTACAGCAACCTGTCGCACCTCTATCTGATGGATGCCGACGGCTCGGGCAGCCGGATGCTCGCCGGCAACCTCAAGAACTCCCCGAGCGGCGTCACCTGGGCGCCGGACGGGTCCGGCCTCTACTACACCCTGGGCGAGGAGGGCTCGTCCAACCTCCACTTCGTGTCCACGAGCGGTGACATCGAGAAGGTGACGGACGGCGTCCACTACATCTCCGGCGTCTCGATCGCGAACAACGGCCGCGCGGCCGCCATCAACTCGACCTTCTACCGCCCGAACTATCTGGTCACATTCGACCTGGACGACGCGGATGAGCTCGAGACCTTGGTCGATTACAACGAGGACGTGCTCGCCGGCATCACGCTCGGCGACGTCGAGGAGATCTGGACCGAGTCCGTTGACGGCTGGCCGGTGCAGGGGTGGCTCATGAAGCCGGCCAACTTCGATCCGGGGCGCGAGTACCCGCTGCTGCTGTGGATCCACGGCGGGCCGGTGTCGATGTACACCGTGCGCTGGAACTGGAACTGGCAGAACTTCGCGGCGGACGGCTACGCGGTGCTGTGGACGAACCCGCGCGGGAGCACCGGATACGGCCAGGACTTCGTGAACGGCATCAACTACCTGTATCCCGGCAACGACTTCCACGACCTCATGGCCGGCGTGGACGCCGCCATCGAACGCGGCTTCATCGACGAGGACAACATGTTCGTCACCGGGAGCAGCGGGGGCGGCGTCCTCACCGCCTGGACCGTGGGACACACCGACCGCTTCCGGGCCGCGGTGTCGCAGCGGCCGGTCATCAACTGGCACTCCTTCGTGGGGACGACGGACGGGTCGGGCTGGTACCGCCGCTTCCGCTCCTATCCCTGGGAGGACCCGGTGGAGTATGCCGAGCGCTCACCGCTGCACTACGTCGGCAACGTCACCACGCCGACTATGCTGCTCTCGGGCGTCGAGGACCTGCGCACCCCGATGCCCCAGGCGGAGGAGTTCTACCGCGCGCTCAAGGTGCTCGGCCAGGAGACGATGCACGTCAAGATTCCGGACGAGTACCACGGCTCGCGCTCCGTGTCGCACCGGATCATGACGCAGCTCTACATCAAGGCGTGGTTCGACAAGTATCGGACAGGGGCGGTGACGCAGCAGGACGGCGGGTAGGCAGCCGCGTCTCCCGTCCTTCGAAGACCGGCAGCGCTCGCGATGAACTGCAGTGTTAGGTTGGAGTCCGCCGCCTCACCAGGAGTCGATTCCGGGTAACACGCTCTTCCTGTTGAGCGAGACCACTTCGGCGATCCCGGCGCGAAACGCCTCAGGCCCGCGATGCGCCATGTCCGGGTCAGCGCGAAACCGCTCAGCCAGCTTCGCGGCATAGCCCACTTTCCTTTCGCTGAGCCGCTTGACGAGTGCTTCCTTCGTCAAACCGGAGGGGTGCTCTACACCCAACTCTGCCAGGATTTCACATAGCTCGGAGCGGAGTCCGTCATGCACGAGTTGCGTTTCCAGGTCTCCGGCGGGATGCAACAGGCATAGCTGCTTCAGCTCGGAGTTGTCGAAACCACGTTTGAGGAGCTGCTGCTTGTAGATCTCTCCCGCTGTGTCTCCATCGAATACGGCAACCCAAGGTATATCAAGCCCCCGGGCAAGCGTCGCGAACGCCACAGGATTGCCGTTGTTCTGCGCGTCGATCACGGACACGCGGTACCCGTCCAAGTCGCACTCCATCGCGTGCGCCAGCCCATGCACGATGAGATAGTCGGCCTGCCCTTCGACGATGAGCCAGCGTTCAGCAAAGAAGATCTCCCCGCGTATGCGCTGAGCAAAGGTTTCAAGAGACCGGAGCTCGTCATCTCCAATGTACCGGGCGGATCGGTCTCGCAACTCCCTCAGCACACGTTGAGACTCACGACGCCGCTCATGCGCTCCACAACAGCCGAGCAGTCTGCGATACACCTTTTTGTGGAGCACCCCCGAGACAGTGAGCTTGCTGTTCGGCTGGTCGTACTCCAGCAAGCCATTCGACCGCTCAACCTCCCTCTCCAGACCGTCGAGATCGGCAATCGACACTGAGAAGCGCTCGGGCAGAGAGCTCACCTTGGTCCCGTCATCGGTGAATCGGACAAGACGAAGGTCTCTGAACGACGTGTTCTGGACGAGGTACGGCGAATGGGTCGTGACGATTCTCTGGCCGGGTTGAGCCTGGATGTGCCGCCACAGCGTGCGCACCGCATGGGGATGCAAATGGGTTTCCGGTTCCTCGACAAGAAGCGCCGGCCTCCTGTCTTCCACATACAACTCGTCCAGAAAGTGCCTGACAAACGCCAAGAACATGGAGAAGACCGACAAGCTCTGCATCCCCTGTCCCCTCTCCTCGGGTGGCGACCAATGCCTTAGCTCATCCGGCAACCAGAACCATGTGAAAAAGCGAGGATCGTTGGACATCTCCCGGGGCAGCTTGGAAAAATCGGGGACCCAGTCACGGTGGAGCAGCATGTCATCGTTTATTCCGGCGAGCGCCAAATTGATATCCATCACGGCCGGATCGCCTTTCTGCAGCCTGGAATAGAGCCGGTCCAGAACATCTTGCGCATCGGACTCAAGACCGGCCGGAAGCTCCGCCGCCCTCAGGCGTTGTTCCCAAAATCTCGGGAAGTTCGACCAGTATTCCTTGTCGACATCCCGCAATGGGCCAAGGTAGAACACCGGCAAATGGCGCCAGTCGCCGTCGGCTTTCACATGCCGGTACCTTCGTCCGCACCGCGGTTCGTCCACGGCTTCCAGCAGCCTGCGTCTCGGCTCGATCTTGCCGCTCTCCCGGTTACGCGCAAACCGCGTTACCAGCGCGAGGGAACGACGTTCGCGGCTCAGGTACGAGCGAGCCTTCGAGTCCGGTTTTTCTTCACCGCCCCGCGGCCATTCCCCCGGTGCGGACTCTTCCACGCAAATGCGAATGCTCGTGCGGATGCTCGCGCCGGATGGCGCCTCGCCGACTTCCGTCCTTCCCCAGGGACGCGTCAACGCAAGGCGCATCGCATCGAGGATTGCCGATTTCCCCGCATTGTTCGGACCGATCAACACCGTCGTCTCGCCGAAATCGAGGACGAGATGCCGTATGGACCGGAAGTCTTGGATTTCGACTCGCGTAAGTCTCATGGTGTTCAAACCATTCCCGCGTAGGCACTGCTGGCCGGGTCAACAGAGCTGCTTGCAACAGGTCAACGACAGGCCTGGGATTCTGGGCCCGTCAGCGCCTCGACCGGTGAGCGGTCTGGTCGACCGACGTTCCGTTACGGCCTACCGACCCCGGAACGCCTCCCACAGGCGGTCGTGCTTGTTCGCCCTGGGATCCACCTCGAGCCCTCCGACCCACATGCGCTCGATCCGCGTGAGCGACTGCAGCGGGGATCCGTCCGTGACCAGCAGATCCGCCCGCTTGCCGGGCTCGATGCTCCCCATGAGGTCGCTCAGGCCCAGCGCCTCCGCCGGACCCAGGGTCACCCCGCGAAGCGCGGCATCCTCGGGAAGCCCGAAGCCCACCGAGAGCGCCGCGTGATAGGGGAGGTTGCGGACATCGGCGTCGCTCGCCGTCGAGAACGAGACCGTGACGCCCGCCTCATGCAGAAGCCCGGCGTTGCGGTAGCCTGACGTGACGGCCACGTCCCGATCGGCGGGTGCCTGGAGGGTGCCCGTGAGGATCACCGGGATGTTGCGCGCGGCCAGACCGGAAGCCACGCGATAGGCTTCGCGGCCGCCCAGCACCACGGGGTCGATCGCGGGAAACGCGTCCAGGAACACGAACAGGGTGCGGATCTCCCAGGCCGTGTCCACCGAGAAGAAGACCGGCACCTCGCCGCGGAGCGCCGGCTGAAGCGCGTCGAGCAGGACGGCCTCTCCGCCCCAGGTGTTCGCCTCGAAGGGCGCGGTCGGGTCGTCGGAGGTCGACGGGTTCGCCCCGTATGCGACGGCGCGCTCGAACAGGTCGACGAGGTCCTCCATGGCGCTGGCGTCGAGCTCCGGTTCCTCGTCGTCGTCGCCTTCGGGGCCCGATGGCAGATCGACGACAAGGGACGCCTCCGCGGCCACGGCCACCTTCTCGAACGTGTCTCCGCCGTTGAGCTGGATGACCGAGCCGGTACCCCGAACCACACCGCCGCCCTGGGCGGTCTGAACCGTGGTGATGCCGTTGGCCCGCGCCACGTTCAGGCTGGGGTAGTACGTGTTCACGGCCGCGAGCGCCCGGATGTGCGGGTTGTAGTCCCCGATCTCGCCGATGTCGGTGGCCTGGCCGACCGCGCCGAACTCGAAGAGGCCGAGCGTGGTGAACGGGTCGACCATGCCCGGATAGATGTGCCGCCCGGCCACCTCCACGCGCGCGGCATCGGCGGGAATCTGCACCTCGGACCGCGTTCCCACGGCCTCGATGGTCCCGTCCCGGATGAGCACCACCCCGTCGGGAATCGTCCCGCCCGACACCGTGTGAACCGTGCCGCCCACGAGGGCCGTGGCGGCTTCCTGGGCGGCCGCCGATGTTGGCGGCGCTTCTCCGTTCGTGCCGGGCGCAACGGACGTGCCGTTCGCGCCGGATACGATCCCGGCTCCCGAGTCCGAGCCATCGCCGGGCTCCGGGCCAACGCGGGGGCCCGGGCCACCGGCCGAATCCGGGCCGTCACCGGGGGTCGAAGTCCGCGGCGTGGCCGGCGGCGCAACCAGATCCGTGACCGCTCGCACGGGCTCGCCCCGCGTCCCCTGTTCATCGTCCACGTCGTAGTAGACGATGCCGTCCACGATGGTCTTCTCGATCCGGCTGAACGAGTCGAAGGGCGATCCGTCAAGCAGCACGACATCGCCTTCCTTGCCTTCCTCCAGGCTGCCGACCCGATCGTCCAGGTACATCATCCGGGCGGGGAAGAGCGTCAGCATCTGGAGCGCTTCCAGCTCGCTCACGCCTCCGTACTTCACCGGCTTCACGATCTCCCGGTGCATGAAGGGCTGGAGCGAGGGGATGTCGGAGTTGATCGCGGTGAGCACGCCGTGCTGGTGCATGATCGCGGCGTTGTGCGGGATCGACTCGTAGGCCTCGAGCTTGTACTGCCACCAGTCGGAGAAGGTCGAGCCGGCGGCCCCGTGCTCCGCCATCTCGGTCGCGACCCGGTATCCCTCCATGACGTGCGTGAACACGTCGATCCTGAACCCGAACCGCTCCGCGACGCGGATGAGCATGAGAATCTCGTCCGCCCGGTACGAGTGCGCGTGGATGCGAATGCGTCCCTCCATGATGTCGACCAGCGCCTCGAGGCGGAGGTCCCGGCGCGGGGGAACGGGGAAGGCGGCCGGGTTCTCGCGGAAGCGATCCCATTCCGCCCGGTAGGCCTGCGCGGCGGTGAACGCCTCGACGTAGATCGCCTCGACGCCCGCGCGGCTCATCGGAAACCGGGAATTGGCGCCTGGGGGAGCAGCCTTTCGGGTCACGTTTTCTCCGAGGGCGAACTTCACGAACCTGGGCGCCCCCGGGAGCAGCAACTGCTCCGTGGCGTCCATCCCCCAGCGCATCTTGATCACAGCGCTCTGGCCGCCGATCGGGTTCGAGCTGCCGTGCATGATGCGCGCGGTCGTCACCCCGCCCGACAGGGCCCGGTAGATCCCGAAGTCCTCGGTCGTGAGCGCGTCCAGGACCTGCACCTCGGGTACGATGGGAGCGGTGCCCTCGTTGCCGGCGACCAGCGCAGTGTGGGAGTGCTCGTCCACGATGCCCGGCATCGCGGTGAGACCCGTCCCGTCGATCACGCGCACACCTTCGGGCGCCACCAGGTCGGCCCCGATGCCCTCGATGATCCCCTCCCGAATCAGGATCGAGACACCCTCGAGCACGGGGCCGGCCGCCGTGTGCAGGGCCTCGAGATTGCTGATGAACAGATCGCCCGTGGGGTAGCTGCCCGCGTCGGCGGGGAGCTGCACGTCCCACTCCTGCGCCGCGGCCGCAGCTCCTGCAAGGGGGCCGACCGCCGCGGTCCCGGCAGCGAGGCCGATCGCTGCCATCGCCACGCCCGCGCGTACCATCTCTCGAATCGCCATCGTGTGCCGAATGGTCATCGAGTGCCGGATATGCATCGTGTGCCGAATCCTCATCGCGCACCTCCCGGAGCCCGTCGGGCCGTCATCTGGAAATCTCCCATCGGGCTCGATCCCGAACCGTTCATGCGATCGCCCTCCACGTCGGCCTCGAACGACAGCTCCATCGACTGGCCGCCCGCCGCGACGACCAGGCGGAACGTGACTTCGTTGCCTGAAACCCGTCCGCCGCGCACCTCCGCATCACCGAACATGTCCGCGGCCGCAGTGCCCGAGAACTCGCTTCCCTCCTGCGCGAGCTCCATCTCCATGGGGACCGTCATCCCCTGAGCGGTCACCTCGACTTCCCAGGAGCCCGACACGTTGACCGTGGGAGCCTCGCCGCCCCCGGCGCCCGATCCGGGCCCGGCCTCGTAGCTGCCCTCGACGAAGGTGTAGGCGATCTCGCTCCCCTCCTCGAGCAGCGGGCCGGTCGTAAGGATGAAGGTCGCCGGCCGGCCCTCGCCGACCTGGATGAGCGACCTAACGCCCAGGATCTCGGCGGGGGCGGTGGTCATGGCCGCGACGGCCGCGTTGCGGGACAGCCCGTACTCGACGGCCTTGCGGGCCCCCTCGATCGGATCCGCGTCGCCCTCTCCGCTGGTCAGCGCGAACTGCACGCCGGCGGCCTCGAGCGCGGCCGCATTGCTGTACAGCGCTTCCAGCTCGCGCTTCTCGCGGAATGCCGCAGGTTCGAGTTCTTCTTCCTCGGTCTCCGGATCCCATTCATCCGGTTCGCGAAAGTCCGTATCGATGAGGACGGGGACGCCCCGGTCGGCGAGTTCATCCGCGACCATCCACGCCTCGTCGCCTCCCACGATGATCGGCCGAAAGCCGATCTCGTCCGCGAGCCCGAGCACCCGGCGGATGTCCTCCGAGTCCGCCGCGTGGAAGAACACGGGCGTCTCGCCCGCTGCCACATCGCGCAGCACCTCGTAGTCCGGATCCCAGTCGGGCATCTTCATGCCGGCGCGGCCATCCGCGAAGGCGCTCTCGAGGGCGGCCTGGCGCTCGGCGTCCAGGAACGCCTGCCGAATCGTGGCCATCACGCCCAGGAGCGTCGAGGGGTACACGCCCTGTGCCGTCTGGAGGCTCATCGAAAGCCCGGCGTCGGCGCGGGCGATCAGCTCGCGCGAGGTCTCGGCGTCGACCCGATTCAACAGGACCGCGCTCCGCCCCGGGGCGATTCCGTCGCCGGCGTGCACCGCCGCGGCGACGATCCCGCGCCTTCGCTGCTCGCCCTGCGCGCCTCCGGTCGCGGTGACGTGGTCGGCGACGCGCCGGTACGGGGCGACGCGCTGAGCGATGCGCGTGGGGGCCCAGGACGGCGGCCCATCCTCTGGAGCATCGGGAAACTCGAACTCGCTCACGCCATCGGCGTCGACGAGCCCCGGGTAGAGATAGAGCGAGTCGCCCTCCAGCCGCTCCGCGTCCGCGGGAATCTCGAGTCTGGCGCCCATCGCCTCGACAAGCCCTCCTCGGACGATGACCGTGACGCCCGCCTCTTGCTGAAGGCCGGGTCCGACGACCGTCACGCCCTCGATCGCGTAGGCTGCCGGGGGCGGGACGCTTCTGTGCTGTGCCATGAGCGGCGTGACGCACAGCAGCGATCCCCAGACGGCGATCGCGGCTATGCGAACTGGTGTCTTCATCATGCCCGGCGGGTCTCCCTTTGCTTGTTCGGTCGCCAGCGCGTCGGTCGGCTGAGCGATTCGTCACCCTTGCGATTCGTGACCATGGCGAACCCTACTGCTCTTTCGGCGCGCGGTGCAAGGTGGCTCAAAGCAGGCCACGACGAAGACGCTCTGGCGTTCATAGCAAGTTTAGGGATATTATCTCTCGACGATAAACTTGCTAATTCTGCTATAACTTGAGTTCGAGATGGATCCGATTCAGAACCCCTATTCGCCCGGGGCGGGAATGCCACCGCCTGAATTGGCGGGGCGGGAACAGCTGTTGGCCAAGGCAGCCATAACGTTGGAACGGATGCGCGTCCGCCGCCCTTCGAAGAGTGTCCTGCTCATAGGCCTTCGGGGCGTAGGCAAAACCGTCCTCCTCCTGAAGATGAGCGAGTACGCGCGCTCCCGGGGCATTCTGGTTGTGGAGGTGGAGGCTCCGGAGTCCCGCTCTCTGCCGGCAATGCTGGCCCCGGGACTGCGGCTGGCGATGATCCGGCTGGCCAGGGAATCCCGCGGACGAGAACTGGCTCGGCGCGCGCTTCGGGGTTTGGCGGGTTTCGTCGGCGCTCTCAAGGTGAAGTACCAGGACATCGAGGTCGGACTCGATCTCGACCCCGAACCGGGACTCGCTGACAACGGTGACCTCGAGCTCGATTTGCAAGCGCTTCTTGAGTCCGTCGGTGAGGCCTGTGCCAGCGTGGGGACAGGTTTGGCGATGTTCATCGACGAACTGCAGTACGTGCCAGAGGACGATCTGGCAGCTCTGATCGTCGCGTTGCACCGCTCTGCCCAGCGACAACTGCCCGTTACGCTCGTGGGCGCGGGACTGCCGCAACTCCGGGGCCGGATGGGGCGCGCGAAGTCCTATGCCGAGAGGCTGTTCGACTTTCCGGAGGTGGGGCCGCTTCCGCCCAAGGCCGCAGCATTGGCCATCACCAAGCCTGCTGCGGATCTGGGAGTCGAGTACCGGGAGGAGGCGCTCGACATCATCGTCCGGGAATCCGAGGGGTACCCCTACTTCCTTCAGGAATGGGGCAAGCATGTATGGGATGTCGCCGCGCGCTCGCCGATCACACGGCGTGATGTGCGAGCCGCGTCGGAGTCCGCCGTCGCCGCGCTCGACGAGAGCTTCTTCATGGTGCGCTTCGACCGCTTGACGCCATCGGAGCGGAGGTACCTTCGCGCCATGGCTGAAATGGGTCCGGGGCCGCATCGCTCGGGCGACATTGCTGCCGTACTCGATCGTTCCGTTACTTCCCTTGGTCCGGTGCGCGCCAAGTTGGTTTTCAAGGGGATGGTCTGGAGCCCGGGTCACGGAGACACGGCGTTTACCGTCCCCCGCTTCGACCAATTCATGCGGCGCATCATGCCGGGCATCGGTTGGAAGAGCTAGCCGCCCGCGCATCTCACTGCTCCACGATGCTGGCATATTGCATGCGAATCAATTACGTTACGCTGTCACACGCAGATTGGCGGCGCCGGCACGAGGTACGCTGACGACACCGGCGCCGTTGGACCAACGCGCGCGGAGGACGCATGGGCGTACTCACCATCCGCAACGTGGACAACGATGTGATCGCCGCGTTAAAGGCGCGGGCCAGGGCCAATCATCGCTCGCTCGAGGGCGAACTGCGCTATCTGCTCGAACGCTCCGCAACTCCGAGACCCGCGCTCGGCCTGGTGCGCGAACGGGCCCGGATGGCTGCCCGATACCGCGCGGATGCGACCGTTGCGACCACCGCGTCCGACATCCGGATCACCGAGGCCCAGGTAGCCGGGTCAGCCCCCGACGCCAGCCCAGGGGTCGAAGCCGACGGCGGAGAATGGATGGGGGCCATGAGCGACGTGGGCGAGATCGTGGGCGACATCGTGTCCCCGGCGACCGATCCCTCCGACTGGGCCGCGCTCCGCCCGGACATCGCGGAGCCGAACGGCGTCGACAAGCCGTGAATCTGCTTCTCGACACCCACATCTGGCTCTGGAGCCTTCTGGATCCCGGTCGGCTCTGCGGTCGGGCGCGCAACGAGCTGATCGACCCGGCGAACACCCTGGCGCTCTCATCCGTCAGCATCTGGGAGGCGCTGGTGCTGGCCGAGAAGGAACGCGTGCTGCTCCGCCCCGATCCCTGGAGCTGGATCCGCACCGCCCTGACCGTCCGGCCCTTGCGCGAGCTCCCCGTGACGTTCGACATCGCGCTCGGCAGCCGAACCGTCCGCCTGGGTCATGACGATCCGGCCGATCGCTTCATCGCGGCCACCGCCGTGGCGCACGGACACACCCTGGTCACCGCGGACGCGTCGCTCCTGCGGTGCCCCGACATCCGGGTGATGCCGGGCGTTTGAAGGCGATCGACTTTAGCCCCCGCGGGTGCCGTTCGGGACCGGGTGCTCCGGGGTCAGCAGCGCCGGTCGGAGGCCATCCTCGTAGCCGACGTCGAAGAGCATTCCCTCCGAGACTTCCCCCATCATCTTCCTTGGCTCCAGGTTGACGATGAACAACGCCTGCCGGCCTTCGATCTCGGTCGGATCTTCGCGCTCCTGCTTCATTCCCGCGAGGATCGTCCGCTTGTGGTCGCCGAAATCGACCCTGAGTCGAACGAGCTTGTGTGACCCTTCAACGTCGCTGACGCTCTCGATCGTGCCGACGCGGGCGTCAACCTGATTGACGACACCGATGTTGATGGTGGGCTTGACGCGTGCAGGCTTCATTTCCGGCAACCCGATCCCTCTCCTGGAGCGTTCTCCGGCCGCGCCGATTCGCGGCCGCTGGCCAGCGAAAGGTAGACGCGAGCCCGGAAGCGTGGAAGCTTGACCGAATGAAACGAAAGCTGATGATCTACGGCGCGACCGGCTACACCGGCCGGCTGGGTGCGGAGGAGGCGGTTGAAGCCGGCGTACGGGCCCTGCTTGCCGGCCGCGATGCGGGGAAGCTCGGCGCGTTGGCCGATTCCCTGAGCGCGCCCCTGAACGCGGCGTCGCGGAGCGCACCGCTTGAGACCCGGGCGTTCGGCCTGGACGAGCCAGCGGCCATCGCCGCGGCCCTCGGGGACGTCGACGTGGTGCTGCACTGCGCCGGCCCCTTCTCGCGGACCGCGCTGCCGATGTTCGACGCCTGCCTCCGGACCGGCACGCATTACGTGGACATCACCGGCGAGATCGCCGTCTGCGAGGCCCTCGCGGCCCGGGACGCGGAGGCGCGGGAGGCGGGGATCATGGTGCTGCCCGCCGCCGGCTTCGATGTGGTGCCGAGCGACTGCCTGATCGCGGATCTTGCCGCGCGGCATCCCGGCGCGCGCGTTCTGCGGCTGGGTCTCTTGGTCCGTTCCGGGGCCTCGCGCGGCACGATGAAGACTGCGCTGGAGGGCGTAAACGCGATGCGCATTCGGCGCGACGGTCGCATCACGCGGGTCGGCGCGGGCAGCTTGCGGCATGAGTTCGACTTCGGGCGCGGGCCGGCCGCGGCCCTCGTGACACCCTTGGCGGATGTCTCGACGGCCTGGTGGTCGACCGGCATCGAGAACATCGAGACCTACTATCGCGCCGGGAGAAGACTCCCGCAGCTGATGCGGCTGAGCCGGTGGTTCGGATGGCTGCTGGCCGGGCGGACGGCACAGGCCCTTCTGCGCAGATGGATCGACCGTGGACCCGAGGGACCGAGTGACGCGGAGCGCAGGACCAGCGAAGGGATCCTGGTCGCGGAGATCGAGGATGCGCGGGGCCGGCGCACCGCCGCCCGCATGCGCGTTCCCGATCCTTACGGATTCACCGCGAAGACCCTGGTGGCTATCGGGGTGCGCGTGCTGGACGGGGATTTCAAGGCCGGGTATCAGACGCCGTCATCGGCGTACGGCGCCGACTTCGTTCACGAGTTCGATGGTGTGGAGTGGGAGCCGCTCTAACGCGCCAGCCAGGTGCTGGTATTCAGCCCTCTTTCGCGAGTCGGACGCTCGCAAGTCGATTCATGCTTACACCCTGTTCCGCCGCCTGTATGGCCAGGGCACGATGCGTCTCCGGTGGCACGCGCACCACGAACTTGCCACTGTAGAGGCGATCTGCAACCGGCTGCGGAGCCGTCTCACCGTTCGACTGCATGTCAGCGACGCAGTCGGCAACGAGTTGTTGGATTCCGGAAAGGGCCTCCCCGGGAGTCGGCGCCAGCCAGCTGAGCGACGGGAATTCGGCACATAGCCCTACATGCTCAGCATCTTCAGCAGACCACGTGATGCGGTAGGTGTAGTGGTCGGTCACTCCATGCCCTCCAGCTTTTCGATGGCCCGGAACCGAACACCCCTCGGGTTCTTGCGGAATGCCTCGATGGCTGCCGGTATCTCCCCACGCTTCATGGTAGCATTAATGATACTAGGATCCAAGGTGACGGCTCCGCGGTCGATGCGGAACTCCAACCTGGGCGGAATCCGTGAGCGGCCGAATGGCCGAATGGGGCGTGGTGGTTGCGGCGACTAACGCGCCAGCCAGGTGCTGAAGCGTTCGTTCAGCTCGTCCTGGTGGTCGACCCAGAAGGCCCAGTCGTAGAGCAGGGCGCGCGCGGCATTCGCGGGGCTCGCCGGCATGTGAGGCTCCATCTCGACACCGGTAGCCAGGTGGGTCGTCACCAACGGCATGCCGGACCTGCGCGTGGGTGAGTATGAGATGCGGCGGCTGATCCGCGCGAGCGACTGGGCGCTGGTCGCAAAGCCCACGTAGCTCAGCGCCGCGTCGAGTCTCGGTGTGCCCCGGACGATCCCGATCTGACCGAAGGCGAGCAGCTGGCCATCCCAGATGATCACGAACGGCTGGTCCTCCAGAACCTGCGCGTTGAAGATGCGTCCGTTGTACGCGGTGCTCATCACCACTTCGCCGTCGGCAAGCATCTGCGGCGGCTGGGCGCCGGCTTCCCACCAGATCACCTGGTCCTTGATCGTATCGAGCTTGTCGAAGGCACGGTCGAGCCCTTCGGGCATGCTCAGAGTCGCGTAGACCTGGTCGCGGGGCACTCCGTCGGCGAGCAGTGCAAACTCCAGATTCGCCTGCGCAAGACGCCGCATCCCGCGCCGACCCGGAAATCTCTGCAGGTCGAAGAAGTCGGCCATGGTAGCGGGCTTCTCGCCCGGGATAGTCTCCTCGTTGTAGACGATCACCGTGGACGCGTACAGGAAGGGGGCGCCGCAGACAGTCTGCGTCTCGGCAACGAAGTCCTCGGCTGCCGGCGTGCCGTCGTAACCGGGAGGCAATGCGTCGATGTCGATCGGCTCGAGCAGCCCTTCGTCGCACGCCTGCACCGCGTCGGCGATCTCCAGGCTGACCACGTCCCACTGGGTGTTGCCGATGTCCACCTGGGCGCGGATCTCGGCGAGCCCGCCGTGGTACGCCCCGAGGTTGACGGGGATGCCGGTCGCCTCGGTGAACGGGACGATGGTGGCTTCCTCAACGGCTCGGCCGTAGGAACCGCCCCATGACACGACGGTGATCGGCTCGGGCCGGTCCTGTCCGCAGGCGGCGGCGAGCATCACCGCGATGGCGGGAGTCAACGCCCTTCGCAATCCGCCGCCGTTGTTGAGGGATCGATCGACCTTCGGGTTTCCGGGCATCGAGTATCTTACTCTTCCGGGCCGGCTGCGTCATGCCGGTTCGGTGAAGGCCAAGTAGTAGCCGTTCGGGTCCTGGATTGCGAGCATTCGCCATCGGGAACGTACCAGACTGCACCGAATAGTATCGGAGGAGCACCGTCGGAACCCTGTTGCGATTCAGCGCGAGGTGCAGCGTGGGGGTGGCCTGTAGCGAAGGATGGACTCCAATGCGCACCCGAAGCCTGGCGCTCTCCTGCCTGACGCCCCTGGCCCTGGCCGGCTGCGACCTTCTCGGGCCCGAGTACATCGAGACCCGCGAGGTGACCGTCGGGCCCACGCTGGCCAAGTGCTACGGCGTGGGTCCGCAGTCGTGCATGGTGGTTGACGGCGGGTTGTTCTACGACGGGATCGAAGGATTCGACTACGAGCCCGGCTACGACTATCGCCTCCGCATCGGCAAGTACGATCCCTGGGGCGGGGGAGAACCGCCGCAGGATGCCGGCCGGTACGCCTATCGTCTGCTGGAGCAACTGGAGAAGACCGTCGCACCGTCCACCCCCGCAACCCTGTCGCTGGCTCCGACGCGGGTGACCTGCATCCAGGGTGACGACTTCTGCCTCGTGCTGGACGGCGAGCTCTATGACGACATGATCACCAGCTTCGAATACGAGGCGGGCGATCACTATATCCTCGATGCCAACAGGTATCGCGATGGCCGGTATCTGCTGAACGAGATTACTTCGAGAACCAGGGCAGCGGGGACGGAAGAGGAGATTACCATCGATCGGCACCGGGTGGAGTGCGGCGACGGCCATCCCGGGTACTGCAAGGTCGTGAACGGCGCACCGTACCGCGGCGAGATCGTCGGCTTCCAGCCCGCGCACGACTATGACTACCGCCTGCGCGTCGAGCGGTTCAACTTGCTTCCCGAGGGTGTGACCCCGGCGCCTTACGTTCCGGCGTACGGTTACCGCTGGCTCGAAACCCTCGAACGCACGAGCAGCTGATTCTTCCCGGGCCGGACCGCCGCCCGCGCGCAGACGACCGCGCGATGACCGTCAGCCAGGTGACCCGCTCTCGTTCCACTCCACCGCGTGCGGCACTCCTTCGCTCGCCAGCTCTTCCAGGATGGCGTGCACCGCGTCCGCGAGGCGGTCGTCGAAGAGATGGGAGTGGTCGAGGTACCAGGCCACCCAACCCTCGCTGAGCAGGTGCTCCTTGAAGGAGCGACGGTAGGATTCCCACATCTTCTCTTCCATGGCCCCGGTTTCCTGCTGGTAGACCAGGTTGCCCATGTGGCGAAAGATCGCCGTCATATAGGAGTTCCAGCGCAACCGCTCCCCGGCCGTGAGCCCGTCCGGGTCGTCGGCCGCCCGGGCGAGGAAGTCGGCCAGTTCGGGGTCCCGGAAGACGTGCTCGAGCAGCCGGATACTGTTCTCGACCATCGAGTTGAAGGTGGCCGCGCGTACGCTCTTCGTGTTGCGCTGCGTCTGCTCGATGCCGAGCCTCATCCGGCGCGCGACCAGAAGCAGCGAAGCCACGACGCCCACGGCACCGATGAACTCGCCGAGGTTTCCGAGGATGTCCAGGTTCATTCGGGAAGCGTCACCGAGGCGTGGCAGGTGAGTGGGGTTGAATCAGCGCATCCCTTCCGGCAGACGCCTAACTGCCACGTAGGGCACATCCAGGTCGTCCGTCTCCACGAAGGCGACGAGCCCGTTCGGGCCGAAGGCGGAGGGCATCGCGGTGGATCCGGGCGGGAAGGTGCCCAGGTAGCGTCCGTCCGACGAAATGAGGTCGATGCGGTTGCCCTCCGTGTCCCCGTCGCCTCGGTGAAGGACCCAGATGGTGCCTTCCCAACTCGTTGTCAGGCCGACCACTACGGGGACCTCGTCGAAGAACTCCATCGCCTCGATCTGGCCGCGGCGCATTTCTCTCATTTGCTGTTGAAACGAGTCGCCGCCGCGAACGGGCGCGAGTGCTTCCAGGCGCCGGTCGATCTCAGCCGCCCTGATGCGGCCCGTCACGGGGCGGGGTTGGAACCGACGGGTCAGGACCCGGGTTACAAGGCCGCCCGGCACCGCAGACTTGATCGCATACGTGGAAGAGTCGGTGTACACGAACGCTCCGCTGGGCAGTACTGCCGCCCTGAGCACCGGCCTGAATCCCTCCGCATCACCAGGGGGCCGCCACCCCGCGGCAACCGAGTCGATGCGGACCTCGTCGCCGCTCAGATCATAGCTCAGGACATGCCGGAACGAGGGTTCCGACGGCCCGTCGTCTCGATCGGCGGTCATTCTCACATGGCGGACCTCGGATGTCGCGAGGACTCTATCCATTCCCGGGAAGGCCTGAATGCCGCCAATCATCGCAGCGCTCATCTGCGCACCTGGAAACCGGGCCATGCGTTCGAATTGGCCGTCGGCATCAAAGAGGGTGAATCCCATTTGTCCCAGGTCGTAGACGGTCACCCGCCCATCCCGCATGACCGCGAGCTGCAGCATTGGCGCGGTGTCGCTTCCAAACTCTCCGGGGCCTTGTCCTTCTCGCATGAACTGGCGCAACAGGTTGGCTTGCAGGTCGACGACATTAATCCGCACCGCCTCCGTGTCGAGGATGTAGAGGTTGCCGGCACCGTCGAAGCCGACCCCCGCGACGCGGCCGAAGGTGTCCCAGCCATCCCCATCCAGCGAGCCCACCCGGTAGATGTCCTCGAAGTCGGCGTCGAGGGGCCGGTCTTCGGCCGGGAGTTCGACTACTTCCTGGGCGGCGAGTGGATGGGCGAGCCCTGCGAGTATCACGATGGAGAGCGTGGCCATTGCGATGGCCGTCGCATAACTCGGGCGATCTTGCGTCGTCTTCCCAACCATCGTTCGTCTCCTGCGGTGTTGCGGCTACGGCATCCCCGCTAACACGCGATGCGCTGCGGCCGAAGGCGCGGCATCGCCGTCCTGCGTACATACCGGGCCACCGCGCGCATGCCGTCGACGCCGACGCGGGCGCCGAACGCCTGATTGTAGTTGGTTGTGCCGTTGATGTCATACGTGTAGCGGTTGCCGCGGGCATCCTCCACGAATTCGATTCCGGCGATCTCGATCCCTTCCTCGATGCAGAGCCGGATGTACCTCCGGACCAGCGGGTCGCCGGCTGCGATCGGCGACGGGCTGAAGAGGTCGGCAGCACTGGTGCCACCCGCACCCGTCCAGAGGCTCTCCCGGTTCGTGGGCATCGGATTGCACGCATCCGAGGGGCAGAGTTCGAACCCCCCGGCCGTGGAACTCCGCATAGCGAACACGAAGCGGCCGCCAACGATCTCCACCCTCGTGATGAATGGTTCGGCCGCGGGGATGTACTGCTGGAGGATCACCCTGGCGCCGGGCCCGGCGTCGAAGCTCCTGTCGTCAAGATGCTCTTCGAGCTTCCCGGGGTCCTGGAAGAGCCGGATGCCCAGGCCCTTGCCCCCCTGATCGTGCTTCGTGATGAACGGGCCATCGAAGGTTGCGGCCGCTGCGCGCAGATGCTCCCTTCCGACGGCCAGCACCGTGCGCGGCGTCCGGATTCCGTGTCGCCGCAGGACGAGGTCCTGCCGAAGCTTGCTCATCTCCAGCTCAAAGGCGCGCAGCCCATTGATGACTCGACGGCCGTGGGACTCCAGCCAATACAGAAGCTGGCGAGCCAGTTCCACCGTGTGGACGTGACCCCGGGTGTGCGAGGACGGGCTGATGCGGTTCATCCAGATGCCTTCGGGAGGAGGCGCCGACGGGTCGACGATCCCCTCGTTCACATGCACGAGGCGGACCCGGAAGCTTTCGCTCTCAAGTGCCTCCCGAAGGGGCGGAATCCAGACAGGATTCTCGTAGAGGACATTTATTGTCGGTAGCACAGGACTGATCATGGTTTGTCTCTGAGGTGCGGGCAGGGTGGACGGGGAGCGGATCGGAGCACGAAAAAACCGCCCGGATCGGCTGACCGGGGCGGCTCGAAGGCGGCTTGAGCTCGGGACTCAGCGCATCAACACACCCGGATCCAGGCGGAGCATGGACACGAGCAGCTACAGGTGCAGGTCGCTCCGCGGGCGCGGGCGGATCGGATGTCGGTTGCGTGGATCATGGCGAGAGAAGATGTCGGAAACCGGTTTGGGGGACAAGCGCAGCCTGTCAGCGGTCTCAGCTAAGGCGATCCACCGTTGGCCTTTCGTGCGAATCGCTCATCCGCCGAGAGCCCGCAAAACTGCTTCAGGCTCTCGGTCGATGACCGTGAGCAGGACACGGGCTGCGCGGTCGGGCACCCGCCGTCCCTGTTCCCATTCCTGAACGGCCCGTACATGGAGGCCGAAACTGTCGGCGAACTTCGTGGCCGAGGCGCGCGCGAATCTCCAGGAAGCGATCACGCTCTTCCTCGAAACGGCGTCCCCCGAAGAGATCGAAAGACGCTGGCGCAGCGAAGTCTATGTGCCCAGGTCGAGGTCGCGGTTGGGTAGGCCCGACGGCGTCGGCGCGGCCGTCCGCGCCCGCTCGATTGTCTGGATGGGGTGGCTTCACGGAAGAATCAGCGGCCCCAGCCACAGGACCCATAAAGGACCACCCACGGCCACGCTGCCCACCAGCGTCGGGACGACGATCCGGATCCTCCGGCCTCGGGGAATCGCTGTTACGAGGAACCAGTATCCCAACAGGAGACAGGTGAGACCGAGTAGAAGGAGAAGGGTCTCGGGGATCCCCGTGAGCGCCGCCAACCAACCCTCGTCCGTGTTCGATGGGAACGGCAGCCGACCGCGGAGCTTCGAGACCAGGATCGGAATCGCTCCCAGCCAGCGCAGCGGGGTCACGAGCCCGACTCCGAGAACCACCGAAAGCGGGCCCGGACCGAAACGGCGGACGGCAAGCACGCAGGCGATGACCGTCAGGTAGGTGACGATCACTCCCGCAGCCACGCCGACCGCCACCTGCCACGGTTGAACGATCGCCGCCGCAGCCTCCACGTCCCCCGCCCGCACGAGCCTGCCGAACTCCCCGGAACCGGACCAGCTGGCAGAGCCGTACCGCAGGACCGGATCGGGGAATCGGAACGCGACGAACGCCGCGAAGTGCCCGAGTTCGTGTACCAGCACCGCGATGGGGAAGGCGATCGCGCCGCCGGTGACGCTGGTCAGCCATTTGCCGGATCGTAGCCAACCTGTCGGATCGCTGGGGGCTGGTGGTGTCGTCAGGTTACCGATTCTCCACTAGCGCGTGCACCGCGACCCGCTGGACATCCACGTCATCCAGGGTTCGTACCAGCGCCCAATCCCGGCCGATGTCCAGCAGGAGCGTGCGGGGAGGCAGCACGAGCGTACGGATCCATGTGCCATCCGCGGCGAAGGCGAACCACTCACTTGGCTCTCCCGGGCGAACGTAGTCGTGCACCCATAGTACGCCGTCGTCTCCGATCATGAGTCTGTCGTAAGCGGGAAAGACATCGGGCACGTTCTCGCTTTCCCATGCCCACCGGCGCTCGAAGCGTGCGCGCCAGTCGGGATTGCCGCCACGCCGGTAGCTTCCCTCAAGCGCGTCACGGTATCGGTCGACATCCCTCTGTGTCACGTTCAGATCCGGCCCCTGCCAGCGGATCCGCCGAATCGTCTCGCCCGTCCACCCAATCAGTTCCACCTCGTAGTTCTCGCTGCTTCCAAACCAGATGCCCTCGGTGGCCACAGCAATCGCTACGTTGTGCGCCCAGATGCTTCCGGGCATGGCGTCCCCGGGTCCGAGGTATCTCCTCTCCGAGCCCTGGATCCGCTGGCGCACCGTGGTGGCGGCGGTGTCGCCCAACTCCACCCAGCCAAGAGTCATCAACTCACGGTAGAGTTCTTCGGACGCGAGGCCCTCAATGGTTTGGTCGCTGTCTCCCGTGAAGCCCAGGCGCCCGTTCGGTGCGCACCCAAACCGCCGGATCGGCAGTCCGTTGTACAGGAGACGGTAGTCGTCGACGAGATCCCCTTCGTCGTTGAACACGGTGACCCGTGGGGTCCATATGTCGTAGACGACGATCCGGCCCGCGCTCACGCACCCGTGGACGATCTGGACATTCTCGAATTCCCCGGGACCTTCGCCTTCGCGGCCGCGGCTCCAAAGATGTTCACCGTCCGAGCCGAAACGCTGGATGCGGAAGTTCATCCGGTCGGACACTACCACGCTGCCATCGGCGAGCAGCGAACCAGCGTTGATCTCGCCGAAGAGGTATTCGTCAGGTCCGTCGAGCATCCCGACGGACAGCACTGGATCGGCCGACAGGCGCACTTCAGCGGCGGGTCGCGACTGAATGGACTGCGCGCCGATTAGTCGACTTCCGGTGGCCAGTGCCAGTGCCGGCAACGTGGCTGCCAGAACGAAAGACTTCATTGCGACGACTCCGCGTGCTCGGGAGACCCGGGAAGCTGCGAATGGTAAGGCGCAGGGGTCCGGGCCACAACTCGAACGCGCTGGACTTCCGAGACGCTTCCGAGTCACGTTGTCCCCATTCGCTCCGCGGCCTCGATGAACCGGTCACGGATGTCGGCCGCGACCTCCTTGACCTGCCGCGGGGCACGAATCTGATTGCCTGCGCGTTCCTCGAGGGCGACGACGAGAGGCCAAAGGTCGGCGGACCTGCCGGTATCGTCGGCGAAGACAGCCAGCAGATCGCGGGGGGAGATTCCGGCTCCGACCAATGCCGGCACCAGGCGTAGCATTTCGTGTATCGTTGCTTCGTGGTCTGGCGGGGAGGCAGCGTAGGCGACCCGGAACTGCCGGATCGAGGCTGGATGTTCGGCTCGAACCGCCAAAGCCAGAGCCCTCGCGCCGGCGATGCGACACTTTAGCCACGCGACCCAGGGCACTCCAAGGAACTCCTCGCTGTCGTTCGTCCAGTGGCGGGCGACGTCTTCCAGTTGGCGGCAACTATCGAGCGCTTCGTCGGCCAGACCGATCTGAGCCTGCGCCATGCACTTGTAGCTCAGGGCAACGGCCGTGTGCCGCCTGATTCCTCGACGAAGCACCTCCGATTCCGCTGCCTCGGCAGACAGCGGACCCGACAGCTTCCACAAGTCATCAACCGCGTAACAGGCCACCATGAAGCGGATCAGGTTCTCGACGACTGCCGCCTCGTCACGCTCCCGCCGCAGCTTGTAGTACATGCTGTACAGCGGTTCCGCGGCCGCGTATAGCCGCTTTCGGCCGCGGCCCTGCCGGACAACTGCACCCCGTTCGACCAGTCGCCCGAGCATGGTCGATGCCACGCGGATGTCGACACGAGCGCGCGCCGCCACTTCGCTTGCCGACGACGGCTGCCACAGGTCGATCACCGACACGTACACGCGCCGCTCCGTCTTCGGCAGGACCTCGAGATGACCGCGAAAGTACTCGGTGTGGTCGTCGACTAGCGTCACCAATTCCGACATCAGTCGACGGATGGACCGATGCCGGGCGAATTTGGCGGCCATCACGAGGAGGCGCGGATTGCCGCCCGTGAGAATCTGGAGGGGTCTGACTCCTAACGGTGTCGCCGGCTTCCCGCTCACAACCTTCCACAGGCGACGACACTCCTCGGTGTCCAGCGCCTCCAAGCCGACGATGCGGAACATCTCAAAGAACGGTTCGTCTACCTCGTCCAGCTCGCGGAAGCGGCTGGTGGCGGAAGCGAGAAGGATGATCTGGGGCTCCGTTTGCAACACTTCGCGGAGTTGCCAGCCGAATTCGTCACGGGCATCGCGGCAGAGCGACTGGAGGTTCTCGACGATGAGGACGAGCCTCTTTCCCAACCGATCCACCGCATCGAACACGGCCGCGCGAGCCTGCGCTTCGGTGATCTGTTCGCGCCAGCGCGGTGCCAGCGCGGCTCGGGTCTCGTGAAGTTCTTGCGCCAGCGGGGCATTCCGCCCATCGACTTCGTTGGCGAGATGGAACATGGTTTCCAGCCAGAAGTCGGTGAGAGTGAATATCTCCGGGCTCTCCTCCATGAATCGGACGGGCAGTAGTGCGTCAGCGAAATCCGGGTTGCTGCGCAACTCCGCCGCGATTCGGGCCAGGAGCATCGTCTTTCCCCGGCCACGAGGACCGAACACGAGAATGTGCTGGCAAGAGGGGGAATCGATATTGCCCCGTAGCTCATCCAGCACCAGATTCAGTTCGTGACCGCGGACCACGAACTGCTCCCTGATCTCCTCATCCGACTGGAGCAGTCCGGGATTGAATTTGCGGATTATAGGGCCAGCTTCAGTCCTCATCATGCTCAACGCACGCTTGCTTCCTCACGGCACCGACCTTCGAGCGCAGATACGGCTCCTTCGCGATGGTCGCCACCGCGTCCTCGGCACAGGTCGAACATCTCTCGTTCACAAGAGAATACACAACGGTTTCGTTGTCAACGGAGTTGTTGTGTAATCTGGAAGGCGCTGCGGGGCGCGCTAGCCAGCACCCCTGATCGGCGCCTTGCCGGAGAGCAGGCACGTCTTGCTGAGCACACCCCTGTCATGTCCGCTTCCAGATTGCCTCCCACTGGACCCAGCGGCCCTCTTCCGGGGGCGTGCGCACCGCAACGTCCTCACGAGGTTCAGCCAGGAGAGCAAAACCATCGCGGGTCAAGGCCAGTAGTTCGTCGCGCGCGTAGAAGTGGACGGGGAGACCGCGCTTGGGACCGGCTTCGTACAAGACCGTGAACCCGCCAAGTTCATTCCGTTCGATGACGGTGTGCGGCCACCGCACCTGAGTCGACGCGGCATTGACGCGAAGGAAGAAGAGGCCACCGAGGGACAGCAGCGACCTGACTCGGGAAAAGTACTTGGACACGTCGGCAGCTACGCCATGCTGAAGCACCTGAATGGCGATCACGTAGCCGAAGCGGTGCTGGCTGGCGAACTCCCGGAAGTCGGCGCAGATCAGTCGCGCGGGCTTCGCAGACTCTCGGGCGGCTAGCTGGCGAAGCGCTTCGACCGAAAGATCGAGACCGAAGAGCCGCAGTCCCGACCTCGCGAGCGGAAGGTAGTTGCGACCGTTTCCGCACCCTATATAGAGCCCCTTACTCTCGGCGAGCGAGCTGGCGCGCAGCGTGGCGAGGATCTCTTCCGTGAAGGGGAGGGGAGGGTCGTCGGCGTATCGGCCCTCGCGATACTCCGTGTCCCAGCGAGCCGAGACCAGAGATCGATTCGTCTTGATCGTGGTCACCCGAGGCGGCAATTGGCTCAGGCCGCCCGCACCCGCTCGATGAACTCTTCGCCGGTACGGCAGTCGATCAGGGCGTCGCTCACGTTGCCGATGTCTTCAGGGCCGGACATCTCCGTAAGCAGCCTGGACAAACGCCCGGCCGTCTCCTCGCCGAATCTGCGAGTTGCCAGCCGGCGCAGAACCCGCCCGGCGCCCTCCTGCGCTCCCCGCTCGGACAACTCATCCATGCCGCGCTGAAACGTGTCCACCAGCTCCGCCATCGTTTCCGGATCTTCCTTGAGCCAGTAGCACGCCCAGATGGTCCTGCCTCTGACCATTCCCCATTCGCTGCGGACCGGTCCGGGAACGGCAGTGGAGCCGACTGGGAGGGCGCGCGCGTCCGCATCCCGGAATTGCACCCACTCGATGAACTCTTCGCCGGTTCCGCATTTCAGTAGCGCGTCGGTGACCCAGTCGACGTCGTCCAGGCTGTTCAGGTCATCAAGCGGTTCGTACAACCGGCGCGCCGTATCGTCGCCGAACTTCCGGGCGATCTGTCGTCGCAGGAGCAGCACCTGCCCCTCCTGCCGCCCCTGTAGGACTCCCACTTGAAGTCCTTGGATCTTCCCGGCCCGGATCAGTTCGTCCAGTTGGCGCTCAAACCTTTCTGCTATCTCAGACATGGCCTTCTCCCGGCTCAATCGTCGGTTAGATGATCTCGTGCTCGCGCCGGCGCGCCTGGCTGGCCCAGGTCGCCCGCACCCGCTCGATCAACTCCTCGCCGGTGCTGCAATCCAGCAGCGCGTCGCTCACCCTGTCGATGTCTTCGGGTTCGGACAACTCCGCAAGCAGCCCGGCCAGACGTCCGGCCGTCTGCTCGTCGAATCTGCGGGTCGCCAGTCGGCGCAGAACCCGCCGGGCGCTCTCCCGCGCTCCCCGGTCGAACAACTCATCCAGACTGCGCTCGAATTTGCCCACCACCACCTCCCCACGTTCTCGGTTTGCCTGATCCAATAGCACGCCCGGATCGTCCCGCCTTCGACCATTCCCCATTCGCTGCGGATGGTTCCGGGAACACAGTGGAGCCGATGGGGAAGGCGCGCGCGTCCGCATCCCGGAAGCGCCGCGCTCGGCCTCGACGTCTCGACAAGACCCGCGCGATCAAGCAGGGTTATGATGCAGCAGTTCCTCGCCGGTTCCAGCCGGCTGCCATCCCAATTGCATCGGTCGAGGCGGAGACGGACCCGTGACCCCGATTCGCATCTTCATCAGCAGCGTCCAGCGAGAGTTCACGCTTGAGCGGGAGCGCTTGCGCGACTACTTGCGCGGTGATCCCCTCATGCGGCGCTTCTTCGAGGTCTTTCTCTTTGAGGAAGTACCGGCGTCCGACCAGCGGCCCGACCGGGTGTACCTGGACGAGGTCGACCGGTGCGACATCTACGTGGGGCTGCTTGGGCGCGACTACGGCAGCATGGATTCCGAGGGGATTTCGCCCACGGAGCACGAATTCGAGCGTGCCACGGAGTTGGATAAGCATCGGCTGATCTTCGTGAAGGGAGCGGATGGGAGCGGCCGTCATCCAAAGATGGAAGCGCTGATCGCGAGGGCGCAGGCCGGATTGGTGCGACGACGGTTCTCCACACCGGCGGAGCTCATCGCCGGCGTCTACGCCTCGCTCGTACAGTACCTCGAAGCGAAGGAACTCCTGCGTTTCGGGCCGTTTGACGCCGCACCCTGCTCGGGGGCCACGCTCGATGATCTGGATTTTGAGGACATGTACCGGTTCATCCGCATCGCACGCAGGGCCCGGCAATTTCCGCTGCCAGCGGAGACGCCGCCGGAAGATCTGCTCAGGCATCTGAACCTGCTGAACAGGGGCCGGCTGACCAACGCCGCAATGCTGCTCTTCGGGCAGGTTCCGCAACGCTTCCTGATCTCCTCCGAAATCAAGTGCGCGCACTTCCATGGGACGGAGGTGGCCAAGCCAATTCCCTCCTACCAGGTCTACAAGGGGACGGTGTTTGCGCTCGTGGACCAGGCGGTGGACTTCGTCATGAGCAAGATCGCGCTGTCGGTGGGCACCAGAGCGGAGAGCGTGCAAGTGCCCGTCAAGTACGAGATCCCGAAGGAGGTGGTGACCGAGGCGATCGTGAACGCGGTCGCGCACCGGGACTACACGGACAGCAGCAGCGTTCAGGTCATGCTCTTCGCGGATCGCCTGGAAGTCATGAACTCCGGCCGGTTGCCGCCTGCGCTGACCGTCGAGAAGCTGCGCGTATCGCACCAGTCCCTCCCGGGCAATCCGCTGCTGGCGGAGTCGATGTACCTGCTGCAGTACATCGAGAGGATGGGGACCGGGACCGTGGACATGATTCGGCGATGCGCCGAGGCGGGTCTGCCCGAGCCGGAGTTCGAGGTAGGTGCCGGTTTTCTGATCAGGATCTGGCGGGCTGGAGCTACCAGAAAACCGCCAGAAAAGAAGGGGTCCAGCCAGAACCTGGCGAACCGAATCCTCACATTCCTGCGGGAGCATCCGTCCGCCAGCCGCCGCGACATCACTGGAGCACTTGAAGGTACCACCGAATGGAGCGTCCGGTATCAGTTGGATAAACTCAAGGAATCAGGTAAGTTACGTCGCATTGGGCCAGACAGGGGAGGACGCTGGCTGGTTGTCGATGGTCCCGACGCGGATCCCAGGGAGGAGCCCGATGACTCTTCCGGGGACCATCCGGACGCAAGGGAGATCCAGCCCGTAGTCAGCCAGAAAACCGCCAGAAAAGCACCAGAAAACCGCCAGAAGACCGCCAGAAGCGAAGGCCAATCGCCGGAACCCCAGTCCCTTTCTGACCGCATCCTGGCTCTCCTTCGTCAGAATCCGTCTGCGGGCCGACGCGAAATCGCCGCCACGCTCGGCACCACGCGATCCATCGTCCGGTATCGGCTGGACAAGTTGCGCGCGGCCGGGAGGATCGAGCGAGTAGGTCCCGACAAGGGCGGCTACTGGAGGGTGCTGGGCGAATCTGCTGCTGAGCCCGACGCTAGGTCTTGAGGCCGAGGCCCTCGGGTGCTGCCCCATCCGGCTCGAAATCTCGAAACTCGTGTCTCATCTACCGACTCGCCGCCAAGAAAGAACAGCGTTTCGTCATCGCCCCCGACCAGGCGGCCCGGAACCGCAGTGTAGACGTTCCGCAGATTCAGATCGGCATCATACTCGGCAAGCAACGACACGCCGTTTTCTCCCGAACTCCTGTACTGTCTGTACACACTGCCCCCGACGTACGCGGCGCCGATGGTCATTGTCGCTCGTTCGATCCATTCGCGCGTTGCCTGATCCATGGCAACCGGCTCGTCGCGCGGCAGCAACTGCGACCACTGAGGCGGCTCCGACGCCTGCGTGCAGATGTGAGCGCCGGTCTCGGAGAACAGATGAACGGCGGGTGTCACATCGAGCCCCAGGGCCAGTGAGCCGCCCGGTAGGGAGACCCCCCAAACACCATCGACGATCATCCGGGTATCGAAGAGGAGTTGGTCGGCGGGAAGGAACGATTCCGAGCTGGTTCCGTCAAGGGAATAGATCCTGGCCATGTCATTCCCATCCCCCGGCGTGGTGACCATGCCTCCGATGAGAAAGGCGGATTCATCAATGGCCACCACAGTTCTCGGGTCCAGTTGGTCGCGAAGCGGGAACGTACTCAGGACCTCGCCCGTCGTGTCGAAGAGCGTCGCGAGCACTCTGCCGGCATCAAGGGTCAGGATCCGGTCGTCCGACAGGAAGACGGCACCCATGAGAGCCGTGAACTCGCCAGGACCCTCGCCCTCACCCCCGATCACCTGGACGATACGCCCTTCGCTGTCGGCAACCTTCAGGTTGAGACTGCGGCTGTCTGTCAGAAGGAGTTGGCCGGACGGCGAAACACTCAGCGTCCTGATGGACAGCACGGCGGTGGGGCCGGTAGCGCCGAACACCAGAGGCTCAAGCTGGGTGAACGCGCCTGCGAAGTTCCGTGTGGCGATGTCTGCAGGATGGGGACCGCATTGCAGGCCGGTCGCGGTTTGCGGCTCCTGGTCGCAGTTGAACGAGAGTAACGCGGCAACCAGCAGCGACAAGGGCTTGGCCCGGGCGTAGCCACGGGATTCCGGGTCGATCATGGTTTGTTGAGTCCTCATGGTTGGAAGCGGACCGATGTCTTCGACCAAGGCAATTCCTTTGATGCCGCTCGCCGCCCCATCGGTTGCCCAGACGTTGCACTGCGCAAGATGGCCGCGTTTCTCGACCGGGACTTCCGAAGGATCGAAACCTACCTGAAGGGCATGGCCTTCGATCCGGGTGCCGCGACATAGAGAGAACGGCGTGAGGTCAACTGGAGCATACACAACGGATTTGTTGGCAACGGATCTGTTGGGATCGTCGGCCCGTTGACGGCGACCCTCTCTGCCGTCGGGGACACGCTCCGCCTGACGCCCCGCGACATCTACGTCGGGTTGTTCGGGCGGAACTACGGCAGTGAGGATGCCGGGCCGGCGCGCATGAATCTACGGCCGCTGACGACCCAACCACCCGGAAACAAGGAAAGAGTCTCCTTGGCATCAAACAAGAGTAATACCGTGCCGGTTGGCACGGTTTGCCGTTCCCGCCGGTAGGACAACTGACAGCCAGCAACGGGCCGGAACGTCGACCCAACCGACGGTGGCCGAACGGGAGGTGTGCGATGATCGAAGATATCAGGGGTGCTGCAAGCGGATTCGGCGTGCGCTGGACCGTTCTCTGCGGGCTCGGCCTGGCGGGCGGGCTGGCCGTCGGCTTGGGCCTGGCAGCACCGGTCGAGGCGATCGTGGGCATGATGTTGGTGACGCCCGTCATCCTGGCGTTGGCCGGCTCGATGTTCGGCGCCGCCCAGTGGCTGGCCCTGGGAAGGAACCCGCGGTTCGGCGCGTCATGGGTCGCGACCTCTGGTATCGGGCTCGGTATCGGCATGACCATCGGCATCGTGTTGGTCGAGATGGTTGGCCAGGCATTGACCGGCGAGCCAATGCGCCTGCAGGCGCTCGACATGCTCGGCCGACTCGGCGGGTTGACGTTCATCGGGGCATTCGCCGGCCTGGGGGTGGGCGCGGCGCAGTGGCTGACGCTTCGCCCCGCGGCGCCGATGGCCCGCCGGTGGATAGTCTTGTGCGTCGCCGGATTCGGCGCCGGACTGCCCGCCGGCAGCCTGGCCGCGGAGCTCGTGGGAGGGCTCCAGAGCCCGGTCGGCTTCGCCGCCTTCTTGGGAGTCGCCGGATTGACACTGGGAGTATTCACGGCCAGGGGCGGGGCGGCGATTGCCGCCGGACTCGCGCCTCGACGCGCAGACTGAACCGGCGGCGCGGCTCCCGACGCGGGTAATCCGGCCCGATCCGGTCTCGACCATTCTGGTGAGCGTCCCCGCAGCGGCGAGAGATGCGACCGAAAGGACCGGACGATCCTGGATGTGCGCCAGCATGACAAGGGGCGTGGCACCCGTGAGATTGCGGAACAGATCGGTCTCTCCCCGCGTTCCTTGCGCACGCGGCTGGCCGGCCTAGTGGAGGGTGGCACCGCCCAATCGAGCGTCCGGTATCAGGACAAGCTCAAGGAATCAGGAGAAGCAAACGCCGGGCCCGCTCCCCGGGCCCGGCGGCTGACTCGACCAGTGTTTGCCCCTCATTCGTCTCCGTCGTTATCCTCACCGAACAACAGAGGATACTTGGCGGGCCCATCGTCGAGGAAAAACCGTGCCTCTTCCTCCTCCCGCGCCATCTTCTGCTTGGACTCCATGTCAAGCGCATCCTCCAGTTGGTCCGCAACCTCTTGGACAGAAACCTCTCTGAGATCGCCGTTCATGAAGAACCGCCCGTCGTCGTCGATGAGGGACCACAGCCCCGTCACACGGGACTTCGAGAGGGAAAAACCCAGTCGATCCGCAGTCCGTCGCATCCGATTCTCCATGACCTTTGCCTTACTCATCCTGCCTCCTCGTGCCGTTAGTGATGCCTGACATCGTGTCAGCGCTGATGTGGTAACCTATGCTAGCGCTGATGCCAGCGCAAGTGCTGATGCAAGAGATCACGCCGTTACGTTGCGCGGCGGAGCAGCCACCGTCGCTCCAGCTCGGCTTCGAGCGACCGCAATGCCTTCACCAACAGGGCGCGAAGCTAACCTGCGTCAACGATTCTGCACGGAAAGGGGCGTTGCATAGCGCCCACTGGCGAGCACTTCGAGGGCCTCCCGCACGGTGATTACTAGAGGCGGTTAGTGAGGCCGTGCTTGGCGAGTGGCCCATTCGTGAAGCGCCTCGAGGTTGCTCTTCGCTCGTCGCATTTCACCAAGCCTGGTCGCGGCGAGATACATCTCGAAGTGGAGGTGAGGGGTGACCTGTCGCTCAACCACTTGACCTGAGCCGCGCAAGGTGACCTTGGTTCGGCGACGTCCACGATATCCCCGCTTCGGATCCAGGCACTCCCTCGCGCTTTGCAATGAACGAGCCCAGTCGTCGCCGGTTAGCCGATGTAGCTTGATCGGCGTCGGGGAAAGCCCTGGCTCCTTGATCTGGACGCGGATGGCGGCCTGCCAAGCGTCCCGCCTCCAACTCACGCTGACCCTCTCGGGTCGTGCAACTCTGGTGCGATACTCAGTCAGTAGGAGCGGCCGGGGCAACTCCCGCTCGATGAGCCGGGCAACGGGCCAGTCGTCGTACTTCATGCCCTCAAGGTTGACCCCCAACGTTGCGGTCTGGTCTGAGCGGAAGTAGGCGGCGTTCCACTGCACGCCCTCAAGCCCATCGGAGACTCCCAACAGGCCAAGCGAAGGACTGCCGAATCGCCGTCCGTTGCAGTCAAACACGTCACGAAAGAGATCGATCACAACCTCGGCTCGGTCCTCGAACTCGCTCATAAGCGCTCCTGTTTCCTTTTCCCGCCCCGCCGACCGTTTGCTTAAAGGTGAATCCCCGGCACTGCATTATGGGCGCTGACCAAGGTGTTGCAAGCCGAGAACCAGCTCCTTTACCGACCTCCAGGCCAGATCGCTGGACCTCGACCTGCTTCCCCATGTAGCTTGGTTCCTTTCACGCGGATCGGGGAGATCAATGGTTCCAGTGGACGAACTCAAGGACCGGAGCATCCGTTCGGTTCGCGCCGGGTTACGGGCTACCAGGACGGTCGTCGAAAAACTCCCCGGTGCCGACAAGGTCCTGGGCCGGGACGCAACCGGGGCAGCGAGGCCACCGGCGGAATACGTAGTGGTCGAAGACCTGCCGGACGCGGTCAAGAAATGCTACCTGAGTGTCCTCGTCTGGCTTGTGCACATCGAAGACAGCCGGATCGATGAACAGGAGTTGTGCGAAATCCAGATCCTGGCGACGCAGCTGCGGTGCAACGCCGAGGTACGTCAGGCCGTTCGATCTCGCTTGGAAGACCCACAGAGCCTCGATGTCGAGGCGCAGATCGCGCTCATGCTGGAGCGTGTTCGCTCGGGAAGATCCGACGGAACACTGGCCGTCAGGTGCTCACTCATGAAGGACGCGATAAGGGTATGGCGCGCCAACTCCGACGGCTTCGCTCGCGAGCAGCCGGCCATCCGTTGGCTGGCCGAGCTGTTGGAGCTGGATGACAAGAAGGTCGCCTTCATTGAGGAGGCCTGCGTCCAGGACGCAAGGATCCTCGCCGGCGAGCTCTCGGACTCCGAGATCAAGAAGGTGGCGGCATCGATGGCGGCGAACGCGACAGGAGTCGGCGTTCCGGTGGCCGCAGTCTACCTGAGCGGCAGTGTGACCGGCCTGAGCGCCGCCGGGATCACTTCGGGACTTGCGGCCCTTGGGCTGGGTGGTGTCCTGGGGCTGTCGGCCATGGTCAGTGGCATCGGTGTCGCCATCCTGGTCGGGGCGGCTGCGTCCAAGGGCGTTCGGTGGGTTCTGGGTGGATCCGAGCGGAACCGGGCATCTCGCCGGGAGTTGATGCTTCAGGAGGTCCTGGGCATCCATCAGCGGGCGATCATCAACCTTGGCGAGGACATGTCGTTCTTCGGCGAACGCATCGCGGCCTTGTCCAGAGAGACCGACAGGAACCGCGATGCCATCGACAGGCTCTTCCACGAAGTGACCTTGTTGTCCCGGTCGGCCGGGGCGCTCAGACGGCTTGGAAAGCGAGCTGACGGCTTCCAGCGCGACCTCCGGGACGAGGTGGCCCACGACGACCGCAATGAACAAGAGCCCGAAGACCGAAGCTGAATGGGCGGCAGTCGCTCAGCGACTCCAGCTCGATGCCCTAAACGGCGCCTTCCGAACGCTCGAAACTCAGGTCGACGCTCTCGAATCGGAGTCCGCCTGGCAGTCCGCCAAGCTGGCACGCCTGGAGGAGATGGTCGCGCAGATCCACGCCGATGCCGGCGCGGACCGCCCAAGGGTCGACCAGCTGGCCTCCGCCGATAGTGCGGCCCTCGATCAGCCTTCGGCCCGGAAAACGAGGATTGATCGTCGGCCGGTCGATCAGTCAAGCGACCTTGTGTTGCCCGAGATAGGCACCAACTGGGAATCGTACCTCCGCAACGTGGAACGGTATATCGCCGATCGCGGGATCGAGGTGACCGGCGATCCCCTTTCGCAGTTAGTGCCCCCGCACTTGGCGGTCGACATCCGACGCCGATTCGACGCGGAGTTCAGCCCTGCCCCGTGGGACCGCTGGGATGTCGGTGTGGTCGCGTTGGCTGTGCTCGTCGGCGCGGTAACGGACTATCTCCTCGTCGCGACGCCCGGTGGGAGCTTCAAGGGACAGCCCCAGCGCGGAAGCCCACTAACGGCATGGATGAAGGAACAATCGAAAAAGCTCGCTCCAATGAAGGGCTCAGACGACCTTGAGCGCAACGCGTTTCAAAAGTGGATCGCCGAACTGACCACCGCGGCAGAGAAATGGGCCAAGGTGCCTTACGATGTCGTCAGTCCGAAGCTCGGGCTCACGCCAAGAGTCCACCGCCTAGCCTCACTTGGCCACGATCCTCTCCTCGGCCTCGTGTTCGGGGTCGGTGACATCCTCTCCGGCACCTGCACGTTCATCGACAAGTCGGGCACTTGGCGGGTCATCAGAGTGAACGAAGGCACGTCCAACGTCCTGGAGGCCATGGTCAAGGTGGTTGTCCACGGATTCTCGGATGTTTTCACACCGCAGGGCCTTCCACCACCCTTCCTCGCGCCGTTCCAGCTCGTCAGTGCGAAGTCCGGGTTCACCCTGAGGGCGGGCGGCGACCCCGTTCCGGTCAAGGATGTAGCGCGGTACATGTACAGCAACGGTTACGACCTTCGGCACTTCGTGACGATGAAGATCTCGCCCGCGATCGCTGAGATCATCCTGTGGACGTACCACGGGATTCGGGCCCACGCGGACGGCTCGGCGTCCAGCGAGGCTGGAATCGCGGAGAGACTGAAGCGGGAACAGATGCAGGCACTCACCCACGGCGCCCTGGCATCCGCCAACATCCTGAAGACTGCACTGTACGGTTGGAATCCGATGGCGATCAACCTGGCTCAGTTCGTGACGCTTGCGAAGCGGATGCTGTCGCTGATGAAGCTCGCCGCCGAACGTGACCGGCTGCTTCGTCAGCGGCTGGACGACGGATGGAAGGATCTGCTCGCCGAGGCGGGCGACGGATTCAAGCCGTCCGCACCCGCTCGATGAACTCGTCCGGGTAGTCCCTCAATCCCACCGTGATGGCGGGCTGGATGGTCGTTCGGTATTGTCGTGTGGCCTATGGCTTACTCTGTATCGGGGGCGCGATGACGAAAAGCGATCGATCCGGGCTTCTCGAGGACGCCATCCAGGTCGCACTCGACAACCACCGAGGTGAGACCGACCATGACGGCGAGGTCTTTGTCCGCCACCCGCTCCGCGTGATGGAGAACGTTCCGGATGACGCGCGGGTGGTTGCTGTCCTGCATGACGTGGTCGAGGATGGAGGGTCGATCGACGCGGTGCGCGCGAGGCTCACGGCCGAAGAGCTCCAGGCGCTCAACCTGCTCACGCGGAAGGACTCGGGATCCCTATGACACCTATATCGAGCGGATTGCAACGTCCGAGAACCGGATCGCGGTTTGGGTCAAGCGGGCCGATTTGACCGATAACCTGAGGCCTTGCCAGAACTGTCCGGAACACCTCCGGCCGAAGTACACGAAATCACTCGAGCGGCTCGGCCAGCTGGGTGAATTCGACAACGACGAGGAACAACCGCTTGACGGATCATGACTACCCGTCTGGATGGGGCACTCCGCCTCAGGCCGTCCGCACCCGCACGATGAACTCCTCGCCGGTACCGCATTCGATCAGCGCGTCAGCCACCTTTTTCGATGCCTTCGGCGTCGGACAGCTCCTCAAGGAGCATGGATAGACGTCCGGCCGTCTCTTCGCTGCCTATTCCGACGAAGTTGACCACTCATTCCGAGCGAAGCCATCCACCTGTTCCGGGCCAAGGCTGTCCACTGATTCCGAGCCAAGCCGTCCGGGTTGAGCGGGGATCCTTGAAGGGGGCTGGACATGGATGGATCAGGCGTGGTCGTGAGGGTGTTGAGCTCCCTGGTTGAGGCGTAGAGCCGCCTCATCGAGCCGCGCCTGACAGTGATGCGGTGGGCGTTGTTGAGGACCCTGTCGAGGATGGCGTCCCCGAGGGTGGGGTCGCCGACGTTGTCGTGCAAGTGCTCGACGGCGAGTTGGTCGAGGAGCCGGGAGACGCGGAAGTCGCGGGTGGAGATGCCGAGCCGGCAGGCGTGGTGGCCGAATGCGCTTGCCAGGAGGGGGCTTCCGCGTCCGGTTGCGCCGGTGACGAGCACAGTCTGTCCGTCCCTGATCCACTGGCCAGACCCGGGCATGAACGGAGGGCCTTCCGAAAGCTGCTCGCGCGCGCTATTATTCAGGCATGCCGAACAAAAACCGAAACAAGACCGAAACCTGAGGCATGTCACCCGAGCTATCGGTGCTGTCAGAGCCAGATCGATCCCGCCCAAGGGCGTCGAGGGCTCACAGGGAGGTCTACCTCGACTACAACGCCTCAGCTCCTCTCGATCCACGCGTCGCTGCCGTCATGGTCCCCGCGCTGATGGAACGAGCGGGGAACGCATCGTCGACCCACAGCTTCGGCCAGAGGCAAGCCGCGGCCGTTGATCATGCGCGTCAAGCGGTTGCAGCCTTGGTCGGAAGCGCCCCGTCCGGCGTCGTCTTCACTTCCAGCGCTACAGAAGCGAACAACTTGGCGCTTCGAGGCGCGGTTGACGCTGCTCCGTCGAGCCGACGCCGCGTCCTGGTTTCCGCGGTTGAGCACGCGTCAGTGTTGCGCACCGCTCGCTGGCTCGCAGAGCGAGGACTCGTTCAGCTCGATGTCGTGCCGGTTACTCGGGGCGGCTACGTCGATCTGGCAGCCTTGGAATCTCTTCTTGGCCCGGATGTGCTGGTGGTGTCAGTCGTCGCGGCAAACGGCGAGACTGGTGTGCTGAATCCGCTACGGCAGATCTCCGAGCTCGTTCGGTCCTTCGGTGCCCTCTTCCATTCTGACGCGACACAGATGGTGGGCTGGATGCCGGTGGGAATGGACGTTTTGCCGATCGATCTCCTGTCTCTGAGCGGGCACAAGATCTGTGGTCCCGGCGGCGTTGGTGCTCTTGTTGGGAATCGGCAAGCGCTACGTCGTTTGTCTCCAATTGTCCACGGTGGGGGACACGAACGGGGCCTTCGGTCGGGATCGTTGAACGTCGCCGGCATCGTAGGTCTGGGCGTGGCCGCCGACATCGCGGTTAAGGAAAGGACAGGAGAATCTGAGCGGATGACACAACTCAGGGATCGATTGGTAACCTCGCTAGAATCTCGGCTGCACGAAGTTACTCAGATCGGTGATGTTCAGCGCCGGCTTCCGAATACGGCAAACGTCCGCTTTGGCGGAGCGGATGCCGACGCCGTCGTCGTCAATCTGGAACCAGTAGCAGCTTCCACCGGAAGTGCATGTAGCTCGGGCTCGATCGAGCCATCCGAGGTTCTTCTCGCGATGGGCCTCTCCCGCGAGGCCGCCTACGAATGCGTGCGCTTTAGTTTGGGCCGATTCACGACGGAAGATGACATCGATCTTGCAATTGATGGAACGGTCGCTGCCGTGTCACGCGTCCGTACCATGACATCGGGGGATGGCTGAATGCGTCTGGTAGAAGCGGCGCTGCCGTTTTTTGCGCGCCACGAGACCTTCCATCCGCGGTACGGGTGGTTCCGGAAGGCCTACGCTCAGGTCGCGCAAGATCCTCGCGCTTTCTTGGGCAACGACGCCCCGGTACGGATCGGCGTCGGGAAGAACATGGTGCGGGCGATCCGTTTCTGGGGGCTTGCAGCGAAGCTCATCGAGGAGGATCCCTATTCTCCAAACCGGCGCGCGCCCGACCTCCGCACGACGGACCTGGGCGATTCGCTGTTCGGGAAGGGAGGATGGGACGAGTACATGGAAGACCCTGGTACTCTTTGGCTCCTCCATTGGCTGCTGCTGGCGCCGCCCTGCCATTTACCCGTCTGGTGGATTGCGTTCAACGCGTTCCACGCGGTGGAGTTCTCCGACGATCAGTTGGAGTCGGCGGTGGAGACACAACTGGATCTGGTGTCGGATTGGAGGAAGCCGCACCCATCTTCACGAAGGAAGGATGTCGGTGCCCTCTTGCGCACCTACGCTCCACAGGAGAAGACAAAGCGAGTTCCGATCGATGACCTCCTCGATTGTCCGCTCCGGGAACTCGATCTCATCGGTCGTGGCCCCGACCCGGGGCGATTTCGATTCGCTCTGGGGGCCAAGCCTGCCTTGCCCTCGGAAATCCTAGCGTACGCCGTGCTGGACTACATCGAACGGACCGATACCAGTGGTAGTACGGTGACCCTTGACCGACTGACCACGGAACCGGGGGCACCCGGACGCGCCTTCATGCTCAACGAGTCCGAGATGCTAGCCGGGCTCGCGCCGGCCGTTGACCCCGTAACCGGATTGGATTTGATCTCGGTGACAGGGGGCATTCAGCTTGCTTGGTCAGAAGATCGCCGAGCGCTCGCTACGCAGGTCCTGGACCAGTACTACGGCGTTTCGGCCCTGGGCGAGAGAGCATCCACAACAACCACCTAGTTACCGCTCTCTGGAGTCAGAGGCTCGTAATGCCCCTCCTTGCCGACTACATCAAGGTCCTCCCGCGTTTTGCTCGGTCAGCGAACCTTGAACGCGATTCCGCCGAACCTGGACCACTTGAGGGTTACATCATTACTGGTCGTGCGCTTGAAGCAGTGGAGCGCATCCTTGCCGTCGCTGCGACGAAGCGTTCCGGCGGCGCGTGGTCCCTGACCGGCCCGTACGGTTCCGGCAAGTCGTCCTTTGCGTTGTTCGTCAACGCCCTCATTGGACCCACCGGCGATCTGCGGAATACCGCCGCACGGCTGCTAGATGCGGTGAAACCTGACTTGTCGCATCTGCCTTCCGAGACTCACAACAACCACGATACCCAGGTAGATGGCTTCCACCGCGCGCTGATCACCGCAGCCCGGGAACCGTTGACACACACCGTTCTCAGGGGTTTGCATCGAGCCGTCTTGGAAGCATATGGGGAAATCCCCCCCACGGACGTGTTCGCCGCTGCCGAGGCCTTGAGAAGCGCTCTTGACGACGCGGCGATTGAGGATCCGCGTCGAACGGGTCCGTCACCCGCAGCATTGGTTGAGGTCGCGAAGTGCTTGGCGAAGGATCGTCCCCTCCTCCTAGTAATCGACGAGTTCGGGAAGAACCTCGAGGCCATTGGAGACAGCAGCGAAGCCGATCCCTACCTGCTACAGCAACTCGCGGAAGCGGGACAGGGCTCGGGACTGCCCCTGTTTCTGCTTACACTCCAGCACCTCTCCTTCGAGGACTATCTTTCCCACACCGAGGAGGCGCAGCGCCGTGAATGGGCGAAGATCCAGGGACGTTTCGAGAGCATACCGTACACCGAATCGGCCGGACAGACTCGGGCGTTCATTGGAAGTGCCTTCGACGTAGCGAACCCGATCCGTACACACATAAAGGAGTGGGCCGCGGCCCAGGCGGAGGCGATGCGGTCGCTTGGCATGCCCGAGCTTGCGGATGAGGAGATGGTAGCTTCCTGGTATCCGCTTCACCCGCTGGTCGCCGCCGTACTTCCCGAGCTCTGCAATCGATATGGTCAGCACGAACGCACTCTGTTTTCGTTTCTGACGAGCGCCGAGCCTGCCAGCGCGTCGTCCTACCTGGAACGAACGCGAGTGCCGGATCACGGAAGACTGCCTTCCCTCGGCCTCGCGATCGTCTACGACTATTTCGTGGGCAACAGCACGATAACCGGATTGGCCGGTGATCGAAGTCGCTGGACGGAAGTCGTCACCCGGCTCCGCGACGCACCAAACTTGACTGGTGCAAAAAAGCGGTTGGCGAAGGCGGTGGCGATCCTCAATCTCGTGTCGACGACGGGTGTACTCCGTGCTTCGCAGCGCGTGCTCACGGAAGTGGAGCTTGAGGCTGACGATCTGCTTTCCCAGTTGGAGGCTGAAGGAATCGTTACCTACCGGGACTTTGCCGACGAGTACCGAATCTGGCAGGGAACCGACATCAACATCCACCGCCTTCTGGATGTAGCTCGGACAAGGATCCAGCGGCGAGGGCTCGTGGATGTCCTCACGGAGATCGACAAGCCAAAGCCCATGGTTGCGGCTCGCCACAGCGCCGAGAACGACATCCTTCGGGTGTTCAACCGGCGATATGTTGAGGGCAGCGAGCCTGTAGAACCCTTGACGCCGTTCTCGGATTTCGATGGGGAGATATTGCTGGTCGTAGGGTCTGCCGAACTGCCGCAGCTCGCCAAGGCATCGAAGGCAGCCAAGCCCGTAGTCGCGGTGCTACCAGGCGATCTCACGCAGTTCGATGAAGCTGCACGTGAAGTCGCAGCCGTACGGGCGGTGTTGGAGGAACCAGTTGTGAGCGGCGATTGGGTTGCCAGGCGCGAACTGACTGAACGGCTGGCTCAAGCTCAGAGTCAATTCGAGCAAGCAGGCCGGTCAACATTTCAGGGCACAACTTGCCGGTGGATGCTGCTTGGTCCCGAAGGCGCAACCAAGCTTGAAGGCGGGCGGGGAAGCGCGGCGTTGTCGAGAGCTTGTGACGAGGTCTTTGGCTCCACGCCGCGGGTTGGGAATGAGATTCTGAATCGCACCAAGGTGACGTCGCAGGGTGCCAAGGCCCGGCGAATCTTGCTCGAGAGCATGATCGAGAGGGAGGGGCTACAAGACTTGGGGCTTGGCGGGTACGGCCCTGAGGTAGCGATGTACCGCGCCTTCCTCCTACGCACCGGTCTCCATCGCTTGGATCCGGAAGCAAGTACCTGGGTGTTCCGCCGGCCCGCCGACCAAGCCCTCCGGTGTGCGTGGGCGGTCGTTGAAGGAGAGTTTGATCGAGCCACGCGACGCAGGGTCAACCTCCAGGACGTCTACGCCGCGCTCCTGTCGCCGCCCGTGGGAATGAAGCGCGGAGTGATCCCGGTCTTCGTAACGGCTGCGCTGATTGCCCGTAGCGAGGACATCGCCTTGTATGAGCACGGTACCTTCGCGCCGGTGCTCGCCCCTGAGCTGTCCGAGCGAATGGTCCGCAATCCGGGGCACTTCGAGATCAAGCACTTCGCGAACACGACTGGTGCTCGGCTTCAGGCCGTAGAGGCGCTCGCAGGGCGACTGGGGGTGCGTCCGGCGCTCGGGAGAGTCAGAGTCGAGAACGTACTCGCGGTCGTCGGGCAGCTGGTTGCTCGGGCCCGAAGGCTAGACAGCTTCACCCGCAGGACGCGCACACTGAGGGCGGAGACCCTTGAGGTCCGAGACGCGCTGTTTCGCGCAGTGGAACCCGACCAACTCCTCTTTCGGGACCTCCCCAGGGCGTTGGACTTGCCGGCCGTCTCAGCTTCGGCTGTCGAGTACTCATCGACTGACAACTACGCGGGCAAGTTAGCGAGGGCGGTGGACGAGCTGTCCTGGTGTCATGGGGAACTGCTCGCCCGGCTGCTTGAGGAACTCTTCGAGGAGAGCGGTGAGACATCACGTCTCGCGATCTCAGGCCAGGCCAGGGCGCTAGAAGACGAGGTCCTCAATCCAGATGTCCGAGCTTTCGTCCTCACGCTGGCAAACGATACGGTCGACACGGACGCCGATTGGATCGCCGCAATCGCAACGGTCTTGGTGGGAAAGGCTCCCTCCGAATGGACCGATGCGGACTTGCACCGCTTCCGTCCGGTGCTCGGTCGCCGAGTAGCCGCCTTTCAACGTTTGGTGGCTCTACATGCTGACCGACGTGCGGATGGTGGGGGCCCGTTCAAGCCCTACCGGCTCACCCTTACTCGCCCGGACGGTGACGAGCACGTAGGGCTGGTCGGTATCGATGAGAAGGATCATCGATTCGTCAGCAGAATCCTTGACATGAGCCTTGACACCCTTGTAGCTAAGATGGGTTCAGAGAAGCGAGCGTTATCTGCCCTGATGGCGATGATGGCGGAAAAGCTCCTCCCTGAAGAAGAGGCTGCCGACGACACGAAGGTTGGTTTTTCTTCCGACAGGCTGCGTAATGGCTGACTCCGTCCGACACATCTGTGGAATCTCTGGGGGGAAGGACTCTAGCGCGCTTGCGGTGTACCTCCGGGACAGCGTGCCCGAGATGGAGTACTTCTTCTGCGACACCGGAGCCGAACTACCCGAGACCTATGAGTATCTGACACGGCTCCAGGTAATTCTCGGCAAGCCGATCACTCGGCTCAACGCGAGCCGGGGATTCGATCACTGGTTTGAAGTCTTCCGCGGAACACTACCCTCTCCTCAGATGCGGTGGTGTACGAAGAACATGAAGATCAAGCCGATCGAGGAGTGGATTGGCGACGATCAGGCGGTTTCATATGTCGCCATTCGGGCTGATGAATCGAACCGCAAAGGATACATCTCCACCAAACCCAACATCACAGCACGCTTTCCCTTCGTGGAAGATGGGATCGATCGCGATGGGGTGATGAAGATTCTCGAAGACGCGGGGATCGGTCTACCGAAGTACTACGAGTGGCGGACCCGGTCTGGGTGTTATTTCTGCTTCTACCAGCGGAAGGCGGAGTGGATCGGGCTGTCAGAACGTCACCCGGAGCTGTTTGATCGAGCGGTCGCCATTGAGCAGAAAGTGCTTCAAGACGCCGGTGCCGGCGTAGACGCCGATTTCAGGAATCGTGCCATGCGTGGACGGCAATACACATGGTCCGGCGGCGAAACGCTGGTCCAACTCCGCACCCGCCGAGACGAAATCTTGGCCCGGCACGACACCGCCATGGCCCGCGCAGCCACCCGCAAGACCAACCTTTCTCTAGTCGAAGCCCTCGCCGACGCCCTCGACGAAGACGACGATACGACTGCTTGCACGGTGTGCGCTCTGTGAGCCAGCGGCACTGCGAAGATGACCTCCCGCGTGATGCCCCTCAAGTCGCGCCTTGGGGCAGTCCGCCCACGCCTCTACTGCCACGTTGGTACCTCGACAGCGTCCCCAACGTGAGGCTCTCTGCGGGCATCCGGGCGGAGAATCCGGCGGTCACGACCATAGGCGAGCTCGGCACGTTCTGGGAAGGCAGGTCATCACCTGTCGGCCAGCCTGTCCTGTTTTCCTTGCAATTCATTGCAAGCACTTATCCTCCGCCCTCGTCTCTGGTCGTCATACCAGCGGACATCGACCGGGTTGAAGTCTTGGACCGCCCTCTCCGCGTGCGCACGGCGAATACCCTCCGCAGGAACGGGTTTCTCGAAGGATCGGATCCGCTGTCCGTGAAAGACTTGCTCGCCATCCCCGGCTTCGGCAAAGCTTCGCTCTTGGATCTGATGTGTGTCGCTGAAGCCGCGCCACTGATCCGCTTGGACGTTCCGGTTCCTGCAGCCACCGGCGAAGTTCCAGTTCCGGCCACCACTGCCGAAACACCTAGTAGTGGCCCTGCAGAGGTCCGCTACGACGGAACGGCGTGGGGCGAAGTCGTGGATGTCTTGCAGCTCTTGATCGCGGCGGCCAACGAGTTCCACGGAGCAACCACGGTGGCCGACGCATTGGAGCTCGATCTGGCCGAGCTGGCATCGGATCTCGGAATGGCGCAGGCGGTCGACTCCCACAGGATCCAAGACCTGACTGATGTTCGCATCGTGGGTGCGGTGATTAGTGCTATCCGTGACCTGCAGGCGACGTTGCCAGACCGCAAGATCACCATTCTCGACCAGTATCTGTACGCGCGAACACGCAAGACCCTCGAAGAACTGGGACAGGCGTTCGGCGTTTCACGAGAGCGAGTCAGACAGATCAAGAACAGGCTCGCCGCAGAGATCGAAAAGCAGGTGGGTCCCGAGGTTTCCGTGATTGCGGCCATCCTTAGCCGGAAGGCTGGTCCGGTGGTGAGTGAGGACGACCTGCGCTTGCTCATAGACGCCCTGTTCGAGGGTGAGTCTGTCCGCGATCAAGCAGTCGACCTAACGCGCCGAATTGTCGAGGCGGCGCTGGAGTATGACTGCGTTAGAGGCGTTTGCGCCAACCGGGGCGCCATAGAGGTTCTGGGCCGATTTCATCAACACGCCTTGGAGCTTACGGATGAAGTGGGGTTGATTGACGAAGAGGCGCTGCTGGCATCCCTCCCCGATGAGGAATGGCGGCACCGCTTCGAGCTTTCCCTTGAACGATGCGGGTTCGTCCGCGTCAGCGACCAACTGGCTCTCCGCGCCACCATGAAGGCGCGCGCAAAGGCAGCGATCCTCGCCATCGGTCGGTTGGCCACACTTGAGGAGATAGCGGCGGAGTCGGGCCTCCCACGAAACCGTTTGGCGGGACTGTTGTCGGGGATACCTGGGATTGCGCGGGCAAGCAAGACAAAATGGGGGATCGAGGATTGGATCGAAGATGAATACGAGGGAATTGCGGCGGAGATAAAGCAGAGGATCGACGAAGATGGTGGTGCCACCACCATGGATCGGCTGGTTCGTGAATTGCCCAAGATGTTCGAGGTAAAGGAAGGGAGCGTGCGGGCCATCGCTTCGACTCCGCAATTCGTCCTGCGCGACGGCATCGTTCGCTTGGCGGAGGAATGGGAGGTGACGTTAAGGGATATCCATGAAGTCGTTGATGGCGTTACAGCGGAAGGGTGGCCCTACTGGAGTTTCCTGGTACACGAGCGATACTTTGAAGGCTACAGCCTCTCCGGGGTGCCCCCGGAGATTGCACACGCATTGGGGTGCCCCCGGAACGGCAGCACAAAGGCGGTTGTGTCTCGACCCAGTGGTTGCAGACGGGTATCGGTGAATTGGCATTTGACATCTCTCTCAGGCGCCAGTGTCGGCTACATCTCGACAGCGCTGAATCGGTTGGGTGTCGGGGAAGGTGATCGAGTTTGCTTGGTCGTGGTAAGACCAGGCGTCGTCGAGTTTCGGGTGTTTGATCGGGAGCGAGGTGGCCAACGCGGGAGGGGAAGGAAACGGAGGGTTGGTGGAGCGAAGATGACCACGGCAGGGGAAAACGACGACAGATCCTCTGTTTTGTTGGAACGACTGAAGCGTCGACGACGGGTTCTCTGACGTGCTTGCGACCAACGCTCGAATTCAGCCTGGGTTGTATCGGCTTCCAGAGGACCCTGTGGGTCCGCGAGTGCTCATCCCTGGATTTGCTTCCGCAACCTCGGTCCGCGGGGCGTTCGGATGGTTTTCCGCAGGATGGATCGGGCGCCTCGCACCAGGCTTGGCAGAGTACATCAATAGGCGTGGCGTATCGCCGATCGATTTTACTGTGGCGCCCGTGTTGTTTCCGGCGGAGCGCGAAGCGGTAGAGCAGGCAGTTTCGATGACTCCGGAGCAGGCATGCCAAAGGGTTGTCGACGTGTTCAGCAAGGGCAAGGTGGATGCGTCCGCTCTCGCGCGGCATGCGTTGGACTGCCTTGCCTGGATGATTGCGACGGGGACATTGCGCCTTCGGATCGCGAAACCAACGGCTGACTCGAACTACCATCCCAAGATATGGCTATTTGATGACGGTTCCGACCAACTGCTGGCTCGAGGCTCCGGTAACGCTACTGCTCGGGGAATAGCCAGCGGGGTGGAGCACTTCGATGTCGATGTGACCTGGATTGAACACAGCCGGCAACGCGTCTGCGACGGAAAGGCGATGCTTGACGACTGGTCGAGGGGAAGGAGCCATGGCATCGAACGGGTCGTCGACCTACCCCAAGCTCTTGAGGAAGAGATCATTCAGACCGCCCCGCACGTCCCACCGAGTCAGGCTGATTACCTCCATGCCGCCAGGGAGGACAAGGATCCCGCGTGGGCCATCGACCGTGCTGCGCGACTGACGGCTCGGTTCGGTCCACCGGTGCAACGGCCGCGTCAACGCCTAGAGATTCCGGACGGCCTCGTCTGGGAGGAGGGACCGTACGGACATCAGGGCGAAGCGGTCGCAGCATGGGAATCCGAACCGGATCGTGAACGCGGTACGATCTCGATGGCGACCGGGGCTGGCAAGACGATCACCGCCTTGATCTGCGCCACTCGCGTGCAAGACCGTCTTCGAGGACGACCCCTTCTTGTCGTCATTTCAGCACCATCGGTCCCGCTGATTCAGCAGTGGCACAAAGAGGTAGGGAAGTTCGGTGTCAGGGCCGTCGCACCAACTCTCGAGACGAATACTGACATGGCGCTCACGAACGTCTTCCGCAGGTTGGGTGGCGGTGGCACCCACGTCGTGATCGTTACCAACAACCTCATCTCGTCTCGAAGCTTCCAGGCCACGGTGGCACAGAAGACCCAATCGGACACAGCGACGGATACTCTTTTCGTCGGCGATGAAGCGCATACGTTGGGTGCCGCGAAGTTCGTGGCGAACAAACCGGAGTTCTTCATCCGCCGACTCGCTCTCTCGGCCACACCTGAACGCCAGTACGACCCTGACGGTACAGAGGAGATCTTCGCCTTCTTTGGTGATCCCGTCTACGATTTTGGTCTTGACCGGGCCATCGGTTTCTGCCTGACTCCATACAATTATTATGTCCACGCCGCAACTCTCGACGACGAGGAAGTGGCGCGGTTCGAACGGCTCAGTCAGCGGATCAGGGCGGCCAGGGCTACAGCGAACGACAGGGGCGACCACGACCAAGACTTGCTCAAGCGTCTGGCGATCCAACGGCGCAGGATCATCGAAACGGCCCGGACCAAGCTGTCGTTGCTCCGCAAGGTGCTGAGAGCGCGTGATCCCCGTTCCTTGGACGGCGTCTTAATCTATGCAACGGCTAAGGATCCTTCGCAATTCGAGGACATCGGCTCCCTTCTGAACGCTCTCGGAGTGCGGTGGGCACCCGTAACTCAGGCCACCACCGCGAACCCGAAGTTGCTTGCAAGCCGCCTTGACGCCTTCGCCGATGGGGGTTACCAAGTCCTATTGGCCAAGAAAGTCCTTGATGAAGGTGTAGATATTCCCCGAATTCGCGAAGCCTTTATCGTGGCCTCGTCGACGGTGGAGCGGGAATGGATCCAACGACGCGGGCGGGTACTCCGGCTCCACCGAGACAAACCATTTGCGCTTGTCCATGACTTCCTAGCACTTCCGCCCGCAGGACTGGTCGCTCACGACAAGACGAACGCCCAGAAGATCATTCGCACGGAATTCAATCGCGCTTATACGTTTGCCAAGTATGCGCGCAATGCCACCGGCGAGAAGAATGTGTTCGCTGACTTGGAGCGGATCCGGACGGCATATGAATCCGACCACGAAGACTCGGCAATCCTTCAACGCTCCGGGGATTACTTTATTTCCGCAGGCACACCGAGAGGCCTAATATGATTAGCAACTATGATCGCATTTTCAGAGAAATCCAGATCGAGGCGCGACGAGCCAGCCTCGATCTCGGCATTGATCCGCAAGTTCTCGAACGCCTGACGATGGAGATCGTGGAACTTGAGGATCGCCATCGTATTTCTCACATCCATGGCATTAAGAAACAGATGCGAGCTCTGATCGAAAACACTGCGGTAGGACAAGGACGGGAGGAATCGGAGCGTGATTAGGTTGCGTCGGATTGACATCCGAAATTTTGCGTGTTTTCACCACGTGGTCGTTGCGCCTTCAGCTAGCCAGGAGAAGCCGCTTACGGTAATTCAAGCTGAGAACGGCTCCGGTAAGACCACCTTCCTCCGAGCCGTGCGATGGGGCATGTATGGCGAGAAGGGACTCCCGGGCGCCAACACCAAAAGGTTTTCGATTCACCCTGCGGACTGGCGTCCCGATGATAATGGGATCGTAACGAAGGTTGAGATTCAATTTGAGACCGACGGGTCAACTCGCGTTCATGCCGGGGTAGCCGGGCCGGCTTCGCTATACAACCTTACGCGCACGGTGACCACCATTCGCAGCCCCGCTGAACGGGAGGACGAGCCGGATTACCGACGGGTGCGAGAGAAGGAACAATTCATGAAAAAGGTGCCTGACGGAGAGTGGGTGCCGATCCCGCACCCAAAACAGGTGATCGAGGAGCTTCTTCCATGGGGCCTCCGAGACTTCTTTGTGATGGACGCGGACGAGGCAGCCGATTTTGTCGGTGGCAGTGAGAACAAGGCAATCGCGCGCCGAGATGTGATTGCAAAGACGACGAGAGCTGTCCAGAGCCTACTGGGGATCGATGTGTTCAAGGAAGCCACCGGTCGAGTGAAACGGATTGAGCGCGAATTCGGCTCGGAGGCAACGAAAGCCGTCGGAGATAGGGATCTCGACGCCTTGCAAGAGGAACTGGAGGAGTCCAGACGCGAGAAGACGCGCCTGGACCGAGACTTGTTTGATCAGCGCCGACAGCGTCGAGAGTTGGCTGACGGTTTAGGACAGGCGCGTGACGACCTCGAGACGGAAGTAAAGGGCGTGGGTGCGGCCGAGCAGCTTGCTGAGCGTCTCCGAGAGACACGGCAGCGAAGGAGTCAAGTCTCGAGCAGGTACGGAACCACACTACTACGTCTCGCCGGACAGTTGGAGTCGATCAACCTACTGGCGGCATTAGCTGGACCAATGGTCAAGGGTGCCCGTGACGAGTTGAAGCCCCTACACGATGCGGGAGCGATTCCCCTAAGGCATCTTCAGTTCGTGCGCGAACTTCTAGAGGAGGGAATCTGCGTATGCGGCCAGGACCTGTCGATCGATGGCGCCCACCGTCAGCAGGTCCAAGAGCGAATCTCCAAGACTTCCGACCAAGAGCGACGGGCCGAGTATCTAGAAAGACTGTACGATGCGACGCACGCACTAGTCCGCGGGGGCCAGGGCATGGAGTGGCGGGACCGCACGGAGCAATTGATCCAGGATACGGTCTCGTTACGAGACGAATTGTCGCAGTTGGCGCGAGAACAGCGCGAGATCGAAGCCAATTTGGACCTGATCGATGAAGACAAGATACAGATGATCCGGGATAAGATTGACGCCTTGAAGACGCAATTGGCTACTGTAGGCCGCAAGCTCGCCAATAATGAGATGGCGCTGCCACCACTTGAAGAGCATATACAGTCTTTGGAAAAACGAATTCGTCACCGTACTAGGAAGGAGCGGGTCGCCGCCGATAAAAGGGCGGCCGAGGAACTAGCAGGCGTCGTCGCAACAATCCTCGAGCGCGCATACCGAACTATAGAAAGCGAGCAGGTCGAGGAACTATCCCAACGTATGAATCGGCTGTTTGCGAAAATGGCAGCCAATGTGTCTGATGATGATATAGCGAACGCGGAAGCCAACAAGGCCACCCTCAGGATGATTGCCGAAGTTGGACTACGATCCACGGACGACGCGCGACGAGAATATGAAATCTACGCATTCAACGGTCGGGGTCGCGTGATGCCCCCGATAGAAATCAATGGGGCTTCGAGGAGAGTGTTAGCTTTATCTTTCGTACTAGCACTGTGCATAGAATCCAACACATACGCTCCTCTCATCGCCGACTCTCTGCTCAATTTCATGTCGGGCGCAGTTCGGAGAAACACCCTGTTGGCCACCGCCGAGAACTCAAGCCAACCGATTCTGCTCTTGACGAGCTCTGATCTCGAAGGGCAAGACGAGGCCGACATCACTAGCCGCTACGCTGGTGCGACGTTCACGCTTACTGGCCAGTGGGACGTCGGCGGCGAGGGGGGTGGCGGAGATGTCTTGAACTACACGATGAAGCGACAAGTAGCGGTGATATGCGAGTGCGGCCCAAGGCAATTCTGCGATGTTTGCGAGCGGGTCGGTCAGAGTGAATCGCCCGGTTGGAGCAGACGTGAGAACGGAGATCGCAGATGAACTACTTCAAAGCACTACTAACTAGTCGAGCACATTCTCTGTTTCTCCCTAGGAAATGGAAGGACGATATACAGCGTTACGTTCGACAGCACCAGCAGGGAGCCGCGGGCAATCCGGAAGCTGCCCCCTTCAGGCGACAACTGGACTTCTGGGTATTGGCCCTTTCTACGGCCATCGCACGGGGTGTCACGCCTCTAGCGTCTGCGCCTAGCCAGGGGGGCCAAAAGTTTGTCGACACTCGGCAGGTCGAAATGTCCGACGAGTTATGCGAATTGTTGGCGGTCGTGGCTCTGGGGACCCTGGGGCCGGAAGACGAGGGGATCGAAGATCCGGCTCGAATCATCGAACTTGCTAACCAGTACGCGGCCGCCGGCTGCGAAGAGCTGATCCTGCGACTCCGCGACCCCGACCTACGCCTGAGCATTCTAGACAAGGCAATCGACTTCACCGCCGAATTGGTGCTAGTTGCTGAAGAAGCCGAAGCGTCACCGTAGAAGACCAGGGGGGTCGTCCGGTGACACGACCAAGCGCATTAGCAAGAGCATGCTTCGATGGGAGCCCAGTGATTGCCGGTCACGCGCAGTTCGTGGAGCAGGTCGAGGGTGGGTTGTCGAAGCATGTTCGTCACGACTCCTTTCCGTTGTGGGAGTTGGCGTGGTAGTCCGGTCCGCGGACGTGCGCGTGATCGGCGGGCAGGGACAGCGAGCGTTGCGCGCCGTCATCGGCCTGGTCGAGGCCGGCGGCCAGGATGGTGTTCACGGACTTTGTAGCTGACCGCCCTGATGCCCAACGCGCGGCGGCAGGCGGCCTCCAGACGTTCGGCGAGATAGGCGCGGGCGAGCCGCATGAGGCCGAGGCAACTGCGGTAGCCCTGTTCCGGGGGGGGCCGGCTCTCGAGGAGCCTCCTTGCGAAGGCGGCGGTGTCCGGTCCCGTCTTTCGCGCCCACCGGACGAGGCGCGACGGAGTCCATTCGAGGTGGACGCGGTACGCGGCGGGCATGTGGCCCGGATCGGTTGTATATCCGCCCTTCCCGTGGCCGCGGATGTGGGCCGCCACACGCCGGTATTTGTGGAAGACCTCGACCGTGGCCGCGCCGAGCCGGACCTCGACATCCCGGCGGGCAAGCGCGTGGCGGACGCTGTAGAAGCGGCCGTCGACTTGGATGTGATAGTCGATGTTCACGCGCGCCTTGCGCCACTCGGCGTACTCGTAGCGCTCGGCCGGGGGCGGCTTGAGCGCCGGACGGTCCAGATCCTCGGAGAGGCTGCGGCGGCTGCCATCGATACATGCGACACCGTCCAGTCCAGCGGCGACCGGGTCATTGTCACGTCGACGAACGTGGTGGTTCGACGCCGCCAGTACCCGACGAACACCTTCGCGTCATGGATCTCGCCGGTCCGCCGGGCCGTCACCTCGACCGTCGGGCCCGCGTAGTCCACGAACGCCTTTTCGCCGGCCTGGTACACTTGGCGCAGCACCACGTCGAGGCGCCCACGCCGCTCCCGGTAGCGGTCGCAGAAGCGGCTGTACTGGTACCCTTCGGGGTGTGCCTCGCGGTATTCGAGCCACAGCAGTTGAAGCGTCACCCGCTTGTGCCGCGTCAGCTCCCGATGCACCCGCCGCTCCAGGATCTCTCGCGAGGCCGATGAACGGCTCCCTGCATCAGGTCATCCAGCACCCTCCCCACCCGCTCGACTCCGGCGCGCTCGCTTCCTCAGGCTCGCCGCAGTCACGGCCCATCCGAGTGGTCGACATCCGTCGGAATCGGTGGACACTTTGCGTCGGAATCAGCGGTCGACATACATCGGCATCAGCACCTCCTCAACAACGCGCACCGTCTCGTCCTCAAAGGGCGGATAGATGCGCAGGCTGTACGACTCGACGAAGACCGCTTCTACTTCCTAGACTTCAGCCCCGAAACCCCACGCCCAGCGCCCCTATGGACCTCCGCTCCTCCAAGATGATCGGCATGGCTCGGAATCTGCGATCGGCTTGTCGGAATCGGTGGTCGGCATCGTCGGAATACGCACTACGGAGCCATGGTGTTGCCGATCACCGTACTCCTCTTGATAACGATGGACGCCATGTGGCGCATCTACGTCGCCATCGCCGGCTGGTTCGTCGGAGGCGGGATCGCTGGGTTCGGTACAGGCTTAGTCACCCATTGGTGCCCTGCGACGGCTAAGCAGCGAGGCTTGCGGGCGAAACGCGCTTCGGCTACCGTCGACATGGTACGGCACGTCGATGGCGCAATCGGAACCAGTATCGAAGAGGACGCAGAACCTGCTCGACCCGCGCGACTACTTCAGAGAAAGATCCTCGAAACACTCGCCCAAAGGACAAGCCCTAGGGACTGACACCGCTTTGCCAGCGTGGCGCGTCCAAGGGCGTGGCGCACCAAGTTACGAATTCCTTTCGCCCACTAGGGAGATATAGGATGGGAAACAAGCAGCACCACTTAGCGATGATTCAGGGAATCATCAACCGGCTGGCCAGCAACTCCGCGGGGCTCAAGCATTGGATGGTGCTGGTCTTCGTCGGGACGATGTTCTTCGTCTCCAGGGAGCCGCGTCTCGCCAGAGACCTCGGGTGGGCCTTCGTCATCCCGGTCATGGCCTTCTGGTTCGTTGATGCGGTGTACCTGCGGAATGAGCGGGATTTCAGAAAACTGTACCGGAAGGTCGAGAAACAACCGGAACATGAGATTGATTTTTCGATGACAAGGCCAACGAAGGGATCAATCCTAAAAGGTATGTTCTCGGTGACCGTTTGTCCGATCTACGGCGCGGTGCTGGTTTCCCTGGTACTCTTGTTCATCTGGTAAGGAGGAGCACAAATGGCTCGTCATGTATTCTTCAGTTTTCAATTCAGCGAAGACAACAGCCGTGCCGAAGTGGTGAGGAACAGCTGGGTGACCAAACGCACTCAGACCGCAGCAGGATTCTTCGACCGCGACACAAGGGAGGAACTCAAGCGCCAGTCTTCCTCCATAATCAAGAAGTGGATCCGGGCGAGCCTGAAGGGCACCTCCGTCACAGCCGTTCTCGTGGGGTCCAAGACCTGTGACAGCCGCTGGGTGAAGTTCGAGATCGAAGAGAGCAAGAAGAGGGGGAACGGACTCTTGGAAATCGACATCAGCAAGATCAAGAACTTCGAAGGCAAGACATCACGCTTCTGCGGATGGGTGTTACCGGATGACTACGCTGGTTACGGATGGAACAAACACAACGGACACGACAACTTCGGCGATTGGGTTGAGAAAGCATACCGCCAAGCCAATCCCGAGTAACGGTGGTGAGCGGGCTCCTCTTGGACCTGAGCCAGTTGCTTCCTGCCCCCGGCTACCGTGCGATCCAGGCCCCATAACCCTCTTAGTCCTGTGATCTCGCTTCTTCATACCGGGGGGCGGTATCCTCTGTTTCTACAGTTCGCCAACAAATTCGGTGTATTCGGGACTGTGAACAGGCTATGCACATTCGATGACCCTTTCGACTACTTTTCCGCTGCCGGATGATCTGATGCTACGAGCATGTTTGCAATCTGCGTTGCCACGAATGGATAGCGGCGCGAACTGACATGCGGCCTAAGTTTCTGCGGAACGTCCCCGCCATCCCTCGGCAGTCGCGCTGCCGCTCCACCCGGTCCGGCGACAGGAATCCTGGGCACGCCAGGACAGATATTGCCAACAAGATCATACTCCTGCCAAATGCCGCTCATGCCTCCGACGAAGATCGCTCCAGCTAGCGCCGCATGATTCAGCATCTTCGTTCGCATTTCCGCAAGACTGTCTTCTAGACTCGCGCGCTCCCGTGTCCAGTGAATCGTTCCAACTTCCAACTCCGCGAGCATCTGCGTTTCTTGTGTCATATGCGCTTGGAACCATCGTGACTGAAAAATATCAACGGCATTCCGAACTCCCAGCTCTTTTCCAATCATGAGGACAAGCGGTGTAATAGTCGGGTGTCCTCCGAATACGATCTTCCCTCCACGCAAGAGTACGGCGCGAACGATCGCCGTGACCGCATCCGCTACCGCCGACGCATCGTACGGTTCGACCTCCCGCCCTCGCTCACCGGAGGGGAAACTCGCGGAGAGAAACACGTGACAACCCGCCAGCGGTTTCATGCCGTCGCTTCCTCCTCGAGTACACATTCCATCAACCTGTTCACCTCAAGGTATCCCAGTTTTCCGATCCACGCGAGCACTCGCTGCTCCTCCTCCGGCAAGTGTTCCACGTCGTGGACAAGAGCACCCGCTAGGCGAGCATCCCCAACGACCATCGCTGCATCGCCGCGAAGGACATCGAGCGCGTAGAGGTCTTCAGGCACCGGGCGTCGGGGCGTAACGAGCCACACCGCTGATCGCTTACCGGTCCCCGTCGCCAAGACGGCCCAGTCCTTCAATGGCACGCCGCTACACCCGTCCATGCGCAGCTGATCCCACAAACTGCCGAGCATCTGCTCACGACGTCGCCGGAGTGCTTGAGCATGTTTGTATTCGATCTCCTCGAGGATAGCTCGCAGCTTCGTCGGAGCCAACCGGCCATCTTCCTCCACGTCACCGTGGACGAGCCGAATCCGAAACGCATCATCTACTGCCGATACCAACTGGGAATCGGAGACCCCTGGCAACGTTATCGCCAACACATTGATCCGATGACTGTGTGCATACGCAATTTCGTGCTGCACCCACCGCGAGTTACGAAGATCAGAACTCTCCAGGAGAACAACAAAAGCCTTGTCACCAAGATCTTCGTCGAGCCGGGTTTGGAAGTCTGCTCCAGGCGGAAGTGCAAATCTGTCTAGAAAGACATCGAACCGCCGTCGTACGAGTTCCGTATGTAGCTGCAACGCAACTTGCGAGGACTCACGGCGCCTATAGGACAAAAAGAGTTTACGCTCTTGCTCGACCAATCCAAGCATTCCAAGCAATGTCACTATTGCTTCGCGCCTGCGGCTGTCCCAGTCTGCGGCGTTGATGTTTTCGATCACACTGGGCAACTTTTCACGAATCGTACCCGGCTCGCAATGCCTTACGATCGGCAGGATGGGGAATTGATTATCTACTGCCTCTTGCAGTGCCTCTCGAACGACTGAGTCGACGGACCCTTCCCGACTTCCCAAGTATACGATTACCACATGAGAATCAGGGCTTACCGTTGATATATCACTTCCAAAACCGAGGAGGTTGGGTTGCGACAACACCTCCCTCGTTGCATCTCGCGCCGCTCCTTGGACTTCGCGAGCAAACTCCACCAGCCCGTCATGAAGAAGCACGACTTCATAGGATGCGGACATTACTATGCCCTATCCGAGCAGCTTCTTGAGATTGTCCCAGTTCCACCGATACGTTCGTCCAGCGCCGGGTACAGCCCATGTTGCTGACCCATGGCGGTAGCCGATAATCTGGAATCTCCTTTTCTCAAGATCCTGGGCCATGCTTACTTCCTTGAGAACTCCGGAAGCAGTCCTCGTGCCGGAGCCAAGCATGACAATGAATATCTCAGAGCGCGATATCGCGGCGTAGGCCTTTCGCTCCCATTCCCGCTCTGGCTGAGCTTCTTTCAAGGAGTGATCCGCGACTTGGAACGGCGAGTCTGGCAGTCTGGCTTGACCTACGATGAAATCTTTGAGTGTCTTGTCATTGTCGAAATCGAAGCTCACGAAAACACGTTTCCTCGGCATGTTACCTTCTTCGTTTAGGGGTCCAAGCAGGATCGAACGAAGAAGTCTGCATGAGGGTGCCGAAGTTGTCAAGGCAGGGTGTACAAGTACGGCATTCACCTGACATCCGGCGTCAGCGAGGTCAGGTCCTACGCTGTTTTCTTCACCTCCTTCCTGGCTCAGGGTTTGCGGGTTCGCTTGCGGGGGATCCCGGCCGTGAAGACGTGGTAGCGCGTCGGTCCTTCGGTACCGCGGCCGCGGTGGAGGCGGCGCTGGTTGTAGGTCTCAAGATACACGTCCAGGTCCTTCTGCATCTTCTCGACGGTCTCGTACGAGGTCGCCCGTCCCTTGATCCGAAGGTGTTCTTCCAGGAACTCGGGATCGAAGCGCTGGAGCGCCTGAATCTGCTCCCCGGTGAGCTTGATCTTGCGCTTACCGACCGTTTCCTCCTGCCGGAGCGGTTGCTCGTGGCGAGTCTTGAGGCCGGTGCGGATCCACACCACGCCACCCGAACTAACTGGAGCCCCCTGAGCATCAGCTCGTCGGCCACTCGCTGGGCTCCGTGGGTGGGATGCTTGAGCGCATGGGCCAGGATCGCCTTCTCGATCGGGGGCGCGACCCGTAGCGGTGGCGGTTTCCGGCGACTCCCGACCGCCCAGCAGCATCGGTCTCAGATTGATTACCAACGCCACGCCTACGAGCGTTGCGAGACCCAGCCAGACGACCTGGGCCCGTGCTCTTGACGGCTCTCACTGCTCTGCCACAAACCCCGTCCGGCCCCCTACCGGGCGGTGGCTGGTGCCTACCGGTCCGCCGTGCGGCGCGGAGACCATCAACGCAACGGGCACAAAGACGGGATTCACGGAAGACCGCCACGGCGAGTCGCTCTACTTCTGCGCCCACTTTTGCCCAAAACCAGACTGCGGCGAGGGACGTGTGGCGGCGTCTGCCGCCATTCTGACCAACCCGTTCAGAATGCCCATCGTGCCCCCTGTGCGAGCACAGACCCAGCAACCGTCAACCGGGAGCGTTGCGGGCTTCCCCTTCTCCGTGAATCCTTTCCGCAGCCTACAGAGAACCTCTCTGGCTCGCAAGGGCAAACTCTGGCGGGGCCCGGGCTTGCTTTGTCGCGTCGGGTGTATGGGTTCATGCGTTCCGTGAACTTGAACCCGTACTAGGACGCAGGATGACGACTCGCACCCGGCCTGTTTCTTATCCTGTCTCGCTGACGATCAAGCTGACGGGAAAGACGGCCGACGCCTTTGACCAATGCTGTGAGGACGGTGACCCCGCTCACACCACAGCTATGGTCGCCCTTGGGCGCAACGCGGTCTGTTAACTCATCTTGGCAATTCCCAAAGGAAGGGGCACTAAACTGAGCTGGGAGGTGCCTCCAATCGTTGGCAGAGTTTTCGCCATCCATCCTGGCGACGTGCACTCAGACTACTTTCACATGGATGGCGTTGATTTGTTCCATAAGCGAATGCAGCATTTTCTCGGAGATATGCAGAGGACCAATTGGCAGATCCCATATTTGAGGTAGGAGTGTCAGTTTTTTCTTGGTGGTCCGTGACATAACTGAACTATGGTGGATAATCACATTTCGAACCTGCCGAACGTCGCCCATCAGATCGCATTGAACCCTCTTCTTTGGAACAGAGAGCGTCCGGCCGATCAGGTGACGAAAATGTTCATCCCATCGATGGTAGACCATGACTATGAATGCCTTGCCGTTTAGATCTTCAAACTTACCGCCTGAACTCAGTCCGTCGAGAAAGTCACCTTGGCTAATCTGCACGATTGTAGATTTGCCTGGCCGTTGTTCTGCGTCCGGGGGCGCGTTGCCAACGAAAAGCGTCCTCTTTCTCGACACGATGCTACGCTTGAATTCTTGGTACGCAAGGGCACGACCGTTGACCGCGCCAGAGAATGCACAATACTGACTCTGGCAGTCGGATCGAAACTCTTCAAGAATTGCTATTGCCGTTTTGGCAAGATTATTAGGAAGATGGCCGGGATGCTGAAGGGAAATGCGAAACGGGCCTCCATCCCAGTATAACTTCAGTAAATCTATTGGTGCCATGAGCCGTTTGTCCTGGTGCAATAGCCGATAGACGCCATGGTCAACGCATGAAGGACTCTGCTATCTTCCACAGGTTGCCAAGTTTGCGAAGGAGTCGATTGCGACCGGACGACTACGAGAAGCGCGATGGATCGATTGGAAAGCGGGCGACCCCGTCGGCGATGCGTCGCGTGAAGAGATACCACCGTGTGACACGCGGGGGACGTGTTGGAGTTTCATGTTGCTACCCGTCAAGAGCAGGCCATCGTCTTCTCCCTTCGGCAAGAAGCGCCAGAATCGAGGTGCTGAGCGGCACTGCGTTAGAACGGAAGATCGTCGTCGGGCGCGCTCCTAGACCTGCGGGCGTTGCTCGCGTCTGATCTAAGAAGAAGTTGATCTTGGTTGTCGAGAAGCCATGCCATCCCCTGAGTCGTTACTCGCAAAAGATCATATGTTTCACCGTTATAATCCGTCTCTTGGTCGCCCTCGACCATGCCTCTGTCAACGAGCATTCTTTGCGCCAACGTGGCTGCAAGTCTGGTGAATCCCGCTCCCTCCATGTCTTTATAAAACCGGTAGGTGCTGAGTTCACCGTCGATTTCCCCGGCGACAGCTATCAGTCCGGCTATTTCGTACTGCTCGAGACCCCTGACGTCAGAGATCGACACAACGGCGGGGAAGCGGTCCATCTGCTCCCGCTTTCTAGTCTTCGCCTTTAGTTGGGCGGTGATCATCTTCTGGGCCTTAGTAAAGTCGCTTGTAGAATCAGTCGAATATTTTATTATCGAGCGATGCTGAACATCGAAAGGGAACGCTCCGTTTCGCTCATCGGAACACACCATGACGGCAATCTTCTTCATCGCGAATGCGTATCCGAGTTCGAACCAGACGTTAGGGTTGTCGGTTGTTATCTCGGCGACGCAAGCAACTGATTCAGCGATCCGCCGCTCGATCTCCTCGATCAAGTTACCTGCGGCTGGATCCTCATCAACGCGGTAGGGCTCTAGCCCAGCGGCCTCTATGGCCGGCTTGAAGATGTCTTCGTATCTCTTGTCGTACCGCTGGCCACCGTCGAAAGGCTGAATGACAAAGCACTTCTGGATCATCGCGGTTGGCGCCCCCGTCACTCCGCCACCCCCTTCTCCCTAAGTATCTCCCAAACCCGATCCGGCCGAATCGGAATCTCCACATGCGTAACCCCCAGATGCGCCAGCGCGTCCACGACAGCATTCGCAATCGCCGGCGGCGCCCCCACCGTAGCCGACTCCCCAACCCCCTTCGCCCCCAGCGGATGGTGCGGCGACGGCGTCACCGTATGCCCCGTCTCCCAAGCGGGCGTCTCCACCGCCGTCGGCACGAGATAGTCCATGAACGAGCCGGCCAGGTTGTTGCCGTCCTCGTCGTAAGGAATCTCCTCGTACAGCGCGGGTCCGATGCCCTGGGTCAGCCCCCCGTGGATCTGACCCTGCACGATCATCGGGTTGATGATGTTGCCGCAGTCGTCCACCGCCACGAACCGCCGCACGGTCACCTCGCCCGTGCCCCGGTCGATGTCCACGACGCAGATGTAGGTGCCGAAGGGGAAGGTGAGGTTGGGCGGGTCGTAGTAGTTGGTCGCCTCCAGCCCGGGCTCCATCCCCGGGGGCATGTTGGTGTAGGCGGCGAAGGCGCAGTCCTGGATGGACACCGACTTGTCGGGCGCACCCTTCACCGAGAAGGTGCCGGGCTCCCAGTCCAGGTCCTCTTCGCTCACCTCGAGCAGGTGCGCGGCGATCTTCGCGGCCTTGTCGCGGATCTGGCGAGCGGCCATCGCGCCCGCGGCGCCCGCGGTCGGGGTCGAGCGGCTGGCGTACGTGCCCAGCCCGTAGGGGGCGGTGTCGGTGTCGCCCTCCTCCACCTGCACGTGCGCGGCCGGGAGGCCCAGCTCTTCGGCGATGATCTGCGCGTAGGTGGTCTCGTGGCCCTGGCCCTGCGACTTGGTGCCGAAGCGGGCGATGGCCTTGCCGGTCGGGTGCACGCGCACCTCGGCCGAATCGAACATCTTGATGCCCAGGATGTCGAAGTCCTTCGACGGGCCGGCGCCCAGCACCTCGGTGAAGCTGCACACGCCGATCCCCATCAGCTCGCCGCGCGCGCGCTTCTCGGCCTGCTCGGCGCGCAGCTCGTCGTAGCCGATCATCTCCTTCGCCTTGTCCATCGCGGCCTGATAGTCGCCGCTGTCGTACTCCCAGCCGAGCGGGGACTGGTAGGGGAAGGCCTCCTTGGGGATGAAGTTCTCCTCGCGCAGTTGCGCCGGATCCTTGCCGACCTTGTGCGCGAGCGTGTCGACGACCCGCTCCATGCAGTGCACGGCCTCGGTCACGCGGAACGAGCAGCGGTACGCGACGCCTCCCGGCGGTTTGTTGGTATAGACCGCGTCGACCTCGGCGTACGCCTGCTCCATGTCGTACGACCCGGTGCAGATGGAAAACAGTCCCGCCGGCCACTTCGACGGCGCCGCCTGGGCGTCCGAGTACCCGTGGTCCGCGATCGTCTTGATGCGCAGCGCCCGGATCTTGCCGTCGGCGTTGGCCGCGATCTCGGCGTCCATGTGATAGTCGCGCGCGAACGAGTCGGCCTGGAGGTTCTCCATCCGGTCCTCGATCCACTTCACCGGCTTGCCCAGCACGACCGACGCCGCGATGGCGACCACGTAGCCGGGGTACACCGGCACCTTGCCGCCGAAGCCGCCCCCGATGTCGGGGCTCACCACGCGGATCTTCTCCTCGGAGAGTCCCACGTGGCCCGCCACCAGCGCGAGCACGGTGCGGATGGCGTGCGGCGCCTGGGTGGTCATGTAGACGGTCAGGTGCCCCTCGACCGGGTTGAAGTCGGCGAGGCAGCCGCAGGTCTCGATCGACGCCACGTGGATGCGCGGGACGTGCATCTTTTCGCGCACCACGACATCGGCTTCCTCGAAGATCCGGTCCGTGGCCTCCTTGTCGCCCGCCTCCCAGTGCCAGATGTGGTTGTCGGTCTTGCCTTCCTTGTCGGTGCGGAGCACGGGCGCGTCGTCCTCGAGCGCCTTGAAGGGGTCGATGACCGGCTTCATGGGCTCGTAATCGACCTCGACCGCGGCCACGCCGTCGGCGGCCGCGTAGCGCGAGGTGGCGATCACCCCGGCCACCTCCTGCGCCTGGTACATCACGGTGTCCGTGGGGAGCACCATCTGGGTGTCCGACATGAGCGTCGGCATCCAGTGCAGACCGTACGCCTCCAGGTCCTTGCCCGTGAGCACGGCGAGTACGCCGGGAATCTCGAGCGCCTTCGAGGAGTCGATGTTCTTGATTTTGCCGTAGGCGATGGGGCTCCGGACGATGTCCAGCCAGAGCATCCCCGGCAGCGTGAAGTCGTCGATGTAGTTGCCCTTGCCCTGCAGGAAGCGCGGGTCCTCCTTGCGCTTCATGGAGTGGCCCATGCCGCAGATCTTGGCGGATGTTCTCGGTGCCATCAGTCGCCCTCCTCCGTCTTCGCGGCGGCGTACTCGACCGCCTTGACGATGTTCACGTATCCGGTGCAGCGGCAGAGGTTTCCGGAGATGGCCTCGCGGATCTCGGCTTCGCTGGGGTTCGGATTGCTTTCGAGCAGCGCGGTCCCGGTCATGAGCATGCCGGGGGTGCAGAAGCCGCACTGGAGCCCGTGCTCCTCCTGGAAGCCCTCCTGCAGCGGGGTCATGCCGTCGGCGCCCGCGAGCCCCTCCACGGTGCCGATCTCGGCCCCGTCGGCCTGGACGGCCAGCACGGTGCACGACTTCACGGGCACGCCGTCCATCAGCACGGTGCAGGCGCCGCAGTGCGTGGTGTCGCAGCCGATGTGCGTGCCGGTGAGCGCGAGGTCGTCGCGGATCAGGTGCACGAGCAGGAGCCGCGAGTCGACGGCGGCCGCGTGCGCCGCCCCGTTCACGGTGACGTTGATGTTGTGTGTGGCCATCGCTTTATCCTCCTGCGCGCGCGAGCGCCTTGCGGATGGCACGGGCGGTGAGCACGCGGGCCATGTTCTGCTTGTATTCGATGGAACCGCGCCGGTCGGGGATGGGCTCGGTGGCGTCGGCTGCGGCCTGGGCGGCGGCGGCGATGGTGTCGTCGGTGGGGGCCTGCCCGGTGAGCGCTTCCTCCGCGGCGGAAGCGCGGATGGGGGCGATCCCCAGGTTGGTGAGCCCGATGCCGGCGCTCGCCACGGTGCCGTCGTCGGCCAGCGAGAGCTGCACGGCTGAGCCGGCGACGGCGTAGTCGCCCACCTTGCGCTCGAGCTTGACGTAGGCGCCGCCGCTGCCCGCGGCGGGCGCCGGGATGCGGATTTCGGTCAGGATCTCATCCTCTCCGAGCGCCGTCATGAAGAGCCCGAAGAAGAACTCGCCGACGTCGATGGTGCGCGCGCCGTCCGGTCCCGTGGCCACCACCTGCGCGCCGAGCGCCAGCATGGTCGCGGGATGGTCGTTGGCGGGGTCGCCGTGCGCGATGTTGCCGCAGATGGTGGCGCGGTTCCGCACCAGCGGGTCGGCGATCACCTTCGCGGTGTCGAGCAGGATGGGATAGCGCTCCGCCACCACCGCGGACTGCTCGAGCTGGGTCTCGGTGACCAGCGCGCCGATGCGCAGGAAACCGTCCTCTTCCGCGAGCGTGTCGAGGCCCGGGATGCGGCCGATGTCCACGATGTTCGCCGGCGACGCCAGGCGCAGCTTCAGCATCGGCAGCAGGCTCTGCCCGCCCGACATCACCTTCGGGTCGTCGAGGGAGCCGAGCAGCCCCAGCGCCTCGTCCAGCGTGCCGGGGGCGTGATAGTCGAACTGCGGGGGAATCATGTCTCAGCTCTCCTCTGCCGGTCAGGCAAGTGCTTTGGTGAGGTTTCCCACAAACTCCTGTAGCATCTTCTTCGACACGACCTGGATCATGCCGCGTCCCATCTGGGCCAGAATTCCGGTCACAACCACATCGGAATCGATCGTCACCTCGGTGCGCGCATCGCCGTGCGCGATCACCTGGCTGGTCATGGTCATCTCGGCGGTGCCCATGCCCCGCTTGCCCCGCCCGCGGGCGCGCACCTGCACGGACCGCTCGCTCTCGTCCAACTGGAAGGATACGGTCCCGTCGTATGCCACCGCGAGGGGTCCGACCTTCACGAACATCCCGCCCGAGTAGGTGTTGTCGTCGATCATGTCCCCCATCTTGGCGCCGGGGAGCAGGTCCGCGACCCGATCGGGGTCGGAGAGCAGCGCCCACACGTCAGCCGCGGGCGCGTCGATGGTGAATCCGTCCTGGATTTTCATGCGGGTTATTTCTCCGATTATTCCGGTTACTCGGTCATTTCCGTTAGTCTGGCGATTCCGGGATCGTCGCGCATCGTCTAGCGCTCGATCATCGGCAGGATCGCCTCCAGTGCGGCGAGATTGTGGGCGGGCACGAGCCGGTCCACGTGCGGCAGCGCCGCCTGCATGCCCTTCGCCTCCGGGCGGTAGCGCGGGTCGCCCATGAGCGGGTTCAGCCAGATGATCCGGCGGGCGCGCCGGCGGATGGCCAGCAGGGCCGTCTCGAGCGACTCGGTGTCGCCGCGGTCGAGCCCGTCGCTCAGGATCAACACCGTGGTATCGCTTCGCACGGTGTGCCGCAAGTGGTGGTCGACGAAGGCGAGCAGGCATTCGCCGATGCGCGTCCCGCCGGACCAGTCGCCCACGTTGCGGGCGAGCCGCTCCAGGGTGCCGGCCACGTCGCCGGTGCGGAGCCACGGGGTCAGGCGCGTGAGCGAGGTGTTGAAGGCGAAGATCTCGGTGCGGCGCGTGACCTTGCGCAGCGCGAAGACGAAGGCGAGCAGGAAGCGCGAGCAGGCGTCCATCGACCCGCTGGTGTCACACAGGACCACCAGGCTGGGGAGCTCGACGGCCCGCGCGCGGCGCGCCAGCTCGACCAGTTCGCCGCCGTGGGCCAGGGAGCGGCGGAAGCTCCGGCGCACGTCCACCACCGGCCCGCGCTCGGATGGCACCAGCCGGCGGCTCGGCCGGGTGGCGATGCGGCGGGCGAGGCGTTCGAGCAGGCGTTCCATGTCGCGCAGGTCGTCCGGGGTGCACTCGTCGAAGACCTTCCTGCGCAGGAGCGCGCGCGGGCTGTAGCCGGGAAGGTCGCCGTCGGCGTCGGGTGCGTCGGCCTCACTGCCGCCGGTCCGTTCGTCCAGTTCGCGGCGGATGCGCGCGAGCGGCGCCTCGGTGTTCTCGTCGCCACGCCAGCGGCGCGGGGCGCGCGGGCCGTTCCGGTCGCGGGCGGGGCGGGGGAGGGCGGCGCGGCGCCAGCTCTCGTCGAAGAAGCGGTCGAACTCCGCCCACCAGCGGCGCGGGATCCTGAGCGCGGTGCGGAGTGCGAGCCGGACTTCCTCCGGGTCGCCGATGTCGATGAAGCGGAGGGCGGCGGCCCCGTCGATCTCGTCGCGGAGGCCGACGGGTACTCCGGCGTCGCGGAGTTCGCCGGAGAAGCGGGCCAGGTGGGCGACGAGGTCCTTCTCGGCCATCAGCCGGCTCCGGCGCCCGCAAGCAGGGTCTCGACGTCCTCCGCGTGGAGCAGGCTGATGTCGTGGCGATCCTTCACCAGGCAACCCAGGGTCTCCGAGACGATCTCGGCGTCGAGGTGGTCCTGGTGCAGCGTGACCAGGGCGCGGGCCCAGTCGAGCGTTTCGGCCACGCCGGGGGGCTTCATCAAACGCCGTGCGCGCAGGCCCTGCACGACGTGCGTGATCTGGGCGGCGAGCGCGTCCGATATCCCGGGCAACTTGGCGCGGATGATTTCGACCTCCTTGGCGAAGGTCGGGTGCTCGATATAGAGGTAGAGGCAGCGCCGCCGCAGCGCGTCGCCGATCTCGCGGCTCCGGTTTGAGGTGAGCACGACGAGCGGCCGGTGGGTCGCGCGGATGGTGCCCAGCTCGGGGATGGTCACCTGGAAGTCGGAGAGCACCTCGAGCAGGAAGGCCTCGAACCCTTCGTCGGCCCGGTCGATCTCGTCGATGAGCAGCACGGGGGGCGTGTCGCGGGTGATGGCGCGCAGCAGCGGCCGCTCGAGCAGGTAGCGGCGCCCGAAGATGACGCCTTCGAGGTGGTCGGCGCGGACGTCGGAGTTCGCAGGGCCGGGGTCGCCGGCTTCGTCACGCGCGACGCCCTTGGCGCGGGCCGGGTCGGCCTCGTCGGGGTCGCGCTCCGCCTCATCGGTCCCCATGCGCAGGCGCAGCAGTTGCTTCTGGTAGTTCCACTCGTAGAGCGCGGTGTTGACGTCGAGCCCCTCGTAGCACTGGAGCCGGATGAGCTCGGTCTGCATAAGGGTGGCCATCACCTTGGCGATCTCGGTCTTGCCGACCCCCGCGTCGCCTTCCACCAGAAGCGGCTTTTCCATCGCGCGCGCCAGGTGGACGGCGGTGACGATGGATGGCTCGGCGATGTAGTCCGCCTGGCGCATCGCCTCCTGCAGCGCGCGGATCTCGGGTCTCACGCCGGACCCGTCGCGGGGTTGGAGGCGAAGACCTCCGGGGTCGACTCGAAGAGGCCGCGGCAGCCCTCGCAGCAGAAGTGGAGGGTCTTGCCGTCGTGGACTGCCGAGGGGGACCCCGCCACCGGCACGGTCATCCCGCACACGGGGTCGGTAGCCCAGGCGGCCGCGGGTGCGTCGTCGGAGTCGATGGGCGCGCCGCCGCGGCCCGCCGGATCCGTGCGCGCAACGTTTTCTGGTGCGCGTCCCGCAGCACCCGTCCCGATAGTGCCCACACCACCGCCCTCCACATCCGTGCGCGCAACGTTTTTTGGTGCGCCGCCCGATCCGCCCGCCCCACCCCCGCTCGCCCGCCGGACTTCTCCCACGATCTCCGCCAGAATGCTCACCGCGATCTCTTCGGGCTGCTCGGCGCCCAGGTCGAGCCCGGCGGGCCCGCGGATGCGGCCGATCGCGTCGTCGCCGAGCCCGAGACCCGACAGCACCGCGCGCACGCTCCGCATCCGCCGCGGGGACGCCACCACGCCCAGGTAGTCGGGTGCGGCGCCCGCGAGCGACGCGAGCGTCCGCTCGTCCTCGCGGCCCATGGTGGCCACGACCGCGAAGAAACGCGTTCCGGGAGGACGGGACGCGAGCATTCCCACCCAGCCCGCGAGGTCCTTCGCGCGCTCGTCGGCGATGTCGGCCAGTTCCTCGCCGGCGGCCTCGCTGGCGGACGCGGTCGCCACCGTCCGGTATCCCATCGCGCCCCCCAGCCTGAGCAGGGCGAGCGCCACGGGTGAGTCACCCGCCACCAGCAGGACGGGCGCCGGCAACACGGGGTTGATGTGCACTTCCACTTTTCCTCCGCTCGCGCAGGACATGGATACCTTCACCAGATCGTCGGGCCGCTCCTCGCCGGCCCCGAAAGCCAGCAGCCGGGGTTCCCCCAGTCGGAGCGCCTCCAGGGCATGCCGGATCACCTCCGAGCGGGTGCAGCTCCCGCCGATCCATCCGTGCATGATTCCCTCGGGGTCGATCAGCGCCGCATTGCCCGGCTTGCCGGAGGTGGGCCGCTCGCTCCGCACCACGGTGGCCAGCGCGAACGGCCGCCGCTCGCGCTCCATCCGCGCCGCCAGACGCAGCAGGTCGCCGGTCAATTCCCGCCCCCCTCGGCGCGGGCGAGCTCGGCGACCACCTCCGCGTAGTCCTCCGGCCGGTCGAGGTCGCGCAACCGGCTGGCCGGCCAGTCGACCTGAACGGCCCGGTCATAGTGGCGCCGCACCACCTCCCGCCCGCACCCCGCGCGCATGCGGGTCACCTCGGGGAAGAGCACCCGGTCGTAGAGCATCGGGGGGGCGTTCACCTCGCCGCCGTACCGGGACACCACCAGTGGCGGCGCCTCCGCAGTGTAGCGCTCCACCAGCGTGCGCAGCATGCGCGCGGTCACGAACGGCATGTCTGCGAGCATGATCACGGCGGCGTCGCACGCGCCCGCGACCCCGGCCACACCAGAAGCCGCCGAGGTCTGGATGCCCGCACCGTGATCCGCGTTGAACACCGGCGTGCATTCCAGGTCCTCGATCTCGCGCTCGATCCGCTCCCGCGCGTGCCCCGTGACCACCACCACCGGGTCCAGGCCGGCCTCCCTCGAGATCCGCACCGCGCGCCGGACCAGCGCCTCGCCCGCCACCTCAAGCAGAAGCTTGTTCCGACCCATGCGGGTCGAAGAACCGGCTGCGAGAACGATGCCCGCTACACTTCGTCCGTTACCCACCTGAGTCCCGGTGTCTCCGGCCCTTTGCGCTTTGCTGGAGTGACGCGTCCCGTCCGCCTACGGCGACAGGCTGAAACCGAAGACGAGAAACGCGCGGTCGGGATCCGCCCCGAGAGGCTCCCCGTGGTGATCCATGTCCCGTTCGGGGCGGTTCGCGTTGACGATATACGAGACGCTCACCGGCACCGCAAAGTCGTCGGTGATGACGAGATCCTTGCTGGCCGATACGCCCAGATTCACGAACGCGGTTCCCTCGGTCCCGTAGAACTGGCTTTCGCCGGCCACCATCCCCGCCGTCAGGCTCATCTCGACGTCCTCGAAGGCCGACACGGGAACGCTGGCTTCCAGGTACAGGGAATTGTCGTGGTCGTTCCGCGACATCCTTCCGGCAAAGAGCGTCAGCGGGAAGCTCTCCGGCCCGGTGAAGGAAGCCGACAACTCGAGTATGTGGGCATCGGTGACGAAGAAGCCGTCGGCCCCCGGGCCCGGGAAATAGTAGTCCGTGAACCCGAACGAGAACGAAGAGCCGTTCGAGGCCGCGACGGTATACGTGGCCCAGATGTCGTTCTCGTTGGCGCCGGCTCCCGAGGCGGAGATGGAATAGGAGCCCCAGGCGCCCACCTCCAGACCTCCGAAGCCGAGGGTCAGCGCGGGCTGCACGGACATCGATTCCCCGAAGTCGGTGCCGCGCCAGACGTAGCGGCTGACGACATCGGCGCCGATGGAGGCGGACTGGCCCTGAACCGGGCCTGCAAACGAGAGAATCAGGGCAATGGTGAGCGTCGAGAACAGGACGCGTGCGCTACGGGTCGCAAACATATTTCCCCCTTGATGACATTTATGGTCGCTGGTTGAATTCCTCACTGCTCCATCCCGTCCTGCCCGTCCCGGACCACCTCCACGCGCGCGGCGAGGGCCGAGTTGGCGGATCCGCGAAAGACACCCCGCACCGGGGGTACGTCGGCGTAGTCCCTGCCTACCGCGGCGCGCACATGGCGCTCATCGCAGTCGCAGTTGTTGGCGGGATCGAAACCACGCCATCCCGACCCGGGCAACCAGCATTCCACCCAGGCATGGCTTTCGTGGGTTGAAGTCAGGTCGCCGTGGGGCCCGAGATAGCCCGACACGTAGCGGGTGGGTACTCCCCAGCCGCGAAGGACGGAGATCATGACGTGGGCATAGTCCTGACACACGCCCCGGCCGGTCTCAAGGATGTGCTCGATGGGCGAGTCGGCCGCGGTGATGCCGGGTGAGAACTCGAAGGCCTCGTAGATTCGCGCCAGCAGGGCGCGAATGCTCCCCATGACATCGTCTCTCTGCTCGATGCCGCGCGCCGACACGAATTGCCCCAGGGCCGCGGACGACGGCTGCGCGAAGCGGCTCGGCTGCAGCATGAGCCAGAGCTCCGGTGCCCGGATCTCGGACGCGAGCGCTTCCCACGAGCCAGGTCCCGGGTCGCCGGGAACCGCTTCCGGGGGCGAGACCTCCACGCGGGAGCGGGCGACGATCCGGAGTGCGCGGTGGTGGCCCGGCCGGTCGAAGAAGTGGCCGCGGTTTCCGAAGGGCCCCCTGAACTCGAACACGGCTCCGCCGGGGTCGGTTTCGATGGAGAAGCTGCGCAGTTGCTGGCGGCGATCCCGAACCGGAGACAGGAAGAGGGTCATGACCGATCCGCGCACCGCAGCGTCGTAGCGGAACTCCAGTTCGTGCCGGATGCGGTAGCGCACGCTCACGACGGCAGCCCGGCTTCCACGGGGTAGTCGAAATACGTCGACACAGTGATGCCGTGGAGCGCCCGGCTGTCCTTCAGCAGCGCCTCGAACGACCCTCCATCCCCTTCGGCGTCGTTCTGGTTTGCCGGGTCCGTTTCCACGGTTGCGGACAGGCGCAGCACCATGCGGTGGGGAGCCGCCAGGGGATAGCGCGCGCCCCTCGGGTCGATGCCCGCCAGCAGCTTTTCGATGCGATGCACCGCGAAGCACAGCGACTGGGGCAGCTCGGGGTTGCGGGCGAGAAACGCCAGCGCCGGGCCTCGGCGGATCACCATGGAGTGGGTGCGGCAGTAGAACTCATGGGCCGCGCAGACCCGCAGGAGCCCCGCCCAGGACAGCGAGGGCGCGTCGCCGGGAGCCTGGCCGATCCGGTCCCAGGCGTCCAGCAGGGCCGCCTGGTGCTGAAGACGTTCGACGAATCGTCCGAGCTCCAGGAAGCGCCATGCGTCGTCGCGGGGCATGCGGGCCTCCACCACCCCCGCCAGCAGCCGCAGCCGGTCGATCGCCTCGCCCGCCAGCCCCGCCGGTCCGGTCGCCCAGGCGGCGGGAAAGTCGCAGTCGCGAAGCCAGAAGAAGCCCTGGTTGAGACAGGTCCAGACCCGGACCGGGAGCCAGGGCCGGAGCTGCTTGGCGTTGTCCCGCGCCGTGGTCCAGCAGCGGATGATGGAGTCGGGGTTGGTGGTCTCCTCGACCAGGCTCGCGGCGAGCGTATAGGCGTCGGCGAGCAGGAACGATTCGGCTTCGTCGGTGACGGTGGGGGTGATGGGCGCCGACTGTCCGAGGGCACGGTAGATCACCCTCCACCCCACCGCCAGCTCGCCGGCGGGAGTGTCGACGAGGCGCGCAAGCTGATACCGGAGCAGGCGGGCGGTGTGCTCGGCGCGCTCGAAGTAGCGCCCCATCCAGTAGAAGTCCGCTGCGGCCCGGGCGAGCATCAGTCGGGCACCTGGCCGTCACGCAGAACCCAGAGGTCCTTGCAGCCCCCGCCCTGGCTGGAGTTCACCACCAGCCCGCCCCTCCGGAGCGCCACCCGGCAGAGGCCGCCGGGAGCGATCCAGGTGTCGGAGCGGCCCCGCAGCACGAACGGGCGGACATCCACGTGGCGCGGTTCCAGATTGCCTTCCACGAAGCACATCGCCCTCGACAGATCGAGCACCGGCTGGGAGATGAAGTTGTCCGGGTGGCTGCGCAGGCGCGCCGCGTACCTGTCGCGCTCGGCGGCCGTGGAATGCGGTCCGACGAGCATACCGTATCCGCCCGATCCGCCCACCTCCTTGACCACCAGCCGCTCGAGGTTGTCCAGGGTGTATGCGAGCCCCTCGCGCGTGCGGCACAGGTGGGTTTCGACGTTGGCCAGGATGGGCTCTTCGTCGAGGAAGTAGCGAATCAGGTCCGGCACGTAGGCGTAGACCGCCTTGTCGTCGGCGACGCCGGTGCCCGGCGCGTTGGCGATCACCACGTTGCCCGCCCGGTACGCGTGGAAGAGGCCTGGAACCCCCAGCAGCGAGTCGGAGCGGAAGGTGACCGGGTCCAGGAAGTCGTCGTCCACGCGCCGGTAGATGACGTCGATGCGCCTGAGCCCCGTGACGGTGCGGGCGTACACGATGCCGTCGTGCACCACCAGGTCCCGCCCCTCCACCAGGTCGGCGCCCATCTCTCCGGCCAGGAAGGCGTGCTCGTAGTAGGCGGAGTTGTAGCGGCCCGGGGAGAGCACCGCCACCCGGGGCGTGCCCGCCCAGGATCCCAGCGATGCGAGGGTGGCGTAGAGCTGTTCGGGATAGCGGGCGATCTCGCGCACGTTGTGCGCCCGGTACAGCCGCGGAAACGCCTGTTTCATGGCGACGCGGCAGGCCAGCATGTACGAGACCCCGGAGGGGACCCGCAGATTGTCCTCGAGCACCGCGAAGCCCGCATGGGTTCGCACAACGTCGGTGCCGCAGACCGAGACGTAGATGTCGTTGGGAACCTGCAGGCCCCGCATCTCGACGCGGTACTGGGGACACCCCAGCACCAGGTCGGGAGGCACGATCCCGTCGCGCAGCGATCTGCCGTCGTGGTAGATGTCCCTGAGGAAGAGGTTGAGCGCGGTCAGCCGCTGCCTGAGGCCCCGGTCGATATGGTCCCATTCGTCGGCCGTCAGCAGACGGGGAACGCAGTCGATGGGGATGATCTGCTCCGAGGCCTCGTCCGCGCCGATGACCGTAAAGGTGATCCCCTCGTGGATGAAGCGGCGCGCAACGCCTTCCTGAAGCTGCGCCAGATCCTCCGGCGACGCCCTCGAAAGCGCCGTGCCCAGACGCCGCGATACGCCGCGCAGGGTGCCGTCCTGGCGGAACATCTCGTCGTAGAAGCGTGCGTCGACCTCGTAGCGCGCAAACCCCCCCGACCCGGCCACGCCGGGCTGGGACACGTCAGGGTACGCGCGGTCGAAGGATGCGTGCCGGGACGCAGTCAAGGTTCCGTTGTGCTCCTGTTGGCCGTACGTGGGCTAGGGATCGCGGTAGTCCTGACCCTCGTCCGGATCCACCATCAGCACGAACTCGGGATAGGCTTCCAGTCCCAGTTCGGCGGCATCCTGCCCCAGTTCCTCCACGGTGCGCGACACGCGGACGCCCATGGTCTTCTCCAGGACCGTCCACACCACGAACGACACCCCGAAGACGAACGCCCCCACGCTCACGACGCCGAGCAACTGAACGCCCAGGTTGGCTCCGGCGGCGATCGAGGTGGCCAGCGTGCCCCAGACGCCCGCGAAGAGGTGCGCGGGGACGGCGCCGACCACGTCGTCGATCCGCCGCTGCTCCAGGAACTTGAGACCCAGGGTGCACACGACCGCGCCGACGGCGCCGATGAAGACGGCCCAGCGGGCGTCGACGATGTCGGGCCCGGCCGTGATGGCGACCAGGCCGGCGAGGGCGCCGTTCAGCCCCGCGAACAGGTCGATCCGGCCGAGAATGGGCCGGGAGACCGCGAGCGCCGTGACCACGCCCGCGGCGGCCGCCAGGTTGGTGTTCACCAGGATGTTGCTCATGGCCAGGGCGTTGACCGCGCCGTCGAGGGCGAGCTGCGAACCGCCGTTGAACCCGAACCAGCCCAGCCAGAGGATGAACACCCCCAGGGTGACGGCCGGGATATTGGAGGGCGACATGACCTTGACCGTGCCGTCCTTGCGGAACCTGCCCCAGCGCGGCCCCACCACCAGGGCGCCGGCCAGCGCGGCCCAGCCCCCGGTGGAGTGCACCAGAGTTGACCCGGCGAAGTCCTGGAAGCCCCTCTCGGCGAGCCAGCCACCGCCCCAGTGCCAGGAGCCGATGACCGGGTAGATGAAGGCCGTCAGTATCGCGGTGAAGGCGAAGAAGGCCCACATGTTGACCCGCTCCGCGAGCGCCCCGGAGACGATCGAGGCCGTGGTCGCCACGAAGACCATCTGGAAGAACCAGTCCGAAGTGACCGCGTAGCCGTTTTCGACTACGGCGGGCAGCGCGCTCTCGTCGCCTCCGAGCAGCGCGATCTCGTCCGCCGACGGGCCGTAGAACAGGTCGATGGACCCGATGAAGCCGCTCACGTCGACATACATCAGGCCGTAGCCGACGAAGTAGTAGGTGAGCCCGGCGATCGCGTAGATGCCGATGTTCTTGAGACAGATCATCGATGCGTTCTTGGACCGCACGGTACCGGATTCCAGCATCGTGAAGCCGGCGCACATCCACATCACGAGCGCGCCCCAGATCAGGAACGAGAAGGTGTTGAGGACGTAGCTCATATCCGCTCCGGACTCCTGCGCGAAGGCGGGCGCGGGAGCGAGCAGGAGGGCTGCCGCGGACAGGCCGGCGAGTGCCCCGATGCGACCGATCCGGGTTCGAAGGGTGCGGGTGGTCGTGCTGCGTGGACGAGAGTGCATGGTTTCTCCGGTGGTGATGTGGTTCCCCGTTTTTGTCGCTTCTATGATCGAAATTGTCGCAATTCCCGTCTGATATGCCGGCATCCATCGCTTCACGACCGATCCATGATGGAATGCGTCATTATCTGTGTCGGTTTCCCGTTCCGCAAGCTGCGCGCGGGATCATCCCGGCAGGTCCCTGAAGCCGCTGTGTGCACGGGCCACGCCGCGCTTCGCGCACGGGCCGCGTGTGCTTTGGGCACGGGTCGCGCCGCGGCTTGCACACGGGCCCTGCCGTGCTTTGCACACAGGCCACGCCGAAGTGATATCTTTGCATCCATGAGATTCCCCTACCTTCCCGACGCCTCCGGCGGCTACGTCCCTCTCTTTCTCGCGCCCCAGGCCGGAGTGAGCGAGTCGCCCTTCCGTCGACTGTGCCGGCGCTTCGGCGCGGACGTGGTGGTGACTGAATTCGTGAGCGCCGAGGGCATCTGCCACGGGAACGAGCGCACGCGCGAGTATCTGCGCTTCGAGGAGGAGGAGCGGCCCATCGGGGTGCAGATCTTCGGCGCCGGCCCGGAGAGGATGGCGGAGGCTGCGGCGCTGGTCTCGGACGTCTACCGGCCCGACTTCGTCGACATCAATTTCGGGTGCCCGGTGAAGAAGGTGGTGAAGCGCAACGGCGGCTCGGGCTGCCTGCGCGATCTGGGGCTGGTCGAGCGCATCGTGCGCGCGGTGGTGCGCGCGACGCCGCTGCCGGTCACGACCAAGATCCGGAGCGGCTTCGACGAAAAGACGCGCGACCCGGTCACCATCGGCCTGCGCTGCCAGGACGCGGGCGCCGCCGTGGTCACGCTGCATCCGCGCACCCGGGCGGACATGTATTCCGGCCACGCGCGCTGGCACGAGATCGCGGCCCTGGTCGATGCGCTGGACATCCCGGTCGTGGGCAACGGCGACATCAAGACCGGCGAGGACGCGCGCCGCATGCAGGAGGAGACCGGGTGCGCCGGGGTGATGATCGCGCGTGCCTCCCACGGCAGCCCGTGGGTGTTCGCGGGAGCCCGCGCCGCCCTCGACGGCCGGCGCCTCCCCCCGCTTCCGGACCCGGCCGAGCGGCTGGCCATCTGTCTCGAGCACGCGCAGAACGCGGTGGATTTCGAGCGGAATCACAAGAAGGCGGTCATCGAATTCCGCAAGCACATGGGGTGGTACACGAAGGGGCTGCCCAACGGGCGCCAGCTCCGCACCCGGCTCTTCAGCCTGACCACCCTCGAGGAAACACGGGAAGTGCTTAAGTGCTATCTTGAACGGGAGCTGGCGAGCGCTGCCTGAGCGCGGCGGACGCGAGCGATCGGCGACCACAAGAGCAAAGGAGAACGTGCAACGGACTTTGAGCCGTCTGCACCAGACCGTACGGGGGCGTAACGGCTTCGACGTGTTTGGTGAACGCGAGGTAGCGTGCCGAGGTCCGGGAAGCCTCGTAAAAAACCCGGAATCAACACAATTGCCAACAATCACATGGCACTGGCTGCCTGAGTTTTCTCACAGCCCGTCTCCTGGCCCGCCCGCCCAAGGCAGGCCTCCGAGGCGTCGACAAGTTGGGCTGGCCCGCGGCGATGCCGTCGCGACGCGGGTGAGACATTCGACGGCTAGTCGGGGAGCCGGCGGGTCGCTGGCCGCTCACCCGATGAAGCCCAACAGCGATCTACGCACGTAGAAGCTTCGCCGGACCCACTCGCGGACGCGGGTTCGACTCCCGCCGCCTCCATCCCACCCTCCCCAGGAACGTGAACAGCAAACTCCGCATTCTCGCCGCCATCCTTCCGGCGGTCCTCCTGCTCGACGTCATCACCAAGCGCTGGGCGCTGACCGCGCTCGGCGGCGGACGCCGGATGGAGATCCTCGACGGCCTCGTTCCGCTGACCCTGGCCTTCAACCGGGGGGCGGCCTTCGGCATCTCCATCGGCAACGATCCGCGCTGGTTCTTCATTCCGGTGACGATCCTGGCCATGGGGCTGCTGGCCGTGCTCTTCATCCAGAGCGAGAGCGGGGACCGGGTGAAGGTGGTGTCGATCGCGCTCATCCTTTCCGGCGCGCTCGGCAACCTGGTGGACCGGGTGCGCTGGGACCGCGGGGTGGTGGACTTCATCGGTCCCATCGACCTGGGCTTCATGCACTGGCCGATCTTCAACGTGGCCGATTCCGCGATCACCTGCGGCGCGGTCCTGCTCGGCATCTCGTTCTGGCGCGAGGAGCGGACCCGCGCTCGCGAGGCCGCGGCCGGCCCGGAAGAGCCCGGCTCCGCCGAGCCGGAGCCGGGCCTTCCCGCCCGGTCGGAGGACGCCTCCGCCACCACGGAGACGACCCCCGGCGGCTGAGGGTCCGTCGGGACCGTGGCCACCGGGGGTCGATACCCGGCTTCTTTCCTGCCCGATGGCCAGTCCGGCCTCGCGGGCAGTCCAGTCGCGCCTACAGCACCAGGTGCTTCTTCAGGTCGAGCTGCGAGACGTGCAGGCGGAAGACGTCCGCCTCTTCCAGCTTGGTCTCGATCAGCTTGCGGTGCACGTCCTCGCCCAGGGCGTTCTTGAGGAAGTCGCTGAACTGGCCGACGCGGGCGGCTTCGAACAGGTCGTGGGGCAGGGCGTCGATGCCCATCTGCTCACGCCACTTCGAGGTGAGGTGGTAGATGTCCACGGTTACCGGATCCGGGCAGGACAGCTCGTTCTCGACGCCTTCGAGGCCGGCGGCGAGCATGACCGCGAAGGTCAGGTAGGGGTTGCAGGTGGGATCCGGGAAACGCAGCTCGATGCGGGTGGCAACCTCCTTGCCGGGCTTGTACATCGGGATGCGGATGGCCGCCGACCGGTTGCGCTCGGCCCAGGCGATGTAGACGGGCGCTTCGTAGCCGGGCACCAGGCGCCGGTAGGAGTTGTGGGTCGGGTTGGTGACCAGCGCCATCTCGCGCGAGTGCTTGAGCACCCCGGCGATGAATTGCTTCGCCATCGGGCTCAGATGGTGCTCGTCGGTGCCGTCGTAGAAGGCGTTCTGGCCGCCGTTGAAGAGCGACAGGTGGGTGTGCATGCCGCTCCCGTTCTCACCCGCGAGGGGCTTGGGCATGAAGGTTGCGAACGCCCCGCAGCGGCGCGCGATCTCCTTGACCAGGTACTTGTAGGTCTGGAGGCTGTCCGCCATCTGCAGCGCATCCTTGTAGCGGATGTCGATCTCGTGCTGCGACGGTCCGACTTCATGGTGGTGATACTCGATCTGGATGCCCATCGCCTCGAGCGCGCACACCGTGACTTCACGGATGTCGTCCCCGATGTCGACCGGGTTGATGTCGAAGTATCCGGCGTCGTCGAGAAGCTCGGTGCCCCTCTCGTTCTTGAAGTAGAAGTACTCCGCCTCCGGGCCGACGTACATGTTCGTGCACCCGTGATCCTCGAGTCGATCCAGGGTGCGGATGAGGATGTTGCGGGGATCGCCGTCGTACGCCGATCCGTCGGGGTTGCGGATCTGGGCCATCATGCGCATCGACCGTCCCCCGCCGGAGCGGAAGGGCAGCACCTGGGCCGTGTCGGGCACCGGGAACGCGACCATGTCGCTCTCCTGGATCCGCTTGTAGCCCTGGATGGAAGAGCCGTCGAACCCCATGCCCTCCTCGAAGGCGCCGGCCAGCTCCTTGGGGGTGATCGAGAAGGACTTGAGGTTGCCCAGGATGTCGGAGAACCAGAGACGAATCGAGCTGACGTTATGCTCCTTCACGTAATTCGTGACGTCGTCGACGCTCGTGAGCGACAGTCCGTTGCGACTGCCCATCTCGTCGATGTACTCCTCCATCTCGTCTCGACATTCTTCCGCTGCGTACAGGTACTCGTTCCGGTCCATGGTCACGCTCCGCTGAGTTGGGAAAGGGGTCCGGGACGCGGACCGCGCGCCCCGTGAATCAGATCAAGCCGCTGGAAAGTCTGCAAAAGAGAAGCGGCCAGGTTCCCGGAGACACTTCGTCCGGGTCCTGGCCGGAGACACCTCCGCCCGGGGACGACGGCCCTCATGGGGCGATCCTGAGCGGGTCAACCATGTTCAGCACGAGGCACGTTATCAGCGGCTTGCGAGCCTGTCAACCTTCCAGGCGCGGGCGATCCCGCCGTCATGGCGAATCCCGCCGAATTGCGACATTCTCGGGCAGGAAGACGACAAATTCGACGCGCCGACCGCGCATGCGCGCGACCCTCAACCGCCCGCCATCCACCCCCACTTCGTCGCCCGGCCGGGGGACCCGGTGCAGGCTCCCGAAGACGTATCCGCCGACGGTGTCGGACAGGTCGGAGGGCAGCTCCAGACGCAACTGCTGATTCGCCTCCCGCACCGAGACGCCGCCCCAGATCCGGACGCTCCCGTCGGCCAGGCGCTGGAATTCGGCGGGTTCATGCGCCTCGTGCTCGTCGCGGATCTCCCCCACGATCTCCTCGATGAGGTCCTCGAAGGTCGCCAGCCCCGCCGTGCCGCCGAACTCATCCAGTACGATCGCCATCTTGGCGCCCTTGTCCTGGAGTTCCGGAATGAGCTCCTGAACGGGCCGCGAGACGGGGGCGAAGATCGGCGCGCGGGGCAGATCGCGGATCTCCGTAACCCCCTTCTGGTCTGCTCGCCAGAGGTCGCGCGCCACCAGCACGCCCACGATTCTGTCGAGGGTTCCGGTGTGCACCGGGAGCCGCAGGTGGCCGTGGTCCAGCATGACCTGCTTGGCCTCTTCAACGGTGGCGCCCGCATCGATCGCCACGATGTCGGTGCGCGGCGTCATGACCTCTCCCACCGGGACGTCCCCCAGGCGCATGACGTTGGACACCACCTGCCACTCGTCCTCCGCCAGGGTTCCGGTGGTCCACGCCATCCGCGCCATCACTTCGATTTCCTCGCGGCTGATGTCCGGGCCGTTCCCCGATCCCTGCATCAGCTTCTGGACCCAGTAGAGAGGCACGAGCACGGGTGTCATGGTGAACGTCAGCGCCTTGAGGATGTAGGCGGACGAGGGGGCGAGCTGCTTGCAGAAGCGGGCTCCGGCGGTCTTGGGAATGATCTCGGAGAAGACCAGGATGGCGAAGGTGAAGACGGCCGAGAAGCCGGCCACCCACGCGCTGCCGAAGAGTTCGTAGGCCAGCGACCCCGCGAACGCGGCGCCCGCGGTGTGGGCCACGGTGTTGAGCGTGAGGATGGCCGCGATCGGTTGGTCGATGTGGCTCTTCAGCTCATGCAGAAGGCGACCGGAGCGTCGTCCCTCCGCGCGCTGCATCTCGACGAAACTCGTGTCGATGGAGAGGAGTACCGCCTCCAGAATCGAACAGAGCCCCGAGACGGCGAGCGTGGCGATCATGGTCACGATGAGGATCGTCATCGTACCGATGATCGCATCTTGCGCGGACAGGTGCAAACCCTCTCCCGCGCGCGGCGCGCGCCGCCTTCCATTTGACGCGCGCCGGACCGAGATTCAGGAATGAGCCGTAAAGGGCCCGTCCCCGCCGATTCCCCAGCCCCCCCCGCGCCGCGCCGCAGGGCGGAACGGCTGGCTCCCGAGGTCTTCGGCCTGCCTGCGGCTGCGATGCGGGCCGGGCACTACACCGACCAGTACTTCAACTGGGCCCGCCGGGTGCTCGAGGCCGAGGCGCGCGCGCCCTCGGTGACCATGCAGGTCTTCCAGAAGAAGGATGTTCTGCTGGCGGGAACCGACGAGGCGGTGGCGATTCTCAGGCTGTGCCTGGCGGAGGGGTACCGTTGGGAGGACCTGGAGGTGTGGTCGCTGGGCGACGGCGACCGGGCGGCACCCGGCGAGACGGTCATGCTCATCCGCGGGCCCTACCCGGCCTTCGCGCACCTGGAGACGCTCTACCTGGGGGCGCTGGCCCGGGGCACGCGGGTTGCCACCGGAACCCGCCGGGCGGTGGAGTCGGCCTGGCCGGCGCCGGTGCTGTACTTCGCCGCGCGCCACGACCACTGGGCGGTACAGATGGCGGACGGCTGGGCGGCGCACGTGGCCGGGGCGGCGGGCGTCTCCACCGACGCGCAGGGGGCGTGGTGGGGCGGCAGCGGGGAGGGCACGCTGCCGCACTCGCTGATCGCGGCGTACTCGGGGGACACGGTCGCCGCCACGGCGGCACTCGCCCGCCGGGTGCCTGACTCCGTGCGGGTCGTTTCGCTGGTGGACTTCGACAACGACTGCGTGGGGACGGCGCTCGAGGTGGCCCGCGCGCTGGGCGAGAAGCTCTACGCCGTTCGCCTGGACACGGCGGAGAACATGGTGGACCGGTCGCTCGCGCGAGAAGCGGAGGCGGGCGCGGCGGGCGAAAGGGAGTTTCGGGGCGTGAACCGGTGGCTCGTGCACAAGGTGCGGGAAGCCCTCGACCGTGACGGCTTCGGCCATGTGCGCATCGTGGTCTCGGGAGGGTTCGACGGCGCCAGGATCCGCCGCTTCCGCGCGGACGGGGTTCCGGTCGACGCCTTCGGCGTGGGCTCGTCCCTGATCCGGGGCCAGGTCAACTTCACCGCGGATGTCGTGAAGGTGGGCGACGATCCGGTCGCCAAGGCGGGACGACGGTATCGGCCCAACCCGTCGCTCGAGCGGGTGGCGCAGCTCGTGGGCGCGGAGCCGGACGGCGAACTCCGGGCTGACGATGGAACTTCATCAGAGGGGCAGACCCGAATGACACGCATCGGGTGGGTGGTGGATGTGCAGCGGGACTTCATGGAGCCGGGCGGGCGACTCTACGTTCGCGACCTGTTCGACGATGGCGATCCCGGAGCGGTGACGGCCGAGCCCCGGCTGGTGGAGGCCGTCGAATGGATGCATGCCCACGCCGCCCTGGTGGTGTATACGGGCGACTGGCACGGCTACGACGACGCCGAGATCGATGCGAAGAACCCGGATCCGGGCAAGGGCACCTACCCGCCCCACTGCATGGGTCGGTCAAAGGATCCCGCGGAGCGCCTCGGCGCGGAGATCATTCCGTCGCTGGCCTCCCCGGATTGCCTGGTGCTGCAGGTGCACGCGACACCCACGGAGGTACACGGGCTGCTGGCGCGCTGGCGCCGCCGTCCCCGGCCCGTGCTCATCCGCAAGGACCGCTTCGACGTGTTCGAGGGCAATCGGGGGGCCGACCTCTTCGTTGAATCCATCGCCCGCGCGCTCGATCCAGTGGAGTTCTTCGTGGCAGGGGTGGCGCGCGACGTGTGCGTGACCCAGGCGATCGACGGCCTCCAGGCCCGCGGCCACCGGGTCACCGCCATCCGGGACGCCATGTGGGGTCTCGGGCTCGAGGCGGAGGAGGACACTCTGGCGCGCTGGCGAGAGAAGGGGCGGGTCATCAAAGTGACCGACCTTCCGCGCGGCGACAACCAGACATGACGGACGCCGCCATGCCGGGAGCCGCCGGCTCCTCGCCGACCCGGGAACGCCCTGCCCGCACTTCCCCACCCGCCTTTGCGGGCATCACCGCGTCCGGTCTGGCGCCGTCGGTGCACGCCGTGCTGGAACGCGCGCAGGCGGAGATCGACGACTTGGCCGGGAGCGGCGGGCCGCCCGCGAGCTATGACAATACCATCCAGCGCCTCGACAACATCGTTCAGCAGGTGGAGGAAGAGCTGGCGCCGGTCACGGTTCTGCTGGCGGTCGCGGAAACTCCCGAGCTGAGGGACGCCTACAACGCGGTCCTGCCCGAGATCGCCGCGTTCTGGTCGCGGCTCCCGCTGCACCGCGGCCTGTGGGCGGCGGTGCGGGCATTCTCCGGAACCCGCGAGGCGGAAGCGCTCGACCCACTCCGGCGCCGCAACCTCGACAGGATGATGCACCAGTTCCGGTCCGCCGGGGCCGATCTGGGCGACGAGGCCCGCGTTCGCGTCGAGGAGATCCGGGTCGAGCTGTCGCGGCTGGAGCGGCGCTTCTCGGAAAACGTTCTCGACGCCACGGAAGCGTTCCGGCTGCACATCCCCGAGGACGAGCGCCCGCGGCTCGACGGGATCCCGGGCACCGCCCTCGAGCTGGCCCGCCACAAGGCCCGGACGGAAGACCTGGAAGGTTGGCTGCTGACGCTGGATTTCCCGTCCTTCGAACCCGTGCTCAAGTACGCCCACGACCGCGAGCTGCGCCGGCAACTCCACCAGGCCTATGTGGGACGCTGCCGGGACGGCGAACTCGACAATCGCCCGGTCATCGCGCGTATCCTGGAGTTGAGACGCGAACTCGCGGGCCTGCTCGGCTACGGGGACTTCTCCGACTATCGCCTGGACGATGCCATGGCGCGCACCGGAACCCGAGCCTTCGACTTCGTCAGCGACCTGCGCGAGCGCACGCTTCCGTACTGGCAGCGCGATCTGGCGATGATCCGGAAAAAGGCCGCGCGCATGCGGCTCGGGCCGCTGAAGCCCTGGGACCTGGCATACGTGGCGGAGGCGCTCCGGCGCGAGCGCTTCCGGTTCGACGACGAGGTCACCCGCCCCTGGTTTCCCCTCGACCGGGTCCTCGCCGGCCTGTTCGAGATCGTGGAGCGGGTGTTCGGAGTCCGTGTCGAGGAGGTGTCGGCGAGGGGCCTCTGGCACGAGGACGTGCGTTCCTATCGCCTCACCGCGGAGGACGGCACCCGCCTCGGGTCGTTCCACACCGACTGGTTCCCGCGCACCGGAAAGCGCCAGGGGGCGTGGATGGCGACCCTGACCACCGGAGGTCCGCAGCCGGACGGAGACTTCGTTCCCCACACCGGCATGATGGCCGGCAACTTCGCCCCGCCCGTGCCGGGAAGGCCGGCCCTGCTCACGCACCGCAGCGTCCAGACCATCTTTCACGAGTTCGGGCATCTCCTGCACCACTGCACCTCGCGCGTGCGACTGCCTTCCCGGTCGGGGATGCACGTGCCCTGGGACTGGGTGGAGGTGCCCTCGCAGATCATGGAAAACTGGACCTGGGAGCGCGAGGCGCTGTCGATCTTCTCGGGGCACCACGAGACGGGGGAGCCTCTGCCCGACAACCTGTACCGGCGCATGCTGGCGGCGCGCCGCTTCATGGGCGGCCAGGCGCAGATGAGGCAGCTCGGGTTCGCGACCCTCGACCTGCGGCTTCATCGGGAGTACGATGGCACACGGGAGTTGATGTCGTACGCGGAAGAGGTCATGAGGCCGTTCGCTCCGGAGGAGAGCTTCGCCAGGAGCCACATCCTCACCACCTTCAGCCACCTGTTTGCGGGTGGCTACGCCTCGGCCTACTACAGCTACATGTGGTCCGAGGTGCTGGAGGCGGATGCCTTCGGGCGGTTCCGCAGGGAAGGGGTCCTCTCGCGGGAGACCGGCGCGGCCTTCATGGACACCATCCTGGCGCAGGGCGACAGCCGCGAACCGGACGAGATGTTCCGCGCCTTCATGGGACGGGACCCGGATCCGGACGCGCTGCTGAGACGCAATCTGGGGGAGCTGGACGAGGGCCGGGCGGCAACGTGAGGAGTTGGCGCCGGCCGATGGCCGCGGAGACGGGGCGTTTCGCGCCGGACGCGCGCCTGGCGCCAGCCCGCAACAAGGAGGGAGCGATGTTGTCGATACCACGTGCGGGCGCCGCGGCGCTGCTGCTGCTCTCCGCCGGGTGCGTCTCCGGGTCCGGGGCCGGCGCTGACCTGGGCGGCGGCCCGATGGCGCGCGCGGCCGACCCGGGCGCGGTGTACTGGCTCTACGTCGGGGCCGAGTCGGCCGACCTGATCCACCGTATCCGCTTCGACGGCGCGCTCACCCTGGATCAGACGACCATGGTGGGCGAGATCCCCACCGAAACCGAGGGGCCCCACGGGCTGCGCATCTCGCCCGACGGCCGCCATCTGTACATGACCACCGGGCACGGCTTTCCGGACGGGAAGCTGTGGAAGTTCGAGGCGGGCCCGGACACGGTGGTCGCGGAGCCCATCCTGCTGGGCTACTTCCCCGCGACCATCGACCTCACCCCGGACGGGCTCTACGCCTTCGTGGTCAACTTCAACCTGCACGGCGAGCACGTGCCCTCCACCGTCTCGGTGGTCTACACCCCCGACCTGGTCGAGGTGGAGCAGATCGAGACCTGCACCATGCCGCACGGCGCGCGCATGGCGCCGGACGGGCTGTTTCTCTACTCCAACTGCATGATGGACGAGCAGGTGGTCGAGATCGACACCCGCACCTTCGAGGTGGCGCGCAGGTTTTCTGTCGCGCCCGGGCGCGAAGGGCCGCTCGATGCGGAAGGCGGCGGCGCGCGCATGGCGGGCGGCATGAGCGGGATGGGCGCGGGAGCGATGGCCGGCGCTCAATGCTCGCCCACCTGGGTGCAACCCTCGCCCGACGGGCTCAGCCTCTACGTCGCCTGCAACGCCGGAAGCCGGATCCTGCACCTGGACCGCCAGAGCTGGGAGCTGACCCGGGTGCTGCAGGCCGGCACCGGTCCCTACAACCTGGCGATCACGCCCGACGGCCGCCTGCTGGTGGCGACGCTCAAGCAGGGAGCGGGGGTGGAGTTCTTCGACCTCCGCACCGGCGAAAGCCTCGCGCGCGTGCCCACCACGACCACGGTCACGCACGGCGTGGAAGTGTCGCCGGACTCGCGTTACGCCTTCGTGAGCTCCGAGGGGGTGGGCGCCGAGCCGGGCAAGGTGGACGTGTTCGACCTCTCCGACTTCTCCCGCGTGGGCGACGTGGAGGTGGGACAGCAGGCCGGCGGCATCGCGTTCTGGAGGATGGAACTGCCCTGATCGCAAGAATCACACCTGAGCCAGGCGCAGTTGGCCCTGGCGCTTCCATACGAGAGGATGTTCCCATGCGCATGACCCAGCCGAGTCCCCTGTTCTCCCGAGCCCGGGCCTTCCCGGCGTTCGTCACCCTCGTCCTCGTGCCCGCCCTTTGGGCGTGCGAGGAGATGGCCACCGCCACCCGGGTCACCTCTCCCATGGAGCAGTTCGGCCACGAGATCGGGGCCGACTACGTCCTCCCCAACTATGTGGCGCTGAGCGAGTACTGGGAGCTGCTGGCTTCGGAGTCGGACCGCATGGTGCTCGAGTCCATCGGTCAGACCGAGGAAGGACGCGAGCAGTTGATGGCGACCATCACCTCCCCGGCCAACCACGCCAACCTGGCCCGCTACAAGGAGATCGCGGAGCGGATGGCGCAGGCGGAGGGGGTTTCGGAGGCCGATGCGCGGGCCATGGCGGCCGATGGCAGAGCCGTGGTCTGGATCGACGGCGGGCTGCACGCCAACGAGGTGCTCGGCGCGCAGCAGTTGATGGAACTGGTCTATCAGCTCGTGAGCCGCACCGACGACGAGACCATGCGCATCCTCGACGACGTGATCGTGCTCGTCGCGCACGCCAATCCGGATGGCCACGATCTGCTCGCCAACTGGTACATGCGCATCGAGACGCCCGAGGAGCGCACCACGGGCGGGCCCCCGGTCCTCTACCAGAAGTACGCGGGCCACGACAACAACCGCGACTTCTACATGTCGGCGCTCGCCGAGAGCACCAACATCAACCGCATCATCGCGCGCGAGTGGTTCCCGCAGATCGTCTACAACCACCACCAGACGGGTCCGCTGGGGACGGTCATGTTCGCGCCGCCCTTCCGCGATCCGCCCAACCACTACCTGGATCCGCTCATCCTCACCGGCCTCGACCAGGTCGGCTCGGCGATGCACCAGCGCTTCGTGCTGGAAGGGAAGGGGGGCACGACGATGCGCAGCGGGGCGAGCTACTCGACCTGGTGGAACGGCGGCCTGCGCACTACGCCGTACTTCAAGAACCAGATCGGGCTGCTGACCGAGACCATCGGCAACCCGACGCCGATTGCGATTCCCTTCATCCCCCGGCGGCAGCTTCCCCACGGCGACCTGCCGCTGCCGGTGGAGCCCGGCCTGTGGCACTTCCGCCAGTCGGTCGACTACTCGATGACCGCCAATCTCGCGGTGCTCGACTTCGCCTCGCGCAACAAGGACCACCTGCTCTTCAACATCTGGCGGATGGGCACCAACTCCATCGAGCGCGGCAGCCGCGACCACTGGACGGTGCTGCCCTTCGAGATCGACGAGGCCGGGGAGACGGTCACGGGCTTTGGCTCGCGCGCCGACTACGATCGGCTTCTGCGGGATCCCGCCGACCGCGATCCGCGCGGCTTCATCCTGCCCTCCGACCAGCCGGACTTCCCGACCGCGACCAAGTTCGTGAATGCGCTGCTGAAGGGCGGGGTGCAGGTGCACCGCGCGACCGCCGACTTCGAGGTGGGAGGCACTAGCTACCCCGCCGGGTCCTACGTCGTGCTGGCCGCCCAGGCGTTCCGCCCGCACGTCCTCGACATGTTCGAGCCGCAAAACCACCCCAACGACTTCCCCTACCCGGGCGCGCCCCCGACCGCGCCCTACGACAACGCGGGATGGACCCTCGCCTACCAGATGGACGTCGAGTTCGATCGCATCCTGGACGGCTTCGACGGGCCCTTCGAGCAGATCGAGTGGCTGGCCGAACCTCCCGCGGGCACCGTCGCCGGAGCCGCCGATGCCGCCGGTTACCTGGTCGGCCACGACGCCAACGACGCCTTCGTAGCGGTCAACCGCGTGCTGGCGGCGGGCGGGAGCGTGCACTGGCTGCGCGACGACTTCCAGGCGGGCGGATCGGAGCACCCGGCGGGAACCTTCTTCCTGTCCGGGGCGGGAGCGGACGAGGCGTCGGTCGCGGCCATGGCGGCGGAGCTGGGCATCGACTTCGTTGGCCTGGAGTCCGCACCCTCGGGCCGCGCCTTCGAGCTCACCGCGCCGCGGATCGCCCTCGGCGACTTCTACGGCGGTTCGATGCCGTCGGGATGGACGCGCATGATCCTGGAGGACTTCGAGTTCGACTTCGACGTGGTCTTCCCGCCCGACCTCGACCAGGGCAACCTGATCGACAGGTTCGACGTACTGGTGCTCGAGGACGGCGGCGTCCCGATGCCGGGACGCGATGCCGGCAGGACCATGCTGCCGGAGTTCGCGGCCACCGTGCCGGACGAATACCGGGGCCGCCTCGGAGCCTTCACCTCGGCGACCACGGCACCGGCCGTGCTCGAATTCATCCGCGCCGGGGGGACGGTGGTGGCCATCGGCAGCTCGACCGCGCTGGCGTACCACGCGGGCCTGCCCGTGCGCGATTACCTGGTGGGGGCCGACGGCCAGCCGCTGGCGTCGGAGGAGTACTACGTGCCCGGCTCGGTGCTCGACCTGCGCGTGGACGGCGCCCATCCGCTGGCGGCGGGTGTCGGCGAGCGGGCCAACGTGCTCTTCAGCCGGAGCCCCGTGTTCGGCCTGCAGGGCTCGGCGGCGGGAGTGACCCCGGTGGGGTGGTTCGACACCGATGCGCCGCTGCGCAGCGGATGGGCCTGGGGCCAGCACCATCTGCGCGACGGTGTCTCGATCGCGGAAGCCCGGCTGGGCGAGGGACAGCTGTTCCTGTTCGGTCCCAAGATCACCTTCCGCGCCCAATCGCATGGGACCTTCCCGTTCCTGTTCAACGGCATCTACTACGGGGCGGCCCGCGAAGTCACCCTGCCGGGCGGCATGATGGCGGGTGGAGGATGATGGCGGTGTCCGCGGATTACGGTATGGCTGGCCGCGCCCGGCTGGCCGTTGTCGCCGCGGCCCTGGCTTTGGCCGGGGTCGCGGCGGGTTCCGCGCCCGCCCCGGCATCGGCCCAGTTGCGCGCCGGCGGACAGGTTTCCTTCGCCAACGACGTCCTGGGCGGGACCATCGGCGTGGGGCCCCGGGTGGAGTTCGGGGCGCCGGCCTTCCCGGTCCGGCTGGCGGCCTCTGCCGACTGGTTCTTTCCCAACTGCAACCAGTGCCGGTACTGGGAGACGAACGTCAACGCCCTCGTTTCGCTCCCGTTGCTTCCCATCCCCTTCTTTCGCTACGTCGGCGGAGGCTGGCACCTGCAGAGCATCAGGGCGAACCCGTTCGAGGATCCGACGCAGACCCGTGGGTTCAACGCCGTCGGGGGAATGCGCTCGGAGAATACGGTCATCGAGGTGCGCTACGAGATCCTGGAAGACATCAAGAACCAGTTCGTGATCTCGTTCGCGATCCTCTTCCTGTAGCGGGGTCCTGTTCCTGGCCGAGGCCTCTCCCGCAGGGGGCTCTTTCCCCTCGCGGAGCCCGTGCGCCCTTCTCCGCCGCCGGCGACGTCAGGTCGGCTGATCGCTTGGGCGCATCAGGATCTCATTGATGTTCACATGGGCGGGGGCTGCAACCACGTAGAGGATGGCCGCGGCCACGTCCTCGGGGTCCATGGGCTTCTTGTCCTGCCAGCGCTCGACGAACCCCTCCCGGACCTCCGGGTCCGGGATGCGCTCGATCAGCTCGGTGGCGACCACGCCGGGCTGGATGTCGGTGACCCGGATGCCGTGCGCGGCCGAGAGTTCGAGCTGCATCCCGGCCGACATGCAGCGCACGGCGAACTTGGTGGCCGCGTACACGGTGCCACCCGGGAAGGGGCGCCGCCCCGCCACCGAGCCCACGTTGACGACGTGACCCCGGCGGCGCTCCAGCATGGCAGGAAGCGCCGCGGCGATGCAGTGCAGCACGCCCTTCACGTTTACGTTCACCATGCGCAGCCAGTCGTCCAGGTGGAGGTCGCGGAGCGGTGAGGTGGGCATGATGCCGGCGTTGTTCACCAGGATGTCCGCCGGACCGAACTCGGCCGCCGCGCGCTCCACCAGCGCGAACACGGCCTCTCGGTCGGCCACGTCCGTGGCCACAGCCAGCGCGCGACCCCCGTCCCGGCGGATCCCCGCCACCACCTCGTCCAGGCGGTCGCCGCGCCGCGCGGCCACCGCCACCGCGGCTCCCGCCCCGGCCAGCGCGACCGCCGTGGCCCGACCGATCCCGCTCGATGCCCCGGTAACGATGGCGACCCTCCCGGCGAGAGATGCGGTCACGGCGCAGCCTCCTTTTTTTGCGTGTGAATACGAGTCCAACGCATTATACTGAATCACGCCCCCGGGTAGCAGGGCGGTCATGGGCCGGGGAGAGTCATCACAGGAGGAGGAACCCGATGAAGCTGGTACGGAACGTAGTGTTGACCGTCTGTATGCTCGCCGTGGCGGCAGGTCAGGCGCGCGCCCAGTTCGAGGGTGTGGGCGTCATCAACTTCCCCACATCCGCGAGCGGTGAGGTCCAGGATCACTTCCTGCGAGGCGTGGCGATCCTGCACAGCTTCGGCTGGCTCCAGGCCCGCGAGCAGTTCCACGCGGCGCAGGAGCTGGATCCCGACTTCGCCATGGCGTACTGGGGCGAATCGCTCGCCTACAACCATCCGCTCAACTCGCAGATGGATGCCACCGAGCCGCGCAAGGCACTTGAGCGCCTGGCACCCACGCGCGCCGAGCGGCTCGCCAAGGCACCCACCGATCGTGAGAAGGGCTTCCTGAACGCGGTGGAGATCCTCTGGGGCGAGGGCGAGCATGTCGAGCGCAGGATCGGCTACATGGAAGCGATGGCGAAACTCTACGACGACTATCCGGACGATCCCGAAGTTGCCGCTTTCTACGCCCTCTCCATGCTGAGCGCCGTAGGGGCGACCCGCGACCTCAGCGGACGTCTGAACGTGCGCGCGGGCACCATCGCGCTGAAGCTGTTCAAGGACAACAACGATCATCCTGGGGCGGTTCACTACATCATCCACTCCTTTGATGACCCACTCCACGCTCCGTTGGCGCTGGAGGCTGCCCACCGCTTCGCCGAAATCGCGGCCGCGGTGTCGCATGCGCGACACATGCCGACGCACATCTTCATCCAGCACGGGATGTGGGACTACGTCTCCGGACACAACCAATCCGCCTACGACGCCGCCCGCGAGCTGTGGCAGCCGGGCGAGTCCATGGGCGACGCGACCCACGCGCTGGACTGGGGCCAGTACGGCGACCTGCAGCTCGGCGACTACGAAAAGGCGCGCCTCTGGATCGAGCGCATCGAGAAAATGGCCTCCGGCACCTTCCTCGAGTTCGGGGAGGGCGGCCCCTCGGAGGAGACCGGCCAGGCCCGGCCGCGCGGCGCCGAGCCGCTCCTGAAGGCCCGCTACATCGTCGACACCGAAGAGTGGGCGATTCTGCCCATCACCGACGAATCGAGCAATCACGAGCTGCTCGCCACCGGGCTGAGCGCGGCCCGCACCGGCGACCGGACGGCGCTCGAAGCCGCGGAAGCCGCGCTTGGTGAGAACGCCGATGCGCCTGGAGGTCGTTTCGGCAACTACAACGGCATCATGCACAAGCAGGTGGCGGCGCTGCTGGAAGCCGACCGCGGCAACGAGGCCGGCGCCCGCGAACTCATGGACCAGGCGGTCGAGACGGTCGAGGCGATGGCGCCTCCGCGCGGTTCGGCGAGCCCGATCAAGCCGGTGCACGAGCTGTACGGCGAGATCCTGGCCGGCTTCGGCGACCACGAGGCCGCCGCCGGCATGTTCGAGACCTCGCTGCTGCGCATGCCCAAGCGGCCTCGCTCGCTCCTGGGCGTGGCGCGCGCGAGCGTCGAGACCGGCGATTTCGAGCGGGCCACAGAGGCCTATGAGACGCTCGTCAGCGAGGTATGGGTGGGCCGGGACACCTTCGCCGGGTACCAGGAAGCCATCCGCTTCCTCGAGAGCACCGACAGCAGCAACCGCAGCAGGTAGCCGACGCGACAGCCTGCCCCCGGCGGGCTCCCGAGAAGACGGCGGAAACAAGAGAGGCCGGCTCCCCCGGTGGAACGGGTAAGCCGGCCTCTCTTTGCCGGGTGATCGGCTACCGGTTCGATCGGCTACCGGTTCGCGAACACCGGGGCGGCCTGGGGCATGGCCATGCCGTCGTGACGTGATTCCGAAGCGCCGTAGTGCACGCCGGTGCCGTCACCCATCACCGCCTGGCCGTAGCCGAAGCCGCCGGTGCGCGGAGGCCGCACGCTGATCTCGTGGCCGAGCGCGGTCAGCTCGGCGCGCACCCACTCCGGGATCATCATCTCCATGTTCACGTCGCAGCCGTCGAAGCTGCCCTTGGTGAAGCGGCCCGCCTCGTGCGCCTGCTGAATGTTCATCCCGTAGTCGACGATGTTGGCGATGAACTGCGCGTGCGCCTGCGGCTGGTTGAAGCCGCCCATGATGCCGAAGCCGATCCGTTCCCCGCCCTCGTTGTTGACCATCAGGCCCGGAATGATGGTGTTGAGCGGCCGCTTGTGCCCCTCGAGCACGTTGGGGTGGCTCTCGTCGAGCGTGAACAGCGCGCCCCGGTTGTGGAGCATGAAGCCCGTGCCCGGCGGAACCAGCCCGGAGCCGAAGCCCGAGTAGTTGCTCTGGATGTAGGAGACGATGTTGCCGTCCTTGTCGATCGTGGTCAGGTAGATCGTGTCTCCGCCGTCCTCGTTGTCGAGCCCCACGAAGCGTGACGGCTCGACCGAGCACATCGCCCGGTTCATGTCGATGAGTTGGGCGCGCTCCCTGGCCCGCTCCTTGTCGAGCATTCCGGCGACCGGAACCTTGCTGAAGCGCGGATCGCCGACGTAGGTGATCATGTCCGCGTAGGCCAGCTTCTTGGACTCGATCATGACGTGCAGGGCCTCCGGGCTGTGGAAGCCGTACTCGCCGAGGGGATAGTTCTCCATGATGTCGAGCATCATGAGCGCGGCGATGCCCTGGCCGTTGGGGGGCATCTCGTGCACCGTCCAGCCGCGGTAGGTGGTGGAGATCGTCTCCGTCCACTCGGCGTCGTACTCCGCCAGGTCGTCCAGCGTCATGGTGCCGTCGAACTCGTCCGAGATGGCGATGATGGCCTCGGCGGTGGGGCCCTTGTAGTAGCCGTCGCGGCCGTCCGCCACGATGCGCCGCAGGGTGTTCGCGAAGTCGGGGTTCTTGAACACCTCGCCCACCTTGGGCGCCCGTTCGCCGTCTACCAGGTAGGTATGGGTGCTGTTGGGGTGCTGCTGGTGCATGTCGACCGAACCGGCCCACATGCGCCCGGTGACCTCGTGGATGGGAAAGCCGTTCTCGGCGTACCAGATGGCGGGCGCCAGGATGGTGCCGAAGTCGAGGTTGCCGAAGCGCTCGCGCATGGCGTCCCAGCCGGCGATCACCCCCGGCACGGTGACCGAGTGAATGCCGCGGCGAGGCATGCTCTCGTGCCCCAGCTCCTTCAGGTACTGGGCGTCAAGGGCCGCGGGCGACCAGCCGCTGGCGTTCAGCCCGAAGATCTCCTCGGTCTCGGCCAGGTAGATGATGGCGAACAGGTCGCCGCCGATTCCGTTCGACGTGGGATCCATGAGCGCGAGCGCCGAGTTGGCCGCGATGGCCGCGTCGACGGCGTTTCCGCCCTGCTCGAGGATCTGCACGCCCACCGACGACGCCAGCGGGTTGTTGGTCGCGACGATCCCCATCTCGGTGTTGACCACCGAGCGGCCGGTCACGGGGAGCGGGACCTCGCCGCCCTCCATCGCTGCCTGCTCCATCACGCCCTGTGGCGCGCAGGCGGTCGCGAGGGTCAGGCAGACAAAGGCAACGACGTTACGGGCGGGACGGGAATACCGCATGCATCAACCTCCGGGCGGAAAGCGGGCGGGCGCCCGGGGGCGCCCCTCGATCACAGTCGATATGTGTAGTTCAGCTTCAGGGCTCCACCCCTCGACAGGGTCATGAACCTGGGATCCGCGCGCGGGTCGAAATCCAGCCCACTGCATCCGGAACCCGCTCCGTACAGGGAGCAGTCACGCCAGTTGTGCGTGTACACCAGGTAGACATCATTCCCGGGCTCGATGATCCAGCGCAGGCGCGCGAACAGGCCGATGATCTCGCTGCGGCTGTCGTACTGAAGCTGGTTGGTGAGACTCATCCAGGGGCTCGGATTCCACTCGGTCTCCAGCTCGTAGAGGCTGGTGGTGAAGTCGCCGGTCGGAAGTTGCGCATCGTTGTATTCGATGTTGGTCGAAATGTTGATGCCCGGGTTGGGACGGAACGAGACCCGCCCCCCGTAGCGGGTCCGGTCCCCGTCCCAGAAGCCCCCGGTGGTCACGGATCCGTAGAGCGACACCCGCCGCCGGCCGGCGGTGTTGCCGCGTATCGAATACTCCCAGTTGGTGTAGTCGCCCGGCAGAATGTCGACCCCGTCCACGATCTCGTAGCCGAAGTCGAGGAACTCGTAAACGCGCTTGGCGTTCACCGAGAAGCCGTCCCCGCTCTCGAACCGGACGCCCAGCAGGTTCAGGTCCCACTCCCGCTCTTCCACGATCCCGGTGCCCAGCTCCTCCAGGTGCCGGAACTGCACGGAGAAGTCCAGGCTCCGGATCCAGTCGATGGACGACGGCCTGGGGGACCAGCCGATGCGCGGCTCGACCCGGCGGAAATCGTTGCGGGGAACGAAGCCGACGGCGGGGCTGTAGTCGTCTCCGAACTGCCGGTAGGAGACATGCCCGGACCAGATGTCGTTGGGCAGGTTCAGGCGAAATCCGTGCGCGGACAGATCCGTTGTGGTTCGGACCACCGTCGGGTCCGGATTCGAATTCCAGACGTAGAACGCTTCGAGTTCCAGGTTCTTGTTGCCCAGGAAGTTGCGCGTGTTGAAGGCGAGGTCCATACCCGCCGTGTGGCGATCGCCCGGCGCCACTCCCGACTCGCCTTGCAGCGGGCTGGCGGCCGACGTTGCGCGCCGCGTGTAGATCGCTCCGATGGTCGACTGCTCGAAAATGCGCCTCTTGACGCGGGCCACGGAGAACTGCTCGCGCGTGAAGTCCTGCAGGATCCCCTGGGTATCCGTGTATTCGTGGTTCCCGGTCCCGATCTGGTAGAACCCGATTTCGTAGCTGCCCGCCTGGCCGGTCATGCGGGTTCCGTACTCGATGGGTATCTCCTGCCCCGCGTTCAGGCCGATGCGGCGGGAGAAGAACGGCTGCGGGTTGCTGCGCGGAGCGAAGCTGAAGACTCCGGAGCCCTCCAGGAAGAAGGCGCGCCGCTCACGGAAACGCTGGGGAAAGCGGGTCAGGTTCACCCGGCGCTCGTCGCTCTCGACCTCGGCGAAATCCGTATTGATGGACGCGGAGGCGCGCAGGCTGGGCGTGATGTTGTAGTCGATGTCGAGGCTGATGTCCTGATGAAAATCCCGCGGTTCCGCGGCGGTCGGGACGTTGCGCCAGGCCCCGATCCCGGAACCCCGCAACTCCAACCCGTACCCGCGCTGGATTCCCTGCGTGCTGATTCCAACCAGGTCGCCCGCGAAGATCGGCTTGTTCAATCCCTCGGTTCGCCGCCATCCGCGCCACAGGATCTCCTCGTTGTTGCGGCGGATGGTGCGCTGGAAATTGATGCCCCAGTGGTCGGCGTCAGGGTCGAAGTTGAGGGTGCGGAAGGGGATCTGGATCTCGGCGGACCAGCCATCGGGCCGGCGGAAGGTGCGCGCCTCCCAGATGCCGTCCCAGGCCTTGTTCATGCCGCCGCCGCCGAAACCGCCGCCGCCACCTCTTCCGCCACGCCCCCCCCCGCCGCTACCGGTGATGAGGCCGTCCCCCATGAGGCCGTTGGCGTTGATCTCGAAGAAATACCCGGTGCGTCCGTCGTTGAAGGTGTCCAGGATCCACATGAAGCGGTCGTCGGTCATCAGGGGCGCGTCCCGCTGCATCTGGTAGGCGAGAATGCCCTCCGGATCGTCGTACAGGATGGCGCTGATGTAGATGTTTTCCTCGTCGAAGAGGACCCGCACTTCGGTCCTCTGGGACGGGACTCCGCCCTCGACCGGCTCCTGCTGCGTGAAGTCGGTGATCGGAACCGCGCGACCCCAGCTGGCCTCGTCCACCCGGCCGTCGAGGCTGATGGCCATCTCGGGAAGGACGGGCTCCGCCTCGAGCATTACGACCGCCGCTCCCCCGTCAGGAGGATTCTGGAGCTGCTGGTCCTGCGCGGCCGCGGGAGACGCCACCACCGCCGCACCCAACGCCAGGTATACTGCCCGGCAAATCTTCGACATGGATTTCAGGTCCTGGATTTCAGGAATCGTGAGGCCCCGGCCGGGACAGTCGGGCCCCGACCCCGCGACATCCGTCGCGCGCCATTTCAAGGACACGCCGAAGGCGAAGAATGTTGGAGAGCGTCATCCGGGATTTCCGGGAGCGTGTCGTGTAGCGATCCAGCCCGAAAAAGGGCCCCTCCGCGAGAGTAGCGAAGGGGCCCGAAACTGCTGAGAGATTCAACGATCAGCCGCCGCCCGGCCAGGCGGGTCCCATGTTCATCCGGGTCACTTCGCCCATGCCCGTGTACGTAAACTTCTGCACCCGCTTCCCCTCGTAGGTTTCGGTGGTGAAGATGTTGCCCTGCGAGTCGGTGGCGATGCTGTGCACCGCGAAGAACAGGCCCGGCTGCCGCCCGCCGTCGCCGAAGCTGTACAGAACCTCCATGGTCTCGCGCAGGATCACGTACACCTTCATGTTCTGGCCGTCCGCGACGTACATGTAGGTTTGCTCGGGGTCGGGCGAGAAGGCGACGTCCCAGGTGGAGCCCTGCGACAGGGTCTGGGGCGCGATGAACACCTCGTCCACATAGGTGCCGTCGGTCTGGAAGACCTGGATGCGGTCGGAGGCGCGGTCGCACACGTAGACCAGCCCGTCGCGCGACGGATCGGCGCAGTGCACCGGGCCGCGGAACTGCTGGGCGGGCGGGATGTCCGGCGAATAGGGCATGAACTCGTACTCGTCGTCGGGTTCGTTGCCGTAGGCGCCCCAGAAGCGCTTGAATTCGCCGGTGTCCATGTCGACGACGACGACCCGCTTGTTGAGGTAGCCGTCGGCCATGTAGGCCTCGTTGGCCGCGGCGTCGAAGGCGATCTTGGCGACCCGGCCGAAGTTCTCGGTGTCCATGCTGTTCTCGCGCATGCCGGAGCGGCCGATCTGCATGAGGAACTCGCCCTCGCGGGTGAACTTCACCACGTGGTTGTCCTGGCCGCCGTTGCCGCCGATCCAGACATTGTCCATGTGATCGACCACGATGCCGTGATTGGAGGTGGGCCATTCGTACTCGGCGCCCTCCTGGGGTCCGCCCCAGGCGTTGACCAGATTGCCCTCCGGGTCGAACTCCAGAACCGGCGGCGCCGGCTGGCAGCACTCGCTCAAGGGCGGGTCCTGGGCCAGCCCGATCTCGGTGCGCGCCGCGAACTGGTCCGGAGTGTTGCGGTGCACGATGTAGACGTGGTCTCGCGAGTCGACCGCCACGCCGATGGTTGCGCCCAGCAGCCAGTGATTCGGCAAAGGCTTGGGCCAGAACGGGTCGACCTCGAACATCGGCGCCATGCCGTCGCCTCCGTCCATGTCCATCGACATCTGCGCCGTCTGCATGCCGGCGTCCGCGCAGGCGGCCGCAACGGCCACGAGAATCGCTCCGGCAAGAAGATCGCGTGTTCTTCTCATCCCTTCATCTCCTTTGTCGAAAAAGACTGGATCACCAGCGCCAAGAGGGATCTGAGACAGACTGGCATTATACGGCCTTGACGGCGCGCGCGCACATCTTTCGGGCCGACTCCGGTCGGCTTGTTCGCGGAAGGCCGGGGCGGTTACGATTCCTCCGCCTCCGGTCGCGTCGCAACGGATTGCGGCGCCCGGCCAGGATTTCGGCGCGCCCCCGCTTCCCCGCAGCCATGCGCAGAACCCACCTTGCCATCGCAGGCCTCGCCTTCGTCGTCGCGGGGGTGGTGAGCCTCACGCGTCCTTCCGCGCCGCTGGAAGGGGCTCCCGTGCCTCACGACATCCCCGCCGACGCCATCGTGCGCATGTTCGTGAAGCCCGAGGGCGACCGCCTGAGGCTCCTGGTGCGGGTGCCGCTCAACACGATGCAGGACATCGTCTTCCCGACCTTCGGACCGGGCTACCTCGACATTCCCGAGGCCGAGGACGAGATCCGCCAGGGGGCGATGCTCTGGATCGGCAATCCGCTGCAGCTCTTCGAAAACGGAGAACGGCTTCCCGTTCCCGAACTGGTGGCGGCGCTCGTCTCGATACCCTCGGACCGCTCGTTCACCAGCTACGAGGCGGCGCTGGAGCACGTCACCGGCCCGCCGCTCGCTCCCGAGACCCAGCTCGTCTGGCAGCAGGCTCTGCTCGACATCCTCTTCGAGTACCCCATAGCGTCCGATGACTCCGATTTCTCGATGGATCCCGGGCTGGAGCGGCTGGCGCTGCGGGTGAACACGATCCTGCGCTTCCTGCCCGCCGAGGGCGCGGAGCGGCTCTACCAGTATACGGGCCATCCCGGGGTCGTGCGTCTGGATCCGCGCTGGCACCAGGCGGCGTGGCGCTTCGTCGTGCTCGGCTTCCAGCACATCCTGGACGGCATCGACCACCTGCTTTTCCTGCTCTGCCTGGTCGCGCCGCTGCGCCGGATCCGCTCGCTGGTGATTCTCGTGACCGCCTTCACGGTCGCGCATTCGGTGACGCTGGCTGCATCGGCATTCAACTTCGCCCCCAACACCCTCTGGTTCCCGCCGCTGGTCGAAACCCTCATCGCCGCCTCGATCGTCTACATGGCGCTCGAGAACATCGTGGGCACCAAGGTGCAAACCCGCTGGATCATCACGTTCGCCTTCGGCCTTGCCCACGGCTTCGGGTTCTCGTTCGCGCTGCGCGAGACCATGCAGTTCGCGGGATCGCACCTGGTGACCTCGCTGCTGGCTTTCAACGTCGGGGTGGAGCTGGGCCAGCTCGCGGCCCTGCTGATCATCGTGCCGGCTCTGGAGCTGCTCTACCGCTTCGCGATCAGGGAGAAGATCGGCAACATCCTGCTCTCCGCCCTGGTGGCGCACACGGCATGGCACTGGATGACGGAACGGTGGGGCGTGCTCACCCAGTACACGTTCCGCTGGCCCGTCTTCGACCTTGGCCTGCTGGCGCGCACCCTGGCCCTGGTGGCGCTCACGCTGGCGGTGATGGGCGCCACCTGGCTGGTGATCGGCTGGATCCGGCGGCCGCAGGAAAAGGGGGTCGCCGAAGAGGACGCCGCTGCGCGGCGCTAGCTCAGCTGCCGATCCCGAAGCAGTAGAAGAAGCCGTTGCCGCCCGTGCCCTGCAGGTCCTCCTGGCCGCAGCCGCGCGAGGCGTGCGCCGAGTTCCAGGAAGTGGGGTTCTGCCCGCCGCCCACGCGGTCGTGGTGGCCGACCAGCGCGCTGCCGTCGCCGCCGTTGCTGGTCCAGTTCTCGCAGGTGGTGTCGCCGTCCGCGTCGGAGGCCATGCCGTCCATGGTCGACCCGGTGATGATGTCGTGCATGTTGGGCGAGTCGCCGCGGCCGTTCACCTGTTCGCCGCGCTCGGTGAGCGAGTTCTCCTTGCCCAGCAGGTTGCTCTCGGAGTGGAGATCGTCCACGTCGCGGGCGACCATGGTGCCGGCGTAGTTGTACCAGGGGCCGCCGCCGATGCGGTCGCGCGCGTTCTCCCCGGACTCGCCGGTCGTGCTCAGGTAGGCGCGCCAGATCAGGTCTCCGGCCCCCACCGCGTAGGCGCGATCCTGGCAGATCTGGTCGGCTCCCTGGAGGCCACCGAGGTTCGCTCCGTCGCCGGACCCGGCGCTGGTGAGGAAGAAGTTCATCTGCGCGCTTTGCGCGTGTGCGGCCTGGGCGCCGGCGGCGAGCGTCATGACGAGGATCGGGAGTAGCTTGCGCATGCGTCATCTCCTGTTGCTGCGGTGGCCGGCATGTCGGGATGCAGGCTGCGCGCAAGCCGGGCACGTGGCCGTATCGATGGCTGCGGGGGCCGCCTGGAATCGCCGAATCGGAATAGTAGCAGATTGGGCGCCCCCGGCGCATCCGGCAAGATCATCCGGCCGTTTGCGGATGTCCCCGGGGCGCTGTCCGGCACGATCATCCGCCAGCCCCGGCCCGCGGGGCCTCGCGGGTCTTGCCGGGCGGCAAGGTGCGGTTGAATACTGGCACGGGCAGCGGTCCCGCGCCGGCCGGCCGGAAACCGCCAACCATTCCCCGTCAACACGGATGGTACTCATGCCAGGAACTCGCAGATGGAGCCCGTGGACGTTGGCCGCACTTCTCGCCTCGCTCGGCTGCGGTGGCGGGGGAGATGCGGGCGGCTCGATGGACGAGGCCGGGATGGCGGACGACGCGGCTGCCATGGATGAAGGAGCGATGGCGGTCCACATCACCGAACCCGCCGATGGTGCAACGGTCGACGGCAGTTCGGTTCGGGTCGTCTTCGAGGTCGACAACCTCGAGGTCGTCGAGGCGGGTGTGATGGACCCGGGCACCGGACATCATCATCTGCTGATCAACGCCGACCTCACGCCCGCCGACCAGCCCATCCCCGCGGTCGAAGGCAGCTACGTACATTTCGGTTTGGCGCAGACCGAGTACGAGATGACGGATCTGGCACCAGGGGACTACACGATAATCGCGGTCGTGGCGGACGGCCTGCACGTGCCGCTGCAACCCTGGGTGATCGACACGGTTCGCTTCACCGTTCGGTAGGCTCCCCTATCGGGTGCAGGCGATCTCCCCGGGTCCCCCCGGACTCCCCAGCGTGGTCGCCGTGGCGTCGCCGTAGTAGACCGAGCACCCGTCGTCGTCTTCAAAGGCCTCGTGGGCTGCGGTTGCGGACCAGCCGGTACCCGATGCTTCCGTGACGGTGACCGTCACCCGGTCCGAGGAAGAGAACGCGAGGTCGTCGAAGTCGTTCGAGTAGGTCAGTTCGTCGGCGTAATGGATCTCCTGCTGGGTGGCCAGGTTCCTGAGATCCGCCTGCATCGTCGCCACGAAAGCCCGGTCGCGCGCCGCCGTCAGCCGGGGAATCGCGATCGTGGCCAGAATGCCGATGATCAGGGTGACGAGAAGTAGCTCGATGAGAGAAAACCCACTTGAGTTGCGCATTGCCCCTCCCTGGAGATGATCCGCTCGCGCGGTCGCGGCCGCGCTTCTCGATGGCACCTTCAATCGAAACACGTGAGGCTGGGCGCTTCCATGGCTCGATGGGAGATATTCTTGTATAGTGTTGTTATTCAAATACTTACATCGCATAGGATGGTTGTCGTTCCCTTATCAGTTCGTGTTTCCTGAACGGGATGTAGATCGACGCCCTCGAACGCTCTCGGATGTGTCAGCGTCTGCCGCTAAGTCGGAATTACCCGCCCGGCCGGCGGAGACTGCTCGGCGGAATCCCCTCGCCGCAAGTTGCCCGCGACCGCGACCAGAACCCCCCCCCGGTCCGCTGGACACCCGCCCCGGCGGCCGTCCGAGGTCGAGCTGGTAACCACGACCGGGCAGTTGCGCTCAGGGTTGAGCAAGTCAATGTCGGACGGATGGACAGTGTGGTGGGGGTCCGCAAGCGGGTTGCCCGCCAGTTAGGTTTGGACTCCAAGCGAACCTCGAACGGCAGCGACACATGTACGGCCACCTTATTCAGTTGAGCGGCGACTTTACGGAGAGAACCACTTGGCGGGGCGTTGCTCCCGTGTCGAAAGGACGTGCGAACACCATCGACGAAGACCGCTTGCAGGACATCCTGTTCGAACACGCGGAGATTCTGCCCCTCGACGAAATCGACTCCGCGTACGAAGCGCCGGTCCCGGTCTGTAGGGAATTGGGCACGGGGGCGGGGTTCGCCGATGCGCTATACCTGACCCCGACCGGGAGGATCATTCTCGCCGAGTTCAAGCTTTGGAGGAATCCGAGTGCGCGCAGGGAGGTGATCGGCCAGATCCTCGACTACGCCCGTGTACTCGCGTCGTGGAGCTACGACGACCTGGAAAGAGAGGTCAGGAACCGCGTAAAGCGGTCGCCCTTCGAGATTGTTTCCGAGGCCCACGGCGACGTGCAGGAGCACATCTTCATCGATGCCGTCACCCGCCGACTTAGACGAGGCGAATTCCTGCTCCTGATAGTCGGTGACGGAATCCGCGAAGGCGTCGAAGACATCGTCTCCTACGTGCAGGGACACAGCGGTCTCCGCTTCCATCTCGCGCTCGTCGAGGCAGCTGTCTTTGCTCGTGCAGACAGCGAAGACCTGATCATTCAGCCACGGATCCTAGCAAGGACCGAACTCCTGCCCCGGACGATCCTCGTCCGCAAGACGGTGTCGGACGAAACTGACGACCCTCCGGTCCAAGAGCATGTGCCGTCCCCAGCCGAGGACGCGAACGAGCGATTCTGGACGGCGGTGCTGGAGGACTTCGCCTTTGACGATCCCAAGCCCGTCGAACCTGAACCTTCCAGATACGCAAGTGTCTGGGTGCCGGTCGAAGGATCGGGACACGGAGGCTGGGGGCTCTCGTTCGGTGCCTATCTGCATCGCAGCCAGTCCAGCATCGGAGTCTATCTGACATGGCGGAAAAGCTATCCAGAGTGCGAGAGGATCTTTGGTGACATCGTCGACGCTCTGGACGGTAACGAGGAACTAGGAAGCGCACTCGACGGCTGTATGCGGTGGTCCAACGCCACGGGACAACCGCGGCTGGGCTTCCATCGCCGTACGGAGTTCGTAGACGGAGAGGACATCCGGGACTTTGACGAAGCCATCGAGTGGATGCGCGATCACTTCAATCGCCTCGTAACGGCATTGCATCCAGAGTGTCGGCGGAGGCTGCGCGCTAAGGGTTGACGCGACCCAGGCAGGGGACCCGACGGTCCGGTGGGCGCTGGTGTTCCGGGGGGCTACCCGTAGAAGCGTTTCGGCAGGCGTCCGGCGGGCTGGCTTGTGCCACGCTACGGTGGTCAAGCCAGCCGACGCCGCAAGAATAGTGAGATTTGCAACGGCTTGCAGCCGATGACTTTAGCGGGTTTGGAGGCCGGATTCCCGCCGAATGATTCCCGCTGGTCGGGATTTCAGCCCCGAACCCTCGGGCGGCCTTCCAGCGCTGTCCTGAGTTGTCCCGCGTCCGGCCTCTGGTAGCACCTGAGCACCGTCTGGGCGTCCCGCCAGCCGCCAAGCT